>JAAFIK010000013.1 GCA_013298665.1 Chitinophagales bacterium
ATGCATTACGATTGATACAATTAAGGTCGTCAAAAGCTACTTCCAGGCGTTTGATAAAAGCCTCTTCGCCCTTACGCAACCATACACGCGGGTCGTAGTATTTTTTATTGGGTTTATCGGCCCCGTCGGGGTTGCCAAGTTGCCCCTGCAGGTAACCTTCATTAGCTTTATAATATTCGCGTACACCATCCCAGAAACTCCATTGCAGATCCGTATCAATATTCATTTTGATGGCACCATAGCTGATCGCTTCGCGGATCTGGTGCTGTGGCGAACCGCTGCCGCCATGAAATACAAAGAACACGGGTTTTGGACCTGTTTTCAGTTCGCGTTCAATATAATCCTGGCTGTTTTTTAATATCTCCGGCCGCAGTTCCACATTGCCTGGTTTATACACGCCGTGCACATTGCCAAAGGCAGCGGCTACGGTAAACATATCCCCCACTTTACTCAGTTCAGTATAGGCATAGGCCACGTGTTGTGGTTGGGTATAAAGCTTATCGTTTTCCACATCACTATTGTCTACCCCATCTTCCTCGCCACCGGTTACACCGAGTTCAATTTCAATGGCCATACCCAGCGGTTTCATGCGTTTGTAAAACTCTACTGAAGTGGCAATATTTTCTTCGATGGGTTCTTCGCTGAGATCCAGCATATGCGAACTGTAAAGGGGTTGCCCTTTTTCTTTGAAGAACTGTTCACCGGCATCAATAAGTCCGCTTACCCAGGGCAGCCATTTTTTGGCCGCGTGGTCGGTATGCAGTACAACAGGCACACCGTAATATTTGGCTACGTTATGAATATGCAGGGCACCGGAAACACCACCGGCAATATTGCCCTGGTACTTGTCGTTGGGCATCCCCTTACCTGCTACAAACTGGGCTCCTCCATTGCTGAACTGGATGATCACCGGCGAGTTGACTTTGGCGGCAGTTTCCAGAACTGCATTGATGGTATTGGTGCCAATGGTATTGACCGCGGGCAATGCGAAATTATTGTCTTTTGCATCCCGCAATAAAGCTTCTAATTCTTCGCCGAAAAGCACCCCGGGTTTGTATTTACGCATAACTGATTGATTTTGGACATTTTTTACTTTAGTGGAAGGCAAATATACAGCATAATGGCAGATTATGCAATCGGGGGGAACCGGGGGTTTTTCAAACTTTGATAAGGTTTTGTGCTGGTCATCGCCTGGTTATCGTATAAAACTGTCAGGCTTCATGGTATTCTTCTTCGGTATTGATGCTCCAGATAGCCGATTTATCGGTTATACCCTCACGGATATGTGTCACCACCTGCATGGCCGTAAGCATCGAATGATCCTGGTTATTGTATTTGTGCATACCATTACGTCCCGCAAGGAAGAGGTTGGGAAAATGGTCAAGGTATTGCCGAACCTGGTCAAATTGTTCATACGCACCGATGTAGCTGGGATAGGTCTTCGGCACACGGATCACGGTGCCATCCAGCACATCACTGGTGGTAATGATACCAATCGCCGCCAGTTCCGCTGCCGCAAACGCCAGCATCTCCGCATCGGTCTTTGTCCACAATGCATCGCCCTCATTGCAGAAGTATTCCAGGCCAAGCCAGCAGGTATCCGGATCGGCTACCATTGCCGGACTCCAGTTGTTGAATACCTGCAGACGCCCCAATTGCACACTGTTTTCCTGAATATAGATCCAGTTGTCTTTTACCGCTGTACCGTCCGGATTCCGGATCACCAGTTTTTTCACCAGTAAGCCTACCGTGATGAAGTCCCGGTAGGCAAGCGCATCGCTGATGGCTTTAATACCTGCCGGGGGCGGCACGGCGAATGCCTGTACCAGGTCTTTGACCGGCATCGTAGAAATAATATAGTCCGCCATATGGTTGGTCATTGCCCCTGTTGCCCGATCGGTGGTGGTTACCCCATGAACAATGCCCCCGCTGTTATCGATAGCCGTTACAGCCTGGCCATAATAAAACTGCCCGCCCTTAGCCCTGATCATGGCGGCGACTTTCTCCCAGAGCTGCCCCGGCCCGAATTTGGGATAAAGGAATTTTTCGATGAGGCTGGTCTCTGTGGTTTGTTGCCCTACCTGCTGTTGCTTGTTTTTTTGGCTGAACAATGCGTGCCGGATCGTTTTGAACAACGACAGTCCTTTGATGCGTTGAGCACCCCATGCAGCGCTGATCTGGTGCGTGGGTACACCCCATACTTTTTCGGTATAGTCTTTAAAGAAAGTACGGTAGAGTTCAGCACCAAAGCGGTTGATGAAAAAATCTTCGAGTGTCCGCTCCGGTTTTCGGGGGAATAGCTTTGCCCGGGTGTAGCTGCTGCCGATACGGATCAACCGGATCAGACCAAGGTTACGGATTGTTGCCATATTGAGCGACAGCGGGTATCCAAAAAACTTACGGAGGAAATAGATACGGGAGAGGCGGTTGCGTACCAGCAGTACTTCATCAGCAGCAGTTGCAGCAGTGCCGGATGGGTTAACCGTGGTCTGCTGGTTATGGTAACGGATGGTGAGTGGTTCATCCTGTGCTTCGATGGGCAGTACCTGCTGCCACCAATCCATTACCCGCTGGCTTTTGGAAAAAAAGCGGTGCCCGCCGATATCCATGCGGTTACCTTTATAGTTTACCGTTTGTGATAATCCGCCGGTGGCCATGGTGGCTTCAAGAATAATGGGCATAACATCCGTCTGCTGCAGCAGTTCGTATGCAGCGGTAAGTCCGGCAGGTCCGGCGCCAATGATGAGGGCTGTACGCATGAAGGCGCAAATATAGGGCAATGTCGGAATAGTGTGGGATGCCCGGTACAACGGGAGAGTAAATCACGTACATATCCTTTGCTCCTCCCCTGCGAACTGCTTAACTTTGCAAAAAAATGCATGGATAGTTTTATCGAAAAGGCTGCAGCACTTACAGCAGATCCCGTACTCAGCGCCATTGCCCGGAAAGTATATACGGGTGTACGCGTCAGCCCGGAAGAGGGGATACACTTGTTTGAGAAGGGCAGCCTGCCCTTTGTTGGTATGCTGGCTAATTATATCCGCGAGCAAAAGCATGGGGACAAAACCTATTTCAACCGCAACTTTCATATTGAGCCCACCAATGTATGTGTATTTTCCTGCGCTTTCTGTGCCTATTCACGCCTGTATGCCAAACGCGAAGAGGGTTGGGAACTCAGCATAGACCGGATGGTGGACATTGTGAAAAGTTATGATGACAAGCCAATCACCGAAGTACATATTGTAGGGGGGGTACATCCCAAAATGGATATGGCCTACTTTATTGAGTTGATCCGGAAGATAAAGGCTCACCGCCCGGGTCTGCATGTCAAGGCTTTCACAGCCGTAGAACTGGATTATATGTTCCGCAAGGCCAAGCTGAGTGTTGCTGAAGGGATGCAGCAGTTGAAGGATGCCGGTCTGGAAAGCCTGCCCGGTGGGGGTGCAGAAATTTTTCATCCCGACATCAGGGAAAAGATATGCGCAGACAAAGTAGATGCTGAGGGCTGGCTGAGGATTCACGAAACGGCACATCAACTGGGCATGCACAGCAACGCCACCATGCTTTATGGCCACATTGAAACATACGAACACCGCATCGATCATATGGAGCGCCTGCGCCTGCTACAGGATAAAACAGGTGGCTTCAATACTTTCATACCGCTTAAGTTCAGGAATAAGGACAATGATATGAGTACCGTGCCCGAATCCACCATCGTGGAAGACATGCGGCTCTATGCCATTGCCAGGATTTATATGGACAATTTTCCTCACCTGAAAGCCTACTGGCCGATGCTGGGCAGACAGCAGGCACAGCTTACGCTTTCGTATGGGGTTAATGATATTGATGGCACTATTGATGACAGTACAAAGATTTACAGTATGGCGGGTAGCGAAGAACAGACCCCTGCCATGAGCACAAGCGAGCTGGTGACGCTGATCAGGCAGGTAAAACGCAGACCCGTGGAAAGGGATACGCTGTATAATGAAATCAGGGATTATTCGGCGGTGGATGTTTAGTATCATTTCAACTGTCCCGCAGCCCAGTTAACGGCAACCAATGTTTTATAAAATTTAGCCTTCAGCTCAATCAGTTTCTGCTGTGCTTCAAGGGCTTTGTTTTCACGGCTGTTGAGCAGGAATAAGGTACTTTCTCCCGACCGGAAGCGGATGTCTTCCCCTCGCAGCAACGCTAAGTAATTCCGGTACGCCTGTTCATATACCTGTGCCTGTGTGCGCAGCCCCGTAAGCTCATTGTAGTAGTACCGTACTTTGTTTTCGATTTCCAGTGTGGCCAGGCTTTGCTGCAATCCTGTTTCCTGTATTTTGAGTTTAGCCGTACGATAAGCCCCCCTGCCTTCACTGAAACGCAGGGGCAGGCCGATATCGATGCCAAACTTGTAGTTGTTTTCCCAAAGCGCGGCACCTGCACCTTTAAATACATTATAGCCTTTGTTGAGCAGGTTGGTTTTAAGGTTGATCATCGGCAAAAGACTTTGAAACTTCAGCTTGCGTTCTACCTCAAGACTTTTCAGCTTAAAACCGTACACCGTCAGTTTAGGGTGTGTGAGTTTTGCTGCATAGAGCAATTCATCAAGCAACCCCTGTTTTACCTGCTGCAGCGATTGTGCTGCCCAGGTGGTATCGGGCAGTACGGTTGGTGCCAACTGGTAGGGGGTGCCATTGGCCAGCCAGAGGTAGTTGGACAGTTCCACCCCTGCGTTGGTAAAATGCAAGAGGGCCTCTGACTGGAGGAATTGAAAATTCTGTAACTGTGCCAACGCTTCGATGGTATCAATCGCTGGCCGGTCGCCCTGCCGGAAACCGATCTTTACCAGTGCAAAGCGGTTGGTATTCACGGTAATGGCATTGCTGAGGATGCGGTAAACTTCGTAACTCGATGCCCAGTTCCAATAGGCAGCATTGGCTTCATAGAGCAGGTCGTTGAGTATCTGCCGGCGCTCGGCAACTGATTGGTCGACGAGTAATCTTGCCTGCTGCAGTACGGCCCGCCGTTTATCCATCAGCAGGTTTTTGGCTAAGGGCACCGATACGCCAAGATAGCTGCTGGCACCGGCTGAAGACTCGGAGTTCAGAAAGGTGCCGGCGTTGTTTTCTGTACCCGCTTTTACTTCTATCCCATACCAGGTGGGGACTTTCAGTTCGGGGTTGGTATAACGGTAATAGTTTTTTCCATCAAAAGTTTTCTGGTCGCTGCTGATGTAAAAGGATGGATCAAAGCCTCCCCTTGCGCTGAGCCTTTCCGCTTTCGCCTTTGCCACGAGAATATCGGCTTGTTTACAAACCGGGTGATAAGCCCTGACGATTCCGGTAAAGGTCTCTGCTGTCAACTGTACACGCGCAGCGGTATCCTGCGCCGTTACCTGTACTGCCGGCAACAGCGACAATAAACAAACCCCGATGGGTATAACACCTGCCCTGCTCAGCCTATTTATCATCTTTCTTATAATCATTATCCTTTTCAGTCTTTACTTTGTAATACTCGGGGGGAAAACCATTGATGTTCCGCCAGAGTTCGTACCAGACGGGCACGTCTTTAAGTAGTGCCATCCCTTGTGCACCTGTGCCCATACGCAGCAACGGTGGCCAGGGGCGGTCGGTCTTGTCTTCAGCCACCAGTACCCTGAACTTGCCATTTTCAGTGACTGAGTTTTCAACCACGGCCACTACGCCACTAAAAGTGCCATAGCTGGCAGCGGGCCATCCACTGAAGACGATAGCAGGAAACCCATCAAACATAAACCTTACTTTCTGTCCGGGGCTCAGCAATGGCAGATCCACAGGCCGGATAAAAATCTCCACCGCGTAGTCCATCCTGTCGGGTACAATTTCTACAATCATATCCCCGTCCTTGAGGATTTCGCCGATACCGGCCTTTTTAGCCCGCACTACCTGCCCGTTCTGTGGTGCCAGTATATAATAAAGCTTACTGCGCAGGTCGTAGTTCATGTACTGGTTCTGCAGTTTGGAAACTTCTCCCTGTCCGCTGGCAATATTGCTCAGCGACTGGTACTTATCACCACTGGCTTTCGATATCTTTTCGTTATAATCCTGTATGGCGCCATTCATTTCCAATTGCAGGATACCCAACTCCTGTCTGGCATTGAGGTACTTGATTTCAGCAGAAGTTTTCTTGGCCATACTGTTCTGGTAAGCCTGGTTTCGCTGTTCCAATTGGGTAAGCGATACCAAACCACTGTCGTACATATTGCGCTGGCGGCGGTATTGTTCCGTAGCGATGGACAGGTCGTTGCGTGCGGCCAGCATCTCCATACTATCGCCCTGTACTTTCATGCGTTGCTGGCGCAGTTTGTTTTCGATCTGCGATATCTTGAGTTCTTTACCCTGTGAGAGCGCACTGATCTGCATATCGGCGGTACCAGCCTTGCTTTTATAGCTTTCGATACTCATTTCCTTTGCCGTGAGTTGTTCCCGTGTGCGGTTGAGGAGGTTGGGGTCGAGGTAATCATCCTTGATCTCGGCCAGTTGCATGATGGTATCGCCTTTTTTTACATAATCACCTTCTTTGATATGCCATTTGACCACTTTGCCCGGGATGATGGTATTCAGTTCCTGCGGACGCTGCTCCTGGCGCAGGGTGGTTACCGACCCGCGTGCACGGATATTTTGCGTCCAGGGCAGGAACAGCAGGGAAATGAGCAGGATAAGGATACCCATCAACCAGTAGCGCACTTTACTTTTGCGGGTAATGCGATAGACGAGGTTGAAGGCACTGTTCGCATCCTTTCTAGCGAGGTCTTCGATACGAGTGTCTAAATAATTCATACAATACTATTTTTAATGTCTTCCCAGCGGCCAGCATTTTTTACCTGTCCCTGGTCGAGGTAAACGATATAATCGCAGCGGGAAGCAAAATGTTTGTCGTTGCTGGCACAGATCATGGTTTGCCCGTCAGTCTGGCTGATGAGGTACTCCATCACCTGTTCCCTGTTGGCCGTATCCAGTCCGGCAAAGGGGTCTTCCAGCAGCAATAGTCTGGGCTGGCTCACCAATGCGCGCAACAGTACTATTTTCTGTACCACTTTACTGGAAAGGCGTTTGCCTGTAGGATCAAGCTTGGTATCAAAGCCCTCAGGCAACTCGGCCAGGAAGGCTTTAAGACCAATTTTTTCCGCCAGTTCGAGGATATGCGGTAAGCTGTAATCGTTGCAGCCCATGGTAATATTTTCGAGTACCGTACCCTGGAATATATCCTGCTGGCTCAGCAGGATACCCGTTTCCCGGCGGAGCGATTGCTGCTCGTAGTTGGCAACCGGTACATCATTGATGAGGATGCTTCCGCTATAATTTGGGTAAGCCCCGCTCATGAGCCTGAGCAGGGTAGACTTGCCC
The DNA here is from genome assembly GCA_013298665.1 of Chitinophagales bacterium. Lineage (GTDB taxonomy): Bacteria > Bacteroidota > Bacteroidia > Chitinophagales > Chitinophagaceae > Ferruginibacter. The sequence goes on from JAAFIK010000013.1 coordinate 7,374, forward strand.
CCACCGGCAGGCCCCAGTATGCAGACTTTTTGTCCCTGCGTTACCGAGAGCCGGATATTGTGCAGGAGATTGTGTTTGGGATCGTCATCATAGCCAAAAGTGACATCGTTGAGCACGATAGACAACCCCTGCCTCCCATCCTCCAACTGCATATGCCCGTTTCTGTCCACAGGTTTGTCGGTAATCTTACCCAGCTTCTCTACCGATGTCAGTACATCATATACATTGTCGAGATTAGTAATCAGTTTCTCTACCGAACCGATCACCGTAAGGATCACGATTTCGGCAGCGATAAACTGCCCGATATTGAGTTGCTGGTTCACGAGGAGGAAACTGCCAACAATAAGCATGGCCGCGGTGATCACTACTTTAAAAGCGATCAGGGTCCAGTACTGCGACAACAATATTTTAAAATGACTGGTACGTGCTTTCAGGTAACCGCTGACCAGATCGTCTGTCCGGTTGATGTTGAGGTTGGTATTCCTGGAAAATTTAAAGGACTTGATGACGCGGGCCAGTTCTTCCAGCCATGCCCCAACACCGTATTTATAGTCGCTTTCCTGAAGACTGGTTTCCATACCCTTTGAGGCTGTAATGCGCAGTACAATATAAACCAGCATAACAAGCGTCAGGCCAAAAAAGATAAATACCGGGTGGTAAAAGGAGAGCAGGATGAGTCCGAAAAAGATCTGTATGGTGGCAGCCGGGATATCGAGCAGCAGTTTGGATATCCCTTTCTGGAGGGATACCGTATCAAAAAAACGGTTGACGAGTTCGGGCAGATAGTAGCTGTCCACCTGCTGGAGTTGCAAACGGGGGATGCGATCGGCAAATTCAAAAGAGTAACGTACAAATAGCTTTTGCTGCACTTTTTCAATCAGACGCATCTGGTTTACCTGGAGCATACCACCAAAGAATACCCCTGCCACCACCAGAATGGTGAGTACTACCAGGGAAGTGCTGATGGTGCCACCCAGTACAAAACTGATGATCGACTGGATACCGAGGGGCAGGGAAAGCTGTATCAGCCCACTGAGGATGGCATAAAAGTAAACAGACGAAATTTCATTACGTTCCAGGCGCAGTACTTTTAAGATGCGCCGGATCGGGTTGGATACACGGGTATTGTTGGCGATATCTGCCATAGTCATTTTTTTTATTGTCAAAGAGAGTTCATTTACCGGAGTCTGCAACAAATTTCTGATGGGGTTACCCTATGCACTATTGCATATGGCACCACCACTTCATCGCCACTATTGATCAATCCGGCATGGCCTTTCTGCTGTATAACACGCAACATACAAAACTGTTGCAAGATGTTGAGGCTTTTCAGTAAAAAAAATAAACAGGTGGGTTTTATGATTTTGTTAAGGATACTTTGACAGAAGCATGACAGACAGGGGGAAGAGTAATAGATAAAGATGACTATTCAGGTTTGGTTTTAATCATAAGGATGTATTTTATTCCGCTGAGCGAAGAGGCATCGCTGATTACCGTATAAGCAAGGATATTGTCTTTCCTGAGCTTAACATACTCAGGGGCATCAATCCGGTATATTTTATCGTTGATTACGGCAATGGTATTGGCTGCAGTGGACAGGGCTACAAAAAAGCTGTCCCGCTTATGCGGAGATCCGGGGGCTTTCTTTGAAACAGAATAATCATCCGCTGGCAATATTTTCGTCAGGGTATCTTTTTTCAATATTCCCGGCTGGCTGAACACTACGTACTGGATGAGCAATAAACTGACCAGTGCTACTATACTTTTCATTATGGTTACTTGTTTAATTGTTTTAAATGGATAAAAAAAAATCCATCATCAGGAGACTTTTTAATTGATCACCATACCCGTCACGCCTGCTCACCCAAACAACTGCCCCTGCTCCTGCCCTTCCATTACCGGTTTTACCCATTCCATTTCCACACTCTTGTTGTACTCGGTCAGTTTTGCCCCCACGGCTTTCCACCCCATCACTTCCACGAGGTTGAGTACTTTGAACTTTGCCTTCCTGACCTGCTGTCCGCGACCGCTTTGTACGGCCAGTATAGGTTCGGCATCAGTACTCGCCATTTCAAGCCGGTTGCCATCGCCTTCCTTGATAAACAGAAATTTGTTGTGCAGTGTTGTGGTTTCCACGCGGAATCGCTTGATGTTGTATTGCAATTTTTCATGATCAAGATAAACGGCTGTAATCACTTTCGCGGGGTCAAATTTCTCGATGAGCAGCACTTTATCTGCATCGAAGCGTTGTGTCAGTTCCTGGTCAATGATCTGGTAATTGCCATCGGTATAAATCACAAGGATTCGGTCTTCTGCTTCAAAGTTACCGAGATAAATACCTTTGGTTTCGGTGGTGAGGCGGCCAAACTTATCATCAAACCACATCTTTTTAGCGCTGAGTGTGGAGCGTCCTGCTTCTTTAAACTTTACCGATTTGATGGGGTACTTGGTAACCTGGTTTCCAATACTGCCCCTGCTCTTGATGTCCATTTCTTCAAAATAAAAGTCCAGTTCCTTGTTGCGGGCGCTGCAGTTGGGGCTTAATAATATCTTCACCACTTCAGCCTCCCCATTGGGGTTTACGCTGAAATAGTGTACGCGGCTTTTGTCTTCCCCCTTGGTGAGGTCGTACTCTTTATCACGGGTAATACCGGTTACATTGAAGCGTTTGGCAAAGCTGGTACCGGTTTTACCATCTACATAGATCATGTTGTAGGTGATCCTGTCATTGGTTTTATCAAACACGGCTACATGAATAATGTCTTTCCCGATGAAGGTTTTGTCGGCCACTTTTACCACTTTCATCTTACCGGCCTTGGTAAAGGCGATAATATCGTCAAGGTCGGAACATTCGGCCACCAGTTCGTCTTTTTTCAAGCCCGTACCTATGAAGCCATCAGCATAGTTGACGTAGAGTTTGGTATTGGCGATGGCTACTGTTTTGGCCTGTATGGTATCAAATAAACGGATCTCAGTTTTACGCTCCCGGCCTTTGCCAAATTTTTTCAGCAGGTTTTCATAATAAGCTACTGCAAAATCAACCAGGTGTTCCAGGTCGTGGTTCACCTGCCGGATATCGGCCTCAATACCCCTGATCTGCTCGTTAAGTTCGTCGATATCGAGCTTATAGATACGGCGTACGGGCTTCTCCGTGAGTTTCACAATGTCTTCGCGGGTAATGTCGCGGCGAAGTAATTTTTTAAAGGGACCAAAAGCCTTATCAATTGCCTCAAGTACTTTCTCCCAGGTTTCGTGCTTTTTTTCCAGCTCTTTGTATATCTTTTCTTCAAAGAATATTTTTTCGAGAGAGGTATAATGCCATTTTTCCAGCAGTTCTGCGAGGCGGATTTCGAGTTCCCGTTTCAGCAGATCTTTGGTATTGTCGGCCGATATGCGCAGTAACTCGTGTACACTCAGAAATCGTGGTTTCTGCTCAGCAATAACACAGGCGTTGGGTGAAATGCTTACTTCACAATCGGTAAACGCATACAGTGCATCGATGGTGATATCGGGTGAAATACCCGGTGCCAGTTCCACGATGATCTCCACATCTTTAGCCGTATGATCCATCACCTTCCTGATCTTGATCTTCCCCTGGTCGTTGGCTTTAACGATGCTTTCCATCAGTTGTGTGGTGGTGACGCCATAAGGCACACTCCTGATTACAACCGATTTTTTGTCCTGCTCCTCAATGATGGCACGTATACGTATCTTACCGCCGCGCTTGCCTTCATTGTAATTGGTTGGGTCCATGATACCCCCGGTAAGAAAATCAGGCAGCAGTTCGAATTTTTTACCCCGCAGGTAGCGGATAGAGGCATCTATGAGTTCACAGAAATTATGGGGAAGAATTTTGGTGGCTAACCCTACGGCGATTCCCTCTGCGCCCTGTGCCAGGAGCAGCGGAAATTTCATCGGGAGGGTAACGGGTTCATTTTTGCGCCCATCGTAACTGAGGGCCCAATCGGTGGTTTTAGCATTAAATGCCACTTCAAGGGCAAATTTGCTGAGCCGGGCTTCAATATAGCGGGGGGCAGCGGCATCATCGCCCGTGCGTACATCGCCCCAGTTGCCCTGTGTCTCGATGAGCAGGTCTTTCTGTCCCATATTCACCAGTGCGTCGCCAATGCTGGCATCGCCATGCGGATGGTACTGCATACTCTGCCCGATGATGTTGGCTACCTTATTAAAACGCCCGTCGTCCATCTCCTTCATGGCGTGCAGGATACGCCGTTGTACCGGCTTTAACCCATCCTCCACGGCAGGTACCGCTCTTTCGAGGATTACATATGAGGCATAGTCAAGAAACCAGTTCCTGTACTGGCCTTGTACGCCATTTTCGTTTTCAGTTGCGTTTACGTCAAATGTACTTTTCGCCATGTGCTGTTGCGCTAAGCGGTATCGCTTATTGATCTTTTATATGGTTATGCCTGGTCTGCCGGTGCGGCAGTCCTGGCTTTCAGTTTGATTTCAAAATCTTTCATGTTTTTGGGTTCGCCCTGTACATCAATCATATCCTGTGCAAGCATCAGTTTCAACCGCCACAGCAGGTAGGCATCCCCCGTTGTATGGGGGGCCTTTGCCAAAAACTGGTGGATGACTTTACTGGCTTTCTGCCATTCGGGCATGATGAACTTACGCAGGTCGTTGTCGTAAAAGTCGTAGCCGTATTGCACCAGTTTTTTGCCGCCTTCGAGTATGCGGACGCCTTTGTCTTCATCACACAAACGCGCCCACTCATCGGGATCCACTTCAAACTCACTGAGCGTAATGGGGCGTGCAAGTTTTTTGGCTTTGAGAAACTCTTTGGCCGGAATCGTGTGCAGCCAGGTGGGGTAAAACAATTGCCCTTTTTCGTTGAGGAAGGGCAGGTTGTTGAGGTACAGGATAAACACCCTGCCCTGAAACTCCTTCATGTACCGGAGCAACCAGTAGTACCCGCTTACATCGTGTTTGTTCTGTGCGGCCCATATCCAGACCTGTTCTTCGGGATCACGGCGCAGGGTACCCACAAGTGTGGCGGCGGTTTTATAATCGTCTTTATTGGGCTTATCAATTTCTCCGGCATAGTCGCCACCGGCCAGTACATCGCGCCACCAGGCCTTCCGGGCTTCAATGCCATCACCGGTATAGAGTTCCCCGAGAGGCCCAACGGCATAGTCGTCGTGCAGTTGTACAATCTCACCGGCCAGGGTATCATCGAGCGCAATGGCCTGCTGCAATACCGCAACATCGGCCTCATTAAAAACAATATGCATCATAAATAAATAGTCGTTGGTCCTAAGTTTTTTGTAACAAGATCAGGGATATCGCGGATCACACCACTACCTCCTCTGCAAGATCCACTTCCACACGCAGGTTGTCGATGATAAAGTCCTGCCGCTGCGGCGTATTCTTACCCATAAAATACTCCAGCACTTCCTGCACATGTGTTTCGGGCAGCAGCATTACGGGTTGCAGCCGCATATCGTTACCAATAAAGCGGGCGAATTCTTCAGGACTGATCTCTCCGAGCCCCTTAAAACGGGTGATCTCTGGTTTACTGCCCAGCTTGCGTGTTGCAGTCTGCTTTTCCGTTTCATCATAACAGTAGATCGTTTCCTGTTTGTTACGCACACGGAAAAGCGGGGTTTCCAGAATATAGACATGCCCGTTCTTGACGAGGTCGGGGAAAAACTGCAGGAAGAAGGTCATGAGCAACAGGCGGATGTGCATGCCATCCACATCGGCATCGGTGGCAATGATGATGTTGTTGTACCGCAACCCTTCATAGCCTTCTTCGATATTGAGCGCGTGCTGCAACAGGTTAAACTCTTCATTTTCGTACACAATCTTCTTGGTGAGTCCAAACGCGTTGAGGGGCTTACCACGAAGGCTGAATACGGCCTGTGTAGCCACATTCCGCGATTTGGTGATAGAGCCGCTGGCGCTGTCGCCTTCGGTAATGAAGATGGTACTTTCCTTAGCCTTTTCGATGATGACGTCCTTCTCCTTACCCGCAGGTTCGTCATTGAGGTGAAACTTACAATCACGCAACTTCTTATTGTGCAGGTTGGCTTTTTTGGCGCGTTCGTTGGCGAGTTTCTTGATACCCGCCAGCTCCTTGCGTTCCCGTTCGTTCTGTTCAATGCGCTTCTTAAGCGATTCCGCCGTTGCGGGGTTTCGGTGCAGAAAATTATCAAGCTCCCTTGCCAGAAATTCGTTGATGAAATTCTTCATTGAGGGGCCGTTCTCATATACATTGATTGAGCCGAGTTTGGTCTTGGTCTGGCTCTCAAATACGGGCTCCTGTACCCTTACACTAATGGCGGCACAGATGCTGCCCCGGATATCTGCAGCGTCATAATCTTTTTTGTAAAATTCCCGGATGGTTTTGACAAATGCTTCGCGGAAGGCTGCGAGGTGGGTACCGCCCTGTGTGGTGTACTGACCGTTGACAAAACTGTAATATTCTTCGCCGTACTGATTTTCGTGAGTAAAGGCCAGTTCTATATCTTCCCCCCTGAGGTGGATGATGGGGTATCGGATTTCATCGGCATTGGTCTTGCGCTGGAGCAGGTCCATCAACCCATTTTTGCTGATGTAGCGCTTACCGTTGAAGTTGATGACGAGACCCGCATTGAGGTAGCAATAGTTCCAGAACTGGTTGTCCAAGTATTCATTGACATAATGGAAATTGCGGAACACGGTTTCATCGGGCATGAATGTCACAAATGTACCATTCTCTTCTGTGGTGGGCTGTTCCTTGTGCTCTTTCAGCAATATGCCCTTTTCAAACTCGGCTGTCCGGCACCGTCCATCACGGTAGGCCGTTACCCGGAAGGCGCTGCTGAGGGCATTAACTGCTTTGGTACCCACCCCGTTCAGCCCCACGCTTTTCTGAAAAGCCTTACTGTCGTACTTGGCGCCGGTGTTCATCTTACTCACCACATCTACGAGTTTGCCAAGGGGGATACCCCGGCCATAATCGCGTACGGTAACCACTTTGTCTTTGATGGTAATGTCCACATGCTTACCATGCCCCATAGTATGTTCATCGATGCAGTTGTCTACCACCTCTTTCATCAGTACATAGATACCATCATCGGGACTGCTGCCATCACCCAGCTTACCAATGTACATACCCGGTCGCAGACGGATATGTTCGCGCCAGTCGAGGCTCCGTATATTCTCTTCTGTGTAGTCTAACCCTGTTTTTTGTTCTGCCATACTGTATGTACTGTTGTTTTGCCGTCAATTACCGGGTCATGACACCCTTTTAGCTGTACGGGTCTCAAAATTACGGTTTGCAAAGAAAGGCTGTTGTAAGAAAATCCCAAATAATTTAGTTATCCACAGGTAAAAGGGGAATGTGGAGAAGTAGGGGGCATAGAATGCTGCGGTCTGCCGGGTACGAGACATAAGATGTAAGACGCAAGATGAGGCACAAGACAAATCTCGTCCTGATACTTGCTGCTTGTTGCCTTGCTGCAATGTACAAAGTACTGATCTCTCCTACCTTTGCACCATGGCTACACTGATGACCGATCTTGATGGCATTGCCCGACTGGCCGAAACCAGGGCGGCGGAGAACGAGGATTTCAAGGACTACCTTTGTACAGGGGATACGGAGGAGGTTGATGCCTGGGTACAGGAATTGAATGCAGCAATCAGTCCGCAGATTGATTGCACAGCGTGCGGCAATTGTTGCCGTGTGGCGCTGGTACGGGTGGCACCGGAAGAGCGATCCATCTTTGCCCGGCATTTTAATCTCACCGAGGCTGAAGCTGCTGAACGCTATCTCAGTGAAGGGCTTTCGGGTGATACCCTGATGAACATCAGTCCCTGCGTATTTCTCTGCGGCAACCGCTGCGGGGTGTACGAAGATCGGTTTGCGGTATGCCGCGATTTCCCTTACTTACACCAGCCTGCGTTTACCAAACGTTTATTTAATGTATTGTCGCATTATGGCAGTTGTCCTATTATTTATAATGTGATAGAGGCGTTGAAACTGCGGAGTGGGTTTATTAGGGGAACGTGAGCACTTCAACAATATTTCTTTAGCTTTAGTCCAAAATCCCGATACAATGAATCTTGATCTGACAGGTAAGACGGCGGTGGTATGCGGCAGCACACAGGGACTCGGCTATGCAAGTGCGGCAGAACTGGCCATACTGGGCGCATCGGTAGTACTGATAGCACGCAACGAAGACAAATTGCGGGCAGTGACAGCCACTCTTTCTGCTGCGAAGGGTCAGCAACACCAGTATCTGGTGGCTGACTTTTCGGACAGCCGTACGGTTGGAGCGGCGATTGATGGTTTTGTACAATCGGGACAAAGGGCAGAAATATTGGTCAACAATACGGGCGGACCCGCGGGTGGACCGGCACTTCCGGCTTCGGCTGATGCTTTTACCGCAGCGTTCGGGAGCCACCTCATCTGCAACCACCTGCTGGCACAAGCACTGGTACCGGGTATGCAGACGGCGGGGTATGGCCGCATCATCAACATCATTTCCACTTCCGTGAAGCAACCGATACCGGGACTTGGGGTAAGCAATACCATCCGTGGAGCGGTGGCGAGCTGGGCCAAGACCCTCGCCACAGAGCTGGGGCCATGGGGCATAACGGTGAACAATGTACTGCCTGGCTTTACACGCACGGCACGCTATGATGCGCTGATGCAGGGGCGTGCGGCAGCCGAGGGGAAAGACTTTGCCGATGTGGATGCCGAAATGGCCGCCACCATACCTGCAAGGCGTATCGGGCTGGCAGAAGAGTTTGGCGCAGCCGTGGCTTTCCTGTGCAGCCCGGCAGCGGGGTATATCAACGGTATCAACCTGCCGGTGGATGGCGGAAGGCTGGCTTGTCTTTAACCGGATCAAAAAAATGTCCGGCTGCATACAACCATTAACACAAAAATATAATCATGCAAATTGGCATTTATGTCGCGGATATTTTCTAATTTGTTCACTCATTTAAAAATCAAAAATCAAGAAAGATGAAACTCCCCAAATTTTTTGCTGCTGCGGTACTGGTTGCAGCCATTTCATTCAGTGCCTGCAAAAGTGGCCCCAAAGACGCTGATATCCAGAAAGCCATTGAAGAGAAGGCGAAAATTACTGCCGAAATGAGTGGTATAAAAGTAGCTGTGGATAAAGGTGTGGCTACCATTACAGGCGAATGTAAGGATGCTGACTGCAAAGCCGCCTGCGAAAAAATGATTGGCGGCATGGAAGGTGTAAAGTCTGTTGTAAATAATGCAACAATTGCACCGCCACCTCCTCCTCCCGCCCCTGCTTCTGTAACCACTATGCTGGATGCTGCAACCATGCAGAAAGTAAAGGATGGCCTGAAAGACATCAAAGGTATTATCGTTGATTTTGCCGGCGATAAAGCTGTACTTTCCGGTACCATCAGCAAGGCTGATCGCATGAAGATCATGCAGATGCTGAGCGCAGCCAAAGTAAAGTCTGACGTGAGCAAACTGATGGACAAGTAATAATTTTAATCATCACCTAAAACAACAAAAAATGGCATTACAAGATAAATACGCCGAATTACTTCAGTCTGCCAACGCAATGGGCGTAGCCAATCTTGCTGTAGCAGAACAGGATGGTGTACTGCATGTAAGCGGTACAGCTAAAAGCACGGCGGATTATGATGCGCTCTGGGCATTGTACAGCAGGATTGATCCTAATATGGCCAGCGGTGACCTGATGATGAATATCGACATCAAAGCCGAAGCCGGTGCAAGATTGCGGGTAACGACAGATTCAAGCAACCTGAACATCAGGAGTACTCCCAGCACAGAAGGCGACATCGTGGGCAAAGCTGCACACGGTGAAGTAATCACGCTGGTAGAGAAAACTGACGACAGTTGGTGGAAGGTGAGGACCGCAGATGGAGAAGAAGGGTATGCCTATGCGCAATATCTTTCGCCCGAAGCATAATAGGATTGACCTTCACAATAGCATAGCCATCCCCCCGGATGGCTATTGTTTTTTACGGCAATAACCACCATCTTTGGTACTTCAAATACAAATTAAATTTTTCACATGCGCATATTCCTTATTATACTCCTTGGATGCTGTACAGTTTCTGCACAGGCACAATTCTTCAGGAAAGATTCCGGCCTGGCCCATACGTTTTCGATTGTAGCCCGTGATGAGAAAACGGGTGAGCTGGCGGTAGGTGTGCAGAGTCACTGGTTTAGTGTAGGCACGGCTGTAAGCTGGGGGGAAGCGGGTACAGGTGTTGTGGCCACACAATCTTTTGTAAACAAAGCTTATGGCCCCAATGGGCTTGCGCTGATGAAGCAGGGGATCAGCGCTACTGCTGCATTACAGCAGTTGGTGGCAGCGGATGAGGGACGCGATGTACGCCAGGTGGCGATGATCGACAGCAATGGCAATGTGGCTGCACATACGGGTAAGGCTTGTATTGATTATGCCAGCCATATTACGGGGAAAAATTATTCGGTGCAAAGTAATATGATGCTCAACAATACGGTATGCACGGCGATGGCCAAAGCTTTTGAAGCCTCCACAGATAAGCCCCTGGCAGAGCGCGTACTGGCCGCACTGCAGGCCGCGCAGGCCGCGGGAGGCGATATAAGGGGTAAGCAGTCTGCTGCGCTGCTGGTGGTAGCCGCACACAGTACGGGCAAGCCCTGGGACGAACGCCTGATTGACCTGCGGGTGGACGACCACCCGGCTCCTCTGACAGAAATGGCCAGGCTACTCAGGCTCTACCGGGCTTATGAGTTTATGAACAACGGCGACCTTGCCGTTGAGAAGAACGATATGGCAAAGGCCATGCAATGCTACAACAGCGCCATGCAGTTGTTTCCGGAGAATCTTGAAATGAAATACTGGACGGCCATTACCTTGGCCAATAATAAGAAGATCAGTGCTGCAGCGGCACTCCTGCAAACGATCTACCGCAAAGATGCCAACTGGCGCGAACTTACAAAGCGGTTGCCCAAGGTGAAACTGCTGAATGTTTCTGCTGCGGAGCTGGATGTATTGCTGAAATAATACCGATTTGCCTATTACACCCAAATTTTGTAATAGCAAAATTCGCCTTTGGCTGGCGCAAAATGCCACGCAATTTGGTCAGGGTTAGCAAGAGACAGATAATGTCAGTGTTTACACTCCGGGGTTGGGTACAAACGCTGGGTCTATAATTACAACGCTGCCTGCTTCCGCTGTAGCGAAGGCTGCGTGATTACCCAATATGTATAAGATGGGATAACGAGGCCGGCTCGTTACTCCACGGGTTTTACTGAGCGGATCAGGATCAGTTCGGGGCCATCGCCGCCGCCCATCATCTTGTACCGGTTACCCGTCTTTTTGTATTCTATGTTTACAAGTACTGGTTTACCCGCTTTATCGAACATGGACGACTCTTCAAAAAGTTCAGTATTCTCGCGTTGCATTTTATACACTACCCCGTCAATCTTTACCATGCAGCCCAGCCCGTCTGCAGCTACATTACCTTCGCAATAAAACTCCCCCCTGCCGGTAGTATAACCATCTGCATTAGCAGCCGGTGTTGTAATCACCGTATCACGGGATTTGGCAGACTTAGTACTTTTATTGTCGGCCGCGGGGGTAGTGCAGGAAAAAAAGATGATGGTTGTAGCCATCGCTGTTAAAAATTGTTGCTTCATCTTGTTAGAATTTAAAGCGGCAAGATAAGGAATTGTAACAGGATGATGAGTAACAAGTAGCAGAATGGGGTATGCTTAGTCATACGTTTCAGGTCCAGCGATTGGGCGTGATAAGTCATGTTTTACAGGAGAATGTTTTTTTTCGGATTGGGGGCATTGTTTTAGCAGATATAATCCTCCCGAAACCCTTCCCCTCCGGTCACTAAACGATCAATTATGCCGACACTACCGGGTAGTAAGTGGTGACACCGTTCCTGACTGGTTATCGCAAACGATCAATGGCAGGACAGCGCCTGTGGCTCCATGATCAACTTTAAGCACTCAATTTTATCCCGGTACCAGGTACTGTTCCGCTCTTCATTCCCGCTACTTCTTATCCTGCTTCTTATAAAAAAATCCGCCTGCATACTGCAGACGGATCTCTTTTATAAAGTGAATGCATTGATATCAGCATTGCATTCCCGAAACCGGCATTAGTAACCACCCATACCACCCATATCAGGAGCACCGTGGCTATGTGGCTCTTCTTTCTTAGGTTTGTCAGCAATCACACACTCTGTGGTGAGCATCATACCTGCAATAGAAGCTGCATTTTCAAGTGCTACACGGGTAACCTTTGTAGGATCGATTACACCAGCCCTGAAAAGGTTCTCGTATTTTTCTGTACGGGCATTGAATCCGAAATCGGCTTCGCCCTCTTTGATTTTGTTGACAATTACACTACCTTCCAAACCAGCATTGGCAACAATTGTACGCAACGGCTCTTCAATGGCCCTGCGAATGATGGTGATACCCGTGGTTTCATCGTCATTGTCGCCGGTCATTTTAGCAATAGCAGCCGATGCACGGATATACGCGACCCCACCACCAGGTACAATGCCTTCTTCAACAGCAGCCCTTGTAGCATGCAGTGCATCATCTACACGGTCTTTCTTTTCTTTCATCTCCAGTTCTGTAGCAGCACCTACATACAGTACAGCCACACCACCGCTGAGTTTAGCTAAGCGTTCCTGTAGTTTTTCACGATCATAATCGCTCGTGGTATTCTCTACCTGCGCCTTGATCTGGTTAACCCTTGCAGTGATATCGGCTTTCTTGCCTTTACCGCCTACGATGGTCGTATTGTCCTTATCAATGGTTACGCTTTCTGCTGTACCGAGGTAAGTGAGGTCGGCATTTTCGAGTTTGTACCCTTGTTCTTCGCTGATCACGATACCAGCAGTTAATACAGCCAGATCTTGGAGCATTTCTTTACGCCTGTCGCCAAAACCGGGGGCTTTAACCGCTGCAACCTTGATGGTGCCACGGAGCTTGTTCACCACGAGGGTTGCCAATGCTTCACCTTCAAGATCTTCAGAAATGATGAGGAGGGGACGACCCGTCTGGGCTACTTTTTCGAGGATATGCAGGATATCCTTCATGGTAGAAATCTTCTTGTCGTAGATCAGGATGTATGGATTGCTGAGTTCAGCCTCCATTTTTTCGCTGTTGGTTACAAAATAAGGAGAAACATAACCACGGTCGAACTGCATACCTTCCACCACGTCAACCGTAGTATCGGTACCTTTTGCTTCTTCAACCGTAATAACGCCTTCTTTACCCACTTTCGCCATAGCTTCTGCAATAAGGGAGCCGATAGAAGCATCATTATTCGCAGAGATGGTAGCCACCTGCTGAATTTTTTTGCTGTCATTGCCCACCTGTTTGCTTTGCTTGGTGAGGTTTTCCACAACCGCAGTTACCGCTTTGTCAATACCACGCTTCAGATCCATCGGGTTGGCACCGGCGGCTACATTTCGCAGCCCTTCCGTAATGATGGATTGCGCAAGAACGGTAGCAGTGGTAGTACCATCACCAGCTACATCGGCTGTCTTGCTGGCCACTTCCTTTACCATTTGTGCCCCCATGTTTTCGATAGGATCTTCCAGTTCAATTTCTTTGGCCACTGTTACGCCATCCTTGGTTACGCTTGGCGCACCGAATTTTTTCTCAATCACCACATTACGCCCTTTAGGGCCAAGGGTTACTTTCACCGCATTGCTGAGGGTATCAACACCCTTTTTCATCTTATTTCTTGCTTCAATATCGAAGTAGATCATTTTTGCCATAATTATGATTTCCCTGTTGACCGGATCACGTCCGTTACCCGGGGAATACGGGTTTTAATACTTTAAATGATGAATTACAGTTAAGAATTAAACGGTGCTTACACGATGGCGAGGATATCGCTTTCCCGCATAATCAGCAGGTCATCGCCCGCGATGGTGATTTCTGTACCGGCATATTTACCATACAATACGGTATCGCCTGGTTTTACAGTCATGGGTTCGTCCTTTTTACCGGGTCCGGCAGCGACTACAGTACCACGCTGGGGTTTCTCTTTAGCTGTATCCGGAATGATGATACCGCCCTTTGTCTTTTCTTCGGCGGCTGCAGCTTTTACAATCACCCTGTCGTGTAAGGGGGTAACTTCTACCTTTTTAGCCATAGTTTATCGTTTTTGGTTTTGTTTATAAATTGTATTGACCATTGTCGCCGTTGCTGAACCAATTCCGTACCAAATCCCGAAAATGGCCTTGTTGGCAGTTTTTCTTGAAGACTTGTCAGTAACAGGTGCATTTTTGGCGGTTGCGGGCGCACAAAAGTGCATTTTTGTCACCCCGTGTGCCACCCGGCTGGGAATTGACTGCAAACGGAATGCACAACAGGATATGCGCATCAGCAGGAAGCATTCCCGTCTAAACAGTATAATCCGTACCTTTGCGCTCTTAAAACAGATGAGGTACAGATGATCAGCAGAAGAAACATACGGGTAAAAGTGATGCAGGCACTTTACACCATTGAGCAGATGGGAGGTGAATCCAGGCCTGGAGAAGCCATGACCATCATGCGCAAGGGTATTGACCAGAGTCGCCAGTTGTTTACCTATTTAATTTTCTTTATCACCGAAGTGGCACGTTATGCTGAGGCAGATGCCAGGCAAAAGGCATCTAAACACCTCCCTACGGCCAGCGATCTTTCCATCAACACCAAAATATCAGGCAATACCCTCTTGTGGAAGATATTGGAAGATACAAGTTTTAAAGCCGCCGTACAGGAACGTAAACCAGAGCATATCCTTTCAGCAGACCTGGTAAAATCTATTTACCACGATCTTACATTATCTACCGAATACGGGGAATACATCGCGCTGCAGGAGCGCCCGCAGAAGATGGAAAAAGATATTCTGGAATACATTTTCAGTAACCTGATGCTCCCCAACGAAAACTTCATCTCTCACCTCGAAGACAACTTTATCCACTGGGATGATGATGCCGAAATGATGAACCTCCTTGTGCTGAATTACCTGCAGAAAAATGCCAGCCCCGGTCTTGGCGAAATGGTAAGCAAAGAGAAGATGGATTTTGCAGAAACCCTGCTCCGGACAGTATTTGAGAAAATGGACTATACCCTCGAAATGATCAAACCCAAATTAAAGAACTGGGATTCGGAGCGCATTGCTGCGCTCGATATGATTCTCATGCAGATGGGGGTATGTGAATTTCTGTATTTTGAAACCATTCCCACACGCGTAACAATTAATGAGTATATCGATCTGGCTAAGGCTTACAGTACACCCCAAAGCGGGCATTTTGTAAATGGCATCCTCGACAATATCCATAAAGAACTCATGGCCGCCAATAAAATTCATAAAAAAACATTTAAAAACAGTACCCTGTAACAGACCGTTTTCGTACCTCCCCGGCCAATTGTAATGGTCAGGGATTACGCAATACAAATTAAGTAATACCTTTGGTCAAATTTGATGATGATGATGAAAAAGACGCTCAGTTTATTTACGCTTACCATCCTTTTGCTTTCCTGCAAAGACAGGAAGAACCAGCACAGTATCAGTGGTGATGTACAGAGCAACAATGTCTCCCAGGTAAAGAATGAAGTACCCCCACAGATAAAGGATACCACTACGGTAGAACTGATTGATTCCGTGTATAACTTTGGCACCATCAAGGAGGGACAAAAGGTAGAGTACAGTTTCCGCTTCAAAAACACGGGTAACAATCCATTGGTGATTACCAATGCAGTAGCAAGTTGTGGCTGTACGGTACCTGAGAAACCAGAACAGCCGATAAAGACAGGCGAGATCGGGTATATCAAAGTAGTGTTCAATAGCAAGGGTAAAGTGGGAGAAAACCACAAAAATATTACCGTCAGCTCTAATGCCTACCCTCCGTTTAAAGACCTGCAACTTACCGGAACGGTAACCAAAGCAGAGGAATAAAATACATTATCACATACAAACAATAAATCAGGTAACACATGGAATTTTTAAGTATTTTTTTGATGCAGCCGAGTGGAGGCGCACAGGGCGGTGGAAGCAACTTTACCCTCATTTTTATGATGGGGATGATTGTGGTGTTTTATTTCTTTATGATTCGCCCGCAATCAAAAAAGGCAAAAAAGCAGAAAGAGTTTATCAATAATATGCAGAAGGGAGACAAGATTGTTACCATTGCCGGCATCCATGGCGTAATCAATAAAGTGAATGAAGATGGTACGCTCATGATCGAAGTATCGCCCGGAAGCTATATCAAGATCGAACGCAGCTCGATCAGCATGGAGTGGACGGACAATGTGAACAAGACGGCCACCACCCCTGCAAAATAAGTAACGATTGCCTGTCGTATCGAGAGGAGCCACTGCGGTTCCTCTTTTTTTGTACCTCACTTAGCTTTATCTTCATGGTATAAAAGAACCACATGCTCAAAATAGGAATCACCGGTGGCATCGGTAGTGGCAAGAGTACTGTTGCAAAAGTATTTGCGGTGCTGGGCATTGCAGTTTATTATGCTGATGCAGCCGCCAAAGCGCTTATGAATACAGATGAAGCCTTAAAGGCGGCGCTGATCAAGGCTTTTGGTGCTGCACTGTATGCGGATGGACAACTCAATCGCGCATTGCTGGCTTCAATGGTGTTTAACCAGCCCGAGCAACTCCGGTTGCTCAACAGCCTTACCCATCCTGCCACCATTGCCGATGCAACCGCTTGGATGAGCAGGCAGCAGGGGCTTTATGCCCTTAAAGAAGCTGCATTGATTTTTGAAAGCGGTTCACAGGAAGGACTTGATTATGTAATCGGGGTATACGCCCCTGCCTCACTTCGGCTGCAACGCGTGATGCAACGCGATGGCAGCAGCCGGGAACAGGTACAGTCCCGTATGCAGCAGCAGATTGATGAAAACATCAAAATGCGGCTCTGCGATTTTGTGATTGTCAACGATGATATGACACCCGTAATACCTCAGGTACTGGCCATCCATTCACGGCTGGCCCGGGAAGCGGCTGCACAATAAATTTATCCTGTCATCAGTACCCCAATATCTTCAGCATACTCTGTGCGGTCTGTTCCCGCGCATGGAGCCAGTCCACCAGTTTACCACTGCGGTCGTGACCCACAATAACGTGCTTGGGTGAAGGGATCAGGCAGTGCTTGATACCACCGTAGCCACTGATCTGGTCCTGGTAAGCACCCGTATGAAAGAAGCCCACATAAAGAGGTTCTCCTTCACCGCATTTGGGCAGGAATACCTCATTGATATGTTCTTCGCTATCGTAATAATCATGGCTGTCGCAGGTAATACCACCAAGCACCACCCGTTGGTATTCTTCCTCCCATTTATTGATGGGCAGCATCAGGAATTTTTCGCCAATACCCCAGGTATCAGGCAATGTGGTGATGAATGAGGAATCGATCATGTACCATATCTCACGGTCATTCTGCTCCTTCTGACCAATGACGCTGTAGATATGTGCCATGCTCTCGCCAACGGTATAACTCCCAAACTCCGTAAAGATATTGGGCATGGGAACCTTACTTCGTTTACAGGCCTGTTTGATATTGCGCACGATTTCATTGATCATGAACTGGTAATCGTACTCAAAACCCAAAGAGTGTTTGATGGGAAAGCCCCCGCCGATATTGATAGAATCAAGCTCGGGGCAAATTTTTTTCAACTGGCAATAAAGGTTGATCACTTTATTCAGCTCACTCCAGTAATAGATATCGTCTTTAATGCCCTTATTCAGGAAGATGTGCAGCATCTTGAGCTGGAAACGATGTTCGTTGCCCTCAATTTTATCAACATAAAATTCGAGGATATCCTTTGCACGTATGCCGAGACGGGAAGTGTAAAACGGGAAATTGGGTTCTTCCTCTGCCGCCACACGAATACCAAGGTTGAACGGTACTTTAACAGATTTGATATAAGCCCGGAGTTCGTCTTTATTATCAAGAATGGGTATCACATTTTTAAACCCGCTGTTGAGCAGTCCGGCGATACGGCTGGTGTAGGCCTTCTGCTTGTAGCCGTTACAGATGATATAGGTTTCCTTGTTGATTTTTTTCTTCGCATACAGCTTTTTGATGATCTCTATATCATACGCAAAGGAAGTTTCGAGATGTATATCATGCTTGATCGCTTCCTCCACGATATAGGAGAAATGCGAACTCTTTGTGCAATAACAGTAATGGTATTTGCCTTCGTACTTGTGTTTTTTAAACGCATTGGCAAACATGGTCTTTGCCTTGTTGATCTGATTGCCGATTTTGGGCAGGTAAGTAAGTTTGAGCGGCGTGCCATACTTGTCGATCAGTGCTTTTACGTCAAGGCCGTTATACTGAAGATACCCATCCTTTACATTAAAATCTTCCTGCGGAAAGTTAAATGTCTGATGAACGAGTTCAGTGTAACTATTGTTCATCAATGTCTGTGATCTGTGCATGGTTTAAAAATATGTGCAAATGTAACCGATTGACATAAAAAACCGGGTGAGAAATTTTCACACCCGGCGTTAAAGCATTACTGGCTAACGGCTATTTTACCGAATTTATCAGGGTTTTGAACGTTTCAGGATTGTTCATGGCCATATCTGCCAGTACCTTCCTGTTGAGTTCGATATTTTTGCCCGCGAGTTTGTGGATGAATTCGCTGTAAGTCATTCCTTCTTCGCGAACAGCAGCGTTGATACGCGCAATCCAAAGCTGGCGGTATTCGCGTTTTTTGTTCTTACGGCCTACATAAGCGTACGTAAGCCCTTTTTCCATAACGTTTTTAGCTACGGTATATACATTTTTACGCTTACCATAGTAGCCTTTCGCGGCTTTTAATATCCTTTTTCTGCGTGCCCTCGAAGCAACTGCATTTACTGAACGTGGCATATTTAATTCGTTTAAAGTTGTTGAAAATGGTACTGCTGTACCGGTTAAACCTGGCTTATTTCAGCCTGAGCAGACGGCGTACAAAATGCATCTGCGACGTGTGAACGAGACCGTCTTTGGCCATGAAACGCTTGCGCTTGGTTGACTTTTTGGTGAGGATGTGCCTTTTGAAAGGCTTCTGGTAAGTGATCAAACCCGTGCCGGTTACTTTGAACCTTTTCTTGGCACTGGAGTTTGTTTTAACTTTTGGCATGTTAAACTGTATATTATCGTTACTCCCTGCTGGCGTCCCCGGACGGCCGGGGCCCTTGTTGAGCCTTGTGGGAAATAGTCCTGGTCAGCATTTCTACTTTTCAGGGCGGCAAAGGTAGGGATTTTTAACAGAAAAAGCACTTTTTTTGTAAATTCCAACTCGCGTAGCTGCGAAAATACCACAATAATAGTATTGCTGAACGTATCCCCATTGTGTATCTTTCCGGCTGAAAAAATATACAATGAAACGTTTCCTCATTTTATTGCTCGCGGCAGGCATTTCCTCTAGCGCTGCTGCTCAGTTCGGCAACCTCCTCAATCGTGCCAAACAAAAAGCCAACGACAAGGTGAACCAGAAGATTGATCAGAAATTAGACAAGGCCGCCGACAAGGTGGTTAACGGCGCTGATGATGCCGTAAGCGGTAAATCAAAACCCGGGAATAATAATGGCAATGGCAACGGTAATAATGGTGGAAATGAAACAGAGGCGATGGGCAAAGGCAGCACCCCTACCCTAAAGAGCTATAGCAAATTTGATTTTGTACCGGGCGAAAAGATCATTGCCGCAGAAGATTTCAGCCAGGATAATGTGGGTGATTTCCCCGACAAATGGAATACCAATGCTTCCGGAGAAATCAGGACAATTGAAGGAACACCTGGCAAATGGCTGGCGCTTACCAAACCGGGCGTATATTATCCTGAGTTTATCAACAACCTCCCCGATAACTTTACCGTTGAGTTTGACGCGGCTTCCAGTTCCGACTACAGCTTTTATTCTGCCTGGTTGCTCACCGGGATCGCTAAAGCAAGTGATGCCAAATCTATTTTTGGCACCTGGGCGGCTTTTCGCGGCGGACGTGAAGGTATTGGTATCAAGATTCACCCCCAGAGTGCAGAAACCAACAAAAACATGGGAATGTATGAATATCAGGTATATGAGAAAGGGGAAGAAACCATGAAATCGGCAGGTGGCCAAACAAGTTTCACCAATACTAAAAAGATTGCACACATATCCATCTGGCGGCAGAAGTCGAGGATCAGGGTATATGTAAACCAGGAAAAAATTATCGACCTGCCGCGTGCACTGAATGGCAGTTATAACAAGATTGTTTTTGCCCCTGATTATGCTTACCATAAAGACGTTGATGTACTATACATCAGCAACCTTCGGGTGGCCGTGGGCGCACCTGACACCAGGAACAAACTCATCACTGAAGGTAAATTTGTAACCCACGGTATCCATTTTGATGTAAACAGTGCCAACATCAAACCCGAGAGTTACGGTGCGGTAAAGGATATTGCTAACGTACTGAATGAAAACGCAGATGTACGGGTAAAAATCGTGGGACATACCGATGCGGATGGAGACGATAAGGCCAATATGGATTTGTCGAAGAAAAGAGCAGATGCCGTAAAAGTATTGCTGACAAAGGAGTTTGGCATTGATGCCGGGCGCATGGAAACTGATGGCAAAGGCGAAACCCAGCCTACCGATAAAAATACCAGCGCTGAAGGCAAGGCCAACAACCGCAGGGTGGAATTTATTAAATTATAGCCCGGACAGGAACCGTCCGTTAACCGATAATCTCATTTTTAAAGAGTGGCCACGCCACTCTTTTTTTTATGGGTGTAAGCAGCCCGGCACAAAAAAAATTCCTGATTTAAAATATATGGTCATGTCGTTCGTCTTCAAGATTGTAAACCATTTTTTAATCATCTTAAAAAGAACAAGATGTACAACAATCAATCATGCGCCGCAAAAGGCGAACAAGGCGGCAGGAACCGGCACCTGCTGTACCGGTCGATGCAAAGAGCCGCCGTTAATGTGTACAAAACGGAAAACAGCTTCGAGATGCTGCTGTTTGCACCGGGACGCATTAAGGAGAATTTCAAACTGTCCGTTAGTGGCCAGGAACTCACGATTTCCTACACCCCACCAGAGGGGTTTCCCCGTCCGGAATGGATTATGCGCGAATACAGCAGGGGCGGTTTTGTCAGGAGTTTCGGACTGGACGATGCTGTTGACACCGCAGCCATCAGCGCCAGGTATGCAGATGGTGTACTGCAGGTGAGTATGCCACTCAAGGCTGACGTGGCAAAGGAAAAACGCGAAATCGGCGTTGCGTAAATGAACAAGGGCGGCACCTCAATAGGTTGCCGCCCTTCTTTATAAGTATTGTCTTTTTAAGGCATTGCTGCAGCAAGTGCTGCTTCGAGCTTTTTACCTTTGAGGTTTTTACCGATGATGATGCCATTCTTATCGATGAGTACATTACTCGGTATGGCGCGGATATAGTAAGTTTGTGCAGTAGCATTTTTCCAACCTGCCAAATCACTTACCTGCGCCCAGGTTAACTGGTCTTTTTCAATCGCAGTCTTCCATTTCTCCTTTTTTGTATCATACGATACGCCAAAAACTTCAAACCCTTTTGGCTTGTACTGCTGGTACACCTTAACCACATTAGGATTTTCTTTCCGGCAGGGGCCACACCAGCTTGCCCAGAAATCGATCAATACATAACGGCCTCTGAGGGATGAAAGGCTTACAGGCGTACCATCTAACCCAGGCTGGGTAATATCTGGTGCAGGTTGGCCAATGGCTACGGTTTTATATACCGCAAGCATAGATGCGACGGATTTACCGGCATTGCTTTTCCGCACATTTTCGCTGAGCAGGTTGTACAATGGCTCCACTTCTGCTGCTTCGGCATAATAGCTGTATTGCTCATTGATGGCCATAGCACTGCGTGTGGAATTTGGGAAACGGTTTACAAAAGCAGCAATGACCTTCCGCTTTTCAAGCAGCATAAGATCGTCGAGTTCATCAAGGCTGTCAAGCACCTGCTGATTTTTATCTTTACCGGCCTTTTTATAGGCTTCATAATTACGCTGTTCGCGTTCGTCCACCGCCTTCATCATCAGCTTCAGTACCTGGTCGTCTTCATTGATGGCCGAGCCCTTCAATTGCAGCGTACGCAGGCTATCGGCATTACCACTAAGCGTCATCGCTGCAGGTTCAGCATAAAACTGGAACCAATCATTCGCATTACCCTGTATGGAGAGAACAGCAACAGAAGCCTGGGCAAGTTCACCCGAAAACCTGAACTTACCGTTGGTGATCATGGTACTGTCTTTCTGCGGACTATCCCCACTATAAAAAGTAAGAAACACCTTCCCGTCTTTGGCATGACTAAGGTTGCCTTCAAGACTATACTTTGTGTTCTGTCCCATAGTTAAGGCAGAAACGCAGACACCGATCGCAGTAAAAAGTAAACGCATATTGTACTGTTTGATAAATACATGTAATTTAATCACTTTCAAAGATAAAGATTTGGCCAATACATGAGTCCGGCTTTGGGATGAATGGCCTTAAGGTGTCACCCGGGATGACATCCGGCGGCAAACGGAAAGCCAATATGTGCTTTTTACAGATTATTGATTACTTTGTTTCTTAAAACCCTCTTTCATGCGTATCAAAACGATCATCTGCAGTTTTCTTTTTTGCTTACCTGTCAGCGCCATCGTTGCCCAGCAAACCAATGGCTGTGGCTTTAAAATACCCCCCAGGTCGCTATTACGCAGCAACTTTCAATCCGTTTATGAGGCCAGAGAGATTGTGCAGGGAATGCTGGACACCATTAAATGGAAAGAGAATTTCACCCTCCGCGAACAGAATGGTATTAACAATGCCTACGCGACCATCATCAGGAACCAGCGCTGGATCATCTATGACAACGACTTCCTTGAAAACCTTGATGCCTATGCTGCCACCAAGTGGGCCTCCATCAGTGTCATGGCACATGAAATGGGGCACCATTATTATAACCATGTAGTGAGCGGGCAGGGCAGTACGATACCTACCGAAATACAGGCGGATTATTTTTCGGGTTATATCATGGCGAGGCTTGGTGCCACACTTGCCCAGTCGGTAGCAGCCATGCAGACCATTGCTACAGACCGGGCGAGCACGACACATCCAGCCAAAAAAGACCGGATTGATGCTATTACCAGGGGTTGGAACTTTGCAGGCACACCCGGTAATGGGAATAATGGTACCAACACCAATACAGGGGGAGCAAACGGGGGAAACAACACCGGGAATAATGGAGGGGGCGCAACGCCCAACACCAACACAACACCCGATGCCACCTGGATCAGCCTGAGTATCCAGAGCAGTAAGGATGAAACGGTTTACCTGAGCGACGATGGCAGAAAATATGAACCGGCTGTAATAAAGGCGGGACAGGCATTTGTACTAAAATTTGAAATCTATAATTATGGCTGGCTGAGACTGCCCTACTATAATGGTTACCGCAGTTTCAAACTGTTGCATGGAAAAGATTACTCCATACTCTGGAACAGACGCAAAAATCTGTGGACGGTAGTGGAAGTTCCGGAGTAAATAACTGATTTCCGGCAATGGTGCTGCACGATATTGCAGAACAGCCTAACTTTATATCCTCAATCAACTTCACCGCTAAAATAAGCAAACAATGAAAAGATTACTTTTTTTGCTGCCCCTCATCACAGCCATAAGTGCTATGGGACAGACAGACACAACCAAAAACAGAAAAACTATGCAACAGGAAAACAAAACCGTTCAGTTCATCAACCCCAAGTCAGTAGGTCAACCATCAGGGTTTACCAATGTTGTAGAAATTGACCTTGGCAATGCGCGGATGATTATGATTGCCGGGCAATGTGCCTTTGATAAAAACTGGAATATGATTGGTGCGGGAGATTTTGCCAAACAGGCCGACCAGGTATTCCGGAATATTAAAGATATGCTGGAGGAGTTGGGCGGATCAATGGATAATATTGTGCGCCTGAACAACTATTTTCTGAATATGGGTGACCTCAAAACCTTTATTGCTGTGCGCAACCGCTATGTAAATACCAAACAGCCACCCGCAGCAGTTTGTGTAGAAGTCAACAAACTCTTTGTAGATGGGCTTTTACTTGAAGTAGAAGCAACGGCAATTATCCCCAAAAAATAAAAAATGGGCGATTGCTCATAAAAAAAAGGGCAAAAAATACCTGCGGATCATAATCTTCACTATACTTGCAAAATAAAAGGTTCCCCTGTAGAAACAGGGGAACTCAACGATTGCTTGCTATATGAAAAATTTTATTTCTTTTTGTCTCCGGTAGTACCGGGTTCCCCAAGGGGAAGTCTGCGATTGGTTGTTCAACGATTGCCTGCTTTATGAAATGCCTGATCGCTCAACTGGTGTAAAATTAGCACAGACCAGCGAACATTGGCAGCCAATATCTGGCACATTTTATTATCGCAAAAGGATGCACATTGTGCTGAAATACTTTACAAGAGTGCATTGCAGGTTATTATTATCATTATGCCCAACCGACAAACCGATATACTTTTTCAACTGATCCATTCGCTGGAGAAAGCAGAAAAGAGGCATTTTAAGCTGTACATCAATCGCAATTCTGCCCGGCAGGACCTCAAAATTGTGCAGTTGTTTGATGCCATAGATAAATTGAAGGAGTATGATGAAAAACTGCTGCTGAAGAAACTACAGGGCATTGAAAAGCCCCAGCTGCACAACCTGAAAACGCACCTGTACCGTGAAATACTGGCGGGCCTTCGTTTGCTCAAAAGTGCAGATAGTATTGACCTTCAGCTCAATGAACAGTTTGACTATGCACATATACTGTATAAAAAAGGACTGTTTGGACAAAGCCTCCGTTTGCTGGAAAAGGCGAAAGAAACAGCCATCAGCCACCAGAAGTTTAACCACCTCACCCAACTCATCTCCCTGGAAAAAAGGCTTGAAACACTCTATATTACACGTAGCGGGCAGGACAAAGTAGAACGGCTTGCTGCGCAGGCACTGGAAGTGATCGACCATACCAATATGGTGGTACGCCTCAGTAATCTTGTCATGCAACTGTTCAGTTGGTACATCAGGTACGGACATGCCCGCAATACCGATGACGAAAAGGCTATCCGCCAATTTTTCAGCCAGAACCTGCCACCAGGCATTGAGGTACAAAATGGATTCTACGAAAAGCTTTACCTCTACCAGGCCTACTCTATGTATGCTTTTATCCGGCAGGATTTTCTGCAATATTACCGCTACAACCAGCGTTGGGTAGAGTTATTTGACGTAACCCCATTGATGATCCGTGTGGAGACCGGGCATTACATCAAGGCGCTGCACAACCTGCTCAATGCCCACTTCGACCTGCGCAATCACCAGCAATTTGCCCGGGTATTGACACGATTTGAAGCCTTTGCTGAAACTGAACGCGTGCGCAATCACCAGAACTTCAGTGTTCAGTGCTTCATCTATATTTATGTGGCAAAGATCAACCAGCACTTTATGCAGGGCAGCTTTGCAGAGGGATTAACGATTGTACCCCATATTCTGGAACAGTTGGAAGCATACAAATTCTTTATAGACCGGCACAGGGTACTGGTATTCAACTATAAAATAGCCTCGCTGTATTTCGGCAATGGCGATTACAGCACCTGTATTGACTATCTGCACCTGATCATCAACGATTCGCCCGACCTGCGCTATGATCTGCAATGCTACGCCCGGCTTTTGCATTTGCTGGCGCATTACGAAATGGGTAACACCGGTATTACGGAATCGCTGATCAAATCGGTTTACCGTTATATGGCCAGGATGCAGAATTTCACCACAATAGAAGAAGAGATTTTTAAATTTTTACGACGTTCATTTGCCCTTAGCCGCCACCAGATGAAGCAGGAACTCGAACTTTTTCTTCAAAAAACAAAAGCACTCGAAAAGAACCGGTTTGAAACCCGCGCTTTTGCGTATCTGGATGTCATCTCGTGGGTAGAAAGCAAGGTTCATAACCAGCCGATGAGCCAGGTGGTGGCAGATAAATACAAAGCTGCCCGTATAAGGCATTACCGCGATTGACGCCGGGTCACCCCAATCTGCCACAGCAGAAAGTTTATGCTAAAAAACCTCCCTCATAGCCATATCTGAAGCAGCGGAAAGCAGCCTGTGCTTGTCCACAAAATATCATTGGGTTAACATTTATGCACTTTGGATAATAAAAATACGGATATTTGCAAAGCCACGATAAATGCCAGACTATCCTGATCACTCTTCTGACAGCAAACAAGACAATTTCAAATAATGAAAAAATTTTTAACAGCACTATAAAACAGTATTTTACACGCACATTCATAAGCTATTAAAATCAACACAAAATGAGAAGATCGTTCCTTTTTCTGCTAGGCCTGTTCCTGCTGACAGCCCAGGCAGCCCTGGCACAGACCAAAACTGTTACCGGGAAGATTACTGATGTAAAAGACGGCGCCCCTATTGCTGGTGCTTCCATCCAGGTAAAAGATTCAAAAGCTGGCACTACAACGGCGAATGATGGTAGTTTTTCCATCACCCTGCCTGCCAATGCCACCACCCTGATCATCGCCGCCATTGGCTATGAGAAGCAGGAAGTGAGGATCAGCG
The DNA here is from genome assembly GCA_013298665.1 of Chitinophagales bacterium. Classification (GTDB taxonomy): domain Bacteria; phylum Bacteroidota; class Bacteroidia; order Chitinophagales; family Chitinophagaceae; genus Ferruginibacter. Next base: position 33,968 of record JAAFIK010000013.1, read on the forward strand.
GTAATACCGTGCAGGTAGCGCTTAAAGCCGGTGAAGCCCGCAATATTGACGAAGTGATTGTAGTGGGCTATGGCACACGTGTCAAGCGTGATGTAACCTCTTCAATCTCAAGGGTTACATCCAAAGACTTTCAGAATCTGCCATTACCAAGTTTTGAACAAGCCCTCCAGGGCCGGGCCTCGGGTGTATTCATCAATACCGGAAGTGGCAAATTAGGTCAGGGGTTGAATATCCGGGTAAGGGGTATTTCATCCATTTCAGCCAATCAGCAACCCTTCGTGGTGATTGATGGCGTACCTGTCGTGAGCCAATCGCTGGGTAGTAGTACCGAGCCGGATAACCCGCTGGCAACGTTAAACCCCGATGATATTGAAAGCGTGGAAGTGTTAAAAGATGCTTCTTCTGCCGCGATATACGGCTCAAGGGCTTCTAATGGTGTATTACTCATTACAACCAAAGGGGGTAAACAGGGACGTTCCAAGCTCAACGTAGGCTACTATACCGGCTGGAGCGAACCCACCCGCAAGCAAAAATTCCTCAATGCCACACAGTACAAAGAACTGTTTACGGCTGCCGCTACTAATGCAGGCTATGTGGCCGAAGATGAGTTTCGCGACAATACCGGAACAGAAGACTGGGCCAGTACCAACAATACCAACTGGGCCGATCAGGCTTTCCAGAAAGGCTATGTACGCCAATACAACATTTCTCTTACCGGCGGGGATGCCCGCACCAAATTCCTTTTGAGCGGTAGTTTCAACGACCAGAAAGGGATTATCATCGGCAATCGTCTTACACGCGCTACCGGAAGGCTGAATATTGACCACAATATCAACAACCGGTTTAAAGCAGGTGCCAACCTTTCGTTGACGCAGAGCAACAACTACAGGGTACCCAGCGATAACGCATTCAGTAACCCTTTACAATTGAATGCCCTGCCCCCACTCCACCCCCTGCTGGATGCCAGTGGACAAAGCAATAATGCTACCCTTTATTATAATAACCTCATCGAACAGGAAGGCAACAACCGTAACCTCAATAAAACGTATCGTACCATCAGTAATCTTTATGCAGAATGGGCGATACAACCCAATCTGCGCTTCAGGACACAGGTGGGTATAGACTGGAATAATCTTCAGGAAAACCAGTTTCTGGGACGCCGTACATTAGACGGAGCTCCTGAGGGTTACAGCTATGACAATCAGGTAACCGCAAGTGTGTTAACCACAACCAATACCCTTGCCTGGAACAATAAATATGGCGACCATAGTATTGATGCCCTTGGCGGTATCGAGTACCAGCGTGGTATTTCCAGTGGCGCAAGTGTAGAAGGACGGGCCTTTGCGAGTGATAAGTTTACCAAGATCGCCAATGCTGCCATCATCAGCAATGGCTCTTCGTCAGAAACACAGTTCAGGTTTATGTCATACTTCACCAGAGCCAACTATAAGTTTAAAAACAAATACCTGCTGGGTGCCAGTTTCCGTGTGGATGGTTCTTCACGGTTTGGCAAAGACAAACAGTATGGTGTTTTCCCTGCGGCATCTGTGGGCTGGATCCTTTCTGAAGAAAATTTCCTCCGCAACAGCAATTTTCTGAGTTTCCTGAAACTGCGTTCCAGCTATGGCCGTACCGGTAATGCAGAAATCGGCAATTTCAGTGCATTGAGCCTCTATGGCAGTGCTGCTTATGCGAATATTGCAGGTTTGGTGACCACACAGATCGGTATCCCCAACCTCACCTGGGAAAATACGGATCAGTTTGATATCGGTCTTGATTTCAGCATTCTTAAAAACCGTATCTCCTTTGAAGTGGATTACTTCAGTAAAAATACCAAGGATCTGCTGCTGGCTGTACCCGTACCGGCTACGAATGGTTATACCACCGTTGTTAAAAACATCGGCGACATGACCAATAAGGGTTTTGATTTTACGATGAACGCGACCATACTCAGGGGTACAGGGTTCAACTGGACTACTTCTTTCAACATCTCGACCTACAAAAATGAAGTAACCCGCCTCGTGGCACCCGTACCACCCGGTGGACGTACCGTTGGCCGTCTTGCTGTAGGTGCTCCATTCGGTCAGTTCTTCGGACGTAAATATATGGGTGTTGATCCTGCCAATGGCGATGCACTTTATCTCGCCGCCAATGGCACCACCACCAATGACTACAGCGCTGCCATTGATACAGAAATAGGCGATCCAAACCCGGATTTTTACGGCGGCTGGAACAACAAGTTCAGCTATAAAGGGTTTGACCTTGATGTGCAATGCCAGTTTGTAAAAGGCGGCGACCTCTTCAATATTGCAGGCATTTTCCAGAGTGTAAATGGTGATTATTTTGATAACCAGACAACTGACCAATTGAATTACTGGAAAAAACCAGGTGATGTAACCAATATCCCGCAACCCCGGCTCTATGACGGCAACGGTGCCGGTAAGAGCAGCCGCTGGGTACAGGATGGTTCTTATTTCAGGATCAAGAGTCTAAACTTTGGCTACAACTTCCCCGTTAAATGGTTGAAGAAAGCAAAGATTGAAAGCGCCAGGCTGTATGTAGCCGGTCAAAACCTCGCCACTTTTACCAAGTATAAAGGATACGATCCCGAAGTAAATGCCACATATGTGAGCAATGTAAACCTGGGGCATGATTTTTACACGCCACCACAGGCACGTACCATCACCATCGGCGTTAACCTCGGATTCTAAACTTTAAAACAGAAATAATTATGAAACGTATCATATTAATAGGCATTATCGCTTTTACAACAGGTCTGGGGGCCTGTAAAAAAGCACTTGAAGTAGATCCCCAGCAGAATATTAAGGCCGAAGATGCCATCAAAAATGAGCAGGATGTAAAAGCATTGGTAATAGGTTGTTACTCAATTATGGGTGGTGGTGCACTTTATGGCACCAACCTGCTCATGCTGCCGGATCTGCAGGCAAGCGAGGGCTACTGTAGCTGGAGAGGTACTTTTCAAAGCTACAGACAGGTAGCCAACAAAAGCCTGATCCGCGACAACACAGAGGCTAACCGTACATGGACTGCCGCCTATCGTGCCATCAACAATGCCAACCTTGTACTGACCAACCTGGATAAGGTAACAGACGTTGACAACCGTAAGCTTTATGAAGGAGAGGCGCTTTTTGTAAGGGGTGTGCTCCTTTTTGAACTCACCAGGCTATACGGCGGTGGTTTCGACCCCCTCACCGCTAATGCGCAGTTGGGTGCTGTCATCAAAAACACACCTACTACCGATGAAGCCGGCGCCTTTGCCGCCATCCCCCGCTCAACTGTTGCACAGAACTATACACAGGTGATTGCAGACCTTACCACGGCCGTAACCAAACTTCCGGATGAAAATGGCACACGGGTAAACAGGTTCACTGCATTGGCCTTCCTTTCAAGGGTTTACCTGCAGAAATCTGATTTCATTAATGCCAGGAACGCCGCAAATACAATAATCGGCAGTGGGTATTATGGACTTAATCCCGTACCAACGGCTGTATTTACTAATAAGAATACCAAAGAATCCATCTGGGAGATCCAGCAGAACGACCAGAATAATGCCGGGAATTCCAACGATGGTATGGCTACATTCTACGCCAGTCTGCCCGGTATTGGCCGTGCTGATGTAAGGATGAGTACAGCTTTTATCAATGCCTTCTATGAGCCAACTGATGCACGCTATGACGGCTGGTATTATGTGGGTACAGGTGCGCGTCCGGGCAATACTTATTGCAGCAAGTGGAACGCATTTGAGCAAAACCTTCCCATCGTTCGCATTGCTGAAATGTACCTGATAAGGGCAGAATGTAACCGCCGCCTCGGCACGAATCTTGGCGATACCCCCGAAAACGACCTGGATGTGGTTCGCAGCAGATCAAGGGCTTCTTTTATAGCTGCACCTACATTAACAGATATCCTGAACGAAAGACGCAGGGAGCTTGCTTTCGAAGGTATCCGTATTCATGACATCAAACGCCTGAAATCGGCTACCGGTAGTTTCCCATGGAATGATAACAAACTGGTGTTACCGATTCCCCAGCGCGAAATTGATGCAACCAGCGGTGTGTTGGTACAGAATCCCGGCTATTAATCAACTGATTCAAAGCTTTTCTATACAAAAGCAGCCCGTGAGGAGCTGCTTTTGTTATAAGAAGATGTCGATGTAAGATATGAGATACATGACTTATAGCAACTATAATCTTATCTAGTATATCCCATGTCTCACATCTGAAGCGGTAGCAGGATAAGACGTATCAGGTAGCAGGAAGGGTTCGCCCAGCATCTCATGTCGCATATCTCCTCCCATTTGCTTATGGCTTCAATGCCTTCCCATACACGTCAATCGCGCGTTTACGCGCCATATCATGGTCAACGACGGGACGCGGGTAATCAAAGCCATCGAGTTCAGGTACCCAATGCCTTATATAGCGCAGATCCTTATCAAATTTCTCCGTTTGTAAGCGTGGATTGAATACCCTGAAATAAGGCGCAGCATCACAACCACTCCCCGATGCCCATTGCCAGCCGCCATTGTTAGCCGCCAGATCAAAATCCAGCAGTTTCCGGGCAAACCAGGCTTCTCCCAGCCGCCAGTCCAGCAATAGATGTTTGGACAGAAAACTGGCCACAATCATACGTACCCGGTTGTGCATAAATCCGGTAGCATTGAGTTGGCGCATACCCGCATCAACAATAGGATAACCGGTTTGCCCCCGGCACCACAATGCAAACTGCTCCATATCCGTACGCCACGGAATATTATCGTAGGTGGCACGGAATGCTTTACCCATACCCACATGCGGGAAATGCCAGAGAATCATGTGGTAGAAATCACGCCAGATGAGTTCGTTGAGGTAAGTATCATTGAGTACGAGTGCCTTTTGTGCAAGTTCCCTTATGCTTACCGTACCAAAACGCAGGTGTACCCCCATTTTTGAAGTCCCCTCTATAGCAGGATAGTCCCGTTGTGTACTATATGCTTTTACCAATGCTTCATTGAGTTCCTTTACCGGGAAAGGCATTTCCGTAGCGGTAAAACCAAGGGCTTCTATTGTTGGTAATGCCACGGGAGTACATTTGTAAAAATGCGTATAATAGGCTGTGGCGGGGTAAGGCTGAACATCAGACGAGGTAAGCGTGGCTTTCCACTTTCTGCTGTAAGGCGTAAATACCGTATAGGGAAGGTTATCATCTTTAACCACTTCCGACTTTTCAAAAATGACCTGGTCTTTAAAAGTCTGCAATGCTACACCTGCTGTAAGGAGCATTTTTGCTATACGCGCATCCCGTTGTTGTGCATAAGGCTCATAGTCATGATTGGTAAATACCCCTGCCACCCGGTATTCTGTGAGTAATTGGGTAAATACTTCTTCCGGCGTACCATAAAATACATGCAGCGAACTGCCCATGGCCATTAATTGCTGCTGCATATCCTGCAACGCAGCGTGAATAAACGCCACCCTGCGGTCTGTCTTTTCTTCGAGCCTGTCCAAAATATGACGATCGAAGATGAAAATGGGCAATACCGGTATACCTTCCCGCAAGGCGTGGTAAAGCATGGCATTATCTGTAAGACGAAGGTCGCGCCGGAACCAGGCAATATGAACAGTATTCATGTAATGTTTGTACGCAATAAACAATGCTATGGCTAAATAGTTGTTTGGAGCAGGGCATAAATTTTTTGGGTAAGGGCATTACCATACTGGCTATCACCAATAGCTTGTACCCAGCGAAGGTTATAGATCGCATTGGTCAGGAAAACCTCATCGGCGCTTAACAACGCTGCAGACGTAATCTCCTGTTCAGTTACCACAAACCCATTCGTTCGCAGTAAAGAAAGCATATGCCTGCGCATTACACCCGCTACACAACCTTCACCCAGCGATGGTGTGGCAACTGTATCCCCGGTTACCATAAAAACATTGGCAATAGTACTGTCGCAGATACGGCCGTGCATATTGAGCAGCAGCGCATCGTTCCATTTTTCCTTTTTGGCTTTAAGGGCGGCTAATACGTAAGGCAGGTAATTGCTGTGTTTGAGGTTGGCCAGCACATCGCAGGATTTTACCGCATCGGCATATATGCCCACCACCAGTCCATTGCTGTTCCATGCGCCATTACCTTCAGGCAGGGGCATCGTTTCGATCGTATAATGTGGCAGGTGGTTTTTGGCATCATACAAACCACCATCACCACGAAAAACGCCAAGCCGTATACGTGCCGGACCGGTATGGCCGTTCCTGGCCACCAATGCTTCCACCTGTTCCTGCAGCATAGCAGGGGTAAATGTTTTTGGCCACTCGAAGCGAAGCACCGAAAGTCCGCGCCATAGACGGGCAAAATGTTCATCCGCGTGCAGGAGATTGCCGTTTGCCCATTTCATGGTTTCAAACAAGCCGTCGCCATAACGCAACCCGCGATTGGCAGGCCCGGCTACCAGTGTACCAGCTTTCACCATTTTACCATTGTGTATAAAAAAATCTGTCATCATTCAATTTGAACAAATCTACGTCTTTCGGCAGCAGGTGTGGGTCATCCGCACAAAAAAACCTCCCGCAGGGGAGGCATTAAGTAATTGCTTGGCAATACCGGTTATGTTTCGTCGCCGATCAATTTGTTTTTTACCGCATACATAATAAGACCAGCGGTACTTTTGGCGCCGGTTTTCACTTTCAGCTTGTCGCGTATGGCTTCAACAGTGCGGGGACTGAGTTCCACTGCTTCAGCAATCTCTTTGGTACTCTTCTCTTCACACATCAGCTTCAAAATGGTAATTTCCTTATCGTTCAGCCGGGCTTCATCCTGTATAAGCTTGTGCGGCAATGGCATATTGCGCTGTTTCAGGTTGTTGAGCAGCGCCTTATTGGTAAGTGAGTTGAAATAGTATTCCTGATCGAAACAGGTTTTGATGGCTTCGTAGATGATTTCACTGTCGCTGGTTTTGGTCAGGTAACTATTTGCACCGAGTTCCATCAGCTTGGTAATCATACTATGATCATCCATCATGGTCAGCATGATGATCCTGATTTCAGGATAAAGTTTCTTTAACTCCGGAAGGGTGGCGATACCATCCATGATCGGCATCTGTATATCAAGGAGAATGACATCTGCACGTATAATTTTCAATAAATTGAGCAAGTGCATCCCATTGTCGGCTTCTGCAATAACCTTTACGTCTTTCTTGGCACTGAGGGCAGTTTTTACACCGGCACGATACAGCACATGGTCATCACATATTATTACTTTTATCGGTTCCAATTGTTAATGCGTTTTATTTGAGCGTCTTTAAATGATACGTTTCTTCAACAAAATTATAACCGGACATATATGGACAAATCTGGTTAATTCTTAGGGTGCAAGTTGCAAAGAATCTCAAATATACAAAATAGGACATTTACCTTTTCTTTTTAATAGGAAATCTACTATAAAATCGGGCAAAACAACGGGCAATAGTACCTGCATCCAAAAATAAATGCCTACGTGTAAAAACGGATATTCCGTTCAGCGTACCGGAGAAAGCAACAGAAAACCGGACAAAAGGGTGATAAATTGAAAACGACATACTTGAAAGTATGTCGTTACTATTCAAATGCCCGTTTCGCATTTCGGTCACTTGGCTGACCAGAGTAGTTATAATAATAGCATTTAATACTGTACAAAAATAGGATTACGTAATTTCACTACCAATACTACTAAAGGGTGATGCGTAGTTGGCCTGTGCATAACATGTGCATTAACAGCATTTTCCCGCTAATGGACTTCAGCACAGATTCAGGTGCCTTACGTGCAACATGTGCATTGATTTGATTAGTTTTATCGCATGAAACAATTAATCATCATCCTTATTTTCAGTATAGCCAATACAGCTTTTGCAGGTACCGCAGACACCATTACCCTGTTCAGCAAAGCCATGCAAAAATCCATCAACTGCACGGTGATCAAGCCCGATAGTTATAAAAAGAAGACCACCCGGTATCCTGTTGTTTACCTCCTGCACGGCTATAGCGGAGATTATGCCAACTGGGTAACCCGTGTACCGGAGCTTAAGCAGTATTGCGACGATTACCAGATACTCATCGTTTGTCCGGATGGCGGCTACAGCAGTTGGTATTTTGACAGCCCGGTAGATAGTACAATGCGGTACGAAACCCATATTGCAGATGAAGTAGTATCCGGCATTGACCAGCGTTACCGCACCCTGCCCGACCGCCGGCACCGGGCCATTACCGGGCTGAGTATGGGCGGGCATGGCGGCATCTTTCTTGCCTGGCGGCATGCAGGCATTTTTGGCGCCTGTGGCAGTATGAGTGGTGGGGTGGACATCAACAGTTGCCGCCGGCAGTTTGATATTGGCAAACGCCTCGGCGATACCCTTGTTAATGCCGGCAACTGGAAAAATCTTACCGTCATCAACCTGATTGAAAAAAAACCAGCCGACAACTTAGCCATCATCATCGACTGTGGCATTGATGATATATTCTATACGGCCAACCACAACCTGCACCAGAAAATGTTAGCCCTGCACATCCCGCATGATTATACCGAAAGACCGGGCAGACACGACTGGGATTACTGGCGCAAAGCAGTTTTATACCAACTGCTATTTTTTAAGCAGTATTTTAACGGAAAACAACCGGCATGATGATATTGTGCTATAGTAAACCCAATCCATGGTTTATTTGATGACCGAGTAGTCATAGCTGACTGTTTTTGTCCCGCCCGCTTCAAGGGTGATCTCCCATTCCAACACAGTATTGGTCGTACTGCCATCACCCCTTTGCTTACGTGTAATCCCCTTATCACTTTGTTTTTGTACACTCCCTTCTATGGCCTTGCGCAGTTTGATGGTGATCGCTTGCTTTTTATAGTTGACAATGGTAACCTGCCCGGTATAAAATACCCTTTCCAATGCTGAACCGGGTGCAAGGGTCTTGCTGACCTTCTCGCGGCGCAGTTCATTCTCTTCATTCTTAACCGTTACATCAATAGCTTTGGACAAACGGACCTCAGTAGCCCCTTTAACCGGCGTATAGGTCATCCGCGATTGAGCGAGGGGTTGCCCTTCAGGATTCAGGACAATGGCAGCTCCGGTGGTAAAGGGTGCGTTGGTGGTATTGATGAACCGGTAGCCATGGTACACTTCAAGGGGCTTGTCTTCCCCGGCATCTGTACTGTTCACATCCAGATCGGCAGTATAAACATCGGTATACTCAACGGTGGCCGTAATCACCGGCACGATAACACGGGCACCCATTTCAAGATCCAGATTGCCCAACTGATAATAGAATAAGTCCTCATACTTTTGCCCTTCTTTATCCTCTTTCTCATCACCCGCTGCATTCGTCTCTTTCTCACGATCGGAAGCAAAATAGCCGCTACTGTAATTCGCCTGGACAGTGGTAAAATTATACCCCGCAACACTGCCGGTGGGTACCAATGTACCCATAAGGTAGTTGGCACACACGGGGTCTAAGTCTTTCCCGTAAAACATTTCGGGACTGCCGATGATGATATCGACAGGCGTATTGCGGTAATCACCGCTATTGTTGACGATAGTAGCTTTCATCTCAAGACGGGCTTCCTTGTTATTGAGTATACGGATCAGGTAAGAAGGATACCATTCAATACCCGTTTCCAATGCAAGCGTACCTGCCCTTATAGACGTAACCGGTTTGTCGAGGTTCACTTTTGTGCGCATCGCAATCGTATCACCCATAAAGGCAGACATTGGCGTACCGGATATGGCCACCTGCGAAAAGCTGGACGCACTGGCGATAACCGTTTGACCTGACGCCGTAAGTACCGCCACAATATCTCTCCGTGCATCATACGATTGCAGCACACCCGAAAGCCCCTGCCCTGCCCCATAGCTCAATGTTGCATCGCGGTAAAGCGTAACAGGCTTGCCGATAGCCGTATTAAGGTAATCCCGGATTTCAGTCACCACGCGTTTGATGGTAAAAGTATCGGCCTTCACAACGGCAGAGCGGATCCCGGCTTCCTTACCGGCAGACAGCCAGTAAGACCCATACAGCGCCCTTTCGGGTGCAGCTATGTAAAAGGATTGATTGGAAACCATTACATCACCTTCACGCTTGACAAAACAGGTGCCATTCTTAAAAATGGCTAAGCGGGTGGTCTGCAGAGCCTGTACCTTTTGTTGGGCGGAGAGATCAAGAACCGTTGTGCAGCCAAGCAGCAGAAAGAGTATCCTTATCATACATTCATTTTTTACCAGGATGTGATCCGCAGATCGATTACACACATCCTTTACAGATAATCGGGCTGCAGTAAAATAAAATCAGCGATGACGGATAAAAATAGCGCAATCCACAGTAATTTCGCGCATCTTCTCACAAAATAAACGATTGACATGAAAGTAACAGTTGTAGGAGCCGGTGCCGTTGGAGCCACCTGTGCTGACAATATTGCACGCAAAGAACTCTGCAGTGAGCTGGTCCTGCTCGACATTAAAGAAGGCGTAGCAGAAGGTAAGGCGATGGACCTGATGCAAACAGCCACCCTGCTGGGCTTTGACACCAAAGTGGTGGGCAGTACCAATGATTATACAAAAACAGCGGGTACAGATGTAGCCGTGATCACCAGTGGTATTCCCCGCAAACCAGGCATGACACGCGAAGAATTGATCGGTATTAACGCGGGTATTGTAAAGGGTGTTACAGAGAATATCCTGGCACACTCACCCAACGCCATCATCATTGTCATCAGCAACCCGATGGATACGATGACTTACCTGGCACTCAAAAGCAGCGGCTTACCCAAAAACCGGGTGATCGGTATGGGGGGTATTTTAGACAGCAGCCGCTTTAAATATTATTTGTCTACCGCAATGAACTGCTCCCCCAACGACCTTCAGGGTGTGGTGATCGGTGGCCATGGCGATACCACAATGATTCCCCTTACCCGTCTTGCTACGTATTGCGGTACGCCGGTAGCCAACCACCTCGATGCAGACACGCTTAAAAAAGTAGCGGCAGACACCATGGTTGGTGGTGCCACACTTACCGGATTACTGGGCACTTCAGCATGGTATGCGCCAGGTGCGGCAGGAGCAGCATTGGTGGAAGCCATTGTAAGGGACGAGAAAAAACTTATGCCTTGCTGCGTAAGCCTGGAAGGCGAATATGGTCAGCAGGATATCTGTCTTGGCGTTCCCGTAATCATTGGTCGCAATGGCTGGGAAAAAATTGTTGATTACAAGTTGACGGAAGAAGAGCAGGCTGCATTCAATAAAAGTGCAGATGCGGTACGCAACATGAATGGGGTATTGAGTACATTGGCGTAACCAATCATATTGGCGGGTAATACCTGCAGATAAGCCGGGCAGAATGCCTGGCTTTTTTTTTGGGTATGTATGCAGGACGCACAGGTTTTCCTGCATCACTTATCCCGCTGAAGAAGATAACCCGCCAATTCGGCGAGTGGTTGCTTTCGCCCAGACAATACGGCCACATCTTCCAGGTGCTGCATAGCCGTAGTATAGTATTTTTCTTTCAGTGCTACCGCCCATGCTTCCACACCGCAGGCCCTGTAAAGCGACAGCATTTTTTCCACTTTTTGCGGATCGTTGCCCGCCAGCAGGTCATCCAGTTCCTGCCGTTGTGCCGGGGAAGCCGTTTCCTGGGTATGGATGAGCAGAAAGGTTTTTTTATTGGCCAGGATATCGCCGCCGGGTTGTTTGCCAAATACAGCAGGGTCGCCAAAAGCATCTAAGTAATCATCCTGCACCTGAAAGGCAATCCCCAGATGCTTGCCAAATTCGTACAGGTGTTGCTGGTTGCCCTCACCCGCCCCACCCAGCATGGCACCCATTTGCATACTCGCGGCCAGCAGTACCGAGGTTTTAAGGGTAATCATGCCCACATATTCGTCAAGCGTAACGGTTGCACGCCGTTCAAAGTCCATATCTAATTGCTGTCCTTCGCATACCCCTTTAGCGGTTTCGTTGAATAGTTTGAGGAGTGATGGCAGCAATGCCGGACTGGTCTTTTGCAGGTACTGATAAGCCACTACCAGCATAACGTCACCCGCAAGCAGCGCAGTTGATTCTCCGTAACGGTTATGTACCGTTTGCATACCCCGGCGAAGCGGAGCTTTGTCCATGATATCATCGTGTATCAGGCTGAAATTGTGAAAGAGTTCAATGGCAGTAGCCACCTGATAGGCGTCTTCAGAAATATCGCCAAACAATTCATTCCCCATCAGCACCGCTGCCGGGCGTACCCGTTTACCACCCAGGCCGAGGATGTATTGTGCCGGATCGTACAAAGTTGCGGTATGATCCGGAAAATGCCGCTGGCTGAACCGTTCTTCAAACAGGGCCGATAAAGCTGAGAATGTATGCATAACAGTACGCTGTACTTATAGATTTGTAATTGCCGGGAGACAAAGATCAGGCTTTGGATTTATGCTTTTTTACCGGTTCGCCGCCGAGTACCCACTCATAATCCAGTTGACGTTTGGCAAGATTGGCCGCCACCACCTTTATGGTAATGATATCGCCCATCCTGAATTTACGCCCGGTGCGCATCCCTACCAGTGCATAATCTGTTTCATCATGGCGGAAGTCGTCGTAAAGCAGGAGATCGCGTACCGAAACAAGTCCCTCACATTTGTGCGCCACCGTTTCCACCCAGAAGCCAAAAGCCGCCACGCCACTGATCACTCCCTGAAACTCTTCCCCTACATAATCCTGCATAAATTCCACCTGCTTGTATTTGTTCCCCGCACGTTCACATTCCATAGCTGCGCGTTCGCGTTCACTCGTGTGTTTACACTTCTCTTCCATCTTCTTATCCGCCACTGGTGCTTTATCCAGGCATTCCTGCAAAATGCGGTGTACCATCACATCGGGGTAACGGCGTATGGGCGAGGTAAAATGCGCGTAATGCTCAAAGCCCAGACCATAGTGACCGATATTCTCCGAAGTATAAACGGCTTTGGCCATGGTACGGATACCCAGTTGTTCCAGCACATGCTGTTCGGGTTTCCCCTGCACCTCAGCCAGCAGTTTATTGAACGATCTCGCCACCTCCTCCTCGCTCTTCATATCGAACTTATACCCAAACTTGGCAGCAAAAGCCACAAAGGGCTTAAGCTTTTCATCGTCGGGAGTATCGTGTATGCGGTAGGGAAAAGGTAGTGGTTTCTTGTTGACTTTAATTTTCGCTGCATATTCTGCCACCGACCGGTTGGCCAGCAGCATAAACTCTTCAATCAGTTGGTGGGCCTCCTTGCTTTCCTTTACAACAATGCCGATGGGTTTACCCTTTTCATCAAGGGTAAAACGTACTTCCTGTGAAGAAAAATTAATCGCACCATTCCTGAAGCGCTTACGCCGCAGTTTCTGCGCAAGATCGTTGAGGATAAAGATTTCCTGGTTATGATCGCCTGTACGTGTTTCAATAATTGTTTGTGCCTCTTCGTAGGTAAACCGCCTGTTGGAGTGGATAACCGTGCGGCCAATCCAACTGTGCTTTACCTCTGCTTTATCGTTGATTTCAAAAATAACCGAGAAGGTACATTTGTCTTCGTGGGGCCGCAGCGAACAAAGTTCATTCGATATCCGCTCGGGAAGCATCGGGTTTACACGATCGGGCAGGTAAACACTTGTAGCGCGCTCGTAAGCACAATCGTCGAGCTTTGAACCCGGCAGCACATAGTGGCTCACATCTGCAATATGTACCCCTATTTCCCAGAGACCGTTACGGATCAACCGGATACTGAGTGCGTCATCAAAATCGCGCGCATCCACCGGATCGATGGTAAACGTAAGCAGTTCGCGGCAATCCTTACGCCGGGCAATCTCATCAGCGCTGATCAGGTCGGGCAGCCGCAGGGCTTCTTCCATCACCTCATCATCGAATATGATGGGAAAATTGCTTTCGAGCAGCAGTTCCTTCATCGCCATATCATTCTCATCTTCTGCCTTCAGTATCTGCAATACCTGCCCCTCCGGCTTTTTATCGCCTTTACCCCATTGCAGAAAGCGCACCAGCACCCGCTCCCCATCTACGGCGCCATTCAGGTTTTTGGGATGTATAAAAAAATCGGGCATCGGCTTCTTACTGTCGGGTGTAAAGAAGGCAAAGGTTTTGCCCACTTCTATTTTGCCGATAAATTCCGTTTGCCGCCTTTCCACAACTTCGGTGATACGTCCTTCCATGCGTTTGCCACTCCCCCCTGCACGCGTAACTTCTACACGCACGGTATCACCATGAAAAGCCCCGTTAAAATCGTTGGGTTTGATGATAATGTCTTTCTCAAGCGTTGCCGCAATCACATAGCCCATCCCGCTTCTTGCGATATCAAGTGTGCCTTTTATAGCGGGTGCATTTGCGTTGTTACTGTGTTTCCTTTTCTTATTCGTTTTACTTTTTCCCACGGTCTGTTTTTTTCTGATACCGCTGTTGCCAGTTATAAACAACAGCGTTTCCCAATTATAGAGTCTTAATATTTTACAAGCGTCTGTATGCAAGTTACAAAATCATTTCATCGCAATTGCGGTTTGTTGGCATATCCGGCCAAATACCTTTCGCGTATTCCGTAAAAAAGCGGATATTCACTATAGATATGAACCGTGTCATCAGCCCCACTGTCAGGATATTGTCACTCGTAAGCCTGTTTACCGATATGGCAAGCGAGATGCTTTACCCCGTCATGCCCGTTTTTCTTAAGCACATCGGCTTCAGCGTGTTGCTCATCGGCATACTGGAGGGTATTGCTGAGGTGGTGGCCGGACTGGGTAAACCCTATTTCGGACAGTGGAGCGATAGTACCGGCAAGCGGCTGCCCTTTGTACAGTTGGGCTATGCCCTGAGCGCCATCAGTAAACCCCTGCTGGCCGTAAGCAGTTGGCCGGTATGGATATTTTTCGCCCGTACAACCGATCGCATGGGCAAGGGTATACGTACAGCCGCGCGGGACGCCCTGCTCAGCGATGAAGCCACCCCCCAAACCAGGGCAACCGTATTTGGTTATCACCGCAGTATGGATACACTTGGGGCTGTTGCCGGCCCCACACTCGCGCTGGTATACCTTTATTTCTACCCCCACCAGTTTATCCCCCTTTTTCTCCTCGCCTTTATACCCGGCGTGGCCGCAGTATGGTGTACCCTGCTGATTAAACCCAAAACATTGGTGGTGAGGCAACCTGCGCTGAAAACACCGGTATTTGGTTTTATGCAGTATTGGCGCAGAAGCCCGGCCGCTTATAAGCGGTTAATCATCGGACTGGTCTTTTTTGCGCTCTTCAACAGCTCGGATGTATTCCTTCTGCTGCAGTTGCGCGAAAAGGGATTCAGCGAAACCAGCGTGATTGCTTTATACATATTTTACAATTTAGCGTATGCGTTGCTGGCATTCCCCTTAGGTAAACTGGCTGATCGCATCGGCACCCAAAAAGTCTTCCTCTCCGGGCTTTTTGCATTTGCCCTGGTCTATATTGCCTTTGCTACAGGTAAGCACACTGCTGTATTTATTGCCGCACTGGCACTTTATGGCGCTTATGCAGCCGCCACAGATGGTGTAGCAAAAGCATGGATCAGCAACCTGGTGAGTCCGGCAGAAACCGGCACGGCCATCGGTACCTTCAGTGGTTTACAAAGTATTGCCGCTTTTGCAGCAAGCAGCCTGGCGGGGCTGCTGTGGTATCGGTATGGTGGGCTGGCAGCCCTGCTCTGCCCGGCTATAGCAGCCTTACTGACAATTATTTATCTGGGCCGAAGCCGTATACCCGAATAAATCTTACCTTTCCACAAACGAATAACCATGCCATTGAACAGGAGACAGTTTCTTCAGCGATCGGCGCTGTCCGCACCCCTATGCACACCACGCAACTGGTTGAATACCGGGCGTGAAAAAGCAATCCCCATTGTCATTTCTACCTGGGCACCCAATGTTAAAGCCAATGCTGCAGCCTGGGCAGTGCTGAAAAATAATGGCCGGGCGCTTGATGCGGTGGAAGCCGGGGTAAAAATCCCGGAGGCTGATCCGGAAGACCAGAGCGTGGGTCTGGGAGGATTACCGGATCGGGATGGAAAAGTAACATTGGATGCCTGTATCATGGACGAACTGGGCAATATCGGCTCGGTGATGGCGCTCGAAAATATCCTCCACCCCATCAGCATCGCGCGGCTGGTTATGGAAAAGACGCCGCATGTACAACTCGCGGGTGCGGGTGCGCTCCAGTTTGCACTGGCCAATGGTTTTGAGCAAACAAACCTGCTGACGCCAAAATCGGAAGCCGACTGGAAAGAGTGGCTTAAAACATCCAGGTACAACCCGATGATTACCGTAGAAAATATTGAATCCAGGATGCAGGGGGGGAAACAACCCTCCAAAGAAAACCCAATGCCCTGGCCCGCAGCCATGCTCAACCACGATACCATCGGGATGCTGGCCATCGACAGCAGCGGTAATGCTTCAGGCGCCTGCACCACCAGCGGTATGGCTTATAAGATGCACGGACGGGTGGGCGATTCTCCCATTATCGGTGCGGGATTGTTTGTGGACAATGAAGCAGGCGCAGCCACCTCTACCGGTGTAGGGGAAGAAGTGGTGCGGATCTGTGGCAGCCACACCGTAGTGGAATACATGCGGCAGGGTTATTCGCCGGAAATTGCCTGCCGTAAGGCGGTAGAGCGGATGCTGCTATCGTTCAGGCGGCGTAAAAAAGACATCGGCGATACACAGGTAGGGTTTATCGCCCTCAATAAAAAGGGCCAATATGGTGCTTATGCCATACAGAAGGGATTCAACTATGCCATTCAATCCTCATCGGGCGTACAGGTGCTGGATGCAAAATACAAGATATCCTGATACCGCTGATACGCGGTTGCCGCAGTTTTCACTTCTATAAATTACAGCCGGGTCATCGCGGCTTTAAAAATTGATATGCCAAAACCATATACACTTGAAGTCATTGCCTTCAACATTGATAGTTGCATCGCCATAGCGCAGACGGGAGCGCAGCGTATTGAACTCTGCGATAATCCCGGGGAAGGCGGAACCACACCCTCATACGGGCTCATCCGGCAGGCCCGTGCCGCCACTACGATCCAGCTTTTCCCCATCATCCGGCCAAGGGGTGGCGATTTTCTCTACAGCACAGCAGAATATAACGTTATGCGGGAAGACATTGCTCGTTGCAAAGACGAGGGCTGTGATGGTGTAGTACTGGGTATACTGCATACAGATGGCACTGTGGATACCCGGCGTTGTGCCGCATTGGTACAACTGGCCTATCCCATGGAGGTCACCTTTCACCGGGCATTTGATCGCGTGGCTGATGCAGCGCGGGCATTAGAGGCTGTCATTGACACCGGTTGTACCCGCATCCTTAGTTCTGGCTTGCACCCTACTGCTGTGGAGGGACAGCTACAGCTCCGTACGCTGGTGGAGCAGGCAGACGAACGCATCATCATTATGCCGGGTAGCGGGGTGCGGGCAGATAATATCGCCGCGCTTGCTGCCGCTACAGGTGCTGTTGAGTTTCATACCTCGGCACGCATCACCATACCCGGCACCATGCAGTTCAGCAGTCCCACTATGCAGGAAAGCCTGGTATCCGTAACCGCAGATGCTGCAGAGATCAGGCGGACAATAGCAGCACTGGAAAAAATACCGGCAGGGGAACTATAATACCATATCGGTAACCCGGCACAGCCGGCCGCCCCGCAGCTATCCTATTTAATGTCGTAATACAGCAGGCGGGCATTGATTCCGGCATTTTTGTACCCAAACTTATCCCGCCTGAAATCATCCCTTCCATGCAGAAGTGTATCGGTTTTTGTACCGGTGGTAACAAAGACTTTCCAATCGCCTGTGGGGTGCATGTTCATAAATATACCGGTCATATCGCTGAGGGCAACTGTTGTACGGGGTGGTACTTCAAAGGTAAAATGCGAAAGATCAATCCAGTTTACATTGCGGTAATCATCAAAGTAATTTTTGAACCCTGGTTTAAATTTCAGTATTGTATTGGCCACACGCACGCGGTTAGGCAGGTTTTTAAGCCCGGTTTTATCCGGCAGATAAACATCAACCATGGCAGGTGAGGCACTGAAGTTGCGTATATAAGCGGTGATTAACAGCGTACAGCCATTCAGACTCAGGAGGGCTATACAAATCATCCATATAATCATTCGTTTCATAACAGTAAGGAGCGATTAAAAAGCAGGAACCCTTTGTAAAATGTATACGTTACAAATATACGATGAATCTCCCCATTTTATTCCTGATGCACCAGCTTAGGATAAGCATGATATACACAGGGTAATTACGCTGTTATTTCCCTGCCTTCAGTACAACAGGTCAGAAACAGCACTATTCCGCCCAACGCTTCAGTACAACAAATCAACCGATTTGACGGCAGACTGCAATGATTGGGGTACGCGCATCAGCTACAGGGGTAACGCGCGCAATGGTTGGGGTACGCGCATCAGCTACCGGGGTAATGCACGCAATGGTTGGGGTACGCGCATCAACTATCGGGGTAATGCATGCAATGATTGGGGTACACGCATCAACTATCGGGGTAATGCACGCAATGGTTGGGGTACACGCATCAACTATCGGGGTAATGCACGCAATGGTTGGGGTACGCGCATCAACTGTTGAGGTAATGCACACAATGGTTGGATAAATGTACGCAATGCCTGAAGTACCTTCACCAACGGAACTATGCAGCCCTGGCCTCTATGGATAACAACAAAGATAAATGCGCGACTAACAATAATTGCCAGTCGCGCATCAGGTATACAATCACTGCTGTAACATAACCATAGAAAACCATTAAGGTCACAGGCAATCAGGGGAAATAACTTTACAGATTACCCCTTGCCTCCTGCTCCCGCTCCAGTGCCTCAAACAAGGCTTTAAAGTTGCCTTTGCCAAAACTTTGTGCACCTTTACGCTGGATAATCTCGAAAAAGAGTGTGGGTCTGTCCTCCAGCGGACGGGTAAAAATCTGGAGCAGGTAACCTTCATCATCCCTGTCCACCAGAATACCCAGTTCACGCAGCGGTTGAAGATCCTCATCAATATGACCCACCCTGTCCAGTAAATCGTCATAGTAACTTGCCGGCACTTTCAGAAATTCCACCCCACGCTGCTGTAACCCGGTTACCGTGGCTATGATATCCGCCGTTGCGATGGCTACATGTTGCACCCCTTCGCCCCGGTAAAAGTCGAGGTACTCCTCCACCTGGCTTTTCTTTTTGCCTTCTGCGGGTTCGTTGATCGGGAACTTTACATACCCATTACCATTACTCATCACTTTGCTCATCAACGCAGAATACTCGGTAGAGATATCCTTATCATCGAAGGAAAGGATATTCCGGAAGCCCATCACCTCTTCATAAAACTTCACCCATATATCCATCTGGTTCCACCCTACATTACCTACACAATGATCTACATAAAGTAAACCGGTGGATGGCGGATTGTAAGCCGAAGTAAGGGCTTTGTACCCCGGCATAAACAGACCGCTGTAGTTTTTTCTTTCCACAAAAACGTGTACGGTATCGCCATAGGTATGGATACCACTCAGCACTACTTCTCCCTGTTCATCTTTCAGCACAAAGGGTTCCATATAGCTGCGGGCACCACGGGTGGTGGTTTCCGTCCAGGCCGCTCTTGCATCACCTACTTTCAATGCCAGTACTTTTACACCATCACCATGCAGGTGAATATGCTCCGCAATGGCCCCTTCAGGGTACAGCGGTGTGGTGAGTACAAAAGTGAGTTTGTTTTGCCGCAGTACATAGCTGACGCGGTCTTTTACACCGGTTTCCGGTCCGGCATAGGCAAGCCCCTGAAAACCAAAGGCCGTTTTATAAAAATGGGCAGCCTGTTTGGCATTGCCTACATAAAATTCAACATAATCGGTACCCATGAGCGGCAGAAAATCCTGTGTAGCCGCCGGAGTATTTACGGGAGCAGTAATTACTGACATAATTCAATATTTTAATAAAATAAGATCAATCTGTGAGGGGAGCATTGCTGCGGGAAACAGCAAAAAAGGATAAGATCAGCGTACCGAATCCATTGCGAGCGCCAGCATCAGCAGGGAATAGCCTGTGCGCTTATCAGCAAATCTTTTATGGGGATAGTCAGGAAGCATGGGACAAAGGTAAGGAATAGCAGGTATTTGGTGTGCAGTACTCAGACTAAGTACTGAGTACTTGGTATTATTTACTAACTTTATACTTTATACCCCACTAACCATGGGAGCGCTGAACCGGCTTAAACTGGCGTCAGTTATGCGGAATGTTATCACGGGATTGCTCTTGCTGGTATCTGTCAGCAGCTCAGGGCAGTACAATTTTTATTTTGGCAATATCCACTCGCATACGGAGTATTCGGATGGGAATAAGGATAGTGCAACAACTGGTTTCAGCAAACCGGCTGATGCGTACCGTTTTGCCAAATCGAGCTACCATATGGATTTCCTGGGTGTATCGGAACACAACCATTTTACGGCCACACACAACCCCGGCATGCGCCGTGCCGCTTACCCATTGGGTTTGTACCAGGCCGACACAAGCAATGACAATGGTAATTTTGTAAGCATGTATGGCTTTGAATGGGGTACCATCAGCGGAGGTGGGCATGTGGTGGTGTATGGTATGCCCGGCCTTGTAGGTTGGGAAGTATTGACCAATCCCCCGGGGGATAACTATGACATTTACTGTAACAAAGGCGATTTTACTAATTTCTGGCCGATCATACAAAGCTATCCCAATACTTTCTGTACGCTGGCCCATCCGCAAACAGGTGATTTTGGTGATATCCTCGGCGCTGCTGCCTACAATACCATGGCAGATAGTGTGATCGTAGGTACATCCATGCGCAGCGGTTCGGCCTTCTCCACCACCACAGATTATAGCGACCCCGTACCCACCCTCTACGAAAGCGCTTACCTCAAGGCATTGGCCAGAGGGTACCGCCTCGGTCCTACCATGGATCATGATAATCATTATACCACTTTTGGCCGCACGGGACAAACACGCACTGTTGTACTGGCCACCAGTCTGCACCGCGACAGTATCATAGCCGCCTACCGGGCATCGCGTTTTTATGCCTCCGACGACTGGAATACGGAAGTAAGCTTTTCGGTAAACGGTGCTGCAATGGGCAGTGCCATCAATACGGGTACCAACAGTTCCATCAGCATCAGTGTAAACGACCCGGATGCCGGTGATAATGTCAACCGCATACAACTGTATTATGGTGTACCCGGCAGCGGCACCAATGCTACCGTACTCACGAGCAATACCGGAAGCAGTACCCTCAACTTTATACATACCACGGCACTGAACAACCAGTTTTACTATTTTGCCAGGATCACCCAGGTGGATGGACATATCATCTGGACCAGCCCGGTATGGATCAACCGCACCAGCATCACCCTGCCGGTTTCGCTCACGCGTTTCTCCGGAAAGGCCCTCGCCGGCAGCGTACTACTGGAATGGCAAACGGCACAGGAACTCAACAACGATCGTTTTGAGGTGGAAAGGTCTGCCAATGGCCGCGATTTTGAGACCATCGCTACCGTACCGGGGCGTAACAATACCAACCGCCTTACAGACTACAGCACCACGGACAATACACCAATCCGTGGTACAAATTTTTACCGCCTGAAGCAGGTGGACAGGGATGGGCAAACGGGTTATTCCAATATCATCGCCATCAATTTTGACAACGATTTTGTAAAGGGCTTGAAGATGAGTCCAAACCCCGCAGGCAACTATGCCACGCTCAGTGGTTTTTCGGTTATGGCAACTATTGCTGTCCTTAAAATTTACGACAGTGAGGGCCGCGAGGTTATGGCGGGCAAATACTCACTCATTCCTGGCTCCAACAACATTCCTTTAACATTGGGTAATCTTGCACCAGGCCGGTACTTTGTTGTACTCAGCCGGCCAAATGAACGATTGGGGGAAACGGGGTTTGTGAAATATTGAGTACTCAGTACTCGGTACTTAGTCGTTAGTAGCAGGCAGCCCCGTCTTGAATCAATCCTGCGGCTGAGTACTGCTTCCACTACGCCAGAATGCCGTTCCTGCCCAGCGCTGCTCAACTGCATATTGCTGCTGCCACAACGGCAGGTAATCCGTAAAGGCCTTCTGTACCAGATAATGATAGGCAGACAGCGCATCTGCCTCACCCTGTAAATGATCAGCAATGGCATGTCCCGCGTAACACCCGCCGCCAAGGGCAGACGTAATGCCATAAGATGAGATCGGGTCGTAAGCATAAGCAGCATCGCCTGCGGCCAGCCACTGCTGCCCCACAGGTTGTGTTAAACAGGAGGTACCCGCCGCATGGGTATGCAGAACAGGTTCTGCCGCCGCAATAACACCTGCCGGAAAAAGCGATGCGATCAACCGGGTTTGCCGCAGGGCAGTGCTGTAGCCCGGCCATTGCTGCTGCGCTTTCTGCAACAGCGATGCCTCAGTCATCAATACGGTTATCATTTGCCGGTTGCCCGTGGCAGCAGCATACCACCAGCCCTGTTCCACGGCTTCAATATGCGTAAGCTGCGATACAGGAGCATCGGCAGGCAATGGGATACGCGCTGCCACACCCACCAACGTACTCAACACTTTTCGCTTTATACCCATACAACGGGCAAACTTACTGCTCCTGCCCGTAGCATCCACGGCAAAGCGGGCAAACAACACCCGGGAGGTACCATCCGCCGCGCTGAGCTGCAACTGCCAGCAACCGGCAGCCATATCAAAAACAGCATTGCGCAGGGTTTCACCACGCAGAATAGTAATCCCCCTTTGTTCAGCCAACCCCAGCAGCCCGCTTTCAAAAACACTGCGGTGCAGGTGCCAGCCCTGTCCGCCACGGTGTGCCAGAAAATGCTTTTCCTGTATAGTGCTGCTGCCCCAGCAATAGGCATTGCCATAACAAGCCAGGTGCGCGGGATCGTTGAGCAGGTGATCGGCACCCAATGCACGCAGGATGGGCAGTACGGCAGGGGGCAGCGTCTCCCCGGTTTTGTGCGGCACTATGGTCGCTGCTTCTATAATTGTACTGCGGATGCCCCGCTGCTGTAAACACAAAGCAGTGGCGACCCCTGCGGGGCCGCCACCAATAATACATACCTCATGTATATGATCAGTCATACTATCGTTCTCCGCGTGGGGTAATACTGCGTGTACGTTTGGGTGCAGTACTCTCCGGCATTGCCCTCAGTCTCATCACTTCCTGTTCGGCCTGTTCGGGTTGCGTCAGGTGTTCGGCATACAGTACCTGCTCCATACTGGGGTCTGTCGATTCAAAATCCTGCCGGCCCGTTTCTACCCAGCAAGCGCCGGGCAGCAATCCTGTGGCGGCTCCCGTCACTTCATCCTGCTGTGTAACGATACCGAGGTAATGCCATTTGGCTACCATCGCGTTGATCTTTTTTACATAGTCGGTACCAAAATCGCGCAGCCAGTCCTGCCGGTAATCAAAATGTTTGAGCCGCTGACCAACCGGTACACGGTTGTCAGAAAGCCGGTTGAAACTGTCCTGGCTCAGTACCTGGTTCGGCACCCGCGCCGCCCAGAAAGAAGGCAATGGCAGGTAGGTGGAGCTGTCATAACCGGAGAGGCAACTGGCCTCATCGGTTTGCCAGGGTACACCCAGCCAGCGGGTAAGTGTGCCGGGGCCGCTCGCGGCAAGGGCGCCACCGGGCTGCAGCACAATCTTTGTACTGAGCAGTGGCCCCCAGTCGTCCTGCGGCGATTGGTCTTCCGCCATAATATTGAGCCGGAAAGCCGTCTTCCACATCTGCGGTACCCGCATCGGCCAGGTAAGCTCAATACCCGGGTGAAAAGGGCCACCCAGACAATCGTCAAGATTGGCTCTGGTCAGCTCATGGGGCTGTTCCTCCAGCGGCATGGCTTCGAGGGAGGGATAGACCACAGGTTTGTTCGCCGTAAAAGAACCCGCCGCCCAGCTCCGCAGCCAACTGTATTGTAGTGCAGTTACCGGCAGGTCAACAATTGCAATGCCCTCATACTCCCCAAAACCATCCCCATAGAATGGCGGTATCGCCGCCGGGGTATACGCCTCACTGCCGGGATCGCGAAACCAGTCGAACACCCGCTGCCGCAGGATCTGGTACTCGGGAGCCGTACTACTGAGCTGCTCCAGCAACGTAGCCTCGGTAAAGTCTGCAGGCGAGTTTTGCCCGAAAACCATAAAGAAACCCTGGTTAACCCATTGCGTTTGTACCATACGCCGGAAGATCGGGTAAATATGCGCCCAGAAATCGGGCTTGGCAGGCGCTTTGATCCAGCCCTGCTCAACCGTCATATTATACACTACATCATACATGCTCACCACACCATACAGCCCCTGGCCAAAATTGGGCGGGGTTACCGCCACCATTGCAGGATCGGCTTCCAGCACCGTACCATCGGCAAGCGTAACCGTAGCACGCACCGGCCCGTCCGAGATATCATCGTGCCAGGTATCGTTGTTCGCAAAAGTGGTGGCCGCCGCATTCGTATAAGAGGCCGAATGACCATCACCACCCAATACCAGCAGCCGGCCGGCATCATCTGTACGCAACTCACCAAGCGGTACAGGAATACCCATAAAACTCCCCTTATCAAACCGGTATGCCGGGCCCGATGTAGCCGTACCCGTGATGCTGACAGCACCAGGATCGATGATGAGCTTGCTGCGGTCTTTTACACCAGCGTTGCGGAAAGCAGAGGGAATCGCCATGTTCTCCAGATCGAGGGCATTGTTGAACATATACCAACCCGATTTACGGTTGGCCAGGTGTACACGCCAGTCTATCTTCGCATCGGCGGCAGTAATTTCTTTCACCACTTTACCATCCGCATCAAAACCATATATCCGGAAACGGGCAGCCTGTTTCTTCACCCGGCCTGCCTTGTCCTTGAACCCGCCCGGGGGCTGTGGCACCTGTCCGCTTAGTTCCGGACCAATAAAAAAATCGTCGTTGCTGGTTACAGGCGCATTGCCAACACGGGCAATACCCACGGCAGGATAAATTGCGGCGCTTACAATTGTGTTGCTCATTTGATTTGTTGTTAATGGTTTTAGGTTGGGCAGTTTTCTTTACAGGAGATGGCTGCCGGTTTTTGTTGAATCGCTAAGATCGGCAAAGCAAACGAATAACGATACCGCAGTTATACGCATTTCGGATACGGGTAAATCTACCTGAAAAGAAGTAGCAGGATACAAGTCGGGGTATCAAGAGGCAGTACTTGCTTAGTCTTGCATCTCACATCTTACATCTCACATCTTGCGTCTCACATCTTGCGTCTCACTTCACATAATAATAATGCAGCGTCCCATCATACACAGGCGTAGCCCCACCTGCATCAAAAGCAATGGCTTTTACGGGCTGGCCATTCGCCTTATAACGATAGGCAACGTTATACTTGTAAAAAACGGCACCCCCATTTTCGTCCTGGTCAATCCTGGTGAAGTTATTCACCCCCTGTGGGTTTTCGTAAAACAGGTGTTCAGGTGGTGAAATGGGGTAACGGATAGAAAAGCGGTACAGGGGATTGATCCCATTGTCGTAAGCGAATTTGTAATCATTCAGATTGCCTGATGCAGGTACCGTATCCACCTGGCGAACAAGGTTACCATTCAGGTAGGTCGTATAGTAATCCTGTCCGTCAATATCCAGCAAAGCGCCGGTATTGTAATCGTAGGTAGTGATTTCCCGGTCAACCTTACCCGGAGTGATGATAAAATCATTGATTGTAATAGTGCTGCCGCCGGTTGAACGCACCCCGATGACCGAATCCCGAACCACCACGCCCGCAGCATTGTAAAAATAATAAATGGTATCCGACTGAACACCCGGATCTGATTCTACAACCTTATAAGGAAGCGTATCCGCCCCCCTGTAGAAATGCTCTGTCCTGAACGTTACTTTCCAGACACCAGCGATCCTGTTGCTGATCTCAAAGCGGAGGGGCCTTTTGGCATTATCATAATCGTACTTGACATACAAAAGTGAATCGTTGGGCGCCGCCGCAGTAGTGTCCAGCTCATATATCCTGGAAATATAAATACTGTCGTCGGTAGTTGTTGTGGGCGTTGAAGGGGTATTGCCATTTTCTTCGCTGACCTCCTTTTCGCAGGATACCAGTATAGCAGCAAGGCAAAAGAGTACGGGGAATAAACGTTTCATATCAGATTTTTCAGCAGCAAAAATACGGGAAAATACATACAGAAAGCCGGGGGGCAGGGCTTCCCCCATAAAGATTTACCTTTACCATCGGTTCACCGGCAACCACCATCAAACAAAAGAACAAGATACATGACAGCAATACATCAACCAACAGCAAAGATGAAGAAAATAGGACTGGCAGGCGGAATGAGCTGGGTGTCAACCATCGATTATTACCGGCTGATCAACGAGCAGGTCAATGAAAAACTGGGTGGACTTCATTTCTCCGAATGCGTCATCTACTCCCTCAACTTCGGCGACATCCAGGAAAAAACCTGGGAAAATGCTTTCGGCCTCTTACACCATGCCTGCGAAAGCTTACAAAAAAGCGGTGTTGACGCCATCGCCCTCTGTGCCAATACCGCACACTTGTATGCAGACCAACTACAGGAAAAAATATCCCTCCCCATCATCCACATCATCACCGAAACCGCAAAAGCCATAAAGGGAAAAGGCATAAACACCATCGGTCTGATCGGCACCCGGTTTACCATGGAAATGGATTTTTACAAAAATAAGCTGGAGGAGTATGGCCTCCGGGTTTTGGTGCCCGACAAACAGGAGACAAGGGATTATATGCAGCATACCATAAAAGAAGAACTGGGCAGGGGACTCATCAAACCCGAAACCAAATCCGCATACCTCAACATCGTAATGGACCTGGAAAAGCGTGGCGCAGAAGGGATCATACTCGGTTGCACCGAAATACCCTTACTGCTCAGCCAGGAAGATTTCCCGATCCCGGTATTCGACACGGTAAAAATCCATACGCAGGCCATTGTCAATTTTGCACTTGCTGATTCGTAAAAACATACCATCATAAATACTGCATGGGCAAGAGAAAAAAGCGGGCCCCGGATAATACCGGGTACAACAGCCCTGTTCCTTGCCGCACAACGTTTTTACAAAAAAAACAATTTCATCGAAATCAGCAAAGCATCCTTACCAGCCCGATTTCCCATTATGGAGGTTGACGTAAAATGTTATGCCCGTGACGTCCCCGTAAAATAAGTGCACCGGGTAATGGCTAAAAAAGCAGGCAGCCACCATAATGTTCGTTTTCAACCGGAATCCTTATTATTGCAATAAAATTAAGGGTCATGAAAAGAAGTATCCGGATCGCCCTCGCCACCTGCCTGTTGCTCGCAGCCTGCAAAAGTGGCGAGCAGAAGGCCAAAGAAGAGAAAGCCGTTTATGAAAAACAAAAGGCCTCATTGGCTGACCGCGAAAAAGAACAGCCCAAAGATTTTATTACCGTAAGCGGGCATGACCGCCGCAACCTCATCGGGCAAACCGTTGTAAAAATAAAACTCGTCAGCAAGGCCGCGGTAGCCGTGTATAAAGACGTTGAAGTAGAACTCGCCTTCTTCAGCAAAACGGGAACCCTTTTGGAAAAGGATACGGAGATCGTATATGAAACACTACCCCCGGGAAGTGATACGCATTTCAAAACAAAATATTTTGCACCAAAGGGTACAGATAGTGTGGCGCTTAAAGTGCTGTCTGCTAAAGTAGCAGAGTAATCTTACATCAAAAAAGCATTACGATAATTTAGCCAGTGCTTCCCTGATCTTGGTAAAACCCTTTTCGATATTCTCCATACTATTGGCGAAAGAAATACGGATACAGTTGGGTTCACCAAAAGCCTTCCCCGTTACGGTGGATACATGTGCCTTATTGAGGAGGTACATACAAAGATCATCGGCATTATCAATCATATCATCCCCATCCTTTTTACCAAAGTAATAATTCACCATCGGAAAGAGGTAAAAAGCCCCATCGGGTTCATTGCACAATACATTGGGGATTTCATGGATGAGTTCAAGCACCCTTTTCTTTCTCCGCTCAAACTCCTTAACCATCGCCATTGTACTGTCTAACGAAGCGTTTAAGGCCGTAATAGCCGCACGCTGCGTAACCGCATTGGCACCACTTGTAAACTGTCCCTGTATTTTATCACAAGCCTTCGCCACAGTGGCATGTGCCGCAATATAGCCCAGCCGCCAGCCCGTCATCGCAAACCCCTTACTCAGCCCGTTGACGATAATGATACGGTCTTTCAGAAAATCAAACTGCGCAATACTCTCGTGCTTACCGGTAAAGTTGATGTATTCGTAGATCTCATCACTCATGATAAACACATTGGGGTATTTCCGGAATACCTCTGCCAGCGCCGCCAGTTCTGCCTTTGTATAAACAGCACCCGTAGGGTTGCAGGGGGAAGAAAACATAAAAAGCCTGGTACGGTCGGTAATGGCCTCCTCAAGTTCCTGCGGGGTAATCTTATACCCATTCTTCAGCGAAGTATTGACAAAACGTACCTCACCCTGCCCCAGCTTAACAATTTCAGAATAGGTAACCCAGTAGGGTGTGGGGATGATGACTTCGTCACCAATATCCACCACGCTGAGTACAGCGTTGGCAATACTCTGCTTGGCACCCGTACTCACCACAATCTGGTCGGGTGTATAAGTTAAATCATTATCACGCCTGAGTTTGTCACAGATCGCCTGCCGCAGGTCAGCATAACCCGCTACAGGTGTGTAATGACTGTAGTTATCATCAATAGCCTGTTTGGCAGCATCTTTAATGTGTTGCGGCGTATCGAAGTCCGGCTCGCCAAGACTCAGGTCGGTAATATCAATACCTTGTGCACGCAGCTCACGACCCAGCTTGGCCATTTTAAGTGTTTCCGGTTCATTAAATCTTAACAGTCTCGACGATAATTGCATAATGGTTGTTTATGATGGCCAAAACGCAAATATAATTAATAATGCTATTGTGCTTTCGCGTTTTCGGTGCAAACGAATGTGCAGCATCTGCGATACAGCTAACCAGACTGCCGGAACTCCTTACCAAATCAACATTACAGCAGGATTGAAATATTTAAACAAACCCTTTTCATCTTACCCCGATACCTGTACATTTGTGGTATGTTAACGATCAGTAACCGCGGTAATATGATGCCGCCCTCCCCCATTCGTAAATTGGTCCCCTTCGCTGAAGCGGCTAAAAAACGCGGCACCAAAGTATATCACCTCAATATTGGCCAGCCCGATATCGAGACGCCCGAAATGGCGCTGGAAGCCGTTCGCCGGTTTGATCGCAAAGTATTAGAGTACAGCCATAGTGCAGGTAATGAAAGCTACCGCCGTAAGCTGGTACAATACTACCACAAATCCGGTATCGAAGTCTCCCACGAGCAGATCATCATCACCACAGGTGGGAGTGAAGCGATACAGTTTGGCTTTATGGCCTGCCTTGATGCCGGCGACGAAGTAATTATACCCGAACCGTTTTATGCCAACTATAATGGCTTTGCCGTGGCAGCAGGTGTTATCGTCAAGCCCATCCCATCGCATATCGAAGATGGCTTCGCCCTGCCACCCATATCGGCTTTTGAGGCTGCCATCACACCCCGCACAAAAGCCATCGTCATCTGCAACCCCAACAACCCCACAGGGTACCTTTACAGTGCTGCAGAAATGGAAACGTTGAAAAATATCATCCTCAGGTACAACCTTTTTCTCTTTGCCGATGAAGCCTACCGCGAATTTTGCTACAGCGGTACCCATGCCAGTGCCATGCACCTGCAGGGCGTGGATGACCACATTATACTGATGGATACCATCAGCAAAAGATATAGTGCCTGTGGCGGACGTATCGGCGCCCTTGTCACCAAAAACAAAGCCGTTCTTGATGCAGCCATGAAGTTTGCTCAGGCACGCCTCAGCCCGCCATCATTTGCGCAGATCCTTGGTGAGGCTGCCGTTGACCTTCCCGACGATTATTTTGAAGCCACGAAAGCCGAGTATAAACGCCGCCGGGATACCATCGTAAAGCGACTCAATGCCATGGATGGTGTTTTTTGTCCCAACCCCGGCGGTGCATTCTATGCTATGGCACGTCTGCCCATCGACGATGCCGACCGCTTCTGCCAATGGCTGCTCGAATCTTTTGAACACCAGGGCAAAACCGTCATGCTGGCACCGGCCACAGGCTTTTACAGCACACCAGGTTCAGGCAAAAATGAAGTGCGCCTTGCGTATGTACTCAACGTGGCAGACATCAATGCTGCTATGGATTGTCTTGATGCAGCCCTCAACATTTATCCGGGACGTACCACAACAGGTGCCTAAACAGGAAGCAATCCTTCAGGTCTTTCTCCGCCGGTGACAAAGATGTAGTAAAATACTTACCGCTTTTGCGGGATAATGCCTATTTTTATCCCATCAATAACCAACAACAACAACAATGAGAAAATTTGTCATTTGCTTTATGGCAATCATCTGCTGTGCTATGGCTGCTACTGCACAGACTGTCATCAAAGGGAAAGTAACCGATCGTAACAACCAGCCCGTAGAAGGAGCCAGTGTAAAAGAAAAAGGCACCAGCAATGGCACTACTACCGACAAGGATGGCAACTATACCCTTAAACTCAGCAGTCCTGATGCGGTACTGCTCATTTCCGGAGCCGGACTTACCGAACAGGAAGTCAGCACAAAAGGCCGCAGTTCCGCAGATGTTACGCTTACCCAATCCACCCTCAGCATGGGGGCCGTGGAAGTAGTAGGTACAAGAAGCCTCAAACGATCGGCTACTGAAACAGCAGTACCCATCGACATCATTCCGGTAGCCAAAATGACCAATACGCTCGGACAGGTGGACCTGAACCAGATTCTTCAATATGTAGCACCATCCTTCAACAGCAACCGCCAGAGCGGTGCCGATGGAGCCGATCATATTGACCCCGCTACCCTGCGTGGCCTTGGCCCGGACCAAACCCTTGTACTGGTGAATGGCAAACGCTATCACCAGTCGGCATTGGTTAATCTTTACGGCAGCCGTGGCCGCGGCAATACCGGTACCGATCTTAACACCATTCCCGCAGCAGCAATTGAAAGAATCGAAATCCTTCGCGATGGTGCCGCCGCACAGTATGGCTCAGATGCCATTGCCGGTGTTATCAATATCGTACTCAAATCAAACGTCAATAGCGGTTCGGGCAATGTTTCTTTTGGCCAGTTTGTTACCGGGCGTGGAAAATCCCTCAACTCCGAAAAAGGGAAAGTACTCAGCAACACCAGCGATGGGGCTACCATCAATGCGAATGTCAACTACGGCTTTGCGCTGAAGAACAATGGCTTTATCAACCTGACCGGCGATGTATTGATGAAGCAAAAGACCTATCGCCCTAATTTTGAAGCCCTATACCCCGACAACTACCGCCAGAAATTTGGTGATGGTGCCATCAATAATTACAGCCTCTGGCTCAATGGTGCAGTGCCATTAAAAGGAGCCGCCAGTCTTTATGTATTTGGCGGACTCGGACGCCGCGAAGGCAGCGCATTTGCCTACACCCGTGATGCAGGCAGCGAAAGAAACGTAACCAGCATCTACCCCAATGGCTTCAACCCCATGATCGAATCAAGGATAAACGACGCCTCAATATCCTTTGGCGTCCGCAGCAAATCACATGGCTGGAATACCGACTTCAATGCTACCCTTGGGGTAAACCGTTTTGAATACCTGGTAAAAAACACCCTTAACTCATCCCTCGTAGCACTTTCCCCCACACGATTCAACTCGGGTGGGTTCCAGTTGGCACAGAACACCATCGGCTTCCACGCCAATAAGGCCTTCCCCAAAGTAGCCAAAGGCGCCAACGTAGCCGTGGGTACAGAACTGCGCCAGGATCAATACAAATTATTTGCAGGCGAACTCAACTCCTACAAGCAGTTTGGACCGGTAGTCTTCAGCATCAGCGGTGGTGATACCACATTCCGCCCCGGTGGCGCACAAGGCTTCCCGGGGTTCCAGCCGCAGGATGAAGTAAACCGTGGAAGGGTAAACTGGGGGACATATGTAGATGCAGAACTCGATGCGAGCAAGAATATCCTTTTCAGCGGTGCCATTCGCGCAGAAAACTACAGTGATTTTGGCTGGACGGCCAACTTCAAACTCGCCACCCGCATGAAGGTTACCGATGGTTTCAGCTTCAGGGCATCTGTCAGCACAGGCTTCCGCGCACCGTCCCTGCCCCAGAAGTTTTTCAGCAGCACTTTTACCAATGTAGCTGCCGGTCAGATTTACGAGATCAAAATTGCCCCCAACAGCGGCGCTTTGGCCAGGGCTGTCGGTATTCCTGAACTGACAGAGGAAAAAAGCTTCAACGCCTCTTTTGGGTTTACAGCCAAACCCTATAAAAACATTACACTTACCGTAGATGGCTACAGCGTAAACATCAAAGACCGCATCGTACTTACAGGTCTGTTTGACCAGAGCGATGACGCCATCGGCGATATCCTCAAAAACCTGAACGTAGGTGCAGCACAGTTCTTTACCAATGCAGTGGATACCCGTACTACAGGTCTCGATGTGATTGCTACCTATGCCCCACGTATTGGCAAGGGCAGGCTTGGCGTAACCTTTGCAGGCAATTTCAACAATATGAAACTGGATCGCGTAAAAACAGCCCCCGGGCTTGCTGGTAAGGAAGATATTTATTACGGTCGCCGCGAACAGTACTTCCTGCTCGCCTCCGCACCACCGCACAAACTCAGCCTGAGCCTGGATTATAAAATCAACCAGTTCAGCACCAACCTGCGGTTTACCAATTTTGCAGCAGTTGAAATCATCGACTTTGGTGATAATGTAGAGCGCTTCCGTTCCAAAACCACTACCGACCTGTCATTCTCTTACCAGGTCAGCAAGCGCTTTGGCCTCACCATCGGTGGTGCCAATATTCTTGATGTGTATCCCGATCACCAGGATGCCGGTCTTACCGAAACAGGCGGTATGTGGGAAGCCGTACAGATGGGTCATGGCGGCAGTTTCTTCTTTGGCAAACTGGGCATTAAATTCTGATCCGCATATATGGGTCATTCCTGAAACCCATACCAATAAAAAGGCCATCCTCACGGATGGCCTTTTTATTGGTAGTACAGTAACCCGTCAGATACCACGGTTACCATCAAAGTTTTCAAGTTCCTTCGCTACCGCATTCAGGAAAGTGGAGCCCAATGCTCCATCAATAATGCGGTGGTCATAGCTTAGTGAAATGTACATCATGTGACGAATGGCAATACTGTCGCCCTGCGGCCCTTCAATCACCATCGGTCTTTTTTTGATGGCACCCACCGCCATAATGGCCACCTGCGGCTGGTTGATGATGGGCGTACCCATAATGCTGCCAAATGTACCCACATTCGTAAGCGTGAACGTTCCCCCAACCGTATCATCAGGGCGGAGCTTATTCGTGCGTGCGGCATTGGCCAGTCCATTTACCTGCCTGGTGAGTCCAACGAGGTTCAACTGATCAGCGCCTTTGATAACCGGAACGATGAGGTTACCCGTTGGCAGTGCTGTTGCCATGCCGATATTGATGTCTTTTTTAACGATAATACGATCTCCATCAACACTGCTGTTCAGCAAGGGATATTTCTTGATACACTTTACAATCGCTTCTACAAAAAGCGGCGTATATGTAATTTTCTCATTTTCCCTTTTCTCAAATTCCTTCTTCACCCGCTCGCGCCAGAGTACCAGGTTCGTAACATCGCACTCTGCAAAACTGGTTACGTGCGCACTGGTGTTTTTGCTGTCCACCATATGCTTGGCAATCAGCTTGCGCATTCGATCCATTTCAATAATTTCTACGTTACCGGTATAAGTAACCGGAGTCTGACCAGCAGACTGTTCCTGTACAACGGGAGCTGGCGTCTGCACCACACTTACCGCTGCCGGTGGCGGCTGGCTTATCAATGTTGTGGTGGTAGCCGGGGTACCTTGCTGGCGGTTGGCTACATATTGAAGTATGTCTTTCTTGCTCACGCGGCCATCCTGTCCGGTACCCGGTATATTCTCCAGTTCAGTCATGGGTATCCCTTCGCTGGCGGCAATATTTAATACCAATGGAGAGTAGAACCGCATACCTGTGGGCTTGGCACCCGCCGATGCAGCCGTTGTGGGCTGATAGGGTATCTCTTCCACCACCTTGATATCTTCAATCTCTTTACCCGGTGTTGCAGCAACCGGAGCAACTGCAGGAGCTCCCCCTGTAGTAATCCTTGCAATAACGGTACCGATCGGCACCACATCATTTTCTTTGAACAGGACTTCGGTAATGGTACCACCGGCAATCGACGGCACTTCACTATCCACCTTATCTGTGGCAATATCCAATACCGTCTCATCCTGCTGTACCGCATCCCCCGGCTTTTTATGCCATTTCAGGATCGTTGCTTCCATAATACTTTCGCCCAGCTTTGGCATCACCAAATCAACAGTAGCCATATTGTGATTTATTTTAAATAATAAATGGTTTGGGTAATCACTGCTTTACCGGTTCATCGCTAAGGCACATAACATCCATATAGCGATACAGCACGGCAAACAATCATCGGGGGCAAAGGTATAGTTTTCCGGTTAATCGCAGATTATCCTCCTATAATCAATTGACGTAAAAGGTTAAAGGCCGCTGCCGCAGTGAGTTGTATATTCCGCTGCCGGTCAAACCGGAAATGCATTTGCTGTACAACCGTTGCCGACCGGCTCGCCGCCGCAATCCACACCAAACCCACCGGTTTCTCCGCACTTCCCCCATCCGGCCCCATAATACCCGACACCGCAACCGCATAATCCGTACCCAATGCAGCCAGCGCACCGGTAGCCATTTGCCTTACGGTGGCCTCACTCACCGCACCATCCGAAGCAAGCGTATTTTCTCCTACCTGCAGCAGGTTCATTTTAACCGCATTGGCATAAGCAACCACCGAGCCGGTATAAAAGGCAGAAGATCCGGGCATCGCCGTAATCAGGTGAGCCATATACCCCCCCGTACAGCTTTCAGCAGTTGCCATCGTTTGCCCGCGTGCCTTTAAAAGGTTTGCCACCACCTGCTCGATGGGCTCATCACGGTTGGTGACCATATAATCTTTAACCAATGTCTGCAGTGCGGCAAATTGCCCGTCGATTTCCTGCGTGAGCGCCTGCTCGTCAAAGCCAGTGGCCGACAACCGCAAACGCACCATGCCATAGTTCGGCAGATAAGCCAGTTTGATGGCAGGCGGCAGCGCCGTTTCAAAATCCTGTATCATTTCAGCCAGGAAAGACTCTCCCACGCCCACCGTAAGCAGGGTACGATGCACAATATGTGGCAAAGCAAAACGGCTGCTCAATCGGGGGATCACATCAGTCTCCATCATCCCTTTCATCTCATGCGGCACCCCCGGCATACTTACAAATATTGTATCCGCCTGCTCAAACCACATACCCGGAGCTGTTCCCCGGCGGTTAGGGATAACCGTACAGACATCAGGCACTTCACCCTGCTTCAGGTTGCGCTCAATCATAGGCCGTTTAAGGCGGGTAAATATATTGATCACGTTTTGCGTAGCCCCCTCATCCCTTACCAGCTTACCGCCAAAATACTCGCAGAGCAGGGGTTTCGTGATGTCATCAGCCGTTGGTCCAAGCCCACCGGTAATCAATACAATATCCGCCACCGCAGTTTCCTGATCCAGCACCTTCCAGATCTCTTCCCATACATCCCCCACTGCCACCCGCCGCTTTACTGCAATCCCCGCCTTGTTGAGTGCCTGGGCCATCCACGCGCTGTTCGTATCAACCACCTGCCCGATCAGCAGTTCATCGCCAATGGTTATAATGGAGGCTTGAATAAATGAAGAAGACATAGTATTTGCAGTTAAAAAATGATCAGTAGAAAAGACAGGAAATCAATCAACAGGAAGCCCCTCGAAAATTGCCGACAGACTGGCAATGGTATCAAACACCGTATCCGTTATTTGAGGTTGCCCGCAAATAATGCTGCTATCCGGGTAAGTATATAATGGATTCCAAGGTACAGGTATATGAAGAGTATTTCCGTATGGGCGGCAACTCCGATCTTTTAGTTGTTGAGCAAATGAACCAAAGCTGTTTGCAAAAACCCTGTTATGCTTTAATGAGGCATCGCTGATGGCAAACATTTCACCATTAAAATATTCATGCTGCTCTGCAGCCCTGCATTCGGTTGTAAGATAATCGGGCGCAGA
The DNA here is from genome assembly GCA_013298665.1 of Chitinophagales bacterium. Taxonomy (GTDB): domain Bacteria; phylum Bacteroidota; class Bacteroidia; order Chitinophagales; family Chitinophagaceae; genus Ferruginibacter. The sequence goes on from JAAFIK010000013.1 coordinate 70,277, forward strand.
TATATATTTTAATACCGGAGTAGCCATGTATTTATTATTTTCATTGTTAAAATTACGATAAATGCGGCAAAACCTCCGGCTCTTTTGTGTTGTCCTGCTGCTCACGTTACAGCTACACGCACAACAAACGGCCACACAGCTTGAAGCAGCACTCAAACGCCTTGAAGCAGACGAACAGTTTGCTGCCAGTACCATCGCTATGTATGTTGTAAACAGTAAAACAGGACAGTTGATTTACCAGAAAAACGGGCAGACAGGCATGGCACCGGCCAGTTGTCAGAAAATAGTCACCAGTGTAACGGCCTTTGAAATACTGGGCAAAGACTTCCGCTACAAAACCACGCTCAGTACCAATGGCAGCATCAGTAATGGCCGTCTTTTCAGTGACCTCATCATTACCGGCAGTGGCGATCCAACCCTTGGCAGTTGGCGTTATGCCCTTACACGGGAAGAAAGTATTATCTCCCGGTGGAGCAACGCCATACAAAAACATGGCATCACAGCCATAGAAGGTCGTGTACGGATCAATCAATCGGTATTCAATACCGCTACCATACCCGATGGCTGGATCTGGCAGGACATTGGCAATTATTATGGCGCAGGTGCAGCAGGTTTCAACTGGCGCGAAAACCAGTTTGACCTCTCCCTTAGTTCAGACAACAATATTGGCGATAAGGTTACCATCAGCAGTACAACGCCGCGTGGCCTGAGCCTCCAGTGGACCAATGAGCTACGCGCTGCAGCAAAAGGCAGCGGCGACAATGCCTATATTTACATTGCACCCTATACAAAAACAGGCTTTTTACGCGGCACCATCCCCATTGCGCAAAACAACTTTGTCATATCAGGGGCAATGCCCGACCCCGCAGCTTTCACTGCACAACTGCTTACCGACCGCCTTACCGGCCTGGGCATTCCTGTTTATAGCAATCCCATAACAGCAGTACCAGGCACCAGGCAGGAACCACTCACCCTCATCACCACTGAATCGCCGGCATTAGACAGCATCAACTATTGGTTCCTCAAAAAAAGTGTCAACCTATACGGCGAAGCCCTGCTCAAAACCATTGCCGCACAAAAACAGCAACCTGGCAATACTGATAGTGGTATTGCCATCATCCGTAATTTCTGGGCAAAAAATGGCATCAAAAAAAGCGAACTCAAACTCATGGACGGCTGCGGACTGTCTCCACAAAACCGCGTTACCACCCGGGCACTCGTAACCATTATGCAGTATGCAAGAGCACAGGAATGGTTCAGCACCTACTTCAATGCCCTGCCCGAAATAAACGGTATCCGGATGAAGGATGGCTATATCAATGGGGTACGCTCCTATACAGGTTATACCAGCAGCAAAGACGGCAACTTTTATACGTTCGCATTCATCGTAAACAACTTCGACGGCAACCCCGGCACCGTTCGTGAAAAAATGTGGAAAGTGCTCGACCTGCTCAAATAACAGCCATATACAGGCAGGCAGTACAGCATAGTGCTGCATCAATTTGTTTGTTTCCGCTGAATTGCTTTTCTTCACAATAAACTTATTACCATGACCGGTCAAAATCTGAAGAATCATTCCCGCCTCGTACCCCTCTACCATTTCGGTAGCTACCTCTTGTTACTCACAGCCCTGGTAGCCGCCTTCATCAACCTGTCAAAGGCGGCAGATGATGAACTTTTTTCCGCAGCAATCCTGCTTATACTCGTCATTGCCGTCATCATCAGCAACTGGTATGTGCGTGCCTTTGCACTCAAGGCACAGGACAGGGCGATCCGAGCTGAAGAAAATTTCCGGCACTTCCTGCTCACCGGCAAACCTTTCGACTCCCGCTTACACACCCGGCAGATCATCGCCCTGCGCTTTGCAAGCGATGCAGAACTGCCCGCACTCGCCAAACGCGCTGCTGATGAAGACCTCAACAGTAAATCCATCAAGCAAGCGATCCGGGACTGGAGAGGAGATTACTACCGCGTATAAGTATTTTCAGCTATAGCAGCGGGATAAAGTGTAGCAAGTAGTAAAAAGAGGCATATTACATATGATACCACGGGGTTACACCCGCCGTCTGCCATATTATGTATCTCACATCTCACGTCTCACATCTTGTATCTCACCCTTTTACTAACGACTTAGTACTCAGTACTGAATAAAAAAGGCCCCCTGAAGAATCAGGCGGCCGCTCTACTTAAACAAACACAAACTTGTACCCGGATCGTTGCGCCCTCAGGCAGCAAATGGGTCAACTGTTATTTTATACACATACTGGAGACCAGCAAGGCAACAGCAGTCGATTACTGTGAAAACATGTGTTGCCAGGTTTCGGGATAAGGGGCATCCTGCAAGGGAAGATGCCCCACCCTGTCCTTCTCCTCTTTGTGCTTAATATTTTACCATTCTTTCTATCCATTTCTCTGTCCCTGTACTGCACTCAATCGTGTAGGTACCCCGGGCCAGGCTTTCCAACCCGGTAATATTCACCTGATTATTACCTCTTGTTATATTGTATTGCCTGATCAGCAGCACACGTCCCGATACGTCCAGCAACCGTACCTGCAGGTTTGATGCTGAAGAAGCATTCAGCATAACCGCTACCCGATCCGTAAACGGATTGGGCCAGATACGGATAGCCGCCTTCACTGTTCCCATACGCAGGGCAACAATTTTAGAAAATGCCATCCTGCCATCAATATCCACCGCCCTGATGCGATAGTAAACAACCGGCAATCCGTTAAGCGTGGTCACATCATCTGCGAGGTTATAACTCCGGATACCCGCACTATTGCCCGCGGCCGGCCGTTCTCCTATAGCAGCGAAACCGGCGTTATCTGTGCTTCTTTCAACGATAAACTTAGCCGTATTGGTTTCGTTTTCCGTAGTCCAGTTGATTCGTGCAATGCCGCCATCAAGACTTACACTGCAATCGAGTCGCTGCACAGGAAGTACTGCAGAATATACCACCGTAACACTTCCCGGCGTAAGGTCTTCTTTACCGGCATTATCAATCGACACAAAAGGAATCACTACAGTCACCGGACCATCCACAGGATCAATGGTGATCGTCCACGAAGGCACGCCACCCGGTGCGGGAATGGTTACCCCACCGCCGGGCCATGAACCGGAGGTATAAGACACCCCATTGATGGTGATGCTGGTAATATTGGAGGGGAAGGCTGTGATGCGTATATTATTAACCGTTCCGCCATCATAGTCCTGCGTATTGGGGTTTGTCGCCGGCATATCGCTCGTGGTAAACTTAGCAGCCGGAATAGTGGTATTTACCGTACCACCGGGGTTCAGCAACCCGGGAATACTGCTTACTGCGCTCTCCGGCAAACGCTGGATACCAAAGTTCTGCAGGGTGATATTGGTCGTAGCAGTCGTTACGGGTATTTCTGTATTGGCAACAGCATCAGCAGCACCACCCTGACCATTTTTGTTCTCGCCGGTTGACGACCAGCCCGCAGGCACAACAGTGGCAGGTTTGGCAATGCCCACGGTACCCGCATTCGTACTCACCTGTACGGTAAGACCGGATGTAGATTGGGGTACATTGGGGAAATTATACGTACCATTACTCTGAACGGGTACAGAAGCAATCACTCTGCCCGAGGGATCAATCAGGTTGGCATACAGCACAGCCCCCGTTAGTAAACCACCACCGCTGTTGGTACCGTTGATCACTGTCTCAGCACCATTCTGCGAAAGGTTTCCATCAAGATCATTCCATACGGTTCCACTCAGTGTAACCACACGGAAAGGAATCGTTACACTACCCGGAGTAGCATCTTCTTTACCTGCGTTGTCAATAGATGCGAAAGGAATCACTACATCCACATTACCTTCTACAGGATCAACACTGATCGCCTGTGTGGGACCCGTGCCATTGGTATAGGGAACCGTCACACCACCACCAGGCCAGGCCGTACAACTGGTCGCAGGCGGACAGGTACCACCATTGATATAAGTGATCCCGTTAATCGTAATACTGTTTGCATTGGAAGGGAAGGCCGTGATACGGATACTATTGACCGTACCGCCATCATAATCCTGTGTATTGGGAGTGGCACCCACATTGTTGGTCTGGAAAGCACCTGCCGGTACAGACTGGCTGTTAAAGCCACCCGGGTTACCACCCGCAGCCTGCAGGTTAAAAGCGCTCTCCGGTAAACGCTGAATACCAAAATCATTATTGGGATCATCAATAGCGCCAAAGCGCGAAGCATCCGCAGGGTTATAGGTACCCGTATTGATATCTCCCGTCGTATTGGTCGTTAAAGGTGAGGTTGAAGTCCAGCCAGCCGGCAGCGATGTGGCAGGTGGTGCGCTACCCGCAGTACCTGCTGTTGTACTAAGGATGACCTGGAGATTGGCAAAAGAAGGCACATTCGCAAATGAATAAGTGCCATTGGCTGCCACAGGAACCGAGGCTATTACAAGATTTGTAATCGGATCAATCAATATCGCATTCAGGGTGGCGGCATTGGTGCCACTCTCGCCTGCAGTAAAAATATTTGCGAGTGTATTGTTTGCGCTGTTGTTGATATCGTTCCATACCGTACCGCTTACCGTACTGCCAAACCTGATGGGTGTGGGGTCGCCCTCACCCGCATCATCTGCCTTAAAATTGGCAGTACCCGTTTCAACTGCTGTACCATTATCACTGTTATCGGTAACGGTAGTGGCATCAAACGCTGTACCGGTAGCTGTAGCCGTATTGTTGTAAGTTGTAGTACCATTCGTGGCCACACCCTGTACATCAAATGTAATATTGATCGTGGCGAAGTTACTGCCTGCGGTAATATTACCCGCCCCTCCATTGAGGTTGGCACCATTGTACAACGCCCCGTACAATGTTTTGGTACCATCAAGCAGGTTCGTATTTGAAGTACCATTATAGCCCGCATTCAGTACCAACCCGGCAGGGTTATTCACAAACGCAGCACTGACATTGGAGATGACTACCGGACCGGGAAATGCTGTGGAAAGATTTTCGGCTGCCTGAATTGTTTTTAATATTGATCCGCCAATATTCTCAATCCGCACCTGGTAAGTAAGCCGGTACCGGTTATTGTAACCAAGAAACTGTACAGCGGTCAATTGCTTCGCCATACCGACTGAACTCAGTACTTCAGTAAGATCAGCAAAGTTCGCCGAAGTAGGCGTAGCGAGGCAGTTCACCCTGAAGCTGCCCACGAGAGCACCTGTTGCAGAGTTAACATTGTAGCTTCCATCCGAACCATCAGTACTTCGGGAACTGATGACCAGGATATTGCCGGCATTATAGTCCCACGACAGGCCATAGGTACCCGGCCCCTGTGTGGTAAAATTAAACCCTACACCCGCAGGCAGTATATTCCCTACTTCAACCGAAGGAATGAGTGCTGTGCCTGTAGCCGTCTGGTAATTGGGAATACGGATCAACTTCTTGCCAATGGTCATATACATCGTATTGTCTGGCGCCACTACAAGATCCCCATAACCCGAATGACCAAGTTGTGCTGCATAAAACGGAGTAGTCGTGGCATCTGAGGAAGACCAGTAATTCCCGTCATTATAGGGCGCAGGCATTGTACTGGCATAAGCGTTCGGGCATTGGATATTACCCAATACCGTAAAAGTATTGGTTGAAGGGTTGTACCGGGTCAGTTTTACCGTTTGAATATCGATCCTTGGCGCCGAGGCCGACAACTGGATCACCAGTGCGGTAATCGTACCATACACATTTCCATCCTGCCCCACACCCATCCTGAAAAACTCACCGCCGGGTATGGTACTGATATTTGTATTGGTGGCTACTGCACCCGTATTGTTATATACGTTAAATACACTGGTACCCGCCGTCGTTCCAGCCTTTGAATAATACAGTTTACCCTCAGTCGGGTCAAAAGCAGCGCCATAAGGCAGATTATTATTCCCCGCGGGTATACCGTTTGTTGTAGCAATGGTACTGCCAAGGCAACCGGTAGTGATGTTCAGGAAACGAATCTCATTACCCGTAGCATTCGGATTACCAGAAAGGATGTTAAAGGATTTCCATGCTTGCGCTGATCCCGAAAGACCGGCAAAAAGCAACAACGGGATGGTAAAAAATTTCTTCATAATTATTGTTTTTAGTTAGTACTCGTGTTAAAATATTGACGCGATAAATATCCGCAGATCGTGAACTGCATCGTTCAATTCCAACCCACATTGTTCCTGACACTATTCTTTAATAAAAGAAACTGCCGTAAGCGTTACCGCGCTGGCAGTTCCAACAGCAACATGATAAAGCCCTTTGGCATATCCGGCAACGGGTAACCGGTAATACCCTTCAGCTCCTGCATCAACCAGCCGGTAATGTACCAAGCGCCCCAATGCGTCAGTAATGTTTATCTCCATAGCACCTGTTACTGCTCCCTTCCACCGAATGGTTAAAAAATCTTTTGCCGGAACAGGGGCTACAACAAGCGTGAAGCCTTTGTGGTATACTACTTTGATCACATTACTGTACATGTACTGACCATCCCGGTCAACCTGCCTGATGCGGTAAAAAGACATGCCGGCGAATGGCTGAACATCCGTATAGGCAAACACAGCGCCGGTCAATCCGGGAGTAATACCCGTAAAATTTGCACCATCAACCGACCGCTCCACAATAAAATGTGCATGATGCACATCCAGTTCCCCATCCCAGGTCAGGCGCATGGCAGCAGACTGCTGGCTGCCCGACAACACAAGCTTCCGGGCAGGAAGCGGTGCACTCGTGGTCTTGATGATTTCCACGTCATCAATATAAAAGCCATCTGCCTGCGTGGCAGCATCCGATGTAAACTGAAAACGGACCCGGGCAGCAGGATTGCCCAGCAAACCCGACAGGTTAATCACTTCTTTCGACCAGGTATTTTGCAAACCCGTATAAGCAGGCAAGCCACCTATCGTACCCTTACTTTCTGCCACAGTATTACTGCCCGCAGCCGCAGTGTAAGTGCTTCCGTTCGGTGATGTTTGCACTTGTAGTTTGTCATACCCATTCTGGCTGTTGTGGCGCAGCCTGAAACTCATCATGGCATTCGTGGCATTACTGAGATCCAGGGTTGTATTACAGGTAGCCGTCAATGCAGCATTCGCGGTGTAGTTGCCCGAAGGTGATTCTGCAAGGGATTTTGCTCCGCTGTATGCGGCGGTCGTGGTATAGTTCCAGCCGGATGAAACCGTCCATTTGGCAGAAACACTACTCCCTTCCATATTATCTGTAAATAAAATCGTGGGTGTATAAAAGCACGTGACCGTATCGAGCACGGTTATCCCTGCTGTTACAGCACTCCACACATAGCGTATGCGCTGCCCGCTCTGTATCCCTGCACTAAGTGTATAAGCAACTGCCCCATTGATAGTGTCGAGATAGTTTGTCATACTGTTGATGGTAACCGGTGTACCAACGGTTGCAATATTCTCAAGCGGAATCAGCGCAACCCGTGTGGGCGAATCGAGCAACCCGATACGCTGTGCCGTAAAACCAAAACTACCCGACAGTGCATTGACGGCAATGCTGTTGCGGTCTTCAACTTTCGTATAGGAGCCGGCAAACAATGCAGACTGCAGGTTACCATAAAAAAGATCTTTACATGTGGGTATAATCTGGCTGGCAGCAGGCCAGAATGCAGTACCACTCTCCGGTGTGGCACCAAGTATCTTTCCCCTGAATCCGGCGTCACCCGCCAGCAGAAAATCTTCCGTCACCCCATTTGTGCTGTAACCCACTGTCTCGGGATCGGTACCCACGATATAAAAATTGTACCTGGCATTCGCCGCACCAATATAGCGCAATGCACTGTTTTCGGCAGCAGTTACACTCAGGCATGGGCAACTGGGTGGAATCACAAAGGTTCCTCCATACGTATGGTGGTTCAGGGTAAAAGTTACCTTACGGTTGCGCAGCCAATCACGCAGTGCCGTTGTTTCCTTTTCTGAAAAAGCGGCCGTTCCGCGGTACGTATCGCTTGATGGCGTGGGCGAAGATCCCGTATTATCATATCCCCAGCCCGGTGTATAATTCCTGTTGAGGTCAACACCATTAGTACTTCCGGTATTACTCCTGTTCTTCCTGTGCAGGCCTCCGCCAGAGGGGTTCATTATCCTGTTGTATTCATAGCCGTCCGGATTCATGCAGGGTATAAAAAAAAGCTGGCGTGAATTTATCAGTTCAGCAATCCTTGCATTCGATGCATAGTTCTCCAGCAGGTATTGCATAAAAAATACCAGGTTCATCATACTGTTTGGTTCGCGTGCATGGTGCAAACCGGTATAGAGCATTTCGGCCTCCGGTTCATCCGTTTTCACATTGTCCGATAGTTTTACCATCCACAATGGGCGGTTTTCGAAGGTATAGCCAATAGTATCAATCTTAACCAACGACGGATAAGCCGCCACCATATTATCCAGTTTCTGCTTCAATTCAGCAAGCGTATAATATCCACCCATACTGCCATTGCTGAATGCAGCAGGTGTAGCTATCAATGTACCAATGGCCTGTGCCGGCGCATTATACAACAAACGGTTACCGGCAGACGGCACCTGAGCGGGATTAATGGAATACCGGTAAAAATCAGCAGGATCATTGTTCTGCTGAAACCAGGCTGTTTCATCATCGGTTGTTACGGTAAACCGGTAACCCAACTGGCGCAACAGCAGCGTATCTGCCGAATGGATCGTAGTGGTAAATGTACCGGGCATGTCATCATAATATCCATGATCAATACCCAGGTCTGACTGGTACAAAAATTTCACCTGGCTTTTTGGGACACTGATCACCACCCGCGCATATTTTATCTGCGCAGTACCCATTATATAAATAAGGGAAATAAGCATGGTTATAATAAAACGTCTTCTCATGTATTCATTTTAAGCAAGTATATAATACCATACCTGCGTATGACAAACGCAACGATGGATTACATTTTTTGCCGGGCATAACACTGACCGACTTCAACAATTGAGTAGTTTGATTAAGTGTAGAGCGTAACAGATGCAGCAGGTGATGGTTAGACCTTTTCTAAACCTCCCGCACCAAAACATGTGTCCGGCGGTTAACCGGTAAATTACTGATTGTAATGTGTTGCGTATCGACTGGAATCAAAGAAGGAAATCTGATAGAAGGCAGTGTAATTAACAGTGTGGTTAACCTGGTCATGTACTACCCGTATATTTTTCAATGTATCATCCCTGCCGATCAACAAGTCTGGTCTTTTTTAAGCGTTAAAAATAGTATTTGCACTCCTGCTGACCAGCAATATCAAGATGTTAGCGAAGGAATTTCAGTTGCGCACAAATATTGTACAAAACTGTAATTATGCTTCTTAGCGGTAGAAGATATTGCTGATCAGGTAATGGTTAGTGCAAAGCTAAAGAAGCATGTAAAATATACACACTGCAAAACTCCCCTATTTTTTCCAGTTTTTTGCCTGATAATACACTGGTCATTTAACCAGCCTTTAGTTTCAAAAAAAAAACCTACTTTGCGCCGCTATTGGAGTTTTTCACCCTTAACCAGGCGTCAAAAACCTAAGTTTACCCGCTCTGCTTTCACACAGGCAGTAAAATCATGCTTAAAATGAAAAACAACAGGCTATACACAGTAGGATTGGTAGACGATCACGTTCTATTACGCAACGCACTCGCCTCACTCATCCATTCTTTTGGTAATTATAAAGTTGTACTTGAAGCGTCAAGCGGCAAAGAATTACTTGCATTGGTCAACAAAAAGAAGTTACCCGACATATTAGTGACCGACATCAGTATGCCCGATATGGATGGTTTTGAAATGTGCGGAACGGTTACCCAGCAATACCCTTCTATCAAAGTATTGGCACTCTCCATGCACAACGAAGAAAGTGTGATCATACGCATGATACAAGCAGGCGCAAAAGGGTACCTGCTCAAAAGCGCAAGTGTACAGGAAATCAGACAGGCTTTTACCAACCTCCTCAAAGACGAATACTATTTCCCGGCAGAAATCAACAAGAAAATTGCTTTTGGCATCCAGCGCGGAACAGACGATGAAGAAAGCATCATATTAAACGACCGGGAAAAGGAGTTTTTGAAACTGATCTGTTTAGAGCTATCGCACAAAGAGATCGGCACGCGGATGAATATCAGCAAACGTACAGTAGATTATTACCGGGATGCACTCTTTCGTAAACTGAATACCAAGAGCAGGGTTGGACTGGTAAAATATGCAATTAAACACAACCTGCTGTAAACGCAGCCTTTCCTAAAGAAAGAACTCGCCTTTCATATACAATACACATTCTCCGGCAATTTCTACCCGGTCAGGGTTTAACTGTCTGCACCAAAGCCTACCTCCCCTGGCAGACAACTGCAAGGCAAATAATTCATCCTTACCCAGTTTTTCACTCCAGAATGGAATCAGTTGTGCATGCGCTGATCCTGTCACAGGATCTTCATCAACACCGGCATCGGGTGCAAAAAAACGGGATACAAAATCAGCCGATTTTCCTGGTGCAGTAATGATCATTTTGCTGAAATGCTTTTTCATCAGGGTAAAATCGGGCGAGCAGCGCAATACGTCTTCCTCATGCTCGAGTTCAACCAGCAGGTCGCGCTTTTGATACACACCCGCAATGGACACATCACCAAGCACATCACGCAGTACCGCAGGATAATCGGCAACACGTTCAGGCTTCCAGGAAGGAAAGTCCATGATATACCTGCTGCCGGCACGTTTTATCTTAAGCAATCCGCTCTTCGACGCAAATACTAATTGTTGTCCGCTAAAACCCAGCACCTCATACAAAACAAAAGCGCTGGCCATGGTAGCATGGCCACAGAGATCAATTTCATAAGCAGGCGTAAACCAGCGGATATCATAGTCTGCACCAGGCTGCACAGCAGGCATAAAAAACACCGTTTCACTCAGGTTGTTTTCCATGGCCAGTTGTTGCATAACACCTGTATCCAGCCATGCCTCCAGTGGTACAACAGCAGCAGGGTTCCCCCCAAAGAGCTTGTTCGTGAAGGCATCTACCTGGTAAATGGTCATACTTTGCATACTTAACTGTTATTGAATGTATCGGGCGCAACAAAACAGCGCGGTTCCGTGAGAAGTAACGACGGATATTCCTTACTCGGCCATCATTTCAGTAACCACCCGCACCACATCTTCAGCATTCGGTTTACTGAAGTAGTCGCCATCACTGCCATAAGCCGGCCGGTGTGCCTGTGCAGTCAGTGTTCTCGGAGAAACGTCAAGCCATTTATATCCTCCCTGCTTTTCCATCACTTCGGTAAACATATATGCCGCAGCGCCGCCTGGTACATCTTCGTCTGCAAAGAGAATCCTGTTCGTTTTCTTCAGGCTTTCCACAATGCGATGCCCTGTATCAAAAGGAAGCAATGTCTGCACATCCACCACTTCACAACTGATCCCCATATGGTCTAACTGACCGGCAGCCTCCTGAACGATGCGCAGGGTGGAGCCATAAGAAACAATGGTAATATCCGTACCCGGCAGGATAACTTCCGGTACACCAAGCGGTACGGTAAAATCAAGCAGGTTGGCAGGCAATGTTTCCTTTAAACGATATCCGTTAAGACACTCGATAACGAGACCGGGATCATTGGCCTGCAACAGGGTATTATACATACCGGCAGCCTGTACCATGTTGCGGGGTACGCATATATAAATGCCCCGCAGCGCATTGATGATCATGCCCATCGGTGAGCCACTGTGCCAGATACCTTCCAGCCGGTGCCCCCTTGTGCGAACAATAAGCGGCACACTTTGCTGCCCGGCAGTCCGGTAATGGGTGGTGGCCGCATCATCACTCAGCGGCTGCAGCCCGTATAACAAATAATCAAGGTATTGTATTTCAGCAATAGGACGTAACCCGCGAAGCGCCAGACCGATACCCTGCCCCATAATAGTAAGTTCCCGGATACCGGTATCAAAAATGCGGGCTTCCCCATGCTTTGCCTGCAAACCGCTAAACCCCTGGTTAACATCCCCGATAAACCCAAGGTCCTCCCCAAAAGCTACGACCTTGGGATGGGTGGCGAACAACTGGTCGAAATACTGGTTCAGCACTTCATACCCATTGATCGCCGGCGCATCAGCATCAAACACAGGAGCAACCGGCGCTACTTTTAGTGCTGATGCCGCCCCTTCATTGTACAGCAGGGTATTGTACAATGCCCTGTTTTCCTCCGCCAATGTTTTATGCATGTTTTTTACGGCAGCAGTATCTGCCCGATCTCCTGCTGCCGAAGCCGCAATGGCCAGTGTTTTCATCACATCGCGCCGGAGGGGTTCCCGGCTGTTACGCAATTCATCAGCCAATACTTTTACGGCCGGTACCGAAGCACCCAGCAGATCTAATTGCACAAGGGCTGCGGCCACCTGCTTACGTATAGGATTGAAATAAGCTTCCCAGGCCTGCTGCTTACTGGTACGCACCATTTCTTTGGCCGCCAATTCGATCTCCACCAATTCCTCCTCACCAGCAAGTGTATTTTCAATAATCCAGAGCCGCATCTGACGCAAACAATCCCATTCACGTTCCCAACTCAGGCGTTCAGGTGTTTTATAGCGCTCATGACTGCCTGAAGTGGAGTGCCCCTGCGGTTGTGTGATCTCTTCCACATGAAAAATAGCCGGTGTATGCGTATCACGGATGCGCTGTATCGCAGGCTCCAGTACTTCACACATACCCGCATAATCCCAACCCCTGAGCCGGTAAATATCTATACCATTTGTATCTTCCGTTTTCTGAAAACCTTTGAGGGCCACAGAAATCGATCCTTTTGTCGTTTGGTATTTTTTGGGAACCGAAATACCATAACCATCATCCCATACAAAGACAGCAAGCGGAACCTGTTGTACCCCGGCAGCATTGATCGTTTCCCAAAAATGCCCCTCGGAGGTGGAAGCATCTCCAATGGTACAGAAACAGATCTCATTCCCCTGGTCACTCAGACTGGTAAAACCGGAAAGCCCGCCTACAGAACGGAATACCTTAGAAGCCAAAGCCAGTCCAAGTGCCCTTGGCATCTGTCCGGCAGTAGGTGCAATATCACTCGACACATTCTTGCGATTGGCAAGGTCAAGCCAGTTGCCCGCATCATCTACCATTCGCGTGGCAAAGTGGGCATTCATCTGGCGGCCGGCACTGAAAGGATCATGCGTAATATCAGGATCAGCATACAACTGGGCAAAAAACTGTTCAACAGTAGCCAGTCCGCTGGCAAACATAAAAGTCTGATCACGGTAATACCCGGAACGGAAATCGCCGGGCTTGAAAAATTTAGCCATCGCCACCTGGGCTACTTCCTTCCCATCCCCAAAAATGCCAAATTTAGCTTTCCCGGTAAGCACCTCCTTCCTGGCCATGAGGCTGGTTTCCCTGCTTTCACAGGCATAGCGGTAGTCCGTCAGCACTTCATTCCTGAAATGATCAAAACTCAATTTTTCGCGGGAAGCAGCATCTGTGTGCGTGTTTGTATCCATAATACAAGAGTATGGATGCAAAAATATTAATATTGGCCGCAGTTTTGTTAAAAAAATGCTAAGGACAAATAATTTGCACCAGATTCCTGCGTTTTAGTATCTTTGAGATAGTATATAAATAAAAATAATGATGAAGAAATTAGCCATTTTAACGACATGTTTTGCCATAAGTGCTGTTGTTTGCGCACAGCCCCAGGTGGTAACTGCTAAAAATATCGAACCACAGCTTCAAAAGTCAGAATCTGACGTAAAGCCTGTTGATAAGATCGAAAAGGCTGCGGTGATCGATTTTAAAAAGACAGACGATGTATTGTCGCTGAAGGAAATGGAATACAGTTTTGGCAAAATACCCCAGGGTAAACCCGTTACCCATATTTTTGAAATCACCAATACAGGCAAAGAACCACTCAAAATCAGCAATGTGCAGGCCAGTTGTGGTTGTACCACACCCGTATGGGAGCAAAACAAAGACATTGCACCCGGGCAAAGCTCAAAAATTACCGTTGGGTATAATGCTGCCAGCGAAGGTCCTTTTGAAAAGACCATCACCATCAGCTACAATAACAACCAGTCAAAAGTGATCAAAATCAAGGGCGAAGTTTGGAAGACCCCCACAGAATCAGCCCCGGCAAACAAGGCTGTAGAAGGATTAAAGAATTAAATTACACGATAAACATTACATTAAAAACAATAAAAATGAAAAAAATCATTTTCTCGCTGGCCGCACTTACCATTGCATTTGTGTCATTTGGCCAAAAGAAAGCCGCAGACGTGGCAAAATTCAATGCCGAAACCATTGAAATGGGTAAGGTAAAGCAGGGTGTCCCCGCTACTGCTAAATTCCTGATTGTTAATGTCAGTAACGAACCCCTGCTGATTGAACAGGCCAATCCTACCTGCGGCTGCACCATTTCAGATTATACCAAAACGCCGATTGAACCCGGTAAAAGCGGGTATATCAACGCTACATACAATGCCGCCGGTGTGGGTCATTTCGACAAGCACCTTACCGTAAAGTTTCAGGGCGTAGATGAGTTGAAATCCATCACCATTTCAGGTGACGTGATCAGTGCTGAAGAGTTTGATAAAATGGCCCCTGCTGCTGCCCCCGCCATGGTAAAAGCAATGGATCCTGTCAAGCCGGTTGCTACAGCAGCTGCAGCCCAGACTACTAAAGCAACCAAAAAAGGCAAAAAAGCTAAAAAAGCAACTCCGGTCAAATAATTGTTCTTTTACTGATTAAAATAGCCTTAACCATGCGTTAAGGCTATTTTTTTGCCCGGTCTGCCCTCAACCTTTCAAGGCATATAGCCTCATATAGGAAATATAAGCTTTAATACCAGTCACCCCTGATCCGCTCACCACATTTTACAATACCCGGAATACCGGCGACCTACAGGGCAGTTACAAGGCATCTTTCCTATAGCAGCCCCGAGGTAACCCCGTAGTAAAGCCGAGTGTTACCCGTCTAAGCCCGTCTTTGTCTAAGTACCGGGTACTTAGTATCAAGTATCAAGACAGAACCCCCGACTAAGTACTGAGTACCAAGTACTTAGTCTCATCCCCCTTCCTGATACTTATGTCTTCTTCTCTTGCTGCTCAATACTGCGTACCCGGCACCCACTTTCCCACAGTTTTTATTTGCACCTTGTGGTTTAGCCTGTTTATCTTACCTTTGCACCTCCAAAAAAGCTGGTTTTAAGGGTAATACTACCCAAAAACCTCCAAAATCATCTATAATATGAGTGGTGCTTTAAAAGAAGTCCGCAACAGGATAAAATCAGTACAGAGTACACAACAGATTACCAAGGCCATGAAGATGGTGAGTGCAGCCAAGCTAAGGCGTGCACAGGATGCCATCACCCAGATGAGGCCTTATGCCCAGAAACTGCAGGAAATGCTGGGAAATATCGTGAGTAACAGTGACGGGGATATTTCCATGGCTCTCGCCGCAGAACGCCCGGTAGAACGCGCCCTGGTCATTGTTGTAACCAGCGACCGCGGACTTTGCGGCGGCTACAACAGCAACCTCATCAAACTGACCAAACAGGTGATCCGCGAGCAATACAGCGAACAAAACGCCAAAGGCAATGTGCAGGTACTCCCCATTGGTAAAAAAGGGTATGAGCATTTTGCGAAGAACGGGTTTAAAGTAGTGGATCAATACTGGGATATTTTCACCAACCTCAGTTTTGACCGGGTACAGACTGCTGCTGCATACGCCATGCAAGCCTTTGCCAATAAGGAAATTGACGCCGTAACCCTCGTGTACAGTGAGTTTAAAAATGCCGCTACACAGGTCTTTGCAGCCGAACCATTTTTACCGGTAAAAAAGGTGGAAAAGAAAGATGGACAGAAAAAAGCAGACTTCATTTTTGAACCCGGTAAAGAGGTACTCATTGCCGAGCTTATGCCCAAAATATTGAATACACAATTGTTTAAAGCCGTACTCGATGCCAATGCCAGTGAGCATGGTGCAAGGATGACGGCAATGGACAAAGCAAGCGAGAACGCCAATGAATTGCTGAAAGCCCTTAAAATCAGCTATAACAGGGCGAGACAGGCTGCCATCACTACAGAGTTGACGGAAATTGTTAGTGGCGCAGCAGCACTCAAAGGATAAATTTAAAACAGCATACCCGTAGCCGGAACAACACGGCCGGATCATTCAGCGTATGGACATTTCACAAATCATACCCCATATTGAAGCCCTGATCTTTGCCAGCGAAAAGGCACTGACCAGTGAGGAATTGACCGAACTGGTCAATAATGCCCTTGGTTTTATTGAAGACAGGGCCAGCCAGGAACAGGTTGACGCTGCCATTGAGGGCATCTGTGAAAAATATGATGCTGAATTTTACCCTTTTGAAGTTAAGCAAAGTGGTGGTGGCTGGCAATTCCTCACCAAACGGCTTTATTATAAAACAGTAGCCCAACTGAATGGCGACAAATTCCTCAAACGCCTGTCCACAGCGGCACTCGAAACCCTCGCCATCATTGCCTATAAACAACCAATCACCAAAAGCGAGATCGAAGCCATCCGGGGTGTCAACTGCGATTATGCCGTACAGAAATTATTGGAAAAAGACCTGATCATCATTGCCGGCCGTCGCGAAGACGCTGTTGGCCATCCCCTGATTTACAATACCTCCAAATCATTTATGGACTATTTTGGCATCAACAGTCCGGCTGAGTTGCCTAAAATATCAGAGGTTATGATGGAAGAACTTGTGCAGGCAACCATTGTAGGCGCTGCAACAGTTAGCGACGAAACGGAAGCAACCGATGCTGACCCGATGGTTCCGGATCAGGATAAAATGCCGGAGACAAACGATACAGTTCCCGGCGTAACTGAAGAACCGCTAACCCCGGACGCAGCCCCCACCCCCGACACCCCCACTGCTCCGGAAGATGCCGCGAAACAGACCCCGGAAGCATAAGCCTGGATGCCATCCATCCCCATCATATCCTCCACAAAGGGAGGTAACACTCATTTACCAGCATCCCACTTCAAATCTTATGTGAATCAGCAAATTTGCTGGACTGATGGTATGGTTTTCCCCATGCTTTGCCGTAGGTTTGCGTCAAATTAATACCACAGTATATGAAGATCAGACGTTTATTATTCCTACTCGCCGTACTTACCAGTATTACTGGTACCCTGTGGGCGCAAACAACCCTGCCATTAAACCCCAAACTGAAAACGGGTAAACTGGCCAACGGATTAACATATTATATCCTGCCCAATGCTAAACCGGAAAATAAAGTAGAACTCCGTTTAGTGATTAATGCAGGTTCCATTAATGAAGACGATGACCAGCAGGGATTAGCGCATATGTGCGAACACATGGCCTTTAACGGCACCACCCATTTCAAGAAAAACGACATCATTTCTTTCCTCCAGGACATCGGCGTAGGCTTTGGTAACGACCTGAATGCCTATACCGGTTTTGACGAAACGGTGTATATACTACCCATCCCCACCAGTAAACCGGAGAACCTCGAAAAAGGCTTC
The DNA here is from genome assembly GCA_013298665.1 of Chitinophagales bacterium. Lineage (GTDB taxonomy): Bacteria > Bacteroidota > Bacteroidia > Chitinophagales > Chitinophagaceae > Ferruginibacter. The sequence continues at coordinate 87,794 of JAAFIK010000013.1, forward strand.
CAGGTATTGGAAGACTGGGCACATAACGTTACATACAACAACGACGATATTGATAGCGAACGCCCCATCATCATCGAAGAAAGCCGTCTTGGCAAGGGCGCCAACGACAGGATGTTCCGCAAAGTATACCCCAAACTTTTCAGGGGTTCTCTCTATGGCAACAGGCTCCCCATCGGCGTCGACAGCATCATCAAAACCTTCCCCCACCAAACCATTAAACGTTTTTATAAAGACTGGTATCGTCCCAATCTGATGGCCGTTATCGTTGTTGGCGATATCACCGTTGAAAAAGCCGAAAGCTATATCAACAAGCACTTTACCGGACTGAAAAACCCGGAAGTCATCCGCGAACGCAAATACCCGGATGTACCCGCCTATACAGCACCTGATGGCATCATTGTAACGGATAAAGAAGCCACCAGCTATCTGGTAAATATCCAGTATCCCTCATTCAAAAAAGAAACCGGCAATACTGATCTCGATTATAAAAAAATAATTATCCGCTCACTCTTCAGCAGCATCTTCAACCAGCGGATGCAGGAACTGACACAAAAAGAAAACCCGCCATTTGTATTTGGCTCGGGTAGCTTTGGTTCATTTGCGCGGGGATACGACGCCTTCTCACTCAATGCAGGTTCCGGCACCAACAGTCCGGATGCAGCACTGGCAGCACTCATTACAGAAGCAGAAAGGGCAAAGAAATATGGCTTTACGCAACCGGAACTGGAACGTGTGAAGAAAAGCTACCTTACCCGCATGGAACGCCTGTACAACAACCGCGATAAAACCGAATCAGCCAATCTCGTGCAGGAATGTGTTGATCATTTCCTGTCCGGCGAATCAATGCCGGGTATTGAGATGGAATTTGATATGGCAAAGAAATTTGTACCTCAGATTACACTGGAAGATGTAAACAAGGTACTGGATGTGATCCGGGGCGACAAAAACAGGCTCGTTGCCATCCTCGGCCCCGAAGGTACAGACAAAGTAAAACTTCCCGACAGCCTGCAGCTCATGAACCTCGTTGCGGCTACTGAAAAGATGGAAGTAAAACCCTACGAAGAAAAAGTAGTTGCGGCCAAACTCCTTGCTGCAGAACCTAAAGCAGGTAAGGTAACGGCGAAAAAAGAAAATAAACAAACAGGGGCTACAGAAATCACCTTGTCCAATGGCGTTACCGTAATCCTCAAAAAGACAGATTTCAAAAACGACGAAATCATCATGACAGCCGCGCGCTTTGGTGGCAAAAATGAATATGGCCTCAAAGACAAATACAGTGCTGAATACGCCACCCAGGTGGTTGCCACCATGGGCTTTGGCAGCTTTACCCCTACCGATCTCCGTAAAGCGCTTGCAGGTAAAACGGCTACCGTTGGCGATATCTTCAGCGACACGCGCGATGGCTTCCGGGGCAACAGCACGATCAAAGACTTTGAAACCATGCTGCAACTGCTTTACCTCCACGTTACTGCACCACGCAAAGACACTGCCTTGTTTAAATCTTATGTACAGAAAAACAAGTCGCAGTTTGCCATGATCAGTTCTAACCCGCAGGCTGCATTTGTAGATACTTTTTACAAAGCCATGTACAGCAATAACCCGCTGGCGCCGATTGCCGTACCCAGCCCGGAATATTACAGCAAGATAGACCTGGATCGTGTACTCGATATCTATAAGGCCCACCTTGGCGACATGAGCGGTATGCAATTCGCCTTTGTAGGTAATGTAGATGTGGAGAAAATGGTGCCCATGATCGAAAAATACATTGGCTCCCTGCCATCCAGTGGTAAGAAGTTTACCTACACAGACAACAAAGTACGCACGGCCAAAGGAAAGATAAACCTCAACGCTTTCAAAGGCAAGGAAGATAAAAGTCTTATCCTTGCAGTTTTTGCAGGCGAAGCTCCTTTTAATGAAGACGAGAAACTGCGTGCAGACGCCCTCACACAAGTACTCAATATCCGCATCATAGAAGAACTGCGCGAAAAGATACAGGGTATTTATGGCGGTGGCATTTTCGGCGGTCTGGAAAAAGTGCCCTACAGTGCTTATTCTTTTGTAGCCCAACTGCCCTGCGGCCCGGAAAAAGCAGATACCCTTACCAAGGCGTTGCAGAACGAAATCGGCAAGATCAGGAATAAGGGCATTGAAGAAAGCTACCTCAATAAGGTAAAGCAGCAATGGCTCGAATCACACAAGGAAGAGATCAAGAGCAATGAAAGCTGGGCTGGCAATCTCATCGATGCAAAAGTAGAAGGCAGTAACATCGATCGCTTTATCAACTACGATAAGTATGTAAGCAAACTGACCGTTGGTGATGTTAAAAAAGCAGCAAATATCTACCTGAACGACAACAATATGATGATCGCCACACTGATGCCCGAGAAGTTTGACCCCAAAAAGGAAAGCGTAACCGGCAACCGCAAAAATGTGGTCATCAAAACCATTGAAGCGAAAACAGCCGATATCAAAATCGAATTGTACGACAATGGTGATGTTGATGGAGATGAGGTAACCGTTTACTTTAATGGCAACGTGGTGAGCAGCAAACAGAAACTGACAGAAAAGCCGATCACCATTAACCTGAAAGCCGTTAAAAATGCCACCAACGAATTGGTGATGTACGCTGAAAACCTGGGTACCATTCCCCCCAATACCGCTTTGATGAAAGTATATTGCGATGGACAGACCTACGAAGTACGCGTTGAATCTGACGAAAAGAAAAACGGTGCCATCCGCTTTACACTGAAATAAAGCGCCGGTCTGCATATTATATCAAAAGAGGCTGTCTCATAAGGGCAGCCTCTTTTAATTGTCCGGGTAACCACCTCCGCCAGCGAGGGGTTGAAATGCGCCACCTGTACCTCATGCTACTTAAATCTTGGTACTATTCCTTATTTTCGCAATATGCCATTACAATTAACAAACGAACAACTAATCGCCATTGCCACAGAATATGGCACACCTGTATATATTTATAATGCCGATAAAATCACGGAGCAATACATCAAATTCCATACAGCCTTCAGGCATTGGGATACCAAGTTTTTTTATGCCTGCAAATCCCTCACCAATATCAATATCCTCAAACACGTCAGGAGCCTGGGCGCCTCGCTCGACTGTGTAAGCATCAACGAAGTACGGTTGGGCCTGATGGCCGGCTTTGACAAGGCAGACATCCTCTACACCCCCAATTGTGTAGATTTCGCGGAGATCCTCGAAGCCACCGAACTGGGCGTTTATATCAATATCGACAACATATCCCTGCTGGAGCAGTTTGGTAATAAGTTCGGCAACAGCTACCCCATCTGCATCCGCCTCAATCCGCACATCATGGCAGGCGGGAATTTTAAAATCTCTACCGGGCATGTAGACAGTAAGTTTGGTATATCCATCCACCAGGTCAGGCATATCCAGCGGGTGGTCAAAACCTTTGGCATCCATGTACAGGGCATCCATATGCACACCGGCAGCGAGATTAAAGACATCGGCGTTTTTCTGGAAGGTCTTGAAGTCATGTTCAATATGGTGAGCCAGTTTCCCGACCTGAAATTTATCGATATGGGCAGTGGCTTTAAAGTGCCCTACCAGCCCGGTGATCCGGAAACGGATATCAATTCATTGGGCGACCGCGTAAGCCATGCTTTTGCCCAATACGAAAAGGAAACCGGCAAGCGGATACAGGTATGGTTTGAACCCGGCAAATATTTAGTAAGTGAGGCAGGTTATTTTGTGGTGAAAGCCAATGTGGTAAAACAGACTCCCGCCACCGTATTTGTTGGGGTCAACAGTGGTTTCAACCACCTAATCCGGCCAATGTTTTATGAAGCCTATCACCATATCGCCAACCTCACCAATACTGAAGGGCCGGAACGCATTTATACCGTGGTGGGCAACATCTGCGAAACCGATACGTTTGCCTGGGACAGAAAGATCAATGAAGTAAAAGAGGGTGATCTGCTCGTGTTCAACAACGCCGGCGCCTATGGATTTGAGATGAGCAGTAATTTCAACAGCCGCTTTAAACCCGCTGAAGTTATGGTGAACGATGGCGTGGCCAAACTCATCCGCTCCCGCGATACATTTGAAGATTTACTGCGTAACCAGGTGATATGATATGGCTGTGAGATGATGAGATTTAAAACGTAAGGTGCGGGATAGTGGAATTGGAAAAGAAAGAGACCTGATCAGTTTTTCCCCCATAGCAGTAAATACTACACGCTTGCTGCCCGTTACTGCTTATCCTGCTACCACGTACTACGTACGCCCTCACTCCGCACCATCACTACGCCCGCGCGCCACAGCATATCCTCCCACTTTTTTCCCGGCAATAAGCCCCTGTTCACAATCGCTGCGGTAGTGGATACAGCCATATATCCTTGATTCGGAGGCTTCTTTGGCCATGGCATCATACGCAGACGACCGGGCGGGGATGATATAACCCAGAACAGTAGCCGCGGCTCCGCTGAAAGTACTGTGTCCGGAAATATAGGCGGGAAAATTGGGTAGCCCGATATCAGTTTTAATACGCGGATCCATCTGTGAAGGACGGGGGTTGAAATAATAATTTTTAGCCTCCCAGCATACAACAGCCGCATCCATCAGCGACATATTGAGTAAGGCCATATTCCTTGCCCAGCGCACTTCACTAAAGCCCTGACCCGCAAAGTCGTTGGCCGCAATATAATTCCAGTGCCCCGGCGGGGTATAAGTACGTAAGCCATCCGCCCAGAAATTGGCAATACGCAATTGCTCGCGGGTGAGGTTTTTTCCCGCATTGTAAACCTCCTCCAGCTCCTGCTTAAACTGTGGCGAGTTGGTGGAAGGTGGTGCCGGAGGGCGTATGCTGGTCACCATTGTCAGCGAGTCGAACAAAAAGGTGCGTACTGCACCAAAGAGCGGCAGCATGGGTGGCCGGGCAGGCGATTCGAGGCTTTTCCAGGGCGTCTCCCCACGGCTGATGGCATTCTGCTCCAATTGCGCCCAGATGGTGGGATTACCCACTGCAGCACCGGCACGATCGGTACGCGCACGTGCAATAAATTTTGCAGCCACCAGCTTACCCAATGCCTCACCGGCATCAAGATCGCTGCGCACATTCGCCCCGCTGGTGATGCGTGCACGCCGGTGTTCTTCCGCACGCGCGTTGATATAGTCCTGATCGCCGGGGAAAAGCAGTTTCAGCATTTCCACCGATACCCCCCATACCGCTGCGTCCTCGCTCGGATATGAGGGCAAGGTTGATTGGGGCAATAAAGTCTGTATGGTATTGTCCACCTGAAAGGGAGCCTTACGGTTGTATTGCTGCTTGTAATAGTATGTTGCCACCAGCGCATCATACTGGGCAGCACTCATGTAGGCATAAGCACGGGCCGCATAAGGGGGATTGGAAAAAGGGAATGTGGGATAAGCCAGCGGATTGGCGGCACTGGGTACAGGATAAGTACCATCAGGGTTCTGGTAAGGCGGAATATTATGTTTGGCCACCAGCTCACGCATAATCTCATTCCACCGCAATACTGCACCGGCACCCCAATAATTCACTATTGCACGCTCCTCCTTTGAAATAGCAGATTGGTAACTCTTGATCTCATTTACCTGTAGTGTATAATCGGGTGCCGCAGCAGCTATGGGCGCGGCACAGGGAAACTCCCCGGCAGTAGTCAGCAGGATCGGCTTCCAGGCTCCCGCATTGGCATCAGGCCGTATAGGGTTGATCAGGGGATAGTCCATATTGGCCTCCCTGATGTCTTTTGAACAGGCAGTGAATGCGGCCGAAACAAGCATTAACAGACCGGTATAAATAAATTTCTTCATGATCATTTTTGTGCGGGCTTTTGCTTCTTTTCCGTTTTTTGTTTGGGGCTGAGGTCGAATATATAAAACACCCCGGTATTGAACCCGGCAGCCTGACCAATATTACGACCGGCAATGGTGGTACTCCCATTGGCAATAAAAGAAAGACCATTGACAAAATCAGTTTCGTATTTGAGGTTAAACCCGATACGTGTGGCATCCATATTATTGCTCACAAAAGGCATCCCGTTTTTAGGAATATCAAAGCCCCCAAGCGTAGCCCAACGGTCGGCCGTGAGTTCAGCAATCCAGGTTTCGCTGCGGTAACCCAACCTGAGGTTGACATAAGACACATCAGGCATCCTGACTTCATTACTGTAATGCATTTGGGTGGTATAATAAGTATTGCGGTCAAGTGTTACATTCGACCGCCGGATATAACTGCCCGATGCGGTAAGCGTCCAGTGCCCCACCTGGTAATCAGCCATCAGCCGGGCAGTAGCCTGGCGGCAGCGGAGGCCTATGGACAAGGGTAAAAAATCGGGATTGTAACGGCTCGTGGGCAGACTGTACCCACCAATCAAAAAGGTGGTAAGTGTCCCTTTCCGGACCTGCTTTTCCCAGGCAGCCCATTTGAGCGTAAGCGACATATCCTGTAACCCCTGCTGGCCTGCATTAACACCGGCACTGGCCTTAGTTTTGATATGGGGCAGGGCCACAATGGCATTGAGTTTATCCGTAATACCATAGTTCCCCATGAGCATAATATTACCCGTTGTCACCCGGCCAAAATTTGCATTGTCGCGTTTGAAATCTCCCTCCCAATAATTTTTGAAACTGCTCACGCCTGTAGTAAGTCCCGTGCAGAAGAAATGCTTTTGCATCATCAGTCCATCGATATCCGTTTGCGCGGAAACACCGGAACAGCACAACCCCGATACAAAAGCCGCAAACAGCCGTTTCTGATGCAGTAAAGCTCTAATTATCATGATGTTACAAAAATATGCCTTTTATACCAACGTCCCATTACCATGCAAACGTTTGTGGAGAGCTACCTGACATAGCAGCGGGATAAGAAGAAGCAAGTAGCAGGATAAGAAGACGTAAGTATCAGGAGGGGATACTAAGTAGTCGGTCGGGGTTCTGTCTTGATACTTGATCCTGAGTACCTGGCACTCAGTACTAAGTACTGGAAAAGACGGGGTTAGACGGGTAACACTTGGCTTTACCTGAAGGTAGCAGGAGAAGAAGTATCAAGTATCAGGAGGGGGAAACTAAGTACTAAGTACTCAGTACTTGGTACTGGAAAAGACGGGCTTAGACGGGTAACACTTGGCTTTACCTGAAGGTAGCAGGAGAAGAAGTATCAAGTATCAGGAGGAGGTGTCAAAAGTTTAGGTCCTCCTATGGGTAGGTATAGGTCGACCTATCAAAAGTTTAGGTCCTCCTATGGGTAGGTATAGGACGACCTATCAAAAGTTTAGGTCCTCCTATAGGAAGGTATAGGACGACCTATCAAAAGTTTAGGTCCTCCTATGG
>JAAFIK010000014.1 GCA_013298665.1 Chitinophagales bacterium
CCCGCAGTATTTCCATCACTTCATGCTGGCGGCGGCGCGAGATTTCTACTTTCGAATCATCGGCCATGGTGAGTAAGCCATCGCTCATATAGTTGACGATGTATTGCCGGTTGACGAGGTGTGATTTATGGATGCGGATAAAACCATGACTGGCCAGAATTTCTTCGTACTCGCGTAATGTTCTGGAAACGATCATGTGTTTTTTGGTTGTAAAGAAAAACCTGGTATAGTTGCTTTCGGCTTCCAGTCTTATGATTTCATGGGTATGAAAAAAATGAATACCCCCCGTGGTATTGATGGCGAGCCTGAAGTCTTTTTTGCTGGGGGTGGTGATGTTGTGCAGCAGGTTTTTGTACAACAGGCTTTTGCTTTTTTCCACCACTTCCCTGATCATAAATTTATCCACGGCGGCCCTCAGTTCATCAGCATCAATGGGCTTGAGCAGGTAATCCAGTGCGCTGAAGCGTATTGCTTCCAGGGCATACTGGTCGTGTGCTGTGGTGAAAATGATGGTAAAGTTAACCGGCTGTATCTGTTTCAATAAGTCGAAGCCCGAGAGCATGGGCATCTGTATATCGAGGAATAAAATCTGCGGCTGCTTTGTTTTGATCAATTGCAACCCTTCCGTGGCATTATTGGTGGCATCCAGCTCTGTTATTTCGGGGATATACCGTTCCAGCATTAACCGGAGCGTATTAATGGCCGAAAGTTCATCGTCTATAATGAGTGCCTTGATCACCGTAACAAAAATACGCTTTGTGTGGTAAATCTGCAATAAGATCCCACCATGGGTGCAGGCACTAATGGCCGATATAGAGTATGGCTACCACCTGTGTACCGGTTACTGTACCATCAGCACCGGTTATATCGCTAACCGTGGCCTGGAAGGTTTGCCGGTATTGCTGCTGAAGCATGTTCAGCCGGTTGTACACCAGCGAAAGCCCCTTAGACTGGTGTTTTTCCCGGGCGGGACGTTGTTCTTTCAGCAAGGCAGAAGCGTTTCTGCCAATGCCATTGTCGCGGATGGTGCATACCAGTAAGTCCTCCTGCGTCAACGCAAAATCGATGGTCAGTTTCTTTTCCCCGTTTTTGGTCATTAATCCATGCCAGATTGCATTTTCAATAAAGGGTTGTAAAATCATGGTGGGGATGCGTATCTCTGCAGTGTCGATATTACTGCCGGTGATGACCTGATAAGCAAAAGTATGCCCGAAGCGGAGTTCTTCAAGCTGGAGGTACAAGGTGAGTATGGCAATTTCCTTCTCCAGGGTGATGAACTGCTGGCTGCTGTTGTTGAGTATTTCGCGTTGCAGTTTAGAGAACCGGGAGAGATAGCGGTTGGCCTCATCTACATTTCCCTGCAGGATATATTGCTGTATGCTGTTAAGGGCATTAAATATAAAATGCGGGTTCATCTGTGCCCGCAGGGTGGTCAGTTGCGATGTGGCGAGGTCTTTCTGTAGTTTCAGTAATTCTATTTCCTTTTCCCGGGTCAGTTGCCCTGCTCTGATCTTATCCATTTTATCGGCACAGAGTGAAGCGATGGTCAACAGTATCTGGAGGTGCCGATCCGTATAAAATCCTTTTTGCGGATGTTCGCTGTCGATTACACCAATCACTTTTCCGTTTTCAATGATCGGTACGGTAATTTCGGAGAGGCGCACCTCGTCGTCCACAAGGTAGCGGGTATCCTTACTGGTATCTGCTACGATTTCGCCCTTACCGGTTTCTGCCACAGTGCCAACGATCCCTGTGCCTACGGGGATTTCGATGGGGTTGACGATATTGTTTTCGCTGGTGGTTTTATGTCCCCATGCAGCTTTTTGTACCAGCACCTGGCGTTCCTCATCCGCGAGGTAGATTACGCAATCTTCAAAGCCAAGGCGTGCAATACAGTTGCGTGCCACATCCCACAACAGTTCATCGATACTGTCTTTCTGGCTGATGGAGGAAGCAAAATAATTCACCACCTGCTCTATTTCAAGCTGGTACTGGTAATTGTCTGCCTTGAGTTTTTGCAGTTCTGTTTTCTGCGCTTCCTTTTCGGCAATATTCTTTTCGCGGAGTTTCAGTAACCGGTAGAGTAAAAAGGCCGTGCCCAGCATAAGCAGGGCAGCAAACCAGTATTGTTGCCAGAAAGGTTTGCGGATCGTAAAAGGGTAAGCCACGGTATTCACCACTTCGCCATTCGGCCCATCCATCATTTTTACACGAAAAGTATATTTTCCGGGTTTGATGTCGGTAAACGATGCGTTGTTTGTTGGAAGGGGCTCGCTCCAGGCCGTATCTGCATTGCCCTCCAGCAGCCAGGCATACCGCATATTGTTTTCATTGATATAGGTGGGGGATGCAAAGTAAAATGTAATGGTGTGCTGGTTGTACGCGAAACTATTGTTGTCCGGCAGGTCTGTCTTGTTGTCGCTGCCCTTGATCCTGATGGCGGTGATGAAAAGCTCCGGCTGCTGCTGCTTATTATTTTCAAGCTGGTCTATGGCGAGGTTAAGGATACCATCATCTGTAGCCATCCATAATTTACCGTTCTCCGAAAGTTTGATCTGGTTTATTTTGGAGGAGAAGTTGAATTTTTTATGCACAGCCGTAGCTACAGCATATCCTCCGGGGATATCGATCATGTCGAGACCATCGGCGGTGCCTGCCAGCAATTTGCCATTGGGCAGCATGCAGAGCGACTGCACAAAATCGCTCGATAACCCCGTTTGTGCATCAATGTGTTTCAGTTGCCGGACGCTGTCTTTCAGTTGCAGTTGATACAGGCCACTGAAGCGGGTGCCATACCAAATGGTATGGTCATTTCCTTTCAGTAAAACGCGGGAATGATCCTGCCGGTATCCGGTTTTCCACCCGGCGAGCTTTTGTGCGCCGATGGTTTCCTCCTCATAGGTCAACTGGTAACAGACAATACCATTATCGTACCGGCCAATCCAAAGCACATCACTGTCGTCAACCATGATGGTTCTTACATCCGGTTCCTGCACGATCAATACCGGTTTGCCACGAACGATTTGCCATACTCCTGCACTACCCCCCACGAGCATATGCTTTTTATGATCCCCGGCTACTGTATTAATGCGGCTGGGGAAGCTTGTGGTGGCGGTATAAGGCTTATGGACCGGAAAGCGTGGATCAACCACCGACAGGCTGTTCTTATTGAGCAGGTATATCCTGTCTTCCGCAATTGTGGTTCTGAAAGGGTAGCTTTCGTTGTCAACCGGCAATGGATAGTTGATGATGGATTTGGTTTTGTCATCGATAACAGAGAAGCCCAGGTTGTTGGGGGTTATAAGGTAGCGGTTATTGTACCAGGCAGCATCATAGCAGATATTTGATTGCAGTCCGAACCTGTCGTTGTAGATATTCAGCCGGTTGATGCTGAGTTTGTCGATGCCCATATTGGTGCCTACCCAGAGATTGCCTTCCCGGTCAACAAAAGCGGTACGTACATGCAGACTGCTCAGCCCGTTGCGGGTATTGATGATCTCTACTTTCCCATCGGGCTGCATCTTGATCAACCCCTTGCCCACGGTGGCAAAATAAATATTGCCTTCCCTGTCGCCGGTAATATCATTGATCTCGCTACTTGATAAAAAGGCAAGGGCCGGCGGTATTGGCGATAACCGGAGCCTGTTGCCGGCTATACCGTCAGCGCTGAGGTAGAGTATTCCTTTGTCTTTTGTCGCTATCCATATATTGTCCTGTGCATCTTTATACAATTGGGTAACGGTAAGCCGGGGACTGATCGCCGTTGTTTGCAGCGTTTTTTTATTGACCAGTTCCATACTACCCCCCAGGCGGCCGATGAGCCATAAGTCTTTGTTGCAACTGATGATTTTTGAAATAAACCTGATCGTATCCCGCGTAACCAGGTTTATCTTTTTGAACTGCCCGTCTTCAAATACGTGCAGGCCATCATCTGCACAAACGAGAAAGCGGCCTTCGTCGTACAGCATGCTGTATATGTACACAGGGGCATCGGTTGCATGTTTTTCCAGGCGCTGGCCATGCAGCCGGTAAAAGAAAGGGATGGTGGAGGCAATCACATAAACAGAATCCAGGGGATTACCGGCAATCTGGTTGATGATGCCGATTTTTTTACCATTTACTTCATCTGTATTTTTAAATGCATTGCCATAATAAATACTGATGCCACTGTTGGTGGCAAAATACATGATGCCCCGTTTGTCCTGGTAAATGGAGCGTACGGTATTGTTGACCAGTCCGTTTTTGATGTTGATGTAGTCAAAATTGTATTGCTGTGCAAGGGAAAAGGAGGGCAGAGCGAGCAACACCCATATAGCGGCATGGTAAAAAACGGGCTGTTTTTTTTGTGCGCATAAAAAGACTGATGATGTAGCTTTTTGTTGCAATAAGAACCAGGGTTAAATTCAGCATTAAGTTAAGCAATAATCACCATATGTCTGTCAGATGGTTTTGACCATCTTTGCCCCAAACCATCCTTTTGCTGCGGTATATCAATTACCAATGGCCACACAGTTCCAGGTAATGCTATAATTAACCGGGTTGGGACTGGTATTGAGCAATCTTGCCTTGCAGGTGGTGGTACCGCTGGTGGTGCTGCAGCCGTACAATTGCAATTGCACGCGGTACAGTTCGCCACTGGCTCCCCCTGTTACGTCTATATCGCCTACAAATACCCTGGGTACGCCGGTAAAGCCTCCATTGAATGCGATGGCGCCTTCTGCGGAAAGGCCAAAACCCGGCAATACAGCAGTAAAGGTGGCGGTGGTGAACTGGTAAATACGCAGGTTGGTACCACTGTTGGCATTATAGGCTACGCCTTTGCCATTGTTGACGGTAAGGCTGCCGTCAATCACGGCATTGTTGCCGATGTTGAGGGTGTTGCTGGGGTTTAATATACCGTTGATGCGTACATCGCCCTGAAAGCGAGTGCCGACGGTGGAGCCGTTGGGACCAATGTCCAGCAGGTAAGTTGCAGTGGGTACTGTGCCAATACCCAGGCCATAAAACATATAATTGTACCCAAACAGGTTTTCAAAAGCATAATCGGGTGTGGAACTGCCGATACCCATATTGCCCACGAAGTAGCTGGGGCCGTTTACATGCAATGTCTGCAATGGGTTGATGGTACCGATGCCCACCTGGCCGGTACTGTCGATGGTCATGCGGCGGGTACCTTTTGTAAAGAAACCCAGCCCGTTTCTCCCGGACGATCCGGCTAAATAACTGCGTACGATACCTGTGCTTTTATCACTGCCAAAGTACAGGGCGCTTCTGTCAAGAAAACCCTGGTTGCTGTTGGCCTGGTCCACCATGATACTGCTGTCAACTGCAAGCCGTACCGCAGGTGCCGAAGTGCCAATGCCCACATTGCCGGTATTGTTATTGAAAATATTATTGCCGTTTACGTTCCAGTCGCTTACGCCATTGCCATTGATGCCCCCCCAGGCCGTACCATTAAAAAACATAAAGGCGCTAAGGTCAGTATCGTACACCAGCAGCCCGGTTGAGGGTGTGGGTATAGCTGTACGCTGGGTACTGGTCATACGGGGTATCAGTAGTCCCTTGTTGGTGCTGGTCATATCCAGCAGGGCAGATGCATGGGCTATGGCACTGGTATTATTGATGGAAACACCATTACCATCGTCGGTCATCACACCCGGCGTGAGGCCCCAGATACCGAGGAAGCGGGGTACTTTATTGGGCGAGCCGTTTACAATGCTGCTGTTGGTGATGTTTACCCATACGGAACCACCATAATACTGAAAACTATTGGAAGTGGTATTAAAGAGCAGCAAGCCTGCTGGTGGTGCAGCAATGGCATCCCTTTCTCCCTGGGTCAAACGGGGTATCAGTACACCTTTTGCATTGCTGCTGATATCAAGCATGGCTTTGGAATCGGCGGCAGCACCGGTATTGTTGATGGCTACGTTTTGGGCTTGCAGACAGAGACTGGACGCCATCATGGCGACTGATAGTATCGTTTTTGTCATCATTGCTTTATATATTTTTGTAAGTTAGAGAACAGGCCATTCATTACGGCAGGGGCTTATTAAACGGTTGTGTATAGTTATTTTACGGTTGCGGGAAGCTATTGTAAACGGGGATTTGCAAACAGGCAGATGCCTATCCTGCTTTTGCTTTATCGTTTAAGCAGAGCAGCTTCCAATTTTTCGAGCCGGGCTTTTAGTTCGGTCTGCTCTTTTTTCAATGCGGCATTTTCCTGCTCCAATTGAAGGATTTTTTGGGTACGCTTTTCCAGGGCCTGTATGGCTATCAGGTTTACGCCATCAAAGTCGGCTGTGTTGATGGTGGTATCATTGCCGATGGTACCGTACCTATCTTTTCCAAAAGCGGCATAAAAATCCTGGGCCATGGGGCCATAGTGGCGGAATGTTTGGGGATTTTGTTGTTTATAGTTCCAACTGGTGAGGGACATTGATGCTATCTTGCTTAAAAAATCCTCGCCGTTTACCGCTGCAAAATTTTCCTTCAACCTGCTATCGCTGGTAGTGCTCCATGCATTGCTGCCGGCCGATAAAACACAACTGGTTGTGAGGTCGCTATTGGTGTAAAACCGGTAACCGCCATCGAATCTTGCCCTGAAACTGTTGATACCTGCCGAATTCATGATGGTTGAAGTGGAATAATCGCCAATTACCAATGAGCCTATCTGACCATTGGCAGATACATAGCTGCCAATAGCGGTTGACCTGTCGCCGCTGGCAGTGGTGAAATAGCCCATAGCGGTAGATTCATTCCCGCTGGCGATGGTGTTTTCTCCCATAGCGGTGGAGTTTCTGCCGCTGGCGATGGTATTATCGCCCATTGCGGTAGAAGTGCTGCCACTGGCCGTTGTATTAAAGCCAATGGCTGTAGCATAGTTGCCACTGGCCGTAGCATCGTAACCCATTGTGGTAGCATAATTGCCACTGGCCGTAGTACGATATCCCATGGCCAGAGACATGAGGCCACTGGCAAGGGTACTATCGCCCATGGCGGTAGCAGCAAACCCGGTGGCATCGGTATACCGGCCCATAGTGGTGGAAGTGTTGCCGCTGGCCCTTGTACGAAATCCGGTGGCCAAAGACATGATGCCATTGGCCAGGGTACTGTCGCCCATGGCGGTAGCAGCATATCCTGTGGCATCGGTATATCGACCCGTAGCGGTGGAATAATCGGCGCTGGCGGTGACATTCCCTCCCAATGCCGTGGAAGCGGTGCCGCTGGCCGTTGAAACATTTCCCGCAGCAGTTGAAAAATCACCGGTGGCATTGGTGAACCTACCCAGTGCGGTGGAAACGGTGCCGCTCGCCTGTGTATTGGTACCCAATGCTGTGGAAAAATCTCCCGTTGCCTCGTTGAACCCACCCAATGCGACGGACGAAGATCCCGTGGCTTCATTATCCAGCCCTAGGGCAACCGAATTGCTGCCGGTTGCTATATTATTTGAACCCATTGCCGAAGAATAGGGTCCTATGGCAGCAGTACTTGAATTGCCGGCCCTGAACGCCCCGTTTTTTGCATCAAAAAATAAACTTTTACCTGCATAACCATTTGCATTTTGTATGGTTGCGCTATTGTCGTACAACCGTTTGAACAATAGGGAAAAGCCGCTGCCGGTGTTTGCATCTGCATTGCTTTTAAAGGTACAATACAACCTGTTGGTGTTGAACACCCACCTGCCCAAAGTGGTATTGCCATTTCCCAACGCCAGCAAAACAACAGCGCTTCCGGAAGTCTCCCGGATGATGAGCGAATCGCCCGTGCCTAGTTGTAACGACTCAACAATCAGTTCAATACCAGTTGATTGAGATGCGATGTTTAAATTGGCATAGCCCAAAAGATTGGGCAGGTAGTTGCCCAATGCCCCTCCGGGATCGTAAATACGCCCGGTAGAATCAGAAGACAAAAAAGTAACATTGCTGTTGTTTATTATTGTTTTTTCCTGTGCCGCCGTGGGTGCCGTATTGGTAGCAGTGGTAGGTACGTTTACCAAAAAATTGCCCGTTACCTGTAGTTTGTTAAGGGGTTCATTGGTGCCGATGCCCACATTGCCGGCATTGCTGTTAAATATATTGGTGCCGTTTGCATCCCAGTTGCCGGTTCCACCACCCTGGTTTAATTCTGCCCATGCCGTACCATTGTGATACCAAAAGCTGTTGGTGTTGTTGTCAAATACCAGTAAACCTTTTGCCGGTGATGCGATGCCCAGCCGCTGGGTGGTAAACATCCTTGGCACCAGCATACCCCTATTCGGGCTGGTTATGTCCAATGCGGCACTGGCATGGGGTGCAGTGGTGCCAATGCCTACGTTTTGTGCCTGTAAAAAGTTACCGGTAATAATTATCACCACCAGCGTTATTAGTTGTTTCATACATTTTGTTTTTACACTTATGCTTACTGCTTTTTTATTTTGAGTTTAAATAACACAGCATTATTCATTTCTGTGTTCATAAAGATTAACAAAGCCATTACCTTCTTTTGCTGGTTTTCGATGATTGCCTCCTTCGGTAGGGGCCGTGTTGGTTTTAAATGCAGGTGCGTTTACCAGCAGCCTGCCTTCTATGTGCAGCCGGAAAACTGGCGATACTGTGCCCACACCCGGGTTTTGAGCACTTCCTGTTGCTGTTATAAAAGTGGCCAGCAGCACCATTAAAATTGCCTTCCTATTGGTTACTTTATTTTTATAATTTTAATCGTTTCAAACAGTCCATTGTTTGGGGTGATGTAGTATGTACCCGCTGTTAATTGCTGTAGGTTCCAGTACAGGCGGTTGGTGCCGCTTGCAAGCACCATATTTTTTACAGCTACTTGTATGCCCGCTGTATTTACGATCCGTAGTTGTACGGTTTCGTTTGCAACGGTCTGCACCGTTAGTTGCAGTACATCTGCCACCGGGTTGGGCGTGGCAACCGCTTTCGCTTTGGTCAAGTTTTGTACAAGTTTGGCAATCGGCGAATAGGTAAACCGTCCGTCCCTGTCCGTCATTTTAAGGCGATAGAAGTTCACCCCTTGAGCGGGCAGCTTGTGCAGGTAACTGTACTGCTTTTGTTGCAAACTGTTGCCCGCGGCAGGCAAACTGGCTACCGGAGCGAACTGCAGGCCATCTATACCCCACTCCACTTCAAAACTTTTGGTGTTTACTTCTCCTTCTGTTGTCCAGTGCAGTTGGGTTTGCTGCCGGCTGGTGGCCGCCGTAAAACTCACCAATGTTAGAGGTAATGTGGTGGTAATGGTTTTAATACCTGCGGCATCGGTCTGGCTGTTGGTGATGGGTGGTGCGGTAGTGTAGGTAAAGGTCACCGGGTTGGTGGCTCCGTTCAGTTTTACCGTATTGCCATTGGTACCGCCCGCCGTGATATCCACCGTAACAATAAAGTAACGGGTTGTACCGGCGGCGATGGCCTGACTGCCCAGGTTTGGGTTATAGGTGGTGGGTGCTGCGAACAGGGCAGAATTGCTTGTGATTTGCGTGGCGCCGGTAAGGCTGGGCGTGGTGTTGCTGAAAATTCGGTAGTTCTGTAAGTCGTTGTTGTCGTGGGTACCTGTAAGTGTGAACGACATACCGGTAATGGTTACCGGCAATGTGGTTACATCCACTTTGGCGATGTATACAATATTGTTGTTGCTTCCCTGCGCCACATTGCCGCCCGTTACCGCCTCGCTGCTGATGGTAACCCCCGCGGCCTGTATGGTAGTTATACCCGTAACATCGGTTTGGTTGTTGGTGATGAGGGGTGCGGTAGTGTAGGTAAAGGTCACGGGGTTGGTGGCTCCGTTCATTTTTACCGTATTGCCATTGGTACCGCCCGCCGTGATATCCACCGTAACAATAAAGTAACGGGTTGCACCGGCGGCGATGGCCTGACTGCCCAGGTTTGGGTTATAGGTGGTGGGTGCTGCGAACAGGGCAGAATTGCTTGTGATTTGCGTGGCGCCGGTAAGGCTGGGCGTGGTGTTGCTGAAAATTCGGTAGTTCTGTAAGTCGTTGTTGTCGTGGGTACCTGTAAGTGTGAACGACATACCGGTAATGGTTACCGGCAATGTGGTTACATCCACTTTGGCGATGTATACAATATTGTTGTTGCTTCCCTGCGCCACATTGCCGCCCGTTACCGCCTCGCTGCTGATGGTAACCCCCGCGGCCTGTATGGTAGTTATACCCGTAACATCGGTTTGGTTGTTGGTGATGAGGGGTGCGGTAGTGTAGGTAAAGGTCACGGGGTTGGTGGCTCCGTTCATTTTTACCGTATTGCCATTGGTACCGCCCGCCGTGATATCCACCGTAACAATAAAGTAACGGGTTGCACCGGCGGCGATGGCCTGACTGCCCAGGTTTGGGTTATAGGTGGTGGGTGCTGCGAACAGGGCAGAATTGCTTGTGATTTGCGTGGCGCCGGTAAGGCTGGGCGTGGTGTTGCTGAAAATGCGGTAGTTCTGTAAGTCGTTGTTGTCGTGGGTACCGGTAAGTGTGAACGACATACCGGTAATGGTTACCGGCAATGTGGTTACATCCACTTTGGCGATGTATACAATATTGTTATTGCTTCCCTGCGCCACATTGCCTGCCGCCACCGGCTCGGTGGTATAAGTTACATCAGCAAGAGCCGGTTTCATCAATAACAAACATAAAATAAGTATAAGCCAAGATGGTAATATTGTATTCCGCTTCATTTCAAGTTTGTTTAATTTCAACTCAAAATTCAAGTAAAAGCGAGGGGTAAACAATAGCGAATTAGGGGGGGATGGCTGGCCCTTACACAATTTTTTCACGGATAGCGAGCGACACAGCTTCTGTGCCGGAGTGTACGTGCAGCTTGGCGTAAATGTTGGTAACATGCGCTTTTACCGTATCGAAAGCTACTGAAAGAGCGGCGGCAATCATTTTATAACTTTTACCTTCTACCAGCAGTTGTAATACTTTTTTTTCCTGTGCTGTAAGGCTGTAGTCTTTTGCGGCTGTTGCGGGCTGCAGGTTTTGTTTAAACAAATCCAATACTTTACGGGCAATACCCGGTGTCATGGGCGAGCCTCCGGCATCTACATTCCTGACCGCTTCGAGGTAGCCATCTGGTGTAGTATTTTTTAAAATATAACCCGATGCACCTGCACAGATGGCATCGAAAATGTAGGCGTCGTCAAAAAAAACACTTTGTATCAGGATATTAACAGCGGGATAATGTGTTTTAATCAACTTTGTGGCTTCAATGCCATTTATGCCCGGCATTTCGATGTCCATCAGTGCGATATCGCAGGGGGCGGTTTCCAGGCTGTTGATCAGCTCACTGCAGTCGGGATAGGCACCGGCACATACGAATCCGTCAGCAGAGTTGAACAAGAACTCAAAGGTTTCCCGCAGGTGTTTGTTGTCCTCGAAAATGGCTACCCTGATCATAGATACTCTTTTTACAAAACTGACAAAAAAAGGCCTCCTTTTAAATAGCGAAATAGGGTGAGTCTTTCCACGGTCTCTTATCTTCTAAGGCAGGTTATGCCTGGAAGGGGAGGCCAGGTATGGTTAATACAACGGCCGTTCCCGTACCTGGTTGCGAATGAAACCCTATCGTGCCACCCAACTCTTTCGCCCTGTGCTGCATATTACTCAGGCCATTGCCTTTTGTTACCCTATTGCTGTCAAAGCCCTTTCCGGAATCTCTCACTTCAAGCACCAGTTCTTTATGCTGAAAAGCCAGTTTGATCTCCAGCTTTGCCGTATCAGCGTACTTCGCTGCATTGTTTACCGCTTCTTTAAAAATAAGGTAAATGTTTTTCCGTTGTTCCATGGTGAGTTTTACCTTTTCCAAACCGTTTAGTTCCATCAATACTTCAATGTTTTTACTGCTGCCTATTTCATAAGCAAAACGCTCCATGCGTTGCTTAAGGCTTACGGCTTCCGTTTCCCCTGGTTTTATCATCCACACAATGTCCCCCATTTTGTCCATGGTTTCTTTGGCGTTGTTGCTCATTCTTGACAATATATCTTTCTGAAGGCTTTCGTTGCCTTTGGCCGCCATTTGGCTCAGCATGTGTATGCTGCTGAGTGAACTGCCCACTTCATCGTGCAGGTCGGCCGCTATCTGGTTGCGGAGTTCCAGCTCTTTCAGGTGCTGGCGCAGCCGGTTACGGTTGATCAGTAAGCCGATTCCTGCCAGCAGGAGTACGGCAATGGCTGCGGCGGCAATCATCAAAAAACGCTGCTGCCTGAGCTGCTGTGTCTGTAAAGCCCGGTTTTTGTTCAGCAGGAGGATTTCCTTGTCTTTTTCATTGACTTTAAACCTGGTTTGCATAGCAGCCAGCTCCTCATCAAACTTAATTTTTACCAAAGAGTCGCTCAATGCTTTGCTTACCTTCAGATAAGCATAGGCATTTTTATAGTCGCCTGCTTTAAAATATCCCTCGGCTAAAATCCCCGCAGAAGACAGGCTTGTCTCACTTGCTGTTGTTGCCGATGTAATTGAGAGGCTTTCTGTGGCCGATTTGATGGCAGCAGCGGTACTGTCGGTTTTTAAATATACGCTGCTCAGCATATTTTGTGCTGCTGCAAGCTGCAGCTTATTGTTTTTTTCTTTGGCTATTTCAACGGCTTTTCGTGCATTTTTTTCGGCCTGCTGCTTATCTCCTTTTTTCAGCCATATGTTGCCGAGATTGCTGTAATACTCGGATAGGTTGTTCTCCTGTTTGACTGTTGTGGCTATGGCTATTGCTTTTTCAAAACTACTGATCCCTTGTTCATACTCTTTTTTGTGTGTATATATGGTGCCGAGCTTATTGAGTATATCGGCCATTGGTATTGAATCTCTGGCGGCGGCATGCTCATCGTAAGCCTTTTCGTAATACATTTTGCTCTGGTCATAATCGCCCTGGGTATAATACACGGCAGCCATTATTTTATACAGGTACACAATAGTTGTTTTGTTACCTGCTTTTGCTGCATAATACATAGCAGTATCGCAGTCGGTAAGCGATTGTTTGAGTTTGCCGAGCTTCTGCTGGTACTCGGCCCTTGTGCGGTAGCAGAATGCCAGGCGGTCGACCCTGCCTGTCTTTTTATAGCCTGCAATGGCACTGTCGATATACAGCACGGCCTTTGGCAGTTTATTCAGTAATCCGTAGCAATAGGAGGCATTTATCATGCAAACAACCATCCCTTTCTGATAGTTAAGTTGCCTGGCCAGTGTTATCCCTTTTTTGCTGTATTCAATACCCTGCAAGGCATCCGTACCTGCGGTGATGGCACCCAGCAAGTGGTATGCACTTACCTTGCCTGTATCGTTGCGGGGGTTATTGATGATGGAAAGCAATGAATCGCTGTTCAGTGTCATCATTGCAACATTAGTTTTGTGCATCTGTGCAGCGGCATTACCAGTAATCAGGCTGATGAAAACGACAATGACAATAAATGACTTCATGTGTTTGTTGGCTATTTTAAAACGGCTACGGTCTTACAGGCGACTAATGTACAAAGAATCCGTTTCTCCGTCATAAAATAAAGCTTATCCGGCCGGGTCGCAGTTGAACATTCATGGCACGGCCTCCGGTGATCGATGGGTTTCTTTCTGCTGCTTAATACGGCGTGGTTGCGCATACCCCTATCCCTGCATTAAAGTAAGCACCCTGGGTGATGGTTAGTCCGGGGCCAAATGTGATACCTGTGGAAGATTGCAGCATCGTGGAAGAGGTGGATGAAAAGGTAAGGTTGGCGCTGGTAGTAATGGCACCACCTACCAAGCGGGCATATACTTTATTGGCCCCAAAGGTTTGGTTGCTCATAAACAGGCTCACTGCCGTATTGCAGGCACTGCAGGCGGCACTGGTGATATCATCACCGGCTTCCCAATAATTTTTGCTTTGGCCGCAGATAACGGGTATGCGGTGGTCGGCATCGCTCATAAAACCGCCTGCTGTGCTGATCTGTACATTGCCGGGGTTGTTGGGATGCCGTACTTCAAAGTGCAGGTGCGGGCCACTGGCAGCGCCAATTTCACACTCATAGCCCACCAATTGCCCTGCGTTTACAAATTCACCTACCGTTAAGCCCGCACTTACCGCACTACTGTTGCGGCGCATGTGGCTGTACTTGGTCCATTCGCCATTGGCGTGCTCTATCCACAAATAATTGTTGTAATCGCTGCAATTTTGCGTACAGTCGGGGCCATGCACATCGAAGCCATCCTGTATCCTGCGCACATAGCCCGCGGCTGCCGCCACAATCGGATAATTGGTGGTGCAACTGCCACCATTGCCATTGCCACTCATGTCATAGCGGCCCACGGGCGAATGTGTAAAATGATCGTTGGTGATATGTACATCAGTGCCAGCAGCATAAGGCACCCGGTAAATATTGCGGCTCATTTCAAACTGTGGCTGCGCGATAGCCATTACCGGGATAAGGCAGATGGCTAAAATGCTGCTGTTGATTTTCTTTTTCATGTTCATTGTTTAGTTACATCCTGAAATAGCAGCATTGGCCAATCCCCCGCTGCCCGGCGCAAAAGTGGTACCCGGTGTAAAAATAACGGCTGTGCCTGCGGCAAAATATGCTTTGGAAGCGCCGGTATGCGTAACCGTATTGTTTGCAAGACCGCTTACCGTAGTACGGGCACCATACACCCTTACTTTATCGGTGTTTGCATTAATGGTGGTGAGCAATACTACATCTTCAGCCACACGAAAATATACCGGCCCGGTTATATCGTTGATGGTGGCGTGTGTACGTGTGCGCTGGTTGGGGGTAATGGCCGTGGATGTAAAAGAGATACATTCCCAGGGCATATAGCTCATGATGTTGATGGTGGAAGGATTGTACTGAAGGCCATCACAGGCATTGGCATAGTTGCGGCTGTAGACGCAGTTATTTACATAATCTTCCGACTGGTTGGTTGACGTGCGGTAATCGGCCTGTGTGTCACAGCAAAGGTCGCCACCGGTGGTACAGTTATAGCAGGAATTGCCTGTATTTCTGGTAACGGTTTCCTGCAGGTCGTTGTAGCGGGCAAAAGTATGGTACAGCCCCAGGCAATGTCCCATTTCATGCCCAAAAATAGAGTGCACATTACTGCTGGTTACCGCCCATCGTGCCACACTTAAAAAATGATTGGGTATGCCATAAGCGTTGCCGCTGCTGCCATTGTTGTTCAGGTAATTGTAATGGATAAAAATCGTCATGGCGCCATCCACATCATAATCATTGTTGCGGATGTAGTTTTCATAAGTACCGTCGTCCAGCAAAGCATCGCTGTTAAAGTTATTCAGGTAGGTGTCATTAATATAATCCAGCCCCACTAACTGGAAGCAGATATTGTGGCCATTGTACTGCCCGTTCATTTCATCAAAATTCTGGATGGCAGTTGCGGCAGTACAGCCGGGCAGGCTGCCATCGTTCTGCCGCACAATTCGGATAAAGACCCTTACCACATAAGGAGCCGAGAAATTGATCCCCCTCGTATCGCTTTGCCGCCCGGCCAGGGTTTTGGCCAAAAAGGCTTCCGCATGCTTCATGTAATAACCACTGTCGTGTACCTCCGTTTGGCATACCGGATGGTTGGGGTATGCTTTTTCCTGGGCGGAAAGGCTAAGCGTTTGCAGTAATACCAGTGTCAACTGTATGATTCGTTTCATCATGATGCGCTTATTTTACAGGTTATTTACCATTACCGGCGATTTTTCTTTTCGAGATCAGACAGTTTTTTCTCCAGTTCCAGCACATACAGCGTAAGCTCTTCAATCTTTTCCATCATCCTGCGCTGCATATCGCCCACATCCATGCCGCTCTTTTCCACGTCTTTAGCAGCGGGAATATTGGGCAGGTGTTTGTTTTCGCTGATGTATTGGCGCAATTTGTCAAAAGAAGGGAGCTTGTATTTACTGTCAAACACATAGTCGGGCCAGGCACCGGTAAGCTGTACCCGCAATTCGGTGCAGATGGCTTTACCGGCTACGGATAAGGTATAGCCGGTGGGTACTGCCGTACCGCCAATCTGCACCTGCCCGCCATTGTTCTGGAAAAATAAAGTAGAAGCGGCCCCGTTGTTGCGGGCAATGATTTCGTTGTTATCGATTACTATATTGGCTCCGGCTTCGGTACCCAGCATCGCAAAGCCGTTTTGGGTATTGGTCAACCCGGCGTCCTGTCCGTTGGCAATGTGCAGGCGGGCAAGCGGTGTTGTGGTAGCTATACCCACATTGCCATCCGGCGCTACAGTAAGGCGATCACCGCCATTAACCCGGGTAATGACTTTGCCTGTATTGTTGCTGGCATATGTAGCCAGTTTAAGGTCATTGCCATCCAGGTACACGGTTCCCGTTGCTGTATTGCCCTGGTAGAAACTGATCTGCGGATTACTGTTGCCCAGGCGGATTAATTCATTGATGCCGTTGATGTGCAATTTGGTTGCTGGTAAACTGGTGCCGATGCCTACACTGTCGGTTGTATAGACCACCTGTTCGGTAAGGCTGCTGTTCCTGATCCAGGAGCGGCTGTCCACCACATCCCGCCAAATGTTTTCAGTACGCACCCTGAAACGCTGGTAAGTGGTATCGTAGATCAGGGTGCCGTTTTTGGCAGTTGTCATACTACTGATTGATGTGCCGGATGTACGTGGAATCAGCAGCCCCTTATTGAAACTCTTCAGGTCCAGGATCGCATTTGCGTCTGCCGTACTGCCATCGGTATTGATGGCTACCTGTGCATAAACGCTGCCGGTACAAAAAATAAAAGCAGCAGAGATGAAATAAATCTTCATGGTGAAAAATTTTGATACTGCATAATTACAAACAGGCCGGAGGAGCAGCAATTGTAATGATCGAAAGGTAGAAATCGGTTAGCTTCCGGCTTCCTGTTTCCCCCAACGCGCCCAAAGTTGTACCTTTACCCTATGGAATATATCAGGCATGCAGACATCCGCTGGAGCGATCTCGACCCCAATTTTCACCTCAGGCATTCAATGTATTACGATATCTGTGCTTCAATACGTATGGGGCTGATGTCGGAGATGGGGATTACGCCTGTACTTTTACAGCAGCATCATATTGGCCCGGTTCTTTTTCGGGAAGAATGTCTGTTTAAGCGTGAAATACGTTTTGGCGACCTGCTGAAGGTGCATATAAATATTGCGCAACTGAGCCGGGATTTCCGCAAATGGAGTATGTACCACGAACTATGGATCAATGAAGCGACTTTGGCCGCAACGCTTATGGTTGATGGAGCCTGGATGGATACGGAGGCCCGGAAGATTACCGCACCTCCGCCTTTGTTTGCCGAGGCATTCGACCGGATACCCAAAACGGGAACCTTTGCCTGGCATGAGGCGAACGGGCAATAAAAAATCCGCTGCTGAGCGGAATAAGGCAAGTGAAATATAAATGATCGGGAGAAGAAGATTAATGCCTGATCACAATTTTGAAGCCGGTATAGCCCTGGCGCATGTCGGGCATGGCTGCAATATGTTGTTTGGATGGCACCACAAAAACATTGTTACCCTTTTGATAAGTAATGTTGGCGTTGCTGCTGAAAACCTTATTGTTGAATGTAGTCCGGCTTAACTGGCTGTTTTTATACGTAAAACCAGACCTGAGGTTGAAACTGATCGCACTTCTCAGGGATACGGTATTATTGAAATTGGCAGTGAGGATTTTGAGTTTGTTTTTCTTACCCATTCCCCGGTCAGCCACAGCGCTGAGTGTAATGCCGGTAAGCATTACTACTGCAAATATTATTCTCGCTGTTCTGAACATTGTTGGTGTGTTGTTGTTTCTGGACACAAATATATAATTTTTTTTTGGGTAATCCACTACCGTTCATCACCTATTTTCACATATAATTAACGTTCGACGGAAAAAAAAGTTACAGGAAAAAGCCATTATTTTGTTTTTTCGTTGTACTTTAGGTAAACCTGAAAAAGAATGAGTAAATATCCATACCGCCAGGATCGGGAAGAAATCAGGGAATTGCTGCTGCAATACGAGAACCTGAAAAAAGGACGAAGCCATTCTTTCCTCGAAGAAGATGCTTTTGAACGCATCATCGACTATTATGATGAACAGGAGCAACTGAACCAGGCACTTGAAGCAGCTAACTATGCCATCGAACGCTATCCATATTCTTCCGCATTATTACTGAAGCAAGCCGATTTACTGATTGCCGCAAGACAATACAAGGTGGCTTTGGGTGTATTGGAACAGGCAGAGATACTTGATGGCAGCGAAAAAGACCTGTTTATTCTCAAAACAGATGCCTATCTGGCACTCGACCAACAGGAGAAGGCTGCGGCAGTACTGGAGGAAGCCATTGGCCGTTTTGAAGGGGAGGAGCGTATCGACCTTCTGTTTGAGCTGGCAGATGTATATGACGATTATGAAAACTTTGATAAGGTATTCGACTGTCTGAAGATCATTCTTGAAGAAGAACCCAATAATGAAGAGGCCCTGTATAAAATCTGTTTCTGGACGGATTTTACCGGACGTAATGAAGAGGGGATCCGCCTTCACCAGCAAATCATCGACCAGTTTCCCTACAACGAACTGGCGTGGTTTAACCTTGCTGCGGCCTATCAGGGTATTAAACTGTACGAGAAATCCATTGATGCTTATCAGTATGCCATTGCCATTGATGAGAAATTTGATTATGCCTACCGCAATATGGGCGATGCCTTTCTGCGGCTGCGCCGCTACAAGGAAGCCATTGAAGTATTGGAGAAAGTACTGGAACTGGCCCGCCCGGAAGACGTGATCTATGAAGCCATCGGCCATTGCTATGATAAAATGAAAAATTATGCACTGGCCAGGTTTAATTATAAAAAGGCCAGCCACCTCAGCAAAGACGACAGCCAGTTGCATTATAAAATAGCCTGTACCTATATGAACGAGTTGCAATGGGACAGTGCAGTAAAAAGCCTCGATAAAGCGCTCGTGATGCACCGCCTTCAGCCAGAGTACAACCTGGCCATCGGGCAGTGTTACCGGCGGCTTGACCGGATTGAAGACGCCATCAATTGCCTCAGCAATGTGGTGCGGGTAAGGCCTAAAAGTATACAGGGGTGGACGGAACTGCTGAATTGCCTGTACCAGGCAACGCTTTTTGAAGACATGCTTGAGTACGCGGGTTTGGCATTGGAGCAAACGGATGGCAAGCCGCTCTTCATTTTTTATAAAAGTGCAGCCTTTTTCGCACTCGGCAAATCCAAGGAAGCTCTGCTTTTATTAGAACTGGGGATGGAGAAAAGCCCCAAACTCGTCAAGAAATTTATTGAGATCAACCGCTCCATCCTGCAAAATCAGCAGGTGGTTGACGTAATCGCCCGGTTTAAGAAGAACAAGTCTATCTGACAGCTCCCATCGGTAATTGTTAAAATAGTCCATATTAACCGCAGGATTCTCCCACGGTTCCCGATTTGTATGGTCTTTTGCTTTCTGGTAGTTATATTTGCGCCTTATAAAAAGACAAGCATGAACTTTAATCTTTCCCAAATCCCTGAGCGCAATACGAAACCTCGTGAACACGGCCTTACCATGGTGATGGATAAGGGTCTGAGTATTGAAGAAGCCAAAAACTTCATGAGTGTATCGCACCCGCACGTAGATATTGTAAAGCTGGGTTTTGGCACCTCTTATGTGACCCCCAACCTGAAAGAGAAACTGGAAGTGTACCGCTCATATGAAATGCCCGTTTATTTTGGCGGCACCCTCTTCGAGGCTTTCCTGATCCGTAACCAGTTTGACGATTATATTTCCATTTGTAAAGAATTTGGTGTGGGTTATATGGAAGTAAGTGATGGCTCAATCAATATACCTCACACGGAAAAATGCGGGTATATCGAAAAGTTAACGAAGCATGGTACCGTACTGAGTGAGGTGGGCAGTAAGGATGCCGCACATATTATTCCGCCGTATAAATGGATTGAGCTCATGAAGGCAGAACTGGCCGCGGGCTCAACATACGTTATTGCCGAAGCACGCGAAGCGGGTAATGTGGGCATCTACCGGGGGAGTGGTGAAGTACGCGAAGGGCTGGTGCAGGAAATCCTGACGCAGATTCCTGAAGAAAAAATCATCTGGGAGGCACCACAGAAAGCACAGCAACTGTATTTCCTTGAGCTCATCGGCTGTAATGTAAACCTGGGTAATATTGCCCCAACTGAGGTTATTCCGCTGGAAGCGATGCGTATCGGTCTGCGTGGCGATACCTTCCATTTATACTTATCCAAATAAACCATCATGGCTGCGGCTTCCGGTA
Organism: Chitinophagales bacterium; assembly: GCA_013298665.1. GTDB lineage: Bacteria > Bacteroidota > Bacteroidia > Chitinophagales > Chitinophagaceae > Ferruginibacter. Next base: position 20,231 of record JAAFIK010000014.1, read on the forward strand.
TGAACAGCATACGGCAATACGGTCTTATTGGTTATCCGCTCAGCCAGTCTTTTTCACAGCAGTATTTCTCACAAAAATTTGCGGAAGCCGGACTTGATGACTACCGGTACGACCTGTTTCCTATAGCAGATATCCATTCATTTCCGGGCTTGCTGCAGCGGCACCCCAATCTGAAGGGGTTTAATATTACCATTCCTTATAAAGAAAAAATTCTCGCTTTTTTACAGCACAGGGATGCTGTTGTTGCACATTGCGGTGCCTGTAACTGCGTAGCTATCCGCAATGGGGCACTCTGGGGGTATAATACAGATGTAGTGGGCTTTGAACAATCTCTATTGCCCGGCTTGCAATCCCATCATCAAAAAGCGCTGGTATTGGGAACAGGCGGCGCATCAAAAGCCGTACAGTATGTGCTGGAAAAGCTGGGAATACCCTTTTTGCTGATCAGCCGGCAACCGGCCAATGGCAGCGAGGGGTATGCAGCTATTACGGCGGCGCTCCTGCAGGAATATACATTAGTGATCAATACCACTCCATTGGGTATGTATCCAGCAGTGGAAGGTTTTCCCACCCTGCCCTATGATGCCCTTGGCGCCCGGCATTACTTATACGACCTGGTATATAACCCTCCGATGACCCTTTTTCTCCAAAAAGGAGCGGCTGCGGGCGCGCAAACTAAAAACGGGTATGAAATGCTGGTGTTGCAGGCAGAAGAGAACTGGCGCATCTGGTCTGCCGCATCAGGTCCGGGTTAAATGCTGTAATAAAATCTCCGGTACTGGTACTGCTTTTTTTGTGGTGTAATCAAAGCAAACCATGCCCGTTTTGGCAGTAGCGACGAGTATCCTTTCTGCATTTTCCACGGTATAGAGGCTATAGCAGAGGTCAAAACCAACCCTGCCTGTTTCTCCGCAATGCAATTGTACTTCCAGGGAACTGCCATAAAATACTTCCCGTTTGAAAAGGATTACAAGATCGCTCATGATCAGACCGGCGCCTGCGATGTCCAGCTCGGTAAAGCCGTGGCCATGCAACCACTGCATACGGGCTTCGTGCAGGATACCGGCAAAGGCATCATTCCCCAGGTGATTACCATAGTTGATATCCGTGATCCGCACGGGTATATGTATTGTAGCAATAGTATTTTCGGGGATGTCTAATTTTATCCTGGGCATGTCCTGCTGATGATTGTGTAACCGGGGCTAAAGGTACAGTTGAAAACAGTACCACATGGCTTCTTACTCTTTTTCTTCGAGTGTTTTGCCCAGTTCTACAAGGTCGAGAAAATTGTTGGGGGAGGGGGCAGAAAGGTTCTGCTGCATTTTTTCGCGCCATTTGCGGAAACGGGCTTTCCAAAAGGCACTTTCACGTATGATTTTATCCAGCAACTCCTCATTTTCGGGAGAAGTGTCGTTGAGATAGCCAACAAGGTTGGAGAATTTGGAAGAGAGCCGGATGGTTTGCCCGTCGGGGCCGCTGATGCTGATGTAGTTGCCATTGGCCACTGTTATCGTATTGTCCATATTGGCCACGGCATTACCGTTGGGGTTATCCATTGGCCTGTTGTTGAGGAATGCAATGGCTGTTTCCCGGTGATCGGGGGTGTCCGGGGTGTCGGTAATATAAGACAATGGCGGAATGACTGCCTGCCTGTTTTGGGGCATGGCAGCGGTCGTACCCGGCAGGTGCTGTGCCGGAGAGGGATGATTACTGGCGGGGGATACCTGTTGTGCTGCAGTACTGCCTGTATTGATAGCAGCAGCCTGGTCAGGTACCTGTGGGATGGCTGATGGATTGGCTGTACCGGGTACTACCGGTGTAACACCAGCCACATCCACCGGGGGTTTTGGTTCCCTGTTCATGAGCCAGAGCCCTGATGCCAGAATGCCGGCAATCACTGCTGCAGCGGCTGCTGTACGGTACCAGTTCCGCTTACGGATGGGCACTGCTGCAGCCGGGGTATCCTTTGCCACAGCGTCTAACTGCTGGCTTATGGCAGCCCAGACATCGGCCGGGGGAATGGTTTCCTGCGCATAAATATTTTGCTGCCAGGCAGGTTGTATTCCGGCATCAAGCGAGGCTGCGATGGACGACCATAAATCGGGTGGCGGCTCCTCTTCCTGGTGGTAAATTTTATCTATACGATCTGCGGTATCGAGGTGCCGGGCAATCTTCTCCCAGGTATCCTGTGGCGGGGTAGTTTCCTGGTGGTAAATTTTATCTATACGATCGGCAGTATCGAGGTGCCCGGCAATCTTCTCCCAGGCACCCTGTGGTGGGGTGGTTTCCTGGTGGTAGAGTTGGTATTGCCAGTTATCCTGCATGTTTCCTGTCTAATTATCGTTTTAGTTGTTAAGTTTGTCGGCAACCATTTTTTGCAAAATCACTTTTGCCCTTGCCAATTGCGATTTACTCGTTCCTTCAGAAATACCCATGATGTCTGCAATTTCACGGTGTGAATATCCTTCTACAACATACATGTTGAACACCTGTCTGTAACCGGGGCTCAGTTCCCTGATCATATTGAGGATATCTTTTTCGGCAAGGTTTTCAAAGGCATTCCATTCGCGGTCTTCAAAGGTGTTTTCGTGCGTTTCCGTAACGGATTGTAAGGTTACAGCACGCCTGAAATGTTCAATCGCTGTATTTACAAAAATCCGCCGCATCCATCCTTCGAATGAGCCTTCTCCCCTGAACTTTTCCAGGTTCCTGAATACCTTAATAAATCCCTCCTGTAAAAGATCACGGGCATCATCACTACTGTTGCTGTAACGCAGGCATACCGAATACATTTTTGGGGAAAACTTCTTGTAGAGCATTTCCTGTATTTTTCGGTCGCCTTGAAGACAACCCTTTAATAAGTCGCTGTCAGATAACATATGGTTGCTTACCGGGCTCAAATTGTGTTAAATAGTTGATTTATAATGACTTTTATGCATGTGATTGCCTGTTTTGCAGAAATTGTACCATTTTTTGCAGCGCCTTTTTCCGGTGGCTGAATCTGTTCTTTTCCGCCATATCCATCTCTGCAAATGTATGGATGCTGCCTTCAGGAATAAAAACCGGGTCATAACCAAAACCACTGTTACCGGAAGGCACTTCTGTGATGCGACCTTCGCAAATACCTTCAAATATATACTCTTTCCCACTTAAGATCAGCGAAATGATGGTTCGGAACCGGGCAGTCCTGTCGGTTTTGCCGTCGAGCCGGTGCAGCAATTTGGCAATATTGCTTTCAAATGACCGGTCATCGCCGGCATACCTGGCACTTTTAACCCCCGGTTCGCCGTTGAGTGCTGTGGTTTCAAGTCCGGTGTCCTCACTGAAGCAATCCTGCCCGGTGAGCCGGTAAATGGTTTGTGATTTTTCGGTAGCATTGGCTTCAAGCGTATCATGGGGCTCAGGGATGTCAATATCGATACCTGCTTCTTTGAGCGGGAGAATGTGAAAGTTCCCGCCCAGTACAGCCCTCATCTCGGCTACTTTATTACTGTTGTTGGTGGCAAATATTATTGTCATGATGAAATATGATTACCGGTCAGATGCCAAAAATTTGTTTGAGACAGGTCCATAACTTACTTTTTTCCATCCGGTCGTTTTCAAGTGCTGCCAGTGAAGGTGCATTGAGGTAAACCTGGTTATTGTAGCGTTGTACCTGGTAAAAAGGGAAGGCAATGGGCATCGCAATCTGTGCAGGATCTGCGCCAAAAAGAAAAATCTTTTCCGCTTCAAAAGTGGTGGTAAGCTCCAGGTAGGTAGCCTGGGTATTGGCCAGGTTAACCAGGGTAATGTCGGCCATGCTGAGTTTGCAGGCCGCCAGTATACCCAGGAGGAAATCGAGGCGTTCATCCTGCAGGTACAATGCGTTTTCATCGTGTACGAGGATGAGGATGTGCCGGCCGTTTTGTCCCAACCCGGCAATGACCGGCTTGCCGGCCGGTACAACCGCCGATCCGGTATCCGTTTTTGGTTGCGCTGTGTTCAACGCCACAAGCGAATCTTTGAATAAACCCGCAATGATAAACGGGGGAAGTTGAATATTATCTAATGTCATACCGCTTAATCCCGGGCAGTTATTTTTTTTGTTTCTTTGTGTAAAATTAATGAATATGATTGCAGCAGCCGATTTTAATATTACGAAAGCCGAACACAGCAAGTTGAACGATATCAACCTCGAAAATATCCCCTTTGGTAAATACTTTACCGACCATATGCTTGAAGTGGATTATGAGGATGGCGAATGGAAGGTGGCAGAGATCAAGCCTTACCAGCCCTTATTGCTTTCGCCCTCGCTGGCAGCACTGCACTATGGCCAGGCCATATTTGAAGGGGTTAAGGCCTATAAGGACAGCGAAGGCAATGCGGCCATCTTCCGGCCGATGGATAATTTCCGCCGGTTCAATATCTCCGCAGAACGCATGCAGATGCCCCAGGTACCCGAAGATATTTTTATGGAAGGAATGCGTCAATTGGTGCAGATGGATAGCAAATGGATACCTGAACAAAAGGACCATTCGCTGTACATACGCCCTTTTATGTTCAGCAGCGATGAGATGATTGGTGTGCGTCCGAGTGAGAAATATAAATTCATGATTATCCTCAGCCCTACAGGTCCTTACTATGTAGAGCCCATGCGGATATATGTTGAGGAGAAGTATGTACGCGCTGTACCTGGTGGTATTGGCTATGCAAAGGCTGCCGGTAACTATGGCAGTGCCATGTACGCAACCGCACAGGCCAGGAAGATTGGTTACGACCAGGTATTGTGGACAGATGCTTTTGAACACAAGTATGTTCAGGAGTGTGGCACCATGAATGTCTTCTTTATCATCGGGAATACCGCTATTACGCCGGAACTGGAGCAGGGTACCATCCTTGCGGGGGTTACCCGCGACAGCGCGATTATGATCCTGCGTGATATGGGTTACCAGGTTGAGGAAAGGGCACTGGGTATCGACGAAATCATTGATGCGCATAAAGCAGGTACATTAAAAGAGGTATTTGGTACCGGCACGGCAGCCACCATATCGCTTATTAAGGAACTGAAGTACAAAGAATATGTGATGCAGTTTCCCATTGAGCAGTGGACAGCAGCCCCGGCGCTGAAAGACAGGATGAACGCCATCCGCTACGGGCAGGAGCCCGATGTGTATGGCTGGATGTATAAAATATAAAGTACTTTTTGTACGGGTCAGGTAAAGACGGATGGATCCATCCGTCTTTTTTGTGCCGGTAATACAGCCCCTGTCAATGACCGGTTCGGGATAATGCCGTGACCGGGTTATCCGTACTGGTGAATGGCTTCCGGCATTGTACCGGCACCAGTACCTTTGGCTGCTGCCTGCCCACCAGCCCTTAAAAGAAGGGGTAAAGCGGGTTTCTTCCCCTTTTCAGCCACTGTTGAACCAGTGATCACCCATAGATATCCCACTCCCCTTTACAGTGGGACATCAGTGGTGCATCAGTGACGCATCAGTGGCGCATCAGTGGGATATCCTACCTTTTGCCACTCCTTTACCATGCCCGGCATTACCTTTTACCCGGGCAAAACGGCTTTGATGCTGCCGCGGGTGGTTGCAACCTTACCGTTTATAGAATTTTAAGGAAACTTTAGGTAAATCAACAGGCGGCATTTCAATAAAATGGACAGATTTCCGTTAATTTTACTATATGCAAAAATTTGCACAAATCATTATGGGTAAAAAATTCTTACTGGGTCTGGCCGTGCTGACCGCTGCCAGTTTATTTGTTGCTTTCCGTTCATCCGGCAAGTCGGCCATGGCGGACGATAACCCCAAGTCAAGGTATGTACGCGTATTGCGCAACCTCGGGATATTGCTTGAAGAGGCACATTATAATCCTAAAAAAGTGAATGACGATTTCTCCCGTCAGGTGTTGAAGAAGTTTGAAGATGACCTGGATGGGGATAAAAATATTCTTCTCCAGGAAGATATTGATGCGTTTAAAAAATTCGAGAACAGGATTGACGATGAAATACACGGAAAAGAGATCGAGTCTTTTTTTGTGGTGAATGATGTGTACCAGAAACGCCTGCAGGAAGTAGCAGGGTTGTACACCGAGTTGCTGCAGAAACCTTTTGATTTTTTGGTAAATGAGTCGGTAATCCTGGATCCGGAAAAGCGAAACTTCGCCAAAACCGCGGCAGAACGGAAAGAAAACTGGCGCAAGCGGCTGAAGTATATGGCACTTGACCGTATGGTTACCATGCAGGAAGACCGCGAAAAGAATAAGGATAAAAAGGATTATGTGGCCAAGGCCGACTCCACGCTGGAAAGGGAAGCACGCGACCAGGTACGCAAGCAGATGGATCGTTATTTTTCAACCAAAAAGAACCGTGAAACCAAGGATGAGATATTCAGCACATTTGTAAATGCCATTACGTCAACCATGGATCCGCATACGGACTACTTCCCGCCGATCGACCTGCGTTCGTTTAATGAAACCATGAGTGGCCGTTTTTTTGGGATAGGGGCGCAATTGAAAGAGGAAGACGGTAAGATCAAGATCGCCAATCTCGTAAGTGGCGGACCTGCATGGAAAAGTGGTGAACTGAAGGAGAATGACGAAATCATCAAGATTGGCCAGGCAAAAGAAGAGCCGGTTGATGTGACGGGTTATGCAGTTACTGATGCCGTAAAACTGATACGTGGTGCCGATAAAGGCTCTGAGGTACGGTTGACGGTACGTAAAGTGGATGGCATGATCAAAGTGGTTGCCTTGCAGCGTGATGAAATCAAACTGGACGAAACCTTTGCGAAAAGTGCCATCATTACGGGCGAACATAAGGTGGGTTATATCTATCTGCCCGAGTTTTATGCCGATTTTGAACGCCCCAATGGTGCCCGCTGTGCAGTGGATGTAGCCAAAGAGGTAGAGAAGCTCAAGGCTGAAAACGTGGAGGGTATTGTACTTGACCTGCGTGGTAATGGCGGTGGTTCCCTGTATGATGCGGTGCAGATGGCGGGACTCTTTATTGAGGATGGGCCGATTTGCCAGGTACGCAGCAGGGGTGATAAACCCAACGTACTCCGTGATAAAGACAAGACTATCTTATACAGCGGCCCACTGGCTGTAATGGTTGACGGCACGAGCGCTTCTGCGTCTGAAATTTTTGCTGCCGCCATACAGGACTATAAGCGTGGTGTTGTGATCGGCAGCACCTCCACTTATGGAAAGGGTACGGTACAGCGCAATATTCCGCTTAATCCGGAAGACGAAAACAGTCTTTTCGCGCAGCGCAAGCCTGAAGACCTGGGTACCGTAAAGTTGACGCTCCAGAAGTTTTACCGTATCAATGGTGGTGCTACACAGCTTAATGGGGTAACGCCTGATCTGGTGATTCCTGACCGGTTGGATTTCCTGAAATTCAGGGAGAAAGATAACCCCAGCAGCCTGGTATGGGACGAGATCAGTAAGGCAGATTACCAGACCTGGAATCCGGCATATGACTTTAACAGTATTGTAAAGACTTCAGGTGAAGAAGTAAAGAACAGCAAAGTATTTACACAAATCCGGGAAAAGGCAAAATGGTTATTTGAGCAAAACGACAAAGCCGTGTCTTTAAGTCTGGTTACTTTTAAAGAAGAGCAAAAAAAGGTAAAGGCAACTTATAAAGAACTGGAAGAACTGTATAAACTCAGTAAAGCAATGGATATCAGAGTAAGTCAGGCAGATGAGCAGCGGCTTGCGGCAGATAAGGATAAGCTGGAGAAGAACAAGCGCTGGCTCAAACAGTTGAGCACCGATATTTATGTAGATGAAACTATGAAAGTGATGAGCCGGATGATTGGTCAGGCAGCGGTAGCATCGGTTAAGCCCGCTAAAGGATAAGCAAATACATAATTGGGATAAATTGGCCATCGGGGGATTCCCGGTGGCTTTTTTGTGGCTATGATCCGGTAAAACTTGCTTTCATTTTACCAATAAGGTCAGTTTCGAGCATCCTCACTGCTGTACGGATCATATTACTGAAAGCCATGCGTTGTGAAATGCCATGCCCGATGATGACGGGTTTGGAGACCCCGAGTACAGGTACACCGCCATAGGTCTCAAAATTGAAACGGTTGAAGTGTTCGTCGCTGATGCGGCGGCGCTGTACAATATCATAAATACTCTCAGCGAGCTTGAGTACCACGTTTCCGGTAAAACCATCGCAAATCATTACATCCGCTTTGTCGAGCAGGATATCCCGTCCTTCAATATTACCAATAAAATTGAGCAGGGGGTTGGCTTTGAGGAGTGGAAATGCGGCCTGTGCCAGCAGATTGCCTTTCCCTTCTTCTTCGCCGAGGTTAACGAGGCCGGTACGTGGCTGGTCAATATTGAGTACGTGTTTGGCAAAAAGGGTGGCTAAAATGGCGAATTGGTTCAGGTTTTCCGGTTTACAGTCTGCATTGAGGCCAACATCGGCCAGTAAGCCCAGCGTACCCTTTTCCCTGGGCATATAGGCACCGATGGTAGGCCTGAGTACGCCTTCTATGGCTTTGATACTGAAAAGGGCTCCAACCATCATGGCACCGGTATTACCGGCACTGATAAAGGCGTCGGTCTTGCCCGTGGCCAGTAAGTGAAACCCAACTGCTATTGAAGATTGTTGTTTTTCTTTGAGGGCTTTTGTAGGGTGTTCGTGCATCCCTATTACTTCAGGTGCATGTATGATGGTATAACTGGCTTCAGGCAAAGGATTAGCCTTGAGCAAGGGAGCCATTTCGGCTTCGTTGCCAATCAACACTAACCGGACATCCTCCCTGGCAGCCGATAAGTAAGTGTCTACACCCTTAATAGCTTCCAGCGGAGCAAAGTCACCCCCCATCATATCAAGGCCAATTGTCATCATACTGGCAAAATAAAAAATTCCAAATCCGGCAATCAAAATTACATTTGAATACCTGATTCAGAATCCTGAAGGTAGGAAATAAATGATTATGCTTTTAACGGCGCTTTTTCAGCCACTAATTTTCCTTTGTAGAACAGTTTGCCCTCGCTTACATGCGCACGGTGGCGTACGTGGGTTTCACCGGTAGTCTTGTCTACGCTGAGCGTTGTTTCTACTGCCTTATAATGCGTCCTTCTTTTTGCGCTTCGCTGTTGCGAGTGGCGTCGTTTCGGATTTGGCATATCTTATGCGTTTTATTTGATATAATTATTGTGTTCAGTTCTTTTTAAATTGATCCAGTCCTTTCCATAACTGGTCTGCGTTGTTGGCCCTAACCTCGTCTTCCATCTCCTTCAGCTTTTGCAGTACACTGGTATTACAACGCGGCCCACCCATTTCCTCATCCGGGCAACGTTTTTGATGGGGGATGCTTAGTACCACAAATTCGTAAATCCAGTCATTCAGGGAGAGATGGCTTTCCGTCCGGCTGATGTAAAAAACATCGGGATCTTCCTCCTGTTCATTCATCTCATCCGGGTTCTCCACGAGTTTAACTAACATATTGAATTCATCCCAGAGATCCATACTCAGCGTATTTCCGCAGCGGTCACAGGCAACATCAGCCCGTCCACCGATTTCAAATTTCAGCAGCATAAAGCTGCTTTTTTTGTCTAAAAACAACTTTACCTTTGCCAGGCAATTGGTAAAGTCGCGATTTTCTGCTGCTGCAAAGAACTTATCCTCCACTTCATAATTAAACTCATGGATTCCAGGTTTTAACCCTACAAAAGCGATTTCGAATGCCCTTTTGTTAGCCATTAGTTAATTTTAAAGGACGGCAAAGGTAAGCCAATAATTTTATTTTTACCGGAAAAACTCTGTTTTTTGACTTTTTACGCCAGTTTTGTCCTAATTTATACGCTGAATGAGTACCCCACTAACAAGTTGGCTTCAAAAATACAGGAAATGGTGGATACCTGTGTTGCTGGTAACCCTGATCAAGTTGTTCAGCATGTATCCCCTTTGGGTGGAACGGTATTACAGTACCGGTTTTTACCCGCTTATGGCCACCGTTTTACGATTTATGCTGGGCTGGTTGCCATTCAGCCTGGGTGATATCTTTTACGGGCTGGTTGTATGCTGGCTGATTAAGGTCTGTTACCGGTTTACAGCCGATCTTTTCCGCAAAAGAATCAATATGGACTATCTGCGGCGAAAAGCAAGCCGCGGCTTGCGGCTGGGGTTGTGGGTATACATCATTTTTAATATACTTTGGGGATTGAACTACAACCGGCCGGGTATTGCGCAGCAACTGAACCTGCAGATGGGGAAATACACCACCGAAGACCTGCAAAAGGTGAACGGGATACTGCTTGCCAAAACGAATGATTACCGGGCTGTGCTTACAGCAAAGCAGTTCTCCGATCTTGACCATACCGCTTTATTCAATGGGGTGGCAGGTGCTTATGCCGCGGCAGGGTTGCAATGGCCTTTTCTGCATTACCGGGCAGTATCGATAAAACCTTCTTTCTGGGGCTGGCTGGGCAATTACACGGGATTCCTGGGTTATTATAATCCTTTCTCCGGCGAGGCCCAGGTGAATACCACTTTGCCAAAATTTCTGTTGCCTTTTACGGGTTGTCATGAAGTGGGGCATCAACTGGGTTATGCGCGGGAGAATGAAGCCAACTTTGCAGCTTATCTTACGGCTGCCCGTTCGCCGGATACCTTGTTCCGTTATTCTGCTTACCTCGATTTATTTTTATATGCCAATCGTAATCTTTATGCCGCAGATTCGGCATCGGCCAACCAGTTCCGGAAAGCACTCTCCCCTCTGGTACGGCAGGATCTGGAAACATGGCGCAGGTTCAACCTCCGCCACCGCAATCCGTTTGAACCATTGGTTCGATGGGTATATGGGTTGTACCTGCGAAGTAACCAGCAACCTTCGGGTTTGCTCAGTTATGATGAAGTAACCGCATTTATTATTGCCTGGTACAGGAAGTATGGGTCGATATAGGGCGAATCAATATCTGTATGATTTATTATTTTTCCCGGTTAAGCAAGGTTGTACAGTGAATTTTTTCAACACTTTTCCTTAGTTGTTTGAAAAATGACAATAAACAGCAGGTGTGTTTTGAAATTTTATATATGATTATCTTTTCGTGCGGGTATTGCTGCGGGAACAAGCCGGAATGCTTTGCCGGCAAAGCATTCCGGCAAATGCTGTTTAAACCGCTGAACCTTGTTTTTCTCCTTTTAACAAGCTTTTTATTTGTTTTTTAAGCTGTGCGTTCGTATCTTTGCGCCATCAAAACAGGGCATAGTCAATACTTCGAGGAATTTTACCTGGAGCACACATCTTGCGAAATTGGTTTTATATAACTTCATTTTCTGCCCTGCTCAACAACGAATTGTAACAATTAAAATAGAAGAATCATGAAAAGTGATGTAATGCCATCTTATGTACAGATGGGAACAGAAGAACTGAAAGCGTTAGTAACTGAGGTAAAAGAAACCGTAGCTCCGGCAAAGGAGAACGAAACAAAAAAAACATTCGGTGCCGTAGATATGTGGAACAGCCAGCGCCGTTTGCGTTTGGCAGCAGGGTTTCGTAACAAATGGCAAATGTCATAACCGACTATAACTAACGGATTTATCAACGCCCGGTCTTACTTTATTATCAGTAGACACGGGCGTTTTTTTATTGGTGTCTTTGCTTCAGGACTGCTTGCAGGCGCGGGTTTTTGTGATTATTGGTATAAAAAAAATGATTGGCTTTTGTGATTTTGTAAAATAAACCTATACCTTTGCCGGAATTTAAAAATCAAACCCTTTTTAAAAAATTACAAAATGAAAAAATTAATTCTCTCTGTTGCAACTGTTGCCATTTGCTCCTTTGCATTTGCCCAAAAAGATGGTGATGGTGGCGGACGCCAGAACGTGGTTAAAATTAACCCTATCGGATTTCTCTTTGGTGCAGGTAGTATTTCCTACGAGCGCGCACTTACACCAAAAAGCTCTATCCTGATTGCGCCTACTTTTGGTTCTTACAAAATCGGAAGTTTCAAGTATAGTTCATTTGGACTTGGTGCTGAGTACCGCTTCTACCTGAGCAATACCAAGACTGCACCCGAAGGATTTTATGCTGCACCCGGCATTGGTTTTACTACCGGTAAAACAAGTGTAACTGGTGCTGCTACGGATGCAAAATTTACATCTTTCGGTGGTAAAGCCATTATTGGTAACCAATGGATTTTCGGAAGCGGTTTCACACTTGACCTGAATGGTGGTATTTCTTATCAGTCTTATTCTTACAAAGATAATAGCGGTTCACTTTACAGTGGTTTGAAAGCCAGCGGTATCCTGCCCAGCATTGGTATTGCTATCGGCTACGCTTTTTAATACAACTATTTAATGATATCGGAGCTGCACCCGGGTGGTGCAGCTTTTTTATTTTCGGACTTCTTGTCTATACTGTAATATTTCGTTACCTTAACGGTACCGGGTATTCCGGTAATGAACCTGAAAATATACAAACATGGCTATTGTAAAAGTAATTGAAGTGATTGCTACTTCAGAAATCAGCATTGATGATGCGATCCGCAGTGCAGTGAAAGAGGTATCCAAAACTGTGCGGAATATTGATTCTGTATATGTGAAGGATATTAAGGCGCATGTTAAGGATGGTGAGGTAAGCACTTTTGGTTGTATCTGCCAGTTGTCTTTCCGGGTAGATACGGTGTAAACAATGGTGATTTTTCAGTGTCCCACTGTAAATGCTGGCGGATGCTGCCGGCAAAAATCTGTAATTTGCGTTATGACTCCCGAACGACTTGACCGACTGGGTTCCGTACTCAGCAAGCGGCAACCGGATATTACCGTGGTGCTTGAGAATGTATTTGATCCGCATAATATCTCTGCGGTGATGCGTACCTGCGATGCTGTTGGTATTCAGGATATCTTCATACTCAATACCCGGATACCCCGGCATAAAAAATGGGGTGCCAAAAGCAGCAGCAGTGCAGCCAAATGGCTAACGATACACCAATACACCGAGGCTGAGGCCTGCTTTGCCGAGCTGCGCAACCGGTACCAGAAAATCTATACCACCCATCTCAGCAGCGATGCGGTACAACTGCATGACCTTAACCTGGCAGAACCTGTGGCACTTGTATTCGGCAATGAGCACAGTGGGGTAAGCGATGAAATTATTGCCCTGGCAGACGGTAATTTTATCATACCACAGGTAGGTATCATCAAATCACTCAACATCTCAGTTGCCTGTGCCGTAACCGTTTATGAGGCCAGCCGGCAGAAAAGTATTGCGGGTCATTACGCTACCTGCCGTTTGTCGGGGACAGAACTTGCCCGGATAAAAGCAGTATGGGGTATGCCACCGGACGAAGGCTGAGCCGGTATGTTTTACAAAGGGCCGTAAAAATGTTTAAGCGGCTGCCTGATTATCCCGAACTTACTGTAATTTGAGCCTTCATCAAAACCCTGCTTGTATGCTGAAGCCATCTGGTTTTTTGCTGCTTTTTCTATTTTGTTGCGCCTTTGTATGGGGGCAGTCGAAAAAGCCACTCACTCATGCAGTTTACGACGGCTGGAGATCTGTTGGTGAGCGGCTGCTCAGCAATGACGGGCAGTTTGCCGTGTATACGGTAGTGCCCCAGGAGGGCGATGGCGAGCTGGTCATCCAGAACGTAAACACCCGTTATAAAAAGGTAATCAGTCGTGGATATGGAGCAGTGATTACCGACGACAGCCGCTACCTTGTATTTCGCATCAAACCATTTTTTCAGGACATACGGCAGGGGCGCATCAAAAAGAAGAAGCCTGATGAATTGCCAAAAGATACGCTGGGTATTCTTGAACTGGGAAAGGATAGTGTGATCCGTATTGCGCGGGTGAAATCGTTTCGTGTACCGGAAAAGGGCAGCGGTTGGCTGGCCTGGCACCAGGAGAAACCGCTTCCCGATACGGCAAAGAAAAAGGCTGTTATTGATTCTGCAAAACTTTACCGGGAGGGATTACTCAAAGCGGCTGATTCGGTGATCCGCCGCTCAATTGATTCGGTTAAGGGCAAGCTGTCGCGCGAGCAAATACTTCAGGCGGCCGAAAAAGCGGCACAACTCATTTACAAGGCACAAAAAGATGCGCTTTTACAGGATGCGGACGGGGATGAGGGATCTGGTGGAGCAGGTAGTGAAGGTACTGACCTGGTATTGCGCAATTTATCCGGCGGGAAAGACAGGTTGTTTAAATCGGTGAGCGAATATGCTTTTGATAAAAAGGGGAAGCGGCTGCTGGTGAAAACCACGAAGAACCCTAAGGACAGTACAAGTAAAGCACTGCTGATGCTGCACCAACTGGCAACGGACAAGACCGATACGGTAATGAAGGGGTTTAATGATGCCAAACAGTTTGCTTTTGACGAAGAAGGGGTGCAGTTTTCCTTTGTAGCGGAGCGCGACAGCAGTAGTAAGGCACTGCAGAAATTTTACAAACTCTGGTATTACACAGCAGGCCGCGACAGCGCGGTTGTACTTGCGGACAGGAATACGACCGGGATGAAACTCGGCAGTACCATTAGTGAGAACAGGCTGCCTGTATTCAGTAAGAACGGCAAGCAGTTGTTTTTTGGTACGGCCGCGGTAAGGCCACCCAAAGATACCACGCTGGTGGATTTTGAGCTGGCGCGGCTCGATGTTTGGCATTACAATGATGATTATCTGCAGCCTGCACAACTGCGGCAGTTAGACAATGAATTAAAAAGGAGTTATCTGGCCGTGGTAAGACCCGGAGAAAATAAGATCGTTTCTCTTTCAGATGAAAACGCAGAATCTGTTGGGCTGGTCGATGAAGGGAATGCTTCATGGGTTATTGGTACGAGCACGAAGGGCAACCGGAAAGCCGTTCAATGGGATACGGATGAAAAATATACAGCCTTTGTGATCAGTACACTGGATGGCAGCCGGAAAAAAATAAAAGAAAATACGGTAGCCAATTTTGATGCATCGCCTTCGGGTAAATATGTTTATTGGTATGAAGTACCGGCAAAACAATATTTTGTCTATGATGTGGCCACACAAATCACCAGGAATATATCGGCTGGCATTACAGAACATTTGTATGATGATGAAGATGATCATCCGCGTACCCCACCGGGTATTGGTGATATGGCCTGGTCGGAAAATGATGAGTATTATTTTGTGTGCGACCGCTATGATATCTGGCGCATTGATCCATCCGGTAATACGCCTCCGGTAAACTTTACCATGGGGTGGGGCAAAAAGAACCGAACAATACTGCGCTACCAGACAACGGATCGTGAAGAACGTTTTTTGAAAAAAGACCAGGTACTCACGCTGCGGTCTTTTAACCGGGACAGTAAATACAATGGTTTTTACAGGATCAGTAACAGCGGGTCTGCAGAACCGGTGAAACTGAATGCCGGAGGATTTACATTGGGGCAACTGGTTAAAGCCAAAAATGCAAACGCCTACCTGTTCAGCATGGCCAGTATTGCCTCAAATGAACTGGTTTATTCAACAGACCTTCGTCAGGTGGAGCAGTTGACCAATATTGCTTCGCAACAAAAGGAATACAACTGGCTCACAGTGGAATTGCGCAAATGGAAACTCCCCAATGGGAAAATGGCAGAGGGGCTCCTGTACAAACCCGAAAATTTTGATTCTACCAAAAAATACCCCGTCATTTTTTACTACTATGAAAAGAATGCGGATGGATTATACAGCTATAAAACCCCTGCACCCAGTGCTTCAACGATCAATATTCCCTATTTTGTAAGCAATGGGTATTTGGTTTTTGACCCCAATATTTATTACAGGAATGGAGAGCCGGGGCAGAGTTCGGTGGATGCTGTGGTGAGTGCGGCAAGGGCACTATCGAAAAATAAATGGGTGGACAGTACGCGTATGGGGTTACAGGGGCAAAGCTGGGGTGGGTACCAGACGGCTTTTATCGTAACCCGGACAAATATGTTTAAAGCTGCATCAGCGGGTGCACCTGTAGCAAATATGACCAGTGCTTATGGTGGTATCCGCTGGGGGCCTGGTATCAGCCGCCAGTTTCAATACGAAAAAGACCAGAGCCGTATTGGTGCTACGCTCTGGCAAAGGCAGGATCTGTATATCAAAAACTCGCCGCTTTTTGCCGCGGATAAAATCAATACGCCGCTGCTGATCATGCATAATGATGCTGATGGTGCGGTACCCTGGTGGCAGGGGATCGAATTGTTTACTGCACTGAAGCGGCTGGATAAAAAAGCCTGGTTGCTTCAATACAACGGAGAAGACCATAACCTTATTGAACGTCGCAACCGTAAGGACCTGAGTGTACGACTGGGTCAGTTTTTTGATCATTTTCTGAAAGGTGACAAGCCTGCAAAATGGCTTAAAGATGGATTGCCTGCAACAGACAAGGGTGCTGATTGGGGGCTCAAGGTGGAATAACGATAAAAAATACGATGATGAAAAAGCTTTTTGTGTATCTGGGATTGCTTGTACTGACTGGTAGCTGTACCCGTACCTATTATATTGTGCGTCATGCGGAAAAATCGGCCGAACCTGCCAAAGATCCCGTACTGACTGCCGCCGGTCAGGAACGGGCAGAGCGGTTGAAACTTTTGCTGGCGGATAAGCATATCGCACATATTTTTTCAACGGCCACCACCCGCACCATGTCCACCGCACAACCCACCAGCATGCTTACGGGTGTACCGATTGAGGACTACGGCCCCAAGCCGGATTCCCTGTTTATCAACCGGTTAAAACAGCGCAAACGCAATACGCTTATTGTGGGACACAGCAATACGATTGATGATATTGCCAATATGCTCTGCCGGAAAAAGGTAGTGGCGGGTGATCTCCCGGATACAGCCTTTAGTAATATTTTTATGGTAAAGATGAAGGGGGAACGGGTGTATTTTTCTGTGATGCATTACTGAGTATAGGGGCAGACCATTGATTCGGAAGCTTATCCCGATGGGCAATGTCGTTAAGTTAACGATTGGCCGGGAGCAATTGTGCTACCCTTCAGTGTTTATTGCACGGATGATTGCCACCATTCTACCACAATACCACCCTTTCCGGGTTGCAGAGGCTCTTAATGTAATGACATTACCCGATGGAGCCAGTGCTTAGCTTGCTAGGTACTGTAATCAACAGTTTTTATGGTGATGGCTTCTTTTTAGAGAAGGGGAAAGCCTGTATTTTGCGATCGTATGTGTTTTTTTACAGGATAACCGTTGCAGCCACCGTTCATCACCATTCTGCTTCCGGGATCGGGGTTACTTTTACATCTTTGTGTCATCAATTAAGTAAGACTCCACATGAGACTTCGTACCAAAAAGGTTGTTTTCTTTCTCGGTGATTTTATCCTGACCAATTTTAATACTTCACCCCCCCGGTTATAAACTTTTCCGGTTTAGCAAGGAATTATTTTCAGCACAGTACTGCAGGGTATATCCGTCTGGATAAGTCGTGCGCAACTATGCCGCTATTGTGGCTGCTGATCACTATATTTATTCATCTATTCAATCAAATCAACATGGAATCAACAGAAATCCTCAGGTGGGGACTGATCATCGGTATCCCCCTGCTTTGTTTATTGTTTTACAAATTCATCCTCCGCGTTTTTTTTGGCGTGGTGATTGTACCGGAAGACCGCATTGGTCTTGTTACCAAAAAGTTTGTCCTTTTTGGTCAGCAGCAGTTGCCCGAAGGGCGTATTGTGGCCACTAAGGGTGAAGCGGGTTTTCAGGCACAAACCCTGCCTCCTGGTGTGTATTTTGCCAAATGGATCTGGCAGTATGAGATTACTTTCCAGCCCTTTACGATTATCCCTACCGGTAAGCTCGGTCTGGTATTGGCTAAGGATGGAGCAGAGTTGGAAACGGGACTGATCCTGGGTCGTAAAGTAGTCTGCGACAGTTTTCAGGATGCAGAGGCTTTTCTGAATAACGGTGGCCGGAAGGGCCGGCAGACAGCCATTATTACACCCGGATCCTACCGGATCAATACCTTTCTTTTTGATGTGGAAATGACAGATATGACTTCAATACCCGATAATGCGGTGGGTATTGTAACCACACAGGAGGGTAAGCCACTCGAAGAGCAACAGATTGCAGGCCGCATCATCGGCGGGCACAACAAATTTCAGGATGTGGACCTGTTTATGGAGAATGGTGGTTACAAGGGTTTGCAGGAGCAGGTCATCCTGGCGGGTACTTATTTTCTAAACCCCTGGTTTGCGAGTGTGGAAATGGTGAAGATGACGGAGATTGCCATTGGTCATGTGGGCGTGGTGATCAGCTATGTGGGCGAGGAAGGAAAGGACCTGAGCGGTATTGAATTCAAGCATGGTAATATCGTGTCTAAAGGGCAGAAGGGTGTATGGGCGGAGCCGCTGGGGCCGGGTAAGTATCCCATCAATCCCTACATCATGAAGGTAGAGCTGGTACCAACCACCAATCTGGTACTCAACTGGGCCAGTGCCAGGAGCGAGAGCCACCAGTTGGATAAAAACCTGAGTACGATCACCGTACGGAGTAAGGATGGTTTCCCGTTCAACCTTGACGTTTCGCAGATCATTCATATTCCTACAAATGAAGCGCCGAAGGTAATTGCCCGGTTTGGTAACATGAACAACCTGGTGAGCCAGGTACTGGAGCCAACGATTGGCAACTATTTCCGGAACAGTGCACAGGACAGCGATGTGATCGCCTTTCTGGGTACCCGTAAGGAGCGCCAGAGTTCGGCTCGTGAACATATCGGCCAGGTACTGGATCAGTATAATGTGTTTGGTGTGGATACGCTTATCGGCGATATCGTTCCGCCCGAGAGTTTGATGAAAACGCTTACAGACCGTAAACTGGCTGAAGAGCAGAAGATTACGTATGAAACAGAAAAGCTGGCGCAGGAAACACGCCAGACCCTGGAAAAGGAGACAGCGATTGCAGAGATGCAGAAAGAGATTGTAAAGGCCGACCAGGGCGTGGTTATTGCCGAACGTATTGCAGATGCTTCGGTAAAAAAAGCCACCGGTGATGCCAATAGTGTTCGTCTGCAGGCTACGGCTGAGGCAGACCGTTTAAAATTACTGGCCAGTGGTGAGGCTGAAAAAACAAGGGTGCTGGCCAGGGCCAATGCTGAGCAGGTGCAACTGCTGGCCAATGCGGAGGCAGAGAAGATATCTGTAACGGGTAATGCGGAAGCGGAAAAAATTCTGGCCATCGGTAAATCGAATGCCGAATCCTATAAACTTTCCGTAGAAGCCATGGGTGGCAATAACTTTACCCAACTGAAGGTGATGGAAGCGATCGGTGCTCAGCACATCAAGATCATGCCGGATGTGCTGATTGGCGGTGGTGGGGATAGTGCCAATGGGGGCATCAGTGGTTTGCTGGGATTGAAACTGCTGGAAGAAGTGGCCAAACGGCAGGAAACAAAGCCGGGTGGAGACCAGGTGGTATAGGGTATAACGGTACTATTGTATATAAGGGGAGGCAAGCGCCTTCCCTTATGCTTTTTGCCAATATTGCCATATACTGATGTCGTTGCAGGAGCATTTTTTTCTTTTACAGGCTATGTGGAGTAGGGTTAGTTTGTATATTGCAATATAAAATACGTACCATGAAAATGATAAGACTGATTATCACTATGCTCGCTTTGCTTAATGTAACCTATGGCCAATCTGCTTTTGAAAAGAATTTTAAGGACTCGGTATCTATTCCCGGCCACTTTTCCATGACGAATAAAGTGCTGATCGTGTCCATTCCGTTTCATTGGAAAAAATGGGAAAACAAGGTAGCTGAAATCATGAAGGATTTTAAAGGCAGTTATGAACTTTTTAAGGCTAAAAGTGATGCAATAGAAAACATCAGGGATATCGATAAAAAATATCCGGATACCCAAAAATACCATTGGGAACTTACACTGGGTGTGCAGATGGACAGGCAGGATTTGTTTCACAAAGCAACCATCGGGCTGACCGACAGGAGTTTTAAAACACCATTCGGGAGTGGCCGCCCCTATCCGTTTATTGCTGAGGGGCGGGCAGATTTTGACTCGTTTTTAATATTTGCTGTGCAGAAGCTGAATAACAGGATCAGGTAAAAAGAGAGTGATAGTGCGGTGGCAGGTAAAGTTGAGGCTTTTGTTTTTTGATATATTTATAACCGGGATTTTCTTTTGGGGAGTACTAAATCAAATCATTTACAGATTACACATGCCATTGCAACCATAAAGCCACAAAAAGCCACATCCCATGGAACTGGAGCTGCAAGTTGCAGATGTAGAGCAGATTTTTAAACCGAGACAGGCATCTGATGAGGTAGAGCAAGTGCAATTTGTCTTTCCTCCTGTAGATGTTCCTCCCTTCTTTTCTTCGGATGATTCATTTTCCTTTTTAGGCTTACTATTCTTTGGCTTGCTGGTATCTATTTCTCGTGAAAGAACTAAATGCGTATTATAGGTACTATTGAACTCTTCTATCGATACCGCAAAACTTGAAAACATGAAAGCGAATAGCTCTTTATTAAAAAGATGCTGAGCTTTTTTATTCAGGCTATCAAGTTTTTCAGGACTGTGTCCATTAAATAGATTTGTGTCTATTTTAATAAGCAGTTCATCAAGGAATCTCTTTTGTTCAGGCGTTGTGATAATTGCAGGGTCAATTGAAAATATTCGTGTCTTCCATAGCATTATTTTTTGCGCAGCCGGCAATGAAAAATAATTGCT
The DNA here is from genome assembly GCA_013298665.1 of Chitinophagales bacterium. Lineage (GTDB taxonomy): Bacteria > Bacteroidota > Bacteroidia > Chitinophagales > Chitinophagaceae > Ferruginibacter. The sequence goes on from JAAFIK010000014.1 coordinate 40,895, forward strand.
GTATTTAAGTTCATAATCTGCTCTTGATAATTTCGCTTTCTTTAAGTGTGGATTGTTAAAGTTGCTATGTGCTGAGCCAATTAATAACAACATTATACAAATCGATGTAAAAAATATGCTTGTCGTAAATTTCATAACGTCATTATTTGAAAGTGATCCCGAGTGCTTCGAAGTACTCTTTTTCTATGGAATTCGATGGGAAAGATAGTAGCTTTATTTTATCTTTTGTTGAATTTTCATTGTGTTCAATATATCTCCTTCGGAAATAGCTTTCTGTAATGGAGTCGATTTTTGCTTCAATCGAAAAATACACAATCTCTCCCGGCTTTATAAATCTATTTCCTGGGGTCAATGAATCACTATGGATTTTTAAAATAATTGTACTGTACAAAGCAGTGTCTGAGTTCATGACTTGCAGTACACTATCACTGAAGATGGAAATGTCGTTATTGCAATTATTTTTAATAAAGACATTTGTACTTAACATTCTTTGGGTATCGATCTGATTGATTCTGAAATTAACGATTTTGTCAAACTTTTCTCCAAATATAACGGCATTGGGCTTGTATTCTAGCATGTTTGTTTTTATAAGAATAAAATTTGAGGCAAACTTACAGATTATAGGGGTAAAGTAGAGGGATGATGCAGTGCTGATGGATAGTGAAAGATACCGAAGTAGTATCATTGATTTATGGGTATTGCATTTCGTGAAAATTTTGCAGAAAAAAATGAGATAGATGACTATATACACCATTGAGTATACAAGATCAGGCTTGAGTAAAAACTGACTCACATCAATGGTATTCTCTATTACCACAATAAAGGCTGTGAAAAGGATGAGAAGAAGTGAAGCAGGGAGTAAGAATTTTCTGAAAAATAGGTGTTTGAATTTACTTTTTAGCCAGGCTTTATTGTACCCGTATGTGATAAAACAGAAATAAATTATAAGAATAATTTGCGACCCCCAGTCAGATAAAAACCTGATTTTATGCCCCCGAAGAATAAGTAATAACGCGAGATAAACGAGCATGAGTGTGCCAGAGAAATAATCCCCTAAAACTAATATTTTCCGGGAGCTTTGTCTTTTTGCACTTATTTGTGCGGTATCGCTTCTTCTTCTCGTATGGATGCAGTACAAGATAAAACTTAAAATAAATCGGTTGAAGAAGTAAAGGATGATCAGAATAAAAAGAATTTCTAAAACATTACTAAATATACTACGCTCCTGTACATAAGTGCCGAAGCTGCTCAATGAATTCAGATCCAGATTATATTCCCTTTCAAATAACATTGTTCTATAAAATCCAAGAAAAGCAAAAATGCATATTACAAGATATGTAGTTGAGTTTATGTATCTGCGTATTGGCTTACCCGGAGCTGAAAACAACGCAGTATTACTGGTTATTTTACTTGGATGTATCAAGCAATGGAATAACGTGCAAAAAAAACTAATAATTCCAGACTTTACGTCATCTATAAATTCTTCTGCTTTGGTTATTGCAAGGGGCATTTTCAGTAATATTGTTTTGCATTGTTTAGGTGGATATTCGCATCTGTCTTTTCAGGTGTACAAATATAAGTTGATTTTATCAGGGTTTTTGTAGAAAATAATCCCCTAAACTTATTAGAGCCTATCTCAAAAGTGTGAATAAGTGTAAAAATAAGTTCTTTGTCATAAAATTAATGATTCCGTGCTTGCTGTTCATGGATATTACAAATGAACAGTGGCACCTTGCGTCCCCCATAATTGCAGGCGCAGTCCCGGCCAAGCAGGTAACCGGTATGCCCCGTGTAGATGACCGTAGTATTTTAAATGGTATTTTATGGATATGCCGCACAGTTGCCCCATGGAAGGATTTGCCCGATAAGTACCCATCCTACCAAACTTGCCACCGACGTTTCCAGGATTGGGTGGATAAGGGTGTATGGGAAAATATTCTGGTAAGACTTGCAATGGATTTAAAAAAACGGGGCAAGATAGACTTAGCCGAATGTTTTATAGATGGCAGCTTTGCAGCGGCCAAAAAAGGGGCGGCGGAGTTGGCAAAACTAAGCGGGGAAAGGGTTCCAAGATCATGGCGATTGCAGACAGCAATGGTCTTCCTGTCGCCGTTTCCACACATGGAGCAAGCCCCCATGAAGTTAACCTCGTTAAGGAAACACTATCAAAAAGCGTTATAAAAGGAAAACCCAAAATGCTGATTGGCGATATGGCTTATGATAGTGATCCGCCGGACAAAGAACTGAAGAAACAGAAAATCAAAATGATTGCACCGCACAGGGTCAACCGGGTTAAACCTGCTACACAGGATGGAAGGAAACTGCGCCGTTATAAAAGGCGATAGAAGGTGGAACGGCTCTTTGCATGGATACAAAAATTCAGAAGATGCCAAACAAGATTTGACTATTACAAGCAGAACTACCTCGCCTTTGTTCAAATCGCATGTATGGTCATTTTGTTAAGAAACTACTTTTGAGATATGTTCTAACCAGCCACTATCAATTTTGGATCTTGCTAAAGTGAGAGAATTCGTGATATTTCATTGCTGGGCAAGTATAATGTTATTTTTGAGGTGGTTGCAAATGTTTCATCAAATCTTGAATATCTATTAATTCGACTTTTATCGGTTAATATTATACCGAACAGTTGCAAAACCTATTTTTTCTGCTATTCAATACTCGTATTTAAAAATTGCTGTACTCACCCAGGCTAGCAAGGGGATGATAACTTTAGCGTCAATTTCCTTATAGATCAACGGCTTTAATGCGCTGCGAAAGAGCTAATTTTTCCGGCCGATTCGCTGGAGAATATGAACTATACCGATTTTGTTACAGAACTGATGCCGCCTGACGGAGATAATGGATCGCCATCTGCCGCAGGAAAAAGTTGTAGTTGTTCTACCTCATCAGATGCCTGCCTGGGTGTTAAAACCTGTAGTACATCTGCAACCTGCACCCCGAGTTCGATGGGCTGCGGCTTTTTGTGGTTGTATGGCTGTAATGGGATATGTACCTTTTAAAACACTCAAAATGCAAATCAATTCAAAACCATACTTTGTCAACGCAAACTCTTCCTTTTATGAAAAGCAGTAAACATCTAACCCCGGCCTTGCTGGCCATTGGTCTGCTGACCACACTCTTTGTACTCATACTGAACAGGCTGACCCACAATTTTTTTATACAACTGATTCCCCTCTTTCTTATGCCGGTTTTACTATTGCTTCTCACGGGTAAGCTGCTTAAGCAAAAATATAAACCCTTTAAGGGGATGCTTATCCTCTTCCTGACTTTATTCCTGACTTATGCTGCTATATTACTGGTTTTTACCATCTGGCCGCTTGCGGGAATGGGAACGGCGGACATGGGTTTTGAAGACGCTGCGCTTTTGTTACTCCGCTATGCGGGTATCAGTGTGGGTATTGCGCTCCTGCTGGGCGCAATTGTTTTTTGGGGTGGTAATACCGGCATTCCGATACCAGGTAATACACCGGCCTACGCACCTGGGAAGGGCAGGGGGTTAACGACCGCCTCTGTTTTGTTTTCACGATTCATCCACTTTTTCTCCTACCATAGAAAAACGCATACAAGACCTGTTGCCATTAATAATGCCAATACTGGTTCTGCAATGACTGAAATCAATTCCTGACTTTACATTTCCTTCTAAATCTCCTGTCATGACTGTACTTTTTTGCAGCAGGTTACGGTATGTTATTACTTTATGGTCACTTTTTATTGCTGTAGCGACAGGTATCGGCTGCAGCAAGAGGAGTCAGGCAAGTGCTGCTGCCTGTGTACGCTTTGAAAAGGATACAGTTGACCTGGGGGAAATTAAAAAGGGGGCAGTCAAAAATTTCCGGTTAAGGGTTGGTAATTACGGTAAAAGTATTGTCCGTATTATTAACTTCGAGAGTTCATGCAAGTGTATTGTTTTAAGTGATACCGGTATGTCATTACCTCCTTCGGCAATGATTGCTATTGATGCCACTATTAAAGTGGATAAGAATGAGCATGGCCTGATTTACCGGGATATCGGGATGCGGACAAGCGAGGATTTTCCATTTAAATTGGTCACACTAAGGGCCATAGTACTGTAGCAGCGGTCTAAAATGTCTTATTTTAGTGTGACGTTCTGCCGATTTTTATAAAACAGCGGTCGATTTTAGCTATAAATGCTTAAAAGTGAGTAGTCCTGCCCGCTTTTGCCTGAAAAGCACCGGTCAATTGTTTGTTTTTTACAATGTTTCCCTTACCTTTGCCGCCCCAAATAGTTCTTTAGTGTTCCGCTACGGCGGAAAAGGGAATTGGGAGTTCCGGCGCGATTGCCGGAACGTTATCACCAAAAAAATGTCAAATCATGGCAAAAGAGATCACGGGCTATGTTAAACTCCAATGTAAAGGAGGACAAGCCAACCCTGCGCCGCCCATCGGCCCTGCCTTAGGTAGTAAGGGTATAAACATCATGGAGTTCTGCAAGCAGTTTAATGCCAGGACCCAGGATAAAATGGGAAAGGTACTTCCCGTACTCATCACGGTGTTCGCGGATAAATCTTTCGAGTTTATCATCAAAACCCCTCCTGCAGCCGTTCAACTGATGGATGCTGCTAAAGTTACCAGCGGTAGTAAAGAACCCAATCGTGTAAAAGTAGGTAAGGTAACCTGGGCACAGGTAGAAGAGATTGCCAAAGACAAAATGCCCGACCTCAATGCCTTTACTTTAAACAGTGCGATGAGCATGGTAGCCGGTACTGCGCGCAGCATGGGACTGACTGTGGATGGCAAAGCGCCCTGGGAAAATTAATTCATCACCTTACAATTATCAAGACAATGATTACTAAAAAAAGAAAAGTTGCGAATGCTAAGGTGGACAAGGACAAAGTGTATTCCCTGAAGGAAGCCTCTGCATTGGTAAAGGAAATAAACATAACAAAATTCGATAGTTCGGTTGATATCCATGTACGCCTTGGTGTTGATCCGAAAAAAGCTGACCAGGCTATCCGTGGTACGGTAACCCTGCCCCATGGTACTGGTAAAACAAAACGTGTACTGGTGCTTTGTACGCCGGATAAAGAAGCCGAAGCAACAGCAGCGGGTGCTGACTTTGTTGGGCTGGATGAGTTTATCACTAAAATTGAAGGTGGCTGGACAGACATCGACGTTATCGTGGCAACACCGGCTGTAATGCCGAAAATTGGTAAGCTGGGTAAGGTTCTCGGACCACGTAACCTGATGCCCAATCCTAAAACGGGTACGGTAACCAATGATGTGGCTGGTGCTATCAACGACCTCAAAGGTGGTAAGATCGCTTTTAAGGTTGATAAAGTGGGTATCATTCATGCTTCTATCGGCAGGGTAAGTTTCAGCGCAGACAAACTGGCTGAAAACAGTGCCGAGCTGGTGAGTGCCCTCATCAAACTGAAGCCGCCTACTGCAAAAGGTACATACCTGCGCGGTGTAAGCATGGCCAGTACGATGAGCCCGGGCATTGCTGTGGATACAAAATCATTTGTGAACTAATCATTTCCCTTCTCCGGATACGGGACATAAAAAATATTGTTATGACAAAACAGGAAAAAAACGAAGTGATCGAAGTGCTGAAAGGCAAATTTGCCCAGTACAACAACTTCTACATTACTGATACAGAGAGCCTGAACGTGGCCCAGATCACCAAACTGCGCAGTGAATGCTTTGATAAGAATGTGGAAATGAAGGTGGCAAAAAATACCCTCATCCGCAAAGCATTGGAAAGCCTGGATGCAGAAAAGTATGCAGGTGTATATGACTCACTGCATAAGGTAACTGCGCTGATGTTCAGCGAAAATCCCAAAGAGCCAGCCCTGATCCTCACCAGTTTCCGCAAGGAAAAGAATGGTGATAAACCAGAGTTGAAAGCTGCATTCATCAACGGCGATGTATTTGTTGGCGACAAGCAACTGGTGGCACTTACAAAGATCAAAACAAAGAACGAACTGATTGGCGAAGTGATTGGCTTGCTGCAGTCGCCGATTCAGCGTGTTATGGGTGCGCTTCAGAACAGGCCGGAAGCGGCTGTGGAAGCTTAAGTTTCCTATCGATTACCAGGTATAATCTGCGACTGGCCATGGCCCCGCATATTAGATAAACAATTTTTTTAAAAACCTCCGCCGGAGTGTAAACGTTGAAGGCGGAAAAAATGTAAACAATTATGGCAGACGTAAAAGCATTAGCCGAAACATTAGTAGGCTTGACTGTAAAAGAAGTACAGGAACTGGCTGAAGTATTAAAAGCAGATTATGGTATTGAACCAGCTGCCGCCGCAGTAGTAGTATCTGCTGAAGGTGCCGGCCCCGCTGCTGCTGAAGAAAAAACAACTTTTGATGTTATTCTGAAAGCTGCCGGCCCGAACAAGCTGGCTGTAGTGAAAGTGGTTAAAGACCTGACTGGTCTGGGTCTGAAAGAAGCAAAAGATCTGGTTGATGGCGCACCCAAACCTTTGAAAGAAGGTGTGGACAAAGCTACTGCAGAAGATCTGAAGGCTAAGCTGACAGATGCAGGTGCAGAAGTTGAAGTTGTTTAATACATTCAATCTTACTTAACTTAGTAAAGCCTCCCAAATGGGAGGCTTTTATTATGCTGAGGGATATATATACAATCAAATATTTCCGTCTTTTTTATCGACTCTTTTTGCGGGAGATTGCTAAACCGGGTCAGCCACCTTACTTATAACAGCAGTTGGTACCAGCCAGTGGTTATTCTATAATACCGGCTAATTCAAGGCTCCTTTTTTTTACCTGCTGTGTTTCGATTTCTTCAATAAATGGATCACTGGCAAGCACAAGGGAAGTGTTGTTTTCCTTCCACCAGGTATTGTTGAGCAATTCCCGGAAACTGATAACGGCTACGAGGTATTTTCTGGTATCCCCGGCATGCCATTCTTCTATCCACTCAAAGCGTTCGCGGGGAATATATTTCCAGTCGTCGAAACTGAGGAAGACCCGCAGGTAAAAATCATCCGTCAGTTCGCCGGGCTGGTGGTACCTGAGTTTTTTGTATTCGTATTGATAGCCATAACGCAGGGCGGCAATATCGCTCAGTACGGCTGAAGCAGTGGGGAAGGAACCAGCCCCTTTGCCATAAAAAAACTGTTGATCGGAGAATGAACTCTCAATAACAACACCGTTATACTCATTTTTAACAAAAGCGAGGTGGTCATCCTTCTTCACAAATTGTGGTAACACAAATGCTGCTACTTTTCCATTTTTCAGTTTCTTAGCCTGCGCTACAAGCCTGATCTCAAGATTTTTTTCCAGTCCGTACACGGCGTCGCTGCTGTGGATATTCTGTATGCCTGTAAACAGTAACGCATTGGGAGAAACTACTATGCCATAAGCATGACAGAGCAGGATCACCCACTTATTAACGGCGTCCCAGCCATGGGTATCCAATACAGGGTTGGCTTCCGCAAAACCGGACTGTCTTGCAAGCAATAAAGCACTTTTGAAATCAATCTGCTCCTCAAACATTTTAGTGAGGATATAATTGGTAGATCCGTTGACAATGGCCCTTAGTGAATGGAGCAAGTCATTGTCATAATACTCTTCAAGGTTACGGATGATGGGGATAGAGGCACAGGCACTTGATTCGTATAAAAAGGGCAACCTCTTTTGCTGCTGAAGTGCAAGTATTTCGGGCAGGTGCTCTGCAATCATTTTCTTACTTGAACTCACTACTGCTTTACCATTGTGCAGGGCTGTACTTACAATTTGCCAGGCTGTTTCACTATCACTGATGACTTCAACAATTACATTGATGCTTTTATCATCAAGAATTTCTTTTGGGTTGGTGGTAAATAGTGCTGCCGGAGCATTTCTCTTTTTATCCGGATTTTTAATGCAGACCTTTTTAATTACAGCCTGTAAAGAAGGTGTTTGCAGTAGTATCTTATACAAACCTTCGCCTACTACGCCAAAGCCAAAAAGCCCGATCTGGAGTGCTGGGCGTTTATGATCTGTTTTATTTGCGCTTCCTGTCATACGGATGTCCTGTTTTGATTTACTCATATTGTTTCTTTTGATACCAGCGGTCTCGCCGGTGCCGGTGCAGGCTTTTTTCTTGTTAACAAAAATTCGACGATGCAGTTTTCGATTTTCCAGTATTCTACAAGAAATCCATCGTGCCCGAATGTGGAGTCAATTTCGTGGTAGCGGCCCGAGGGGATATGCCTGGAAAGGTATTGCTGTTCAGCTACGGGAAATAACATGTCTGTTGATATGCCAATGACGAGTGTATCGGCAGTGATGCGTTGCAGTGCTGCCGCATTCCCTTCCCTTCCCCGGCCGGTATTGTGTGCGTCCATTCCTTTACTCAGGAAATAATAGCTGAAAGCGTTGAATCTCCTGGCTAATTTTTCGCCCTGGTAACGCTGGTAGCTTTCGCTTTTAAATTGCTCGATTTTGGTGTCAGTTATTTCCTGCTGGGTGTTCAGATAAGTATTATAATTCCGATAGGAAATCAGTGCGATACTCCGTGCAGCCTTCATACCTTCTGTGCCGGCATCGGGTTCTTTTGCTGCCCAGCTTGTATCGGCCTCGATGGCCATGCGTTGTGAGGTATTGAATGCGATGCCAAGGGGAGAATGCTGTGCATTGGTAGCAATCGGTATGATGATGTCAAACAAATCCGGCTCTTCTATTGCCCATTCCAGGAGCTGCTGACCACCCATCGAGCCACCGATACCAATATATATCTTTTTAATGCCCAATGCACGCCGAAGGGGTTGATAAGCCCTGATCATATCCCTTGGTGTAAAGAAGGGGAAGTCATGGTAATATGGCTCATGGGTTGTTGGGTTCACGTTGAGTGGGCCGGTACTGCCATAGCAACTACCCGGCATATTGACACAGATGATGAAATGATCCCGGGGATTGAATAGTTTTTCCGGTCCAACCAGCCCGGGCCACCATTCTGCAGGATTACTGTTTGCCGTAAGTGCATGAAAAATCCATACAACATTGTCCCTGCCTTCATTGAGCTCGCCCATTGTGCTGTAAGCAAGGTGATAATCAGCAATTACAGCACCGCTTTCCAATTGCAGCGGGGTAACAGCATTAAATTTATGTGTGGTCATTATCCCTTTTGATTCAGTTTGAAATACGTCTGTACTGTATAATGGTACCGGGCTGCCCCGGGGAGCAACCCGGTACCGGAATGGTTATGCTACGGCAACGCCTGCAAATACTTTCTCAAACGCCTGCTCAAAATCAGCCTTGATGTCTTCAATATGTTCAATACCTACGCTCACCCGTATCTGGTTGGGTTGTACACCAGAGGCTGCCTGTTCTTCTGCATTCAGTTGTTCGTGGGTGGTACTGGCCGGATGAATGGCAAGTGTTTTGGCATCACCCACATTGGCCAGGTGGCTTACAAGGACGAGTGAGTTGATAAATTTCTCAGCATTTGCCCTGCCGCCTTTTATTGATACCTGCAGCACGCCACCAAAACCATTGGTTAAGTATTCTTTAGCAAGCTGGTGATAGGGATTACTTTCCAGGCCGGGATATAATACTGATTCAACCGCAGGGTGGCTTTCAAGCCATTGTGCAAGTGCCAGGGCATTGTCTGCATGGCGCTGTACACGAAGCGACAAGGTTTCGAGGCCCTGCAGGAGCAGGAAGGCATTGAACGGGCTTTGCGAAGCACCAAAGTCACGCAAGCCTTCCACCCTGGCCCTGATGATGAAGGCGATATTAGGCAGACCGAGCGGATTGCCTTCGCCAAATATTTCCCAGAATTTCAACCCATGATACCCCTCACTGGGCTCGGTAAATTGTGGAAACTTACCATTGCCCCAGTTGTAATTACCACCGTCTACAATAACACCACCAATGCTGGTGCCGTGCCCGCCAATCCATTTTGTGGCAGACTCTACTACGATATTGGCGCCGTGTTCGATTGGCCGGAAAAGATAGCCGCCAGCACCAAACGTGTTGTCAACAATAAGCGGGAGGTCATACTCTTTAGCCAATGCAACAAATTTCTTAAAATCGGGGATGTTGAGCCGGGGATTGCCGATTGTTTCGAGATAAATGGCTTTTGTGTTTTTATCAATGTGTGGCACAAAGCTTTCTGCATCATCGCTATTGGCAAACCTCGCTTCTATGCCAATGCGCCTGAAGGCAACCTTAAACTGGTTATAAGTGCCGCCATAGAGGTAAGTAGTGGTGACGAAATTATCGCCCGCCTGGAGAATATTGTTAAGCGCCAGGAATTGTGCAGCCTGCCCGGAAGCCGTTGCAAGTGCAGCTACCCCTCCTTCAAGTGCGGCGATACGTTTTTCAAATACATCATTGGTGGGATTCATGATCCGGGTATAAATATTGCCAAATGCCTTTAGTCCGAACAGATTTGCGGCGTGTTCGCTGCTGTTGAATCCGTAAGAAGTGGTCTGGTAAATGGGCACTGCCCTGGATTGTGTGGTTGGATCGATCTGCTGACCGGCATGGAGCTGTAATGTTTCAAAACGTTGTTGACTCATAAAATTGTTTTTAGACTGTATTGTTGTTTAATGATTGCAGTACCGGTATTGTTATTGAAACTGATGGTACTGGTACGATGTAAAGTGGATGAAAATTTGCCGGAGTGTATGGGCCGGCGCCCATTCGGGAAATGGAGTTGTTTGTTGCCTTACGGCATACAACAGCAACAGGCGGCTGATATCGTAAGGAATGGTATGCTGTACATTGAGGCCAATGGTAAATTTTATTCTCTACAAATTTAGTAGGATTGTGATCAGTTGACCAAATCTTTTTTATGAAAGACAGTACTTTAGCGATAAACGGTTTCTTTTTTTCCCGATCTGATAAATACAGCATAGCTGACATTCCTGTTTTTGGTGAACCGCCGCTGTATTACGGCAGTAAATGGTTCAGCTTAATCATTGCTTATCGCGGAGGGGTACTTACCGGTGGGTTTTAATTGCTCAGGGGCAATAAAAAAGCTCACCTGGTAAGCCAGATGAGCTTAAAATATTTTTTACAGTAATTTTAAAGCTTGACTCTGACTTATCTTTCCTACGCTGGTAGGATGGAAGTAGCACCTTCGTACAATTGAGTAAATTGTAGGGGTTGCTAAGGCTTCAAAGGGCCATTACCCTCTGCCTTTCTTGATAAGATGATAAAAAAGAACTGCTGCAAAGGTAAACAGGTAAAAATGATTCTGCCAAATTTATTTTATCTTTTTTTTAAGCAGCAACCAAGGCCGGTGCCTGCGGTGCTGAAATTCTTTGTGCGCAAGCCTTTCTGTGTCATCTCTATGAAGATAGCCTCCTGTAAGCAGGGGCGAGTCCCCCGAATTAATTTTTTTTTATAATTTATTCATTTAGTTTTGCCTACTGAATTGATAGGGTTTGTGTAAATTGACTCTCTGCTTTTCTACCCGGCATTGCGCCGGATATTTTTAAATGATCAGGAAAGTGCTGATGACGAAAGATGAAATATTATCGCTTGAGCAAATAGTCTACAAAAATGGCAGGAATAATACTGTACAGGTAATTACTGCACTGGCAGAACATTTTCCGGGTGAGGCAGTATTGTCAACCAGTTTCAGTATGGAAGATCAGGTCATCACGCATATGGTGGCGGCTAATCAGCTTGCTGTTGACATCTTTACGCTGGATACCGGACGGTTGTTTCCCGAAACCTACGCAGTATGGAGCAGTACGCTGGAGCGCTATGGGGTAAAAGTAAATGCCTATTATCCTGAGGCAGACCGGTTACAGAAATTTATCGCAGAACAGGGTCCCAATAGTTTTTTTGCTGCTGTAGAGAACAGGAAGACCTGTTGCCATATACGTAAGGTTGAACCCCTGCAGCGGGCGCTGAAAGGCCGGAAGCTATGGATTACCGGCATACGCGCAGAACATTCGCAAAACCGGCAGGATATGACCGGTCTGGAATGGGATGAACAGAACAAGCTGTTAAAATACCACCCCCTGTTGTATTGGACAACAGATGATGTACGTGCCTACATCCGTACCCATAAAGTGCCGTATAACCCGCTGCATGATAAGGGTTTTGTTAGTATTGGGTGTGCGCCCTGTACAAGAGCCATTCAGCCAGGAGAAGATTTCAGGGCAGGCCGTTGGTGGTGGGAGGAGGAAGGGAAAAAGGAGTGTGGATTACATTTACATCAGTAAATATTTTTTTGAATTATATTCCTACTAATTTAGTAGGAATATCAAACCTCATATATGACGAAGTATCGCTTGGATTATCTGGCACAACTGGAATCGGAAAGTATCCATATTTTCCGGGAGTTGGCTGCACAGTTTGAAAAACCTGTTCTCCTGTTCAGCGGGGGTAAGGATTCCATTACACTTGTGCAGCTTGCCATACGTGCATTTGCACCCGGGAAGCTGCCATTTCCCCTCCTGCATATTGATACCGGCCACAATTTTCCGGAAGCGCTGGAATACCGGGATCGTTTGGCTGAAGAAACCGGGGTTACATTGATTGTCCGGCAGGTTGCTGATACCATAAAACGAAAAGATCTTACAGAGCCCAAGGGAAAATTTGCCAGCCGTAACTGGTTGCAGACATTCACCCTGCTGGAGACAATAGAAGAATTTGGCTTTGACGCCTGTATAGGCGGAGCCCGCCGTGATGAGGAGAAAGCAAGGGCAAAAGAACGCATTTTTTCTGTGCGTGATGAATTTGGCCAGTGGGATCCCAAACTGCAACGCCCTGAACTCTGGAACCTTTACAATGGCCGTATTCACAAAGGAGAAAATGTACGGGTTTTCCCGATCAGTAACTGGACAGAACTTGATGTATGGAATTATATCCGTCGTGAAAACATCGGGTTGCCTTCAATATATTTCGCACACGACCGTGAAGTAATCTTATACGATGGGCAATGGGTGGCTGTTTCGCCATATATGCGGTTGGATGAAACGGATGAAGTGGTGACGAAGAAAATCCGTTACCGTACAGTAGGCGATATGACCTGCACTGCGGCTGTTGAATCGGCTGCTGCCACGCTTGATGAAGTGATCCATGAAATTATGGCGGCGAGGATCAGCGAACGCGGTGAAACCAGGATTGACGACAGGGTAACCGAAGCGGCGATGGAAGACCGGAAAAAGAACGGCTATTTCTAAATGATTAATCAAAACAAAATGGACATTTTAAGATTTATAACAGCAGGTAGTGTTGACGATGGTAAAAGTACACTTATCGGGCGTCTGCTCTATGACAGTAAGAGTATACTGGTTGATCAGTTGGAGCAACTGGAAAAGCAGACCAGGAATAAGGCAACAGGCGATATTGATCTCGCCCTGCTTACTGATGGCCTGCGCGCTGAACGCGAACAGGGTATTACCATTGATGTTGCTTACCGTTATTTTACTACCCATAAGCGAAAGTTTATTATCGCAGATGCTCCGGGTCATGTACAGTATACCCGTAATATGGTTACAGGGGCGTCTAATGCTGACCTGATCATCATCCTGATAGATGCACGACAGGGTGTTGTTGAGCAAACCCGCCGTCATTCCATCATTGCAGCATTACTCCACCTGCGGCATGTAGTGGTTGCCATTAATAAGATGGATCTGGTGAACTATGCCAATGATGTGTATAACAACATTGTTATTGAATATGCACAGGTGGCGGAATCGCTGGGGCTGAAGGATATTACCTATATACCCATCAGTGCGCTTGATGGTGATAATATCGTTGAACCCTCCGCTAATCTGGATTGGTATGATGGCCCCACTTTGCTGGATGTGCTGGAGACGATTGAAGTGCAACAGGGAGTTAACCTTACGGATGCACGTTTCCCGGTGCAGTATGTCATAAGACCACAGTCGGAAATCCTCCACGATTACAGGGGGTATGCCGGAAAAATTACCAGCGGCATTTACCGGAAAGGTGATGCGGTGACGATACTGCCTTCAGGGCTGACCAGTACCATACTGGCTGTTGAAACCGGGGGAAGCGAGGTGGAAGAAGTATTCGCACCACAAAGCGCAGTGTTGCGCCTGGAAGATGATATTGATATCAGTCGCGGAGACCTTATTGTGAAAACGGCTGATGTGCACCAGGTCAGCGCCGATCTTGAATTGTTGCTTTGCTGGATGGATACCAAGCCTTTGGTGGCAGGAAACAAATACTATCTGCAGCACAACAGCCGGCTGGTAAAGGCTGTTGTCCGGGAGATTGAATACCGGCTGGACGTGAATACGCTTGAAAAGCAAATGGCTCCCGAAAAAGTGCTTTTGAACGATATCGTTAAGGTTAAACTTAAAACGGCCTCACCGGTAGCTTACGATACTTATGCGCAGTTGCCGGGTAATGGGGGTGCAATACTGATTGATGAAACCAGTAATGCAACTGTGGGTGCCTGTATGTTTCAATGATTCCCTGAGGAGGGCATAAAATATTTTCAGCGTCATGACAACAATGAAAGGAAAAGTGATTTTGGCAGGAGCGGGCCCCGGCGACCCGGAACTGATTACCATACGGTTGCAGCAGCGGTTGGCTGTTGCAGATGTGATCATTGCTGATCGCCTGGTCAACCCTGCGATCATTCAGCAATATGCATCTGCTGCTGCACGGATCGAATCAGCAGCAAAGCAAGGCTATGCTGCTGCATCAATGCCTCAGGAAACAATCAACCAGCTAATCCTCCAGTATGCACTTGAAGGAAAAACGGTATTGCGCCTCAAGGGTGGTGATATTGCATTTTTCAGCAATGTACTCGATGAACTGCAGACGCTGGCTGCGCATGGGATTGACTATGAAATCATACCCGGTATCACAGCAGCGTCGGGTGCTTCAGCTATGACGGGCATACCCCTTACTGCAAGGGGATACGCGCAGGGGGTACAGTTTCTCTCGTTTAATCCCAACAGCTATTTCAGTCCCGACCACTGGAAAGCGCTTGCCAGAAGTAATGATACGCTGGTTTTTTACATGGCGGCAAAAAATGTAATTGACCTTGCGGAGTTATTGCTCCGGTATACCAAAAAGCCAGCCACACCGGTAGCAGTTATCGAACAAGCCACTACTGTATATCAGCGGGTGCATATTGCTGCATTAGATACCTGCAGTGATTTATTCGCCGGTATAGTGTTCAGTTCACCATCATTGGTCATCGTGGGTGAAGTGGTGCGCCTACATGAAAACTTCAACTGGTTCCGTACAGAAAGCAGGGGCTCGGTTTTTAGTGCATTGGTCAGTTAAATTTTAAAAAATGTTAGCGACTGTCCGCTTAAAGCAATTACAGGATTTTATCGCAGTTTCCTCAAAAGAGGAACTGATCTGGATTAACGGCTATTTGTCCGGGCTGATCAGTAACACGTCTTTGCCAACGGAATCAGCGGCTGTACAGACTGTTAAACGCATTACCATTACTTATGGTACTGAAACCGGCAATGCGCAGAAGCTGGCTCATGCTTTTGCTGCCAAAGCAAAAAAAAGCGGTATCCCTGTAAAGCTTACCGGGCTTGACCAATACCGGCTGCAAGACCTTGATAAAGAGGAATATTTTTTTACCATCATCAGTACACAGGGCGAGGGCGAACCACCGCTTGCCGCAAAAGCTTTTTACGATCATATCCACCGTAATGGATTTAAAGCACCCGGACTGCGTTACAGTGTGCTGGCACTTGGCGATACGGCCTATCCTCTTTTTTGCAAGACGGGTGAAGATGTGGACGCCCAGCTTGAAAGACTTGGCGGACAACGGCTCCTGCCCGTTAAAAAGTGTGACCTTGATTTTGAAACGGATGCTGAGCACTGGATGGATAGCGTGTTGGCGCAATTGCGTATTACCCCCTCGTCACCGCCTGCCTCAGGCAGCAAAACTGTACAGGTAGAAAAGTCTGCAACACGCAAATGGTTTTCCGGAACGGTGATTGAAAATTTTAATCTTACGGCTACCGGCTCAACTAAAAAAACATACCATATTGCACTTGCCGTTCCGGATGTCAGTTACCTGCCCGGCGATTCAATGGCGATAGTTCCCCGGAATGATGCAGTGGTGGTTGATCAAATACTGCAAATGGTGAATTTGTCCCCTTCGTATACAGTAGAATGGAAGGGGCAGTCTTATTCATTGGACACCCTGCTCAGGGATAAGGTCAGTATCTGTTTTCTAAGTGAAAAAATTGTTCAGCAGTATGCTGAAACGACAGGCTGCACTATTCCTGCGCAACGTGCTGATCTGATACAATTGCTGCATACTTATCCGATAACGCACCATACGCAGTTTGACGGAGTATTACAATTCCTGCAACCTATAGCGCCGCGTATTTACAATATTGCCTCATCACCAACGGCACATCCCGGCGAGGTACACATCATTGTTGCACAAGACCTTTTTTGGACCGGGGGGAACCTTCACACCGGATTGTGTACCGGATACCTTGAATCATTGCAGGTTGGAGATGAACTCCGGTTTTTTATACAGGCGAACAAGCGTTTCCGTTTGCCGGATGCGGGCAAAGATATGATCATGATAGGGCCTGGTACGGGCATCGCTCCATTCCGCGCATTTACTGCAGAACGTGATGCGACGGGCGATACCGGAAAAAACTGGTTGTTCTTTGGCGAAACAGATTTTACTACAGATTTCTATTACCAGACGGAATGGCAGACCTGGTTCAATACGGGTGTATTGTCGAATGTGAGCCTTGCGTTTGAACATGCAAATAATGGCATTACGACCACTGTCGGTAAGCTGCAGCAGCAGTCTGCTGAATTATACCGCTGGATTGAAAATGGCGCAACTGTATACCTCTGCGGGGAAAAGGATCCGATGGGTAAAGCGGTGGAAGATATGCTGGTCAGGATTGCTGGTGAACAGGGAAGGCTTACGGGGGATGCGGCAGTCGCGTATATTGACCAACTCAAAAAGGATGGACGTTTTATAAAAGATCTTTATTGAGGAATACAAAAATCAACTCCTGTGAAAACGGCTGATGGGTGTTGCTGACATAATTACAATAGAAAAGAAAAATGATGCGTGAACAAAAACTTTCTCCGGTAGAAAAGATTAAGACCCGAAGTGACGGGCTTAGGGGCACCCTTGCCAAAAGTCTTACCGATGAGATTACCGGCGCTGTCCGGCCCGACGACCATGCACTGATCAAATTTCACGGTATGTATGAGCAGGATGATCGTGACCTGCGGGAAGAGCGGGCGGCGAAAAAATTAGATAAGCTCTACAGCTTCATGATCAGGCTGCGGATTCCGGGCGGGTTACTCACTGCCAAACAGTGGATAGCCGCGCATCATATTGCGGGCGACTTTTCCACAGGAGTGATCAAAGTGACAACGCGGCAAACCATTCAGTTGCACGGCATCATGAAGCAAAACATTAAACCTGTTCTGCAGCAATTTAATCTTGCCGGCCTTGATTCGATTGCCGCTTGTGGTGATGTTAACCGTAATGTGGCCTGCGCCTCACACCCCAACCAGTCGCCGCTTCATGCCGAAATACATGCCTATGCGGCAAAGATCAGTAACCTGCTGTTACCAAAGACAAGGGCGTATTATGAAATCTGGCTGGATGAAGAAAAATTGGCAGCATATGATGAGACCGATCCGCTGTATGAGGATCGCTACCTGCCCAGAAAATTTAAAATCGGTATAGCCATACCCCCCAATAATGATGTAGATGTGCTGACCAATGATCTCGGGCTTATTGCTGTAGTGGAGCATGGGAAACTTACCGGGTTTAATATTGCTGCAGGGGGTGGGCTTTCGGCAACACACGGCAATGCGGATACTTATCCCCAGCTGGCAACTGTACTGGGTTTTGTTGAAGGAGAAGCGAACACACTTAAAGCAGTTTATGAAGTATTAACCATACAGCGTGATTTTGGCAACCGCAACGATCGTAAACTTGCCCGCCTGAAATATACCATCGATGGTATGGGGGTAAATGTCTTTAAGTCAGAACTGGAAAAGCGCTGTGGCTTTACACTGTCCCCCGTTCGCGATTATGTATTTACGCACCGGCATGACCAGTTGGGCTGGTCTGCTGATCACGAAGGGTTATGGTATTATACCCTGTCCATCGAGAATGGACTGGTAAAAGATGATGAGCGCCTGGCGCTTAAAACTGCACTTTTGGAAATAGCGGCAACAGACCGATTGCATTTTCGGTTTACAAGCAACCAAAACCTGCTGCTTGCAGGTATCAGCGAAAAGGATAAACCTGCTATTGATTCCATACTGGATGCTTATGGCATTACCTCCCGCCAGCTTTTGCTTTCCGGTATGCGCCGTAATGCGATGGCTTGTGTAGCACTGCCTACCTGCCCGCTTGCACTTGCCGAAGGACAACGCTACCTGCCACTATTGCTGGATAAGGCTGAGGTATTGCTGAACAAGCATGGGTTACAGGACGACAATATAATAATCCGGATGACGGGCTGTCCCAACGGTTGTGCAAGGCCTTATGCAGCGGAGATCGCCTTAGTGGGTACCGCTGCTGGTGAATATAACCTGCATATTGGTGGCGACAGGGAAGGGCAGCGGCTGAACCAATTATATAAACGGCAACTCCGCGAGGAAGCTATCCTTGCTGAAATGGATAACCTGTTGGGTGATTACAAACGCGAACGGCAGGATGGAGAAACCTTTGGTGATTATACCTGGCGTACTAAATTAAATGATCGTGATTGATTACAACAGCATATTACAGGCACATACGGAAAGGTTGAAGACAGAGGGACTGTACCGCAGTTTTATGCCGGCAGATAAGAATGCCGCAACGGCTCCACGTTTCAGTTATACCGATGCAACTGGTTGCAGAAGAACAGCGATCAACTGGTGCAGTAACGATTACCTGAATATGAGTGTGCATGAAGATGTTATTGCTGCATTATGCAAAACTGCTGTGGAAGCTGGTGCCGGCAGTGGAGGTACCCGTAACATTTCAGGTACAACAACCTTGCACCAGCAACTTGAGCATACGATTGCAAGCCTGCACAGTAAGGCTTCAGCATTATTGTTCAACGGCGCTTATGCAGCCAACCTTACCACACTCAGCACCCTGGGTAAGTTGTTGCCGGGATTGGTATTTATTTCCGATGAACGGAACCATGCCTCTATCATTGAAGGCATAAGGGCTGGCGGTAATCAAAAGTTCATCTTCCGGCATAATGATACTGATCATTTGCTGGCCATACTGAAGCGTATTCCTGCTGCACAGCCCAGGATAGTTGTCTTTGAATCGGTGTATTCTATGTGCGGTACCGTTGCACCTGTGGATGAGATCATACGAATTGCCCAAAGGTATAATGCGCTCAGTTATATTGATGAAGTACATGCTGTCGGTTTATACGGCCGTAATGGTGCAGGGATCACAGCCTCTGAAGCCTGTGCAGCAGAGCCGGATATCATCAATGGTACGCTTGCCAAGGGTTATGGCGTAATGGGTGGTTATATTGCCGGGTCTTCTGTATTGGTGGATGCCATACGCAGTTTTGGCAGTGGTTTTATTTTTACGAGCTCACTCTCCCCGGTATTATGTGCGGCTGCTGATGCAAGCATAAAGTATGTCATACAACATCCGGAAATGCAAACTGCTTTTCACCGGCAGGTGGCGCAACTCAGGGAGTTGCTGCATGCGTATGATATACCCTATACAGATAACCCTTCACATATTACGCCCATTCCCATTGGTGATGCGGCCCGGTGCAGGGCCATTGCATCGGCATTACTGGAAGCGTATGGACTGTATCTTCAGCCTGTGCAATACCCAACAGTTCCAAAGGGAGAAGCCTGTCTCCGGATCATTACCACGCTCCGGCATGATGTAAGCGATATGCTTTTTCTTGTGGAAAGCCTCAGAACGGTTTTGCTGGAAAACAGCCGCTTCACTACTGCGATTTCTTCACGGCTAAACACTGCAGCGCATGCATAAAAATGTTTTTACGATTGCATGCAGAGGGTCCTGGCTGTCGCAGGCACAGGCCGCTATATTTACAGAAAGGATCAGGCAATTTTTTCCGGATGTAACCACAAAGCTGCTCATCACGGAAACGGCTGGCGATAAAAATCTTTCCACCCCGCTACACCTTGTTGAGGGAACAGATTTTTTTACCCGCGAAATACAGGACGCTCTCCGGAGCGGGGAGGCAGATTTTGCCCTGCACTCCATGAAGGATGTAAGCAGTGCTGATTTTTTTTCGGGGAGCCATTATGCCATTATTGCAAGGGAAGCGATACAGGATGTTGCGGTTTTCAACCCAAATGTGGCTGAGTTGATTGCAAAAGGACAAACACTGGTACTCGGTACCTCATCGCCGCGGCGCAGTAATATGGCAACCGCTTTTCTGGAAAAAGCATTACCCCTGACCAACGGGCTGTCTGCACGCATCATCGCCACACCTGTAAGGGGAAATGTAGACGGCCGGCTGGAAAAATTGGCTGCCGGTGAATACGATGGCCTTGTGCTGGCTGCTGCCGGTCTCAACCGGTTACTTGCCTTTCCTTCCTCTGCAACTGCTGTCAGGCAATTACTTGAAGGAAAGAAACTGATGGTGTTGCCGCTGTTTGAATGTCCGCCTGCTGCGGGACAGGGCGCCATTGTAGCAGAGACCAATGCTTCAAATACTGCAGCGATGGATATTCTTCGTGCCATTGGTGATCCGGTCTTAACAGCAGCCATACAGGAAGAACGTGTGTACGCAGAAAAATATGGCTATGGCTGTTCCCGGCAATTTGGCGTATTTCATTGGGCGGGTAAACACACAAGGTTTACCTACGCATCCGGAATGGACGATGATGGCGAGGCTTTTACGGAGTGGAATTTTACCTGTCCGGAATCGTTGCCGGATGCGCACTGGTTCGACACTACGATGTATATGAAAGACTTTTTTACGTATCATTATCAGTCGTCTGCAGTTCCGTCAGGTTACAAGGCTTATTTTATAGCCAGTCACAAAGCGGTGCATAGCCGGGAAACAGAAAGATTGCTCAGGCTCAAGCGTGTATGGGTAGCAGGTACACGTACCTGGTATGAACTCGCCGCAAGGGGGATATGGGTTGAAGGATCGGCTGACGGACTGGGTATTGAATCGGTTCAAAACCTGTTGCAATCGCCTTTGATAGGGCTGGCTCAGGAAGCCATTCACCTGCTTACCAATGAGTTTTCTGCACAACGCTGGGCGAACGACGGCTGGCTGGTATCGGGTACATATACACTCATTCCATTGCTCACACCTGCTGTTCGGCAGGAGGTATCTGAGGCGGATGCGATATTCTGGAGCAGCTTTCAGCAATATGAAATTTGCCGTCACCTGCTTCGTCCGGATGTTCGCCATGCATGTGCAGCAGGGAAGACTGCGGATTTATTGAAAAGAGAAAACATTTCACCAGTGGTTTTTCCCACGATCAAAGCATTTCAGCAATGGAAAAAGAAACATATCCCCTTACCCATCGAAGGATAAGGGCGCAAAGCCATACGCGTGAGTTATCCGCCGAAGTGCATTTGTCGCACCGGCAGTTTATACTGCCATTGTTTGCGGAAGAAGGGATGACGGCCAATCGCAGTATTAACGGTTTACCGGGTGTTGAGGTATATGCAGAATCCCTGCTCAGGGCGGCCATTGAAGAAGCGATGAACAAGGGTATTAATAAATTTTTGTTATTCCCGATACCCGCTGCAAAGCGGGAAGGCAATTTTGATTTTTCTTTTGCTGCCAGGCTGGTACAGGTAGTAAAGCAGAGGTTTGGGGATGCCATCTGGCTGGCGGTTGATCTTTGTCTTTGCAGCTATACAACACATGGACACTGTGGTGTGCTGAATACGCATGAAGACCGGTTGCTTAATCATGAAACCGTTCCTGTACTGGTTCGTTACGCACTGGAACTGGCTGATGCAGGTGCTGACTGCATTGCCCCGAGTGATATGATGGATGGGCGTATTGGAGCCATCCGTAAGGCGCTGAATAAAGATGGATTTGATGAGGTGGTCATCATGAGTTATGCAGCAAAATTCAGTTCGCAATGGTATGGCCCTTTCCGCGATGCCTGTCATTCAGCACCACAAGCTGCTGCTTTAATGCATCGGAAGAGTTACCAGATTTCTCCCTTTCATCCCGGCGATGCCATTGCGAGCAGTTTGCGCGATGAGGCAGAAGGCGCCGATATACTGATGGTGAAACCGGCCGGCCTCTATACTGATGTTATCGCTTCACTCCGGGCGGCCAGCAGAAAACCGATTGCCGCCTATCATGTGAGTGGAGAGTATGCAGCGATTGAAGCTTTAGCTGCACAGGGCTTGCTTGAGAGAGCGGCAGCGCATATTGAAGTATGGGCTGCCCTTCGCAGGAGCGGAGCAGGAATCATTATTTCATATGCCGCCATTCACGCGCAGCATTGGATAGCCGTGATGGAAATGTAGGTAAACATAATTTCAATTTATACATAATAATTATGCAAACGACAGCAGTACAGCCTAAAAATCAGCTTTACCCCGTTTTTCTGAAATTGGAAAGACTTTCTGTGCTGGTAATCGGTGGCGGTCATGTGGCCCGTGAAAAATTGGAGTCACTATTGTCCAATTGCCCGGAAGCAAAAATCACTGTTGTCGCTGCTTTTTTTCGTGAAACCACAAGGGACATTATTGCCGGGTACCCCAATTGCGTGGCTGTCGAAAAAGCATTTGACCCTGCCGACCTGGAAGGGAAAGATATCGTAATTGGCGCTACTGATGACCGGGAGTTGCACATCAGTATCAAAGCACTCGCTGCGGAGCGGAACATCCTGGCTAATATTGCCGACACCCCGGCACTCTGCGATTTTTACCTTGGCAGTATTGTGCAGAAAGGGCAACTTAAGATTGCCATTTCAACAAACGGAAAATCGCCAACAGCGGCAAAGCGCATCAAAGAATTGCTGAATGATGCGCTGCCTGCTGAGGTAGACGAGTTACTTGAGAACCTGCACCAGATCCGGAGCAGCCTGGCAGGCGATTTTTTGGATAAGGTTCAGCGGATGAATGCCATTACCAGACCCATGGTTGAGCAGGAGGATGCCCGGAAAGGAAAAAAATGGAAGCGCATTGCTTCTTACTCTACGATGGGTTTTGTACTGATGCTGCTCGGACATTTTGTTTTTTCCTACCTGCCACTGAAAGCGATTGGCGATAGTATGACGGGTTGGTATCATAATCTCGGGCCAAATTTTATCCTGATGATCCTTGCCGGTTTCCTGGCACAACTGGTGGATGGCGCCCTCGGCATGGGCTTCGGGGTTACCAGTGCCACAGTCCTGTTGTCGGCAGGCGTAAACCCTGCGGCCATCAGTGGCAGCATTCATACGGCTGAAATGTTTGCGAGCGGGGCATCAGGTTACAGCCATTATAAGTTTGGCAATGTTAATAAGAAACTGTTCAGGGCATTGGTCATTCCCGGTGTATTGGGCGCTGTTGCGGGAGCGGTTATGCTGGTTTATCTGGGTGAGAAGTATGGCAATTATATCCGCCCGGTTATTGCGGTGTACACCCTTTTTCTGGGTATTAAATTTATCCTCAGTGCTTTTCGTGAATCCGGACGGGCAAGAAAATTCAGGCGTTTCAGTCTGCTTGCCGCCGTTGGTGGATTTTTTGATTCTTTTGGCGGCGGTGGGTGGGGGCCGATTGTGACCACCACACTTGTCAATTCGGGGCGCAGTCACCGTTATGTTATCGGCACCGTCAGCCTTACGGAGTTTTTTGTGACTTTAGCCAGTGCCTTTACTTTCTTCCAGTTGCTGGGTATCACACACTGGCAAACCATACTGGGGTTGATTATTGGTGGTTGCATTGCAGCACCCATTGCCGCTAAGCTTGCCGGAAAATTACCCCGGAAAATGGCGTTTATCCTCCTCGGTATCCTGGTGATCTTCTGGAGTATCCGGATATTGGTCAAACTTTTTTAATGATGATTGTACACAGGTTATAGTATGAAGGGTAGTTGTTTTATGCTGGGTGCCGGGTGCTTATTATTTTCCTGCTCACTCCGGGCACAGGAGAAGGCTGTTGTGCACAACAGCCAGTTGTGGACAGGCTATTTCAACCAGGTTCAGTTTTCCCGGCAGTGGGGTGTATGGATCGACCTGCACCTGCGCACAGGTGAGGGACTCGCTAAAAGTATCGGGCAATCCATTATGCGGGTTGGCTTGATCCGTTATGGTAATTCCGGATGGCGCTATATGGCCGGGTATGCCTATGTTAATAATTTTGTTCGGGGGGGTACGGAAACATTAGCCTTAACTGAGCATCGTTTGTGGCAGCAGGTACAGCAAATACAGGAGTGGCCGAAATTGCGGTTTAACCATGCACTGCGGCTGGAAGAAAGATGGCGGCAGCAGCAATCTGCGGATGGCCGTAAAAGTGCAGAGCATTTGTTTACCTGGCGTGTCAAACATACCCTGTCTTTTCAGCGGGCTTTGGGTAAGAAAGCATTTGCACCAGGAAGCATAGCGTTGGTGCTGAGCAATGACCTGTTTATTAATTTCGGTAAGCAGGTCATCAATAATTACTTTGACCAGGATCGTTTTTTTGCAGGGTTAGCCTGGCAGATGGATAAGCATAGCGCCCTGCAAACCGGGTATATGAAAATTTTTCAGCAACTGCCGGCAGGTAACCGGTTCCGGTCAACCGATGTGCTGCGGTGTTATTTTATCCATCAGTTCGATCTGCGGAAAAAGCATTGATTGGTTGTACGGTAATGGCAAAAGAATAGTTTTATGTGGCGAATGATTTCCCTTTTTCGATCCTGTATTTCTGTACGGGCATTGTATCTTTGACTATGTGCAGGAAATAATTTTCTGCCGATCAATATTATTTATTTCAAACCACCCGATTCATGGCACAGCATCAGGAAACCAATGCGATCCGTATCCAGACCGACCGAACAGCCCAGATGGAACATTCTACGCCGCTGTTTCTGACCAGTAGTTTTACTTACAACTCCGCGGAAGATATGGCTGCTGCATTTTCTGATGACACGCTTGATGTTAATATTTACTCCCGCTTTTC
Source organism: Chitinophagales bacterium (assembly GCA_013298665.1). Lineage (GTDB taxonomy): Bacteria > Bacteroidota > Bacteroidia > Chitinophagales > Chitinophagaceae > Ferruginibacter. Next base: position 65,909 of record JAAFIK010000014.1, read on the forward strand.
CAACCCGACGGTAGATGAATTCATCCATAAGATATGCGTGCTTGAAGGTGCTGAAGATGGCATTGCCACCGGTACGGGCATGGCGGCTGTATTTGCCACATTCATGACTTTTCTGGGTCAGGGTGATCATATCATTTCTGCTGCTGCTGTTTTTGGTTCTACGCACACTATTCTTACGAAGTACCTGCCCAAATGGGGAATCAGTTTTGATTATTTTGATATGAATCAACCGGATAGCATCGAAGCATTGATTACGCCCCATACCAAAATGCTTTATGTGGAAACCCCCTCCAACCCCGGTCTCGACATTATTGATATTGCTTTTGTGGCAGCCATCTGCAGGAAACATAATGTTCTCTTTGTCGTGGACAATTGCTTTGCCACACCCGCTGTACAGCAACCTTTAGCCCTGGGGGCCGACCTGGTACTGCACTCCGCTACCAAGTTTATTGACGGCCAGGGTCGTGTACTTGGCGGGGTAGTGGCAGGCAAAAAAGAACTGATACACCCAATGTACCTTTTTGTACGCAATACAGGGCCGTCCATGAGCCCCTTTAATGCCTGGGTGTTGACAAAGAGCCTGGAGACTTTATTTATCCGGATGGACAGGCATGCGGATAGTGCCATGAAACTGGCGAAAGCCCTTGAACATCATCCTGCTTTACATAACGTAAAGTATCCTTTTTTGCCTGCCCATCCGCAGTATGAAGTGGCTAAAAGACAAATGAAAAACGGAGGCGGGATTGTTACCTTCGATCTTAAAGGCGGAATTGAAAGCGGACGTAAATTCCTTAACGGATTGAAGATGTTGTCGATGACCAACAACCTCGGTGACAGCCGGACCATTGCTTCACATCCGGCGAGTACAACTCATTCTAAACTGAGTGCTGAAGAACGTACAGCGGTTGGTATTACGCCGGGGCTGATCAGGGTATCGGTTGGTCTCGAACATTTTGATGATATTCTTGCAGATATATTGCAGGCGCTTGCGCAATGCTGAACAATATTGGTTGCAGTATTTTACAACAAAAGCCCGGTACATTACCGGGCTTTTGTTGTAAAATGTTAATGCCTTGTATTATTGACGGGTCATCGTAACACGAAGTGAACCACCACCAAAAGATTCTTCTGCTACAATGCTGCTGCAATTGTTAGATACTGTTGCAGCGGCTACGTCAGGGCCACTGCCGCTGTGTGAAATGGTCAGTTTACCACTTACCACATCCCAGGTACCGGTTCCGGCTCCTGATGGGCTGCAAACGGTACCCGCATCCTGGTAAACGACAGTTTTGTCCGTTTTCAACTGGTAAATATCATCACGCTCGCAGGGATCAAGAAATGTAGTGGTTACATCTGAAGCTGTACCGGCTACTACGGTTTCAATTTTGGTTACTTTGTAGTTACCGGCAATCGCTGCTACAGAAACTTCGCATGACTTATTGCTGTCACTTTTCTTACAAGATGCCATCAGGGCTACCAGGCCAAGGGCTGGAATGAATACCTTCTTCATTGTTTAGTTTTTTTTAAGTACGTAATGAAACGCAAATATACTGGTGTTTATTGCTTTGTTTGAATCGGAGCATCATCCAAATGTTAAATTTTTTGTGAAATTTATATGATCAACAGGAAAAACACCCTTTTTTTCTCTTTTTTCTGCTTGAATACCCGGTATACATGCTGAAATAAGTTGATGTAATGTAGCTGGGATCAGGTGCAGCATGACTACGGTAACAAATATTACTATATATAATGGTATATGTTGTGTCCTATTTAAGGTTTTTTTCAAGCCATGCGGATAATGATGCTGCCGGCTGTTCTGTTTGTACCTGTTGCGCCATTTTCTGCTGCGCCTTAATAACGGACGCGGTTACATAGGGATGTGTAATGGGCTCACTCGCTTTGAATCCGAGCAGTTTAACAAGTGGAAGCATTTTCTCGCTGCCAAACCGTACAAAGATGGGTTCATCCATAGCGCCATGTACTTCGGTGACGCCAAGCTGCAGCTCTTCTGCCAGTTTAATTTCTTTGGCATGAAGCGGATGGTGCTCAAGAAAAACGATGTGCCTGCCCGCAATATCATGCCGGCGAAGTGTATGTGCTTCCTTTACCTGGTTTTCGGGGATGCCATGAAGTGCCCCAAACGCCCTGAACTGGCTAATGGCTTCAGCAAACCAGCCCACGAACAAAGTATCGGGATTGGTTTTAAAAACCTGGAGTAAGCCCTGCATTTTTGCGTCGCTGTCAATCCAGACCATATCCTTAAACAACCGATCGTTATTTTCGTCTTCCTTTTTGCCAAACAGATTAAAAAGCATATTCTTTTGTTGAGTCTGCAAGTTAATGGATAAGTGTATTGATTGAGTGCTTACGCAGCTATTTGCCTGTATAGCACCATTCCTTAGCACCTGATTTTATGGCTGGCAGCAGTATCGTTATGTTCATACGCCTGTAATACTCTGCTCATGCCTGATGAGGTTGTACGGATCGTATTGTTGTTTGATGCGCTGCAGACGGGTATGGTTGCTGCCATAATACAACTGTGCAAAGTTTTTAAAGTTGATATCCGGATAATTGCGGTATTGTGCGCTGATGCCCTGGTTGGTGATGGCTTTTTGTACGCGTTCAAACTGCTGCATGAGCTTAATACCTTGTTTCTCGCTCTCCCAATAGGCCTGTAGTTCAGAAAAAAAGGGATAAGCCCGGTGAGGGAAGGCGGAAGCAGCTTCCAGGCCGGGGTCTGTTATCCGTCCGCCAAGGGTATTAACCTGGTAAATCATGCCGGGACTCTGGCTAACGAGCTCCAGTACTTCATCAATACAGCCCTTAATGTCATCAAATGTTTTGTATAAACCGGCAGACGCATTTTTAAAAGCCTGGGGATTGGGTCGGCCATAGAAAACCTTCAGTGCCTCTGCAAGAGGGCGGGGTTTTGTTTTGGTGAGTTTACCCGCTACAGGGCTGAGCAATTGCATAAAGCGGTCTGCCCCCGACCAGGTCCTGTCCGTTGTGGTGAGCAGGATATAGGTTGACCGCCCATTGTAGATACAGGCAGAAAAAAAGGAATGTGGTAAGTCTTTCGCTGCTTCAAACCATTGCGCAATGATCGGTTTTGCCTTGGCAGGTGTAATACCCTTTGCCCTGAAGCGAAGGCTTTGCATGGTGTTGGGTGCGGTATGTACTTTAAAAGTAAGTGCTGTAACCACGCCAAAATTGCCATTGCCTCCGCCTTTACAGGCCCATAGCAAGGCAGGGTCGGCGCTGCCGGTTCGTACCTGGCCGGTACCATCCACCATGGTGATATCGGTAAGACTGTCGCAGGTCAATCCAAAATTACGCGCCAGCAAACCATAGCCGCCACCGAGGGTAAGGCCGCCAATACCCACACCTCCGCAGGAGCCACCCGGAATCAGTTTCTTTTTAGCCAGTAAAGTATCATACACTTGTGATAGTACACAGCCGGGTTCTATCCGTACCGTATTGGCGTCTATCCATGCTATATTGTTCAGCAACGAAAGATTGATCACCATTCCACCCTGGTTTCCCGACAAACCCTCCATACAATGCCCGCCACTCTTCACCGCTACGGGCAGTTGTTGCTGCCGGGCATATTGTATAGCCGCTGCCACACCGGCTGTGCTTTTGCAAAGGGCGATGACGGCGGGGAATCGGCTGATGCGGGTATTGAACCCCATACGCAGTTGTTCATACGCGGCATCGCCTTTTTTATAATAAATCACTTCTTCGGTAAGATCACCGGGTTGTACGGCTGCAATGGCCGAAGCCAGTAGTTGCGGAGGCCTGACCATAAGGCCGAGGTTGACGAGCAATGCCGTTTTCAGAAATTCCTTTCTTGTATATGGATGGTGCATGATGGTATATCTCTTGTGCGTAAGAAACCGGGCAGCAAGATAAATCATCATGCGAATGAATGTACTATTGCGCCGCGAAAAATTTGTGCAGGGGTATGCGGGAGAATGCCGGGATTGATGACCGGTCTGCAGCACATCATACCCATTGATCAGCCGGAAACCTTTGCAGCCTTTTCTTTTTGCGGCAATTTTTCCTGCTGTTTCCGGGTGCGGATATTTAAAGAAGTGTAGTAATTATTGAGCAGGTAATAACACGCCATTTCGTTTCGCCTTTGCTGCGAACGGAAGATCCGGTTGATCATCATATGGATAAGGCTCCAGAGCATTTCTTCCGTATCGGCGTCTTTACCGATGGCCTTATTGGCAACGATGATGGCCGTTGCGATCGGAGACATTTGTTCCGCCCGTGCCTGCAGTATGTGCCGGAGTATTTCCATGCCGGGTGTGCTGGTATCGTCTCCCTGCATCAGGGCTTCTATTTCTTTTTTGTGTTTGCGGTAAGTGTCTTCAAGGGATTGTACCCGCTTTTGTGTGACACCAAATTCTGTTAAAAAACCCGCCAGGTGCTTTTTAACGATTTTTTCCTTTCCGGCATTGTCATATCCGAATTGCAGTAATAACTGATCGGTACAAAGCAGGGCAAGTTTCCAGCGCAGCAGCTCATTGTCTTCTGTCAGCAGGGCAATTATCGCCGCAGTAATCAGGCGGGAGTCGGCACAAAAAAAATCTTCCGCGAGGGCGATGGTTGCTTCGCCATAGCGTTCTGTTTCCCGGGTGTACGTATCGATCACGATTTTGTTCACCTGCCCCGACCGGGTATAAGGTTCTATGCTTTTCATCACCAGTTGCATCGCCGGGGCAATACCGGTTACCGGGTCTTTAAGCCGCATCCGGAAGCGGATATGGGGAAGCGGGTCGGTATAACGGATAAAAAACCAACTGGTGATGATGCCGTTTTGCAGCAGATGCCCGGTAACCGGATGTATCACCGATGCGAGTAAGAGATCGGCCGACCGGTTGCCGCAATACAATTTATAGTAGAGCCACTCTTCTCCCGGAATAAACTGGCGTTTGATACCCGGTGTCTGCAGGGAGAACTGCTGTTCTTTCTCTTCTGTTATCGTTGTTTTGTGCCAACTGATCACCAATTCATTGGCATACCGGCTGCCATTGTTGCCCGGCAGTCCTCCATTGCCGGGTAAAAACAACATCTCCTTTATTTCAACAAAGGATCTTTTTTTGAGTTCTGCCAGCAAGAGGCGGCAGTTCAGTTCATTACCGAGGTTCAGGAAGAGTTCATTATCCCCGTCGGCAATAATGATGTGCAGCGGCATATTCCATTTTGCCCGCCATTCCGTTAGTGTAATGTCGCCTTTTACCAGTTCGTCTGTTTCTTTTTTGGAAAAACTCCATGAGGCTTCCTTAAAAATGATGTTTTGCCAGCTTACCCTTGGCTTGAATACAAAGAGGCTGTTGACGATTGGCGGCAGGGCAAACATTACACCCGTGGTGTCCTGCTGTTCATATTGCAGGGCGCAGAGAAACTGGTACAAAGGCATGGGCTTCATATTGAAGTTGTGCGCATTGGTAAGTTTGGGTATAATTTCTTTATCGAGTTTGCGCGAGTACAACAGTATCCTCCCTTTTCTTACCGTCACCATTAAATCTTCCGGTGGCAGTTGCTGTTCTTTGGGAAGACCGGACTGGGCGAGAAAAGGAATCTCGTATGCCCGGATCACGGGACGCAGCAATACATTGCCTACCCTTGATTCGGGTAAGTGTACAATCTCTGCATAGACCACTCCCGGGCGCAGTTCCTGTTCTTTAGCGGTAATGTCTTTAACAAGTTTTTCGATAGCAGGATCTGTATGACAAAACCGCGCCTGCAGCATGGCAGCACTGGCATTGTTGCCCGCATGGGTGAAGTGGATGCGCGCGTTTGCTGTAGCGGGATCATCAAGTATGGAGGCCATTACACTGAAGGTGGACAGAAACAGGCTGGTATCAACCGCTGTTGCGGGCAGGGCATCATCCAGTACAATCTCATAGTCGCCATTGCGCTGTGCATCAATGATTTTTTTGACCAACGGGATGTCTGCATCTGCGAGAGACAAAGCTGCAGCACCCGGCGCTCCTCCGCCCCCCGGCACCAGTTCGGCCAGGTACTCCGGTACATTACCGCCATTGGCCCATGCAGGATAACCCAGCCCGGTTTCGTTGTCGATCACTTCAAGCAGCGGCACCCAGGCATCTTCATAGCGTTCGGTAAATTTTGTTTTAAACTCTGCCAGTACAGGATTACTGCCTTTTTTAGAATAGTTGGCCAATACTTTTATACCGGCTTCTATTTTTTGGATAAGGTTTTCACCAAGCGTTGCCCCTGCGGAAACGGCTTTAGAAAGATCCGATTGGAAAAGATATTTTTCTTCTGCGTCGTACCCCCATTCTTTTATCCTTTCGATGATGTTTTTACAGGCAGTAATATTTTCAGGGTCGCCGGGTTGGTGAATAGCCGCGAGTTGTTCGCGGAGGTAACGCAGTTTTTGCAGCGTGCCGGCGAGGAAATTATTCGCGTCAGCACCTTCGCGCAGACCAATCGCTTCCAGGGTTTCTATTAATTTTTCCAGGGTATCTTTCCCTGTCGCAGCAGGCTCCAGTTCTGTAATCAGGAGGTGGCTGCCAATCACTTCTGTTACAAAATCCCCGGCTTCTTCAGCGGTAATGTCTTCACTCACCAGGCATTCAACCAGGGTAGCGAAACTGGCACCGTTGGACGCAGTGCTGAGCAGGTTGTCGAGGTATTCAGAGTGATCGACGTCTGAAATTTTATGCTGTCTTATTTTACCGGTATAATATTTTTCGTAATACCTGAGTTTGTCACCACTGGTATAGATACCCGTATTGGGATAGTAGTGCAGCAGTTGTTTCAGTTCCGGCTGTTGTGCCAGGTGATCAGTGAGTTTACAGAGAAAGTGCATGTCAAACCGCAGGTGCCCGCTACCGGCTTCGGCGTCCATGATGCGGAGACTGGTGTTGCTGCCGATGGTAGCTGTAGCACAGCCGGCAAATAAGCCAAAGGGTGTACATCGCGTGGCCATGCGGTTGTGGTATTTCAGCAGCGCGAGTACCATTTTGTCTTCATCTTTTGGATTGGCAGCTCCTTTACCGAGGTACTTCAGTACTTCACTGCAGAGTTCAGGTGAGGCCAGAAAGATGGCTTCGCGGAATAAAGAAGAGGTCCGGAATTTTCCGAATAATGCCTGGGCATCAATATTGGCATCATAGGCTTGCTGCAGCGGGAGTGACGGTGTTCTGATCACAACTGTGTCAAATGTCCTGATGTCCTGACTCATATCATATCTTTTTGATCATTATGCAAGCAGAAAAAATGTATCCCAGGCTGTCTCTTCGGGTTGGAGGGCGGCAAGCAGGCAAAGCCCGGTGCCGGTAACGCCTTCCAGCAAACCTGGCTGACATAAAAACCCTTCTTCGCCCATAAACGATTTGTATCCTGCAATACCATCTTCATGCGTGGCCAATTGCAGGGTGGCATCGATCCAGAACCGGAATCGTTCCATAAAGAGCGGTTTTCCGGTTATTTTGTACAAACGTAAGTAAAGTACGGCTACGCCACCGGTGCCATGGCAGAAAGCCGCATCTGCCAGCGAGGTATTACTATAGTCGCGTGTAAGCGTAGCCATGGCCGTATGCGTGGCCATCGCCCCAAGCTGTTCGTCTGCAAGGGCTTCGGCTGCAGCATATAATACGATGGCTATGGACAGGTCGCCATAACACCAGGCGAGACGGGACGCCCGCAGGCTTTCTCCTTCCGCTTCCATGGCAGGGAAGACGCTGCCCATCCCTTCCGGCAGTTGCAGACTCAGCAGGTGGTTACAGGCTTTCCGGAGCATCGGCTTGCTGAGCGGCAGGCATATATCTTTTTTCACGCATTGCGCCAGTACCATGATAATAGAGGGCAGGCCATGCGAGAGCCCGACACTGTATATTTTTTCGCCCTCATCTTCGGGCCGGAGCGGCTTCATCGCCCACCGGCAGCCCCGGGGCGTTGGCTCTGCCAGTGTATCGAGCAGGCGGAGGTATTGTTCAAAATAAGCGGAGTGGCCGGCAAAATCCGGCCTGTTCAGAAAGTACCAGAAGCCGCCAAGACCGCCGTGCAGAAAATCCCAGTTGGCTGTTTCAAAATCGCGGAGGGTAAAAGCATGTATGGCAGCATCAATATCTTCGAGCAGCAGGATGGGATCTTCTTCCAGCAATCCCAGTGCGGCAAGGTGGTGCAAACCGGCAGCAATACCGGTTATGCCATTACAATAGGTATGTGTCATCGCTTCTTCTGCAAGGGCATCCATACATTCCTCTGTAATGGCTGCACATTCCGTGCGGTACACTTCTTCGCCGGTGTATTTGAAAAGATAGCCTGTCAATATGGCCCTTCCCATCAGCCCGGACAGGAGCGATTTTGATACATGATTACGGAATGGCAGAAACGGAGCAGCGGCGATGGCCTTTACCTTTTCTGTTATTGCAGCCGTTGCCGGCATATTTACGGTTAATGTTCCCATGTTTTGTTGAGGTTATGAAAGATGCGTTGTAAAATTGTTCTGTCTGTTGTGATCACATTGGCCATACCTCCGAGTTCCTGTGCAAAGGTAATCTTCTTCTGATAAGTGGTCACCAATAAGGGGTCGATGCTTACTTCCACATTGTACAGACCGTTTTCAGGTACAGGGGCAATCGCTTTTACCTTCCCTTTCAGCAGCCCGAATTCGTTGGACGGATAATTGTCTAAGTGGATATTGACAACCTGCCCCGGTGCCAGTTTTCCTGCTCCCGCCGGTGCGATGCGCAGCCGGCCCACGATATCCCCCGCTCCCTGGCCGGGTACAATGGTCAGCACTTCCTCCTGGGCATTCACCGTTTGGTTGATGCTCCAGCCCCTGGTAAAAGAAACAACACCTTCCATGGGTGCTGTAATGAGGTAGCGGGCTTTCCAGTCCACCACCGCCTGCCTCAGCAGACTGATGCTTTCGAGCAAACGTGTATAACGATCGTTGGCGTTGTCCTGCTGCTGGGTGGTATTGCCGATGATCTGTCCGCGCAGTTGCCCCTGCTGCATGGATCCGGATATGGCCTCATTCAGTATGGCCTGGTATTCTTTCTGCTTTTGTAAAAAAATCTTCTGTTGCAGCTCCAGTTCGCTTTTAGAGATCACCGATTCCGTATAAAGTTGTTGTTGTCTTTCGAGCGCTGTTTTTTCCAGGGCCAGTTCGTCTGCCAGTATTTTTTTCTTTTGGTTGATGGCGCCCTGCATTTGTACGGCATCAGCGAGCTGGCTGCTGATATTGCTGTTTTTCAGACCCGTGGCCGGGCGATGGGCCACGTAATGGTATTCGCGGAAGTACTGCAGAAAGGTTGCATAGGCCGGCTGCACGTCCCCAAGCTGCAGCCCGTTGGGTACCTGTGGTGGCACCGGCGATTGCCCGGGGCTGTCGGTTTTTGCAAAAATGGTTTCGAGCCTGCAAATGTCTTCATAGCGTGCCGTATTGGCAATCAGGATCAAAAGCGTACCCGCTTTTACCGGCTGCCGGTCGGTTACCAGCAATTGTTCTATACGTCCGGCTGCTTTGGCCGTAATCCTGGCCGGGCCGAGTTGCGATTGAAGTGTCATCCGCCCGGAAATCACATCGGGGTAGTGGATGAATGCACTCATGACAATGAGCAGTATCACCATACCTGCCACCATCGTAATTCCCCTGCGCTCCATCCAGCGGGGCATGGTGGCCATGATTTCCTGTACATCATCGCTGCGGATGACGATGGCTTCTTTTGGTTTGTTTGTTGCAGTATCCATTTAATCTGTAGCGAGTTCAAGTTGATTTTTAATCAGTTCGTAATAAGCGCCCCTGTTTTCCACCAATTGGTCGTGGGTGCCGGCCTCAGCAATCCTGCCCTGGTCGAGCACCACGATCTGGTCGGCATTACGCACCGTACTCAGGCGATGTGCCACTACTACCACGGTACGTCCTTTAAAAAAAGATTCAAAATTCTGGATGATCTTTTTTTCGTTGTTGCTGTCGAGCGCGTTGGTGGCCTCATCAAAGAAAAGAAACCCGGGGTTCTTATAGGCAGCGCGGGCCAGGAGCAGGCGTTGCCGTTGCCCCTGGCTGATACCGTTGCCCATACTGCCGATTTTTGTATTGTACTTCAGCGGCAGTTCTTCAATAAAATCCCTGATGTTGGCAATTTTAACCGCCCGCAGCAACCGTTCCCGGTCTATGGTTTCTTCGCTGATGGTGATGTTGCGGGCAATCGTATCTGAAAAAATATAGCCATCCTGCATAACGGTACCACAGGCATTGCGCCAGCTTGTATTGTCGATCGATGCCAGTTGTGTATTGCCGAGGAATATTTCTCCCTGGCTGGGATTGTAGAATTTGAGCAGCATTTTGATAAGGGTGGTTTTACCACTGCCGCTCGTGCCCACAATGGCGGTAACCTTGCTGTGTGGTATGCAAAGGTTGATGTTGTCGAGTACCACCGGACCGGAGGGGGAGTAGCGGAATGAAATGTTTTGCAGTACAATATCTGCCCTGGCCGGAATATCGGTTACCGGTGTACTGTCGGAATCTTCCTCTTCTTTCTGGTGAATTTCGGCGAGGCGGCTGAGGCTGATCCTGGCATCCTGCGCCATTTGTATAAACCCGATCATCTGCGAAATCGGGTTGTTGAGTTGCCCGGTAATGTACTGGATCGACATCATTCCGCCCAGTGTCATCCGCCCATCAATAACACTCTTTGCAGAAATCACCGAGATGAGGATGTTTTTGATTTCGTTGATAAAAGTAGCCCCGATACTTTGGTACTGGTTAAGCTCCAGGCCTTTTACGCTTGTTTTAAATAACCTTGCCTGTGTGTACTCCCATTCCCAGCGTTTGCGCTTTTCAGCATTCTGGAGTTTGATTTCCTGCATACCCTGCAGGAGTTCAATGATCTGGTTCTGGTTGGCAGAAGCATCAGCAAAGCGCCGGTAATCCAGCTCCTTTCTTTTGCGCAGGAAGATGAATACCCAGCCGATGTAAAGTGCGCTGAAACTGATGAAGACGGCGAAGATGGTTTTGTTCATCATGAGCAGGATAACGCCAAATACAAGAAATGACAGGAGGGAGAAAAGCGTGTTGAGGGTGGAACTCGTCAGGAATTGCTGTATGCGGTAATTGTCGCCAATGCGCTGCATGATATCCCCGGTCATTTTGGCATCGAAAAAACTTACCGGCAGTTTCATGAGTTTGATCAGGAAGTCGGAAATGAGGGAGATGTTGATCCTGGAGGTAACGTGCAGGAGTATCCAGCTCCGGATAAACTCGATGGCAATCTGCCCGCAGTAGAGCATCACCTGAGCCAGCAGCATGAGATAAACAAAACCGAGGTTGTGGTTTTGTATACCCACATCCACAATAGATTGCGCGATGAATGGAAAAATAAGCTGCAGCAGCAAGCCTGCCCCAAGGCCGATGATTACCTGCACCATGGCTTTTCTGTACGGCCGCAGGTAAGCGAAAAAGAAGCCAAGGTCTTTTTTGGCGGTAATGGGTGTTTCTGCCTGGTGAAAAAGCGGGGTTGTTTCAAAAAGCAGGAGGATGCCCGTACCCATGCCATCGGTTTCACCGGTCAGCCACATTTTTTCAAATTCCTTGCGGTTGAGCAGGAATTTACCGGCACCGGGATCGGCGATGTAAACGGCTTTTTCGCTCACTTTATACACCACTACGTAATGTTGCTGGTTAACATGGGCAATACAGGGCAGCGCTATATTTTGCAGGGAGGGGCGTTCATCTTTGTCTTCAGTATGGGTAATGAAAGGAACCTTTACCGAGAGCGTACGGTAGCCTATTTTTTCGGCGGCGTCGCCAATACCCGAGAGGGAAACACCGTTGCGGGAAATATGGCATTTGTCGCGCAGGTATTCCAGCGGCAGGTTTTTGCCATGAAAAGCGGCCACCATCCTGAGGCAGGTAGGGCCACAGTCCATCATGTCAAGCTGTGCGTAGAAGGGATATTTCCGTTTAATGAGCATGCAAGTATTATTGTATTGGGCGGGTTATGGAAAAAAGAGGTGCCGGGATGGCACCCCTTTCCGGTACTTTGATCCCCGGCCTGCTCAGCAGGTGGTGGGTATCTTTGCAAATGCGGTTTGCGGACAATAACAGGTATTTGTTCCGGGGCAGCCCTGTGTACAGGCGCAGGTGCCGGTGGGACAAAAATCTGTTTCGCAATAGTTGATGGAATCCTTCGGGCAATTGCGCGAAATACCGCCATAGATCGCGTTGCCGTCGAGCTGAGATACTGTTGTTTTGTTCAGCGTCAGCTTTTTGTTCTGCTTTTTCATGTTGTGTTTTTTAAGTGAAGAATACGATTTGTTTGTTGTTGAAACTGTCGATCATCGCTACGACTGCTTTTGCCTTTTACCGCGTTACACATCAGCAGAGATAGACGCCACCGCCAACAGGTATACTTTGCGGGCAATCACTTGTGGCCGGGCAGAAGCCTGCTGTTGGCGGACAGGTAATTGTCGGACAGTTATCACTTTCGCAGATATCCATAGATGCAGGACAGTTCCTTGCCGTAAATCCACCATGGATATAACGGTTATCTGTGTTGTTAAGGCGGGAAACCGTGGTTTTGTTCAGCGTCAGTTTTTTGTTTTGTTTTTTCATTGTTGTAATTATTATGATCAGTGTTTAGCAAATGCCACAGGGTAGTGCTAACCGGATATAAAAGTCTGCCGGCCGGAACGGGCTGTTATACCGGTTCAACAGGATCGGTACAGTTGGGGCCCCAGGAACAGTAACGGGTGTAACACCCATTTGTCGGGCAGGCGCAGGAGCCGGTACCGCAAGCAGCAGTGTAGCAGGTGCCGGTTCCGCAGACTTCTGTATCAACTTCACAAATGTTGACGGATGGAACAGTACAGCCGGCTGTTTCACCACCATAAACAGTACGGCTGTCAAGTTTGGAAACAGTAGCCTTGTTGAGTGTGAGTTTTTTAATTTGTTTTTTCATTTTGTAAAATTGTAATGTTGTGATGCGCTGCAACCATCCGCAGCAATAAAAAAACCGCTGTTCAGCAGCGGTATCAAAAAACATGACTCATCCACCGCAGTAAGCGGTAGGAATACATACGGCAGATTCACAGTTTGCAGACCCCCCGCCGCCGGTTCCGGTCGGGCAGCCCCCCGTAACACAGGTGCAGGTATCGCACATCTCCGTCAGGTAATCTGCGCTGGCGCAAAACTGACCGGTAACAATGCAGTCGCGGGTAGCACCGCCGAATATTGCCTGGCCGGTTAATTTGGAAACTGTTGTCTTGTTGAGCGTGAGCTTCCTGTTTGTTTTTTTGGTCATGCTAAATTTTTTTAGAAAAGAACACCCCTTTACAGGATGTCCTTTTGTTTGCAATGCGTCTTTTTATCAGCAGATGGGTTTCATACCATCCCTCGCGGTTGCCGTTACGGTTTGAACGCAACCACCCGCAGGCGTTGTGCAATTTGCTGTCGGACAGCCCGTTGTACAACCCGCGGTGGGGCAGTTGCAGGTGTTTGTCGGACAGGCATTGGTTGGACAACCCACCGTGCAGGTAGAAGTGTCGCAGGGGCCAATCGTATCTGGTGGTGCTGGTTTACCGCCAATCAGGGCAGCACCATCAAGCTTCGATACTGTGGCTTTGTTGAGCGACAGTTTTTTTACTTTCTTCATTTGTTTTAATGTTTATGTGTGAATAATCAATACCCTCAATACATTACCATCCCTGGCCGGCATTATCGGGCGTACAGCAATTGTCGTTGCACAGTATACCTGCTGTTGAACCGGTGATGGCACACCAGTGCTGCTGTTGGCGGAGGGGGTAGAGGCGCAGATGATGCCCGGTGAGCAGAAATGGTTACCAATGGATCCGGTTGATAAATGTTGTCTTTTCTGCGGAGCCCGTTATGCGGTGCTTAAAATGTTCCTGGTGCCTGGCTGTATTTTCTGTGTTTTTTTCTTTGTACAAACTTACAGCAATGGTGTACTACAAAAAATACTGCATATGCCATATTTTCAGGGATGGTGTCTGCAAAAAAATGGAATAAAAGAGACCTGCATCACGATGTTATCTTTTTTCAGCAAAAGAAAAAAAAGTAACAGTATTGTTATCTTTTTTTTGTTATCAAAAAAATAATAACAGAAAAAAGATAACAGAAAAGAATCGCAGGATCATGACCATACAAAAGGCCACATTTTTTATCCAGGGGTTTTGCAGTAGCAAAATCTGGATTTATCTCAGCAGCTTACTGTACAATATTGTGCAATTTCCGGGGAGTGGCCGGCGCGGAAGGCCTCCCGCAGCAATATTGCTGCAAGCCATGATTTTCTCGTAAATTTGTACCATGAAAAAGCTTTGGTATGGGCTGTTCCTGCTGGTAATGGCCTCCTCTTGCGAAAAAAATATCGATTTTAAGCTGGACGATGCGCCCGAGGTACTGGTAGTGGATGCGCAGATTGAACAGGATATGGCGCCCGTGGTTGTACTCACCAGGAGCCTGGATTACTTCCAGCGCATCAATGCACAGGTATTGGCGGGTACTTTTGTACGCAATGCAGTTGTAACCATCTCGAATGGTACGCTCACCCACCGGCTCAGGGAATATACCGTTCCGGTAGCGCCGGGTTTTAACCTCTATTATTATTCTGTTGACAGCGCTAACCTGGCCACGGCTTTTGCGGGGGCGTTCAACACGCAATACCAGTTGCGCATCCAGGCCGATGGAAAAGAATACACTTCCACCACCCGGTTGCCATTGCTGGCCAAAAAACCCGACAGCATCTGGTGGGAAAAAGCACCCCTGAACCCGGATACCAATAAAGTTGTACTCATAACCCGGGCTACCGACCCGCCGGGGCTGGGCAATTATATCCGTTATTTTACCAAAAAGAACAGGGAAGCCTTCCTTCCCGGCGAAAATTCTGTATTTGATGACGGGGTGATAGATGGTACAACATATCAGTTGCGGGTTGATCCCGGAGTGGACCGCAACAATAAAATACCTTACGACAGCAACTATTTTAAGCGTGGCGATACCATTACCCTGAAACTCTGTAATATCGACCGGGCTACTTTTACCTTCTGGAATACCTGGGAATTTGCTTACCAGAGTATTGGTAATCCCTTTGCGCAGCCCAACAAGGTGATCGGCAATATTTCCAATGGCGCGCTGGGGGCTTTTTGCGGATATGCCGCCTGGTACAAAACACTAATCATTCCCCGCTGAGGTGGAATTTGCTGCCTTACCCGGTCAATCCTGTACCGGGATAAAGCCGTATATGACAAAAAAATTATCTTCATCACAAATAAGCAGTATGGGAGAAGGAACAACGGAAAAAGTACATTGCCTGATCATCGGTTCGGGACCGGCAGGTTATACCGCAGCCATTTATGCCAGCAGGGCCAACCTCAAACCGGTCTTATACCAGGGGGTACAGCCGGGGGGGCAACTGACGATCACCACAGAAGTAGAGAACTATCCCGGTTATCCCGATGGCATACAGGGGCCGGAAATGATGGTGCATTTTGAAAAACAAGCCGCCCGTATGGGAGCAGATATCCGTTACGGACTGGCCACTGCAGTAGATTTTACCGGTCCGGTACATCGTGTACAGATTGATGAGGGGCAGTGGATTGAAGCAGATTCGGTGATCATTTCCACCGGGGCTTCGGCCAAATGGCTGGGGCTGGAAAGTGAGCAGCGGCTCAATGGGTATGGCGTAAGTGCCTGTGCGGTTTGTGATGGGTTCTTTTTCAAAGGCAAGGAGGTGGCGATTGTAGGTGCGGGCGATACAGCCGCTGAGGAAGCGCTGTACCTGAGCAAATTATGTACAACGGTACACATGTTTATCCGCCGCGATGCCATGCGCGCCAGCAAAGTGATGCAGGAACGCGTATTGAATACCCCGAATATCAACATGTACTGGAATACCGAGACGGACGAAATTCTCGGCGATAAGAAAGTAGAAGCCGTACGCATCCGCAACAACGTTACGGGTGCTGCTACAGATATACCGGTGAGTGCTTTTTTTGTAGCCATTGGTCACCAGCCCAATTCGGATATTTTTAAGGGCTGGATTGATATGGATGATGCGGGTTATATCAAAACCATACCCGGTACGGCCAAAACCAATGTGGAAGGTGTTTTTGCCTCTGGCGATGTGCAGGATAAAATTTACCGCCAGGCCGTTACTGCCGCGGGTAGTGGCTGTATGGCCGCATTGGATGCCGAGCGTTACCTGGGTGAGAAGGGATTACATTAATTTTTCAGTCCGGATTTTTCAGCCAACTGCAAAATCCGGGTTAAACGCATACACCATTGCTGTATCTGGTGTATTAATTATATTTGTATCATCGCTATGCCGGCAACCTTTCATTTTACCATTGCCCTGAATCAACTGCGTTTTTATGCAGGGCATGGCGTATGTGATGGGGAGGAACTGGCGGGTAGTGAATACCTTGTTGATGCTTTACTGGAATTTGAAACCACGGAACCCATCCTGGCATTAGAACAAACCATCAATTATGCAGCTATTTATACCCTTGTGAAGCAGCGGATGACACAGCCCGCCGGTCTGTTGGAAACCCTGGCGCAGGAAATCGCCGGATCGGTGCACGAAGCAGATCAAAGGGTAAAGCAGGCAACGATCAGTATCCGTAAACTCAATCCACCCATCGAAGGGTTTTCCGGTACCGTTGGGGTTACCTGCAAAGTGGTATTTTAACATCGAAAACAGCGCAGTCCATCAATATGAAACGTATGCTTTGGCTTTTTTTTATGCTGATGAATCTTTTTGCCGCATCAGCGCAGGATATCAACGCCATTATCCGTGAAGGCGATCGCCTCGAAGCCATTCCTGATGAAACGGCGGCTTTTAAAAAAT
This sequence comes from Chitinophagales bacterium, assembly GCA_013298665.1. Taxonomy (GTDB): domain Bacteria; phylum Bacteroidota; class Bacteroidia; order Chitinophagales; family Chitinophagaceae; genus Ferruginibacter. Next base: position 82,759 of record JAAFIK010000014.1, read on the forward strand.
TTAAGGAAGTGCTTAAGGTGCAGGCCAATAATGTGTATGCCCTTACCCGTTGCAGTGAACTCTGCAGCCGTATCGGTAAACGTTGTGCCGATGCCAAAACCCGGGATGATTACTATTCGGGGGCTAAGATTTATGCCGAAACGGCGCTGAAGGTGAACCCGGCAAGCAGCGATGCCAATTGCGTAATGGCCATTGCCATGGGCAGGGTGGCGCTCAGCAAGAGCGGCAAAGAAAAAATAAGTGCGGCCAAGGAAATCAAGCGGTATGCAGAACTGTCGCTGAAATACAACCAGGCTAATTTTAAAGCCTGGCATGTGCTGGGTAAATGGCATTATGAAGTGAGTAACCTGAGCATGTTTGAGCGGGCGGCGGCCAAAGTGTTTTTTGGCGGGGTACCGGCGGCATCACTTACCGAATCGATCAATGCGTATGAAAAAGCCCGGCAGCTTGATGCTGGTTTTGTCCTCAATTACCTCGAACTGGCAAAGGCGTATAAACGCAATAAACAAAAAGACAAGGCGATTGCCCTGCTCAAAACCCTGCTTAACCTGCCCAATAAAACGGAGGATGATGAAACGGTAAAGAAGGAATCCCGGGGTCTGCTGAAAGAATGGGAGTAGGCCAGCGGGGTGTTTGTTCTTTGCATTTCCGGTAAACCAAGATTTTTACCATCTTTACCCACAAAACTGCCATAAAAGAGCCCCTCTGTGCATTTACTTTTGTTTTAATTAAACATCAGTAAAATGAAAAAAATACTTTTCCTCTTTGTTTTTTGTTGTGTATCAGGCCTTTGTTCATTTTCGCAGCACAATGCCGGCAACAACGGAAAAATTTTGTTGATTGCCTCCAATCCGGCGGTAAGTAAACAAACCGGCTGGCCTATTGGTGTTTGGGCGGCGGAAGTCATACATCCCTTCTGGGAATTTTCTTTGGCTGGCTATAGTGTTGATATTGCCAGTCCGGAGGGGGGCGAAATTAAAATTGATGGGTTCAGCGATCCTGAAGACGCCAGTAAATACGCCGCATGGGATTATTTATCGCTTGGGTTCTTAAAAGACCCGGAGAAAGCCAAACTGCTGAAAAATACCCTCAAACTCTCTGCTGTAAATCCCGACGACTATAAAGCGATACTGGTATGTGGTGGCCAGGGCCCCATGTATACCTTTATTGACAACGCCGCATTGCATCAATTCTTTGTTGATTTCTATCAAACGGGTAAGCCCGCAGCGGCTATTTGCCATGGTACCTGCATTTTACTGAAAACAAAACTGCCCAACGGTAAGTATTTGGTGGAAGGAAAAAAATGGACGGGCTTTGCCAACAGTGAGGAAAATTATGCGGATGCTTATGTGGGCAAACAAATCCAGCCGTTCCGGATAGAAGACCTGGCGAGGAAAATACCCGGGTCCAAATTTACCGTAGCCCCGATGTTTTCGGCATTCGCTGTTCAGGATGGTAACCTGATCACCGGGCAGCAACAAAACAGCGGGGCAGAAGCTGCAAAATTAGTGATTGCCCGGTTGGAAAAAGACAAGGCACGTTACCCGACTTATATTCTTGTACATGGCGCATGGGCAGATGAAAGTGCCTGGGGTTTTGTACGAAATCAACTGGCGCAAAACGCAAATGTAGTGGTGGTCAACCTTCCTGCACATGGCGCCGACAATACCTATGGTGCAGGCATCGGGTTAAGCGAATATGTAAAAACAGTAACCGCCGCCGTAAATGAGCAGCAGGGTAAGGTAATACTGGTGGGGCATAGCATGGCCGGTGCCATCATTTCGCAGGTAGCTGAAAATATACCGGCAAAGATTGCTAAACTGGTTTATGTGGCTGCCTACCTGCCAAAGAACGGCGAAAACGTTTCTGGCATTACCAATAAGTTTTTAAACAACAAGCCCATTGAGGTATTTGAATTCAATAAAGATTACTCGCTAGTGAGCATCAAAAAAGAAGCGCTTGCAAATGTAGTGTGTGCAGACTGTCCCGATTATATGAAAGACATACTGGTGAAATACCACCGGGCAGAACCCGTAAAGGGCTTGAACGACAATGTAAAGCTTTCCGCAAAATTTGCAGCCATTCCCAAGTATTATATTTCCACCAAAAACGATTATGCGGTACCTTATGCGCTGCAGCAGCAAATGATCAAAGAGAATGGTACGGTAAAGCAGGTATTTGAAATGAATACATCCCACCTGCCATTTGTAGCGCAACCGCAGGCGTTTCTCAATATCCTGCTGGGCATAAAATAAAGGGTACACCAGTAAAACAGTACGATATGAAAGGAATGGCTTTTATTCTATTGGTATTGGCGCCAACTATTTTCCTGAGGGCCCAACTGAATGAAAGTGATACCCTGCATTACCAGGTCAGGATGGGGGTAACCGGCAACATACAAAGGGGCAATGTAAAGGTTACCACCATCCGCTGCAGGTTAGACGTTACGTATGCGCCCAATGCGGACTGGGCGTTTAAAACACAAAACAATACCTTGTACCAGGCTTTTGCTGCCAAAGCAGACAACGACCTTTTCAGCAGAAACTATCTGTATGTCAAACCCGGAAAAAAGCTGTATCCTTATGCCATCGCTTATGCGTCCACGAACTACCGGCGTAAAATCGACAGTCGTTTTTTTGCCGGTGCCGGTCTTACCTGGCAAATGATCAATACGGCGGATCATGTCCTGAAATTGTCTGCAAATACAGTATATGAAAAAACCACCTTCAGGGGCAGCAGCTTTAATTTACCGGAATTTAATGGTATGGATGAAGCAAGTGTTTGGCGGGCCACAGTTTACCTGTCCGGGTTGCATAATCTTTTGGGAAAGCGTATCCGCCTGTACTATGATGCTTTCTGGCAACCCGCCTTCAGCAGCGGCAAGGATTACCGGGTTGAGTACGATATCGGGCTGGACTTTCCTGTATGGAAAGGGCTTGCTTTCAATTGTCTTTACTCGTATAAACACGAAAACCTCGTGGTTACAAAAATAAAGCAGGATGATACCATACTGACCTTTGGGCTGGCATACAATTTCAAAAGAAAATGAGAATGAATACCTCCTTATTGTTTATACTGCCGGCGATAGCCGCCGGAGCCATGATCCCTTTTCAAAGTGCCATGAACACGCAGTTGGGCAAAAGTTTGCAGAGTCCATATTTTTCTGCATTAACCGTATTTGCGGTGGCATGGGTGGGTCTGGCCATCTGCATCATGGTATCCCGATTGCCGATACCTGGTGCGGCACAGTTTGCGGCTGCACCAAAATGGAGTTATCTGGGCGGCATATTGGGGGGTATCTATATCCTGCTGATTGTGCTTTTGGCACCCAAACTTGGTATTGGTAATGTAACTGTACTGGTACTGATGGGGCAGATACTGGCGGCAATCGTGATCGACCAGTTTGGGTTGCTGGGCGCTGTTGTGCATACCCTTAACTGGCAGCGGGCTTTGGGCGTAGTGCTCTTGTGTAGTGGGGTATACCTGATTAAAAAGTTTTAGTGGATGCGGGCAGGGCTGATCCATGCCCGGCAACATTTTTTTACTAAATGTAGCCGTTGCACCCGATACCAGAAAAATATTGTACCGGGGAGTATTACCAGTCAAAAGAAAATGTCTGCCCCTTACGCCAATACAGCAGGGCAATAAGGATAGCGAAGGGTATTACTCTGTACAAAGGGCTGGCTTTTTTTAAAGATAACGCCGTTGATAAAGAAATCAGTATAAAGACCAATGGGGTTAATAAAAATGACCATATTGCTGCTACCGAAAAGGGACGTTGCAAAATCAGTTGTTGCCTGATGATCTGGTAAGCCAGCGTGGCGATAAATATTACTGCTGTAGACAGCAGCATAAGCTTGAGTACTGATGTACTTTGGTTGATCCGTAATAAAACCTTTTGAAATACCAGGTCTGTAACAATAAGTACAATCGCCATCAGCAGGGTATAGGTGCCGATGGCGATTCCGGGAAAAAATTCAGGAATATCCAGGCGGGAATAATTGGTAAGCCAGAGAATACTGAGTAACAACAATAATAATATGCAACAGAACAGGGCAGTGATTTTTACTTCTTTATCATTCATATGATGGCGTATAAAAGTTCAGGCCGAAGTTAATGGGTGTTGGGTATGCCACAAACCTGTGCCGGTTTTGTTGTCGTGACACCTGGCAAGATAATCATTAGCTGCCGGATGCAGAACATGGTATTGTCATTCATACTTACACCTGCGGCTTATACCCACTTCTCCTGCATTTCCTCCAGCGGAGGATACCAATTGATGTATTGTACCAGCCTGGGTAAACCGGCCCTGTTGGGACTGCTGCTGTGCGGCAGTTTATGGTTCCAGATGATAAAATCGCCCGCTCCGGCAGCAACCGGTATGGGGAGGAAGCCTGAAAAATCGATTTTGCGCGGGTTGGTATTTGGGGGCAGGGTATGCAGCCAGTTTTCGAGGTGGTGGTGAAAGCCCGGCACTAAAGCGAGCGCGCCCTGGTTGGCTGCAGTATCGGTGAGGTATAAAATGCCCTGTGTGCCGAACGGGATGGGTGTGGCCAGGCTTACATCCCAATGCAAGCCGATACCCATGTACCGGTAGCTGTCTGTTTCCGGGGGATTAAAACCACACTTATCCGTGGTAACGATTAAATCCGTCCGCTGCCAGAGTTGTTCAAAAGCCCTTCTTATCGTTGCCGAATTACGGTTTTTATCGATTGCCGGATGCCTGTACAGCGGTACCATGATGCCCTGTGCCGGATGATCCTTTTTGTACCAGGAAACAGGATCCTGTGCGTCCATTTGCAGGTAGTGCCAGATGGCTTCCCGGCTGGCAGCACAATCTTCTTCTGCAACAGCGTTTTTAATGACCACGTACCCATGCTCTTCCCAAAAGGCAATATCTTCCGGCGTAAGCACGTCTGCTGCAACCGGTGGCTGCGAACTTGCCGTGTTGTGCAGTAAAGCGTTGCATTGTTGTATCGTTTGGGCAGTAACCTGGCGCCCCCCCTGACTGGTTACCCATTGCTCAAAGGTTTCAAAATCCGGCTGCTGTTCGTGCAGGTACTGGTAGGCGGGCAGGAGCCCCAGCCCCAGAAAGTTGAGCAGGGCAATATCGAGCTCCCGTTCGTGGCGGTACTGTTCGCTTATGTTTGTACCAGTCATTACCTTGGCCCATAATCTTTTTAAATGGCAGATACCGGTACTGCCGGTATCTGTACTTGCGGGGAGGGACAATTTGTTGGCAGGTTGCATACTTTAATATTTTTTGCCTGAAAGCCATGAGATATGTGTACACGCAGCATAAATAACGCAGGTGGCAGAGCGGTTGACCCGGTCTGATCCCAAAAATGTGGAAACAACGCTGTTCAATTGTGCTTTTCCCGACCAAAATAATTGATTTGAACAAACAGGGTATAGTAGCTGGTATCCTTTTACCTCAATGGTTTGGGCTTCTTTTTGCTTAAATAACCTCATCAGCGTATTATGTCAGGTATACAGTTTTTAAAGAGGCATACAATGACCGGAACAAATATACACCATTTGTTAAAA
>JAAFIK010000015.1 GCA_013298665.1 Chitinophagales bacterium
CCCCTCCTGCTGCCTGCAACTTTTTATCCTGCTACCAGAGTACCACATATTTTGTATCTTTTCGCTATGCAAACAAAAGCCAGGCTTGGCCTCTTCGACTTTACCATGATTGTGGTTACCCTCGTAATTGGTATGGGTATATTTAAAACGCCTGTGAACGTGGCAAAAGCTGCCCCCGACGGGTTTCTTTTCTTTGCCTGCTGGATTGCCGGGGGGCTGGTAGCGCTTTGCGGCGCCCTTACCTATGCGGAAATCGGCAGCCGCTTCCCCGTTACCGGCGCCTATTACAAAGTGTTTTCCTACGCCTACCATCCTTCCGTGGCCTTTGCCGTGAACTGCATCATCCTCATTTCCAATGCGGCTTCACTGGCCGGGGTAGCCCTGATTGGTGCCGAATATATGGTGAGTTTTTTATGGCCGGGGCGCCTGGATACGGCCACGGTACGCGTCATCATCGCCATTGCATCCATAGTCATCTTTTACGGGGTAAACCTGCTGGGGCTCAAAATGAGTGCACGCACGCAAACCATCCTGGCCATCATCAAGATATCGCTGATCCTGTTGCTGATTGCCCCGCTTTTCTTTGCCCCTGCACCCCCGGAAACGGCAAATGCCCTGCATACCATCAACCCCACCCTGATGGAATACCTCAAGGCATTTGGTATAGGGCTGGTGGCGGTATCCTTTACCTGCGGGGGGTACCAGCAAACCATCAATTTTGGCGGGGAGGTACGCAACCCGGGTAAAAATATCCCCCGGGGCATCTTTCTCGGTATTGCCATCATCATCACACTTTACCTGCTCATCAACTATGCATACTACAAGGTTATCGGTTTTGAAAACCTGAAAACAGCAACCGGTATTGCAGCCCTGATGGCCACCAATGTGCTGGGCAGCGCGGCGGGTAAGGTATTGTCGGTACTCCTGTTCCTGTCGGTACTGGCCTATGTTAATGTGCTGCTCATGAGCAACCCGAGGGTGATGCAGGCCATGAGCGAAGATGGTATCCTGCCGCGCGTTTTTGCCAAAAGAACCGCAGGCCGCGATGTACTGTTTACCTCACTGAGCGTTTTTGCGGGTATTTGTGTAGTGGTTATTTTCTGGGCAGAAACCTTTGATAAAATACTCAGCTTTACCATTTTCCTGGATTGCTTCGGTATGGTACTCTCCGCAGCCACCATTTTTGTGCTGCGCCCGCGAACCAGGCACCTCGACAATACCGGCATTTACAAAATGCGGTTGTACCCGCTTCAACCCATCATCTTTATACTGGCCTATGTTTTTGTGGGTATCGCCATCGCGATGGATTATGAAGACAACCACTATGCAGCACTCAAGGGAACAGGGGTGTTGCTGGTGTCGCTGGGTTTGTTTTTTGTCATCCGCCGGTTCCGGGCACAACAATAACCAACATGGATATCTCATACATCATCAACGAATTGGGGGAAGACCGGGAGCAATATTTTAATGCCATTGCCCCACCCATCATACAAACGAGCAATTTTGCCTTCCGGAAAATGGACGACCTGCGCCAGGCATTTGCCGATGAGTATTCCACCTATCTCTACAGCCGGGGGCTGAATCCTACCGTAGAAATATTACGGAAAAAACTGGCAGCGCTGGATGGGGCAGAAGATGCCCTGGTATTCAACAGTGGTGCCGCAGCCATATTTGCTGCCGTACTGGCCAATGTGCAGTCGGGCGACCATATCGTATCGGTGGATAAGCCCTATACCTGGGCACAACGGATGTTCAACCATATCCTGCCCCGTTTTAAGGTGACCACCACCTATATTGACGGAAGGGATATTGAACAATTTGAACGCGCCATCCTGCCCAATACAAAGGTGATCTACCTCGAAAGTCCCAACAGTTGGGATTATGCACTGCAGGACCTGCGGGCCGTTGCGGCGCTGGCCAAAGCGGCGGGTATCGTTACCATCTGCGACAACAGCTATTGTACCCCCCTGTACCAGCAACCGGTTCTGCTGGGTATCGATCTGGTACTGCAATCGGCTACCAAATACATCAGCGGCCATAGCGATGTGGTGGCGGGTGTACTCAGCGGCAGCCGTGAGCGGATGGCAAAAATCTTCAACAGCGAGTACCTTAATACCGGCAGCGGCATACAACCCTTTAATGCCTGGCTGCTCATCCGCGGTCTGCGCACCCTGCCCATGCGGCTCAGTCATATTTCTGCCACCACTACAAAACTGGTCGCTTTTCTTAAGCAATGCCCCGAAGTGGCCGAAGTAATCTTTCCTTTTGATCCGGATTTTCCGCAATACGAACTGGCCCGGCAGCAGATGAGCGGTGCCTGCGGGCTGCTCACCATCGTTCTCAGCACCACATCGCTCAACGCCATCCAGCGTTTCTGCGAAGGACTCCGGCACATCAGCATGGCCGTAAGCTGGGGCGGGCACGAATCGCTGATTGTGCCCAAATGTGCAGGTATGCCTGCGGGTCAGTTTAACCCCGCCAACCGCGAACACCGGATGATCCGCCTGTATGTGGGTCAGGAAGAGCCGGATTACCTGATCAGCGACCTTAAACAGGCCCTGGACGGGATGCATGGATAATCTCTGCCGTTTATCCTTTAGTTTTTAGGGCATTACAGTTGTATCTGTTACATTTGTCGTATGAAAACAAAAACACTTCTGATCATCATAGCAGCCCTGTATGCAGGTACAGTCAGCGCCCAGGAAAAATGGGGGCTTCTGAAGTGTGTGCAGTATGCCATGGATAATAATATCAGTATCAAGCTGGCAGACCTGCAAACCAATTATGCAGCTCTCCAGGTCAAACAAGATAAATTGGGGCAGTACCCCAATGTCAGTTTCAGCAACAACTACGGCATGAGTTTTGGTTTGCGTGAAAACCCGACTACGGGTGTATTGTCTAACCAGCGCTTTGTGAGTACCGGGCTCAACCTGCAAACCAACGTGAGCATTTTCAACTGGTACAGCCGCAAAAACCAGATTGCTGCCGATGAACTGGAACTGCTGGCTGCGAGGGCTACGGTAGATAAACAAAAAAACGACATCGCCCTGATTGTGGCCAACCTGTACCTGCAGATACTGCTCAGCAAAGAGCAGGAGAAAATTGTGGATGTACAGTTGCAGCAGACTTTGGTACAATTAGAGAAGACAAGAAAATTAGTCAACGCCGGCAGTTTACCCGAGCTGAATGCCGCAGAACTGGAAGCGCAGGCAGCAAGGGATACCGCCAACCTCATTACCGCCCGGGGCGCCACACAGCAAAGTATATTGTCCCTCAAGTCTACCATGAACCTCGATGCTGCCGCACCCTTTGACATTGATACCCCGCCCGTAGATAAAATATTTGTGGAAGATATTGCCTCGCTGCAGCCTGACGTAGTGTATACCCTTGCCCTGCAGAACCTGCCACAGCAGCGGGTAAACGACCTGAAATCCAGGGCTGCGGCAAAAACCAGCCGGGTAGCCTGGGCAGCCATGCGCCCAACCATCGGCGCATTCGGCAGCCTGTCGAGCAATTATATTTATTTCCGCACACCTTATTATGGGGTACAGGCCGCGGGTCAGGAACAAACCGGAGCCTTTGTTAATAACGGCGGTACCATTCTGCCTGTATTGCGCCCCGTATTTACCTCTACGGGTAAGGTAGAGGGCTATATTACACCCGCCCCCTTTTTCAGGCAGCTCAACAATAACTTTGGCCAGAACATCGGCGTCAACCTCAGTGTTCCCATCTTTAACGGCGGGGCATTACGTACGGGGTATGCGCGCAGCAAACTGAACCTCAAAAACTGGGAGATCGTTAAAGAACAGGATAACCAGAAGCTGAAGAATGATATCTACCAGGCCTATAATGCCGCAATGACGGCATTGCAGAAATTCAATGCCTCTGCCAAGAGTGTGAGTACGGCAGAAAAAAGTTTTTCGTTTGCACAGAAACGTTATGCGGTGGGTATGCTGGGTACCTTTGAATTGATCACCAACCAGAACAACCTGTTCCGTGAAAAACTGCAGCACATCCTCAACCAGTACGACTATGTATTTAAAATGAAGGTGCTGGAGTTTTATAAAGGACAAGGTTTGAAATTGTAATCAGGAAACTGACGCCGGGATATGTAATGATGCCCGGTACAAAAAGTATAGCTATGAGCAAATCGTTGAAATGGATTTTAACCGGAGTTGCCCTTCTGGTAGTAGTACTGGTGGTTTTAGCGAAGACCGGTGCATTCGGGAAAAAGAGCGGGATAAAAGTAAGTACAGAAAAAGTACAGCGGCGTACCATTACCGAAATTGTGAGTGCCAATGGTAAGGTTTACCCGGAAGTGGAAGTAAAAGTGAGTCCCGACATCAGTGGGGAAATTACCCAGTTGACCGTAAAGGAAGGCGACAGTGTAAAAAAAGGACAGGTGCTGGCGCGCATTTATGCGGACATCTACAGTATCCAGCGCGACCAGGCTGCTGCGGGCGTATCGCAAAGCCAGGCGCAGGTAGCCAGTTCACAAGCACAGGTGGCCAACTCACAGGCCGCGCTCGCCGCGCTGAAGTCTAATGTGGAACAGGCTCAGCGCACCTTCGATATGCAAAAAAAACTGTTTGAAGAAAAGGTCATCAGCCAGAGTGAGTTTAATGTGGCCGATGCAGCACTGAAAGCCAGTACCGCGAATTATAACGCGGCGGTACAGGGCATACGCGGCACACAGGCTTCCGTACAAAGCGCACAGGCCTCCGTACAAAGTGCAAAGGCTAACCTCCAGAAAACCAGCAAGGATCTCGGCCGTACGGCTGTTATTGCACCGATGGATGGTGTGGTAAGCCTGCTCAATGTAAAGGAAGGAGAGAAAGTGGTGGGCAACAGCATGATGGCGGGTACAGAAATGCTGCGTGTAGCCGATATGCAGCAAATTGAATTGCGCGTGGATGTAAGTGAAAACGATATACCCAAGGTGAAACTCGGCGATAGCGCCAGTGTGGAAGTTGATGCTTACAGTGCCCGTAAATTCAGGGGTATCGTTACCCAAATCAGCAGCAGTAATAACGGTGCTTCAACACAAAACAGCCTCGCCAATACCAGTAATGATGTAACAAACTATAAAGTATATATCCGCATACTGCCCGAAAGCTATATGGACCTGATGGGTAAGGGACGTTTTCCGTTCAGACCCGGGATGAGTGCGAGTGCTGATATCCAGACAAAAACGCATACCAATGTCATCAGTGTACCCATTAATGCCGTCACCACAAGGTTATCGGGCGACAGTACCGGTACTGAGCGTAAAAAAGATGAGAACAGCATGACCAATACACCTGCAGTTGATGATAATGATATTGATGTGGTGGCCTTTGTATTACAAAAGGATGGCAGCATCAAAAAAGTACATGTAGAAACGGATATCCAGGACATCAATAATATTGAAGTGACCAAAGGGTTGAAAGAAGGCGATGAAGTGATCACCGGTCCTTATGAAGTGGTGAGCCGTACACTTTCTGAAAAATCAAAAGTAAGGGTGGTGGATAAAAAAGAATTGTTTGATAAAAATTAGGCGGCATCAGGGGAACATCGCTTCGGCTCTGGCCACGCTCTCGGTTTTTCCCACATCGATCCAGCGGTTGTGCTGGTGTTCGTATCCCATAATTTTATGACCGGATGCAAGATCGAGGTACATATCGGTAAGCGAGAATTTACCAGTTTGCCGGATCAGCGGAAATACAGCGGGTTCAAAAACCACCACACAACTGTAAGCCATCGGCTGTAAAGCGGTTGCCGGGACAACGATTTTTTCCTCACCCGTTTGGGTATTTCTCCAGCCACAAAGCCGGTTGCCGGCATCAAATAAGAAATAGCGTGTTGTTTTTCTTTGGGAAATGGCAAAGGAAATCAGGTTTTGCTGCTCCCGGTGAAAGGTCAGCAGTTGCTGTATATCCAGGTCGGTCAGGATATCTGCGTTTATGGTAACGAATGGCTGGTTGCCCTCCAGCAATGGCCTCGCCTTTACCAGCCCGCCTCCGGTTTCCAGTACAGCTTCCGTTTCATCGCTGATGGTAACCCGGCTTCCCCAGCCAAAGTTTTGCGTTACAGCGTCAACGATCTGCAGTGCAAAGTGGTGTACATTTACCACTACATCTGTTATGCCCTGTTGTTGCAGGTATTCGATATTGCGTTGCAGCAGGCTTTTACCGTTTACCATTGCGAGTGCTTTGGGGTGGTGTTCCGTCCAGGGCTTGAACCGGGTACCCAATCCGGCGGCAAAAATCATGGCCTTGATGGTTGGTTGGTTGGTCATTATCCGGTTGTATTCAGGTATTTTGTTTCGTAAATGTCCTGTGCAATATGCTCCAGTGTCATTTTCACGTTGTACTTATTCCTTAAATGGCGTACCACCGCATCCGCAGCATATACACTGCGGTGTTGTCCGCCGGTACAGCCAAAATTGATCATCAGGCTTTTAAAGCCACGCTTTATGTAATCTTCCACAGTAATATCCACGGTATTATAAATGTTATTGAGGAATTCAGGCATCCGGGTACGCTGCTCAAGAAAATCTTTTACGGGCTTATCCCTGCCTGTCAGTTGTTTGTATTCGTCGAAGCGCCCCGGGTTGAGTATGCCCCGGCAATCGAATACAAAGCCCCCGCCATTATCGGTTTCGTCTGCCGGATAGCCGTTTTTTTTGTAAGAAAAGCTACTCACTTTTACCACCAGCGGTGTATCGGGTGTGGCCCGTATGGGGGTAAAGGATTGTATCACTTCTTCACTCACGCAGAGGTCGATCACCTTTTTGAATGCCGGTAATACAATACCTATGCTCTGGTTGTTGCTGAACCATTGCAGGTTGCTGAGTGCGAGGGGGATACTGGTGAGAAAATGTGCTTTACGTTCAAAGAGGCCACGAAAACCGTAAGCACCCAGTACCTGTAGTAAGCGGATGAGTACATAACCATTATACTGGCTGCGGAAGACCGCCCTGTCTACCGGTTGCCCGATGATCTGTTCAAAAGCATCCATATAATCTTCGAGCAACTGTTGTTTCCATGTATCGGGCAGATTGGCCTTAGCCTGCCAGAGCAGAGATGCTGCATCGTACTGCGGAGCCCCTTTCATACCGCCCTGGTAATCGATAAAGTGTATGGATCCTTCCGGCCTGACCATGATGTTCCGGCTCTGGAAGTCGCGGAACATAAAATATTTATACTCCGTGTGTGCCAGATAGGTACTCAGGGCCTCAAAGTCATCAATCAGTTTTTGTTTGTCGTAAGGCCTGCGCAGGGCATCGAGAAAGTAGTACTTGAAGTAAAGCAGATCGGCCATGATGGCCTGTTTACCAAACTCTGTGCTGGTGAGGCATTTGCTGTAGTCCAGGCCTTCATCGCCCGTGATCTGCAGCCTTGCGAGTTGCTGCAGGCTTTGTTTAAAGAGGCCGTATACGGCGGGGGTAAAGCCCTCGCTTTCGAGGCGGCTGAGCAGGGAAAAGTCGCCAAAGTCTTCCTGGATATAGATACCCGCTTCTGTATCAGCAGCATGGATGACTGGTACATTCAACCCCTTGCCGGCAAAATGTCTGGAGAAATAGATAAACGTGTCGTTTTCTTTGGCATTGTCGCCATAGGTGGCAATATACGACCCGCTGCCGGTGTGGAGCCGGTAATAATGCCTTTCGCTCCCCGACTGCGGCAGTTTATCGATCGCATTTACAGTATCGGTACTGAAACCGGCAAACAGGCGGAGTATTTTTTCGGTAATTGTCTGCATATTGATTTAAAACTGTAAAGTACGGGAAAAGCAGGGAATTTTTTAGTGGCTCCCTGAAAGGCATATTCAGGTATTGCAGAAACAATTGAGCTTCCCATTAAAATTTCCGATATTTGACAACGCAAACACGCCTTAATACACTCCACTCTGCTAACTGTAGTAACCTGCAGCGCTAACAGCAAACCTATTTTTTCAACACAAAAATGAACAAACATGCAGCACATTTCACATTTCACAAAAGTATCACTCATGCTTTGCTGGATCGGTATGACCGGTGTGGCAAAAGCACAACACAATCTTTCTGTTACCACCGCACGGGGTCATGACCCTGCGTTTTCAGTAAACAGTCATACCGGTTCAAAAATTGCGCACAAACTCTGGCAGTTGCAGGAAACGACTGAACGGAATAAGCAATGGCGGACGACGGCGGACTCGGCAACTTTTACCACACTCAATATCCGGGAAAACGAGGTACGGGTAATTATTGAAGCCGAATCGGGTACAGATATGAAAGCCCTTGAAACAACGCTGGGTAAAAATGGTTTTTCAGCGGTATCTGTTTTTGAAAACATGATCGGGGGTTATATTGGAATCGGGCAGTTGGGCGTGCTTGATAAAATAGCGCCGGTCAGCTATGTTTATCCTGCTACCCGCGCCATGCGCAGGAGCGGTAACGCACTTTCGCAGGCCGATAAGGCAGCCCGTGCAGACATTGCCCGGCAGTTTTACGGCGTTAATGGCGCCGGGGTGAAGATTGGCCTGATCTCCGACAGCTATAATAATGATGGTATGGCTGAGCAGGGGGTACGCGATGGGGAGTTGCCTGGTTCCGGTAACCCGGAGGGGTTTGTAAAACCGGTTGTGGTGATGAAGGACTACCGGAGTCCTTTTGCGCTGGATGAAGGACGTGCGCTGGCGGAAATAGTACACGATGTAGCGCCAGGATCGGAGTTGTATTATTATACGGGTTATATTGACCAGGTAGACTTTGCAGCAGGCATCCTGGCTTTGGCCGATGCAGGCTGTAAGATTATTGTTGACGATGTGATTTATTTTGATGAGCCCTTTTTCCAGGACGGGATCGTGAACCGCGCCATTACAAGGGTTAAGAAAAGGGGGGTAAGTTATTTTACCGCATGTGGCAACTCTGGTTCAATCGGGTATGAGCGAAGGTTTAAACCCGTCAATGGCACCCTTAATGGTGCGCCGGTTGCCTTTCACAATTTTTCGGGAAGCAACCAGGCACCGGTGATTGCATTGCAATTTACCCTCCCGGCATTTTTTGTAACGGGTATGGTATTACAGTGGGATGAACCTTATTATGCGGGTAACCGTGGTGGTGCCAAAACGGATCTTGATTTATTGGTTGCCATAACCGATGATAATGGCACAACCAGTTTTATTGATGACGCAGACAATACCGGGGGTTCCCCTTACAGTTTTGTCGGTATTTTTAATAATGAGGCTCACCCGGTTACCATGAAGTTGTACGTTATCCGCAAAGGGGGGAGTACGGCGCCGCGGTACATCAAGATCGTAGACATGAACGGCGGGGCTAAGTTTTTGCCGGGAGAAACGGTACCCGGTATCAATGCGGGTACTGTAGTGGGACACAGCAATAGCGCCGATGCCATCAGTGTTGGCGCAGCATATTACCGTAAAACGCAGGCATTCGGCGCCGTACGAGATTCTGTACAACGTTATTCTTCCAGGGGTAATACACCGATATTTTTTACCCCTGATGGCCGCCCGGATTATGAACTTCGCCTGAAACCGGATGTGGTTGCTGCGGATGGTGCCAACACTTCTTTTTTCGGCTTCGATTTTGACGGCGATGGTTTCCCCAACTTTGCGGGTACGAGTGCGGCGGCACCGGTAGCAGCCGCAGTAGGCGCATTGGCTATGGAAGCAGCTAAATGCCGGGGGCCCATTCACCCCAATTTATTGAAATGGGTAATGCTGTTCAGTACCAATGATATGGATGATCCGGCAACACCCCGTTTTGATTATGGCTACGACCGGGCAACCGGCTTTGGTTTTTTGCGGGCAGACGATGTGGTACGTTTTTTTAACCGTTGTAATCGCGATAACGACGACAGGTCTGCGGGTGAAGATATGGTCTCAACGGTCAGTATTTTCCCCAACCCCGTTGTAGATGTACTGCAGGTTCGCCTCAGGAATACTGGTATTGCCAGGAGTAGCGCCGCTTATACCATCGTTGATGCGGGTGGGCGGCAGGTGCTGACCGGGTTGTTAAAATCTGCTGATCTGGTAAATAATATACCCGTAAGGATGCTTTTACCCGGGGGATATTACATCAGTATTAAGCAGGAAGGGGTAAATACGGTTACGCGGTTTTTTATGAAACAATAATCCCGCTTTTGTATAAAGACTAACGGAAAGCTTTTGTTGTACCATTAACCCAAAGCGGCTGTCTCAGATATGTGGAGGCAGCCGCTTTGGGTTAAAATACCCGGTGAATACGAATGGTGGCATACAACATCTCGGGAGGCTTTATGCTTGCCCGGCGCCTTGACCGGCGGGTAGCGCCGGATGAGCAACTGCTTTTACACAACGGGAAAAACAGGTGTTATTTCCTGATCCGGGTATCATCAATCTCAATCTCACCAAACTGGTTGTCTAAGGAGACAATATCGGTTTCTATTGACTGATCGGGTTTGCCAAAATTTCTGATGCGGGTGATCTTTACCAGGGCGGCCAACTGTTTGTAGTACCCATAGTCGTAGTACCGCAGACTGATGCTGTAACGCCCCTTCCTTGCATTGCATACCTGGTATTCTGCGAGGGGTGAGTAATCCGTCATCAATAATCTGCCCCTGTTTTCTGCCTGCGGGTGCAACTGATCGGTAATATGTCCCCCCGGCTCACGCACAAACAGCCGGTTGAATCCTGTTGCGGAAGATTCAAGGATGACACGCAGGTCGGCAGATACCGGTTTTATCAGCGGGGAGGGGATATCGCTGAGGCTGAGTTTGTCCCGGTGCAATGCGATCATCATATTCATATCTGCCAGCATGGTTTCTTTTGTTTTGATGGCATCGGGATTGGAAGGATCATTTTCCGACAATATGCCTTTGTACAATATGTGTACAGCACTATCATACAACCCCTCCTGGTAGAGTGACCACCCCAGACTCCGGTACAGGCCAGTCTGGCCGGGATGATCAGCAAGCAGGCTCTTGTATATATACGAAGCAGCAGTGTATTTTTTTATGTATTCGTATACAAAGGCAACAGACATCTGTGCTGCCGGGGTGTGGGGATAAAGCGCTGCTACTTTATGCATCATGTCGTCGATATACAGGTCTAACCCCGACTGGTGAAAGTGAATGGCCATATCGAGATAAAAGGCCGCGTTCTTTTTATGCTGCTGTTCGAGTTCCCTGTATAAAGCAGGCTTTCCCGCAGGATCAGTATTGTTCATTTCTGTCATATACCCAACATCTTCCAGATCCTTCAGGCGGACTTTCTGGTTGTAGTCGTAACCATAACCGGGGCGCCCTTTTTTAGTGGTGATCACGATGGCGCCGTTTGCAGCTGCACTTCCGTATAGTGCACTGGCCGGAACCGAACGCAGTACATCAATATACTCCACATCGCCGGGCAATAGTTGATCAATCAATCCGAAATCCACCACCATACCATCGAGTACCAGGGCCGGGTTGTTATTACCCGTTACTGATGCGGCTCCCCTTATCCTTATGCTGCTTGCCATACCTGGCTGGTTGAATGTTTGCACAACCACGCCGGCTACTCTTCCCTGCAGCGCTGATGCAATATTGGTGTAACCCATTAATTCATTGCCGGAGATGGTTGATACTGCTGATGCACTGAGTTGCCGTCTTTTCATGGATGCATATCCCGTTACCACAACTTCTTCCAGATTGGCACCCGCAGCACGGCTGCCGTACAATGCCACCCCTGTTGTTGCTGCCGTTTGTTGCTGTTGTTTTTCCTGCTCAATGACGGCATAACTCATGGGTACTGCTTCCGGTTGAATCAGGTTGTCTTTCTGCCCCGTCCATAGCAGGCGTTTATTGTAGGCTTCGGCAACCATCTTTAACCTTTCTTTTTTATCTGTTTCCCGCAGCATATCATACCGTTGGTGGTAATCGGCTTTTACATATCCTTTTTCGATACATGCATCCATCAGGTCGGCGGGTGGTGTGATGTTGTACTTAACATAGTCTTCCACCCGTTCCAGCACGATATAAGCCGTTTGCCAGGTAACTATTTTATGATCAATACCGAAGCCGAGTGTGGTGTACCAGTAGTGATTGCCCTGAATGATTTCTTCAAATGTTGTCAATGCTTTTACCCGTTCAAACTGCCCGGGATCAAGGCGTTTTGATATGAACTGCTTGCTGGTGAATAATACCCGGTTGCCGTATCCGTATTTCAGCAGGATAAACTTTGTGTTTGGCGCTACCTGACCGGATATGGAACTGCGGACATAAGGCGTATAGTACTGCCGGATATCAATGGCATTGCCGCGATCGTCTTCCGCACCAATACAGGTAATCTCCTGTTGGGTCATCACCTGTTTCATTTGAGCGATCAATATGGAGAAATCATAGCCGAGGGAGAATTGGTTGATGCCTTGAGCATTGGCAGGGTTAACGGTATAGTAATAATTGCGCCAGTGGTAAGTATAGTTGTAACCTGCATACTGATAGTAGCTGTCGTTCATATCCGGATTGGTGACGAGTGCTGCGGGCACCCGTTGGTTTTCTACAGATTTTTGTCCCCAACTGTTGCCCTGGTCGCTGAAGATGAGTATATAATCATCATGGGTGTCAAAATTCAGTGTACCGATCTGTGTAGCACCATATTGCGGGAGTGCTGATATGAAGTGCTGCCATTGCCCATCTGTGATCGCAGCATCATTGAAAACCCGGCCGGCTAATGGTTGGTGATTGAAGGGGATAATGGTGAGTTGCCTGATGGCATATTGCTTAAGTAACCCTTCGAGCAAACGGATATATTCTTTATGGTCATTTTTATCCATGGAGTATGAGCAATCCCAGTATATCCGCAAGCGCTCCATGGAGATGGAAATATCTTTTTTGGCAGGAGCCGGGATTTTGCAAAAAAAAGCTCCGGTTTGCGGGTGGAGGTAAACATTTCCATCGTTTTCGGAAACAGATAGTGAGAAACTGATTGGCTGGCTGATGAACTTTTGTTCAGTATTTGTTTGCAGTTGCTGCTGACCCGGGGTACCGGTAAATACCTGCTGATCCAGTAATCCCTGCGCTGTTTTGGCTGTGGCATCGGACAGACTGTTGTACACGGCAATACTGAGTTGCCCTGCCTTATTGTTTTGCAGCATCCCCAGTGTGTACACATACCGGTTGTCTGTGAAGCGTATAACCTCAGTGATAGTGATTTTTACTTTACGGCTGTCGTATGCGGGAACGGGGTACACATTCAGTGTGTATTGATTTAAACCCGACATCTGCAGCAGTGCCGGGTCGATACGTTTGCCTACGATGGTGGAATATGCGCGTTGTGCTTTCCACCTTTCTTCAATGCTGCCATCGCGGTACCGGCCGTTCAGCTCAAGTTGAAACCCTGTGATGGCTTGCCCGGGATTCAGGGAAAAACTGAACCGCCCTTCAGCCTCCTCCGGCCGGCTGTTGTACAATTCAAGTTCAACTGTTGTTTGCACCAGCATTCCGCTGGCGTGGATGGTGATATTGCTGCTTTTGATTTCCATAGCCTGGTCAAAAAGACGCTGGGTCATTGCACCGGTAAAACAGCATATAGTAATAAGTACTGTAAGAATATATTTCCGCATAAGGCAATTGATTTGCCACCAGGATGCGGGGATACCATCAATTACACAAGGAGTAAAAAAGAGCAGCCGGCTATTGTGCTGACTACTAATCAAACAAACTGGCCTGTCCGCCCGGTCGCCTGAATTTTGAGGTATCGAGCCCCCAGCGCTCAGCATTCATACCATAGCGTTCCCCATATTTTTTATACTGCTGTGCTACCAATTGCGCGATTGGTCCTTCGCCCCTCATCCGCACCCCCCAGCGGCTATCGTTTACCTTGCCATCGTGACTTTGCTCAATCAGGTGCCAGACCTTATCTGCACGGTCGGGAAAATTTTTATACAGCCAGTCGTGAAAGAGCAGTTTAATTGCTCCGTTGAGCCGGATAAAAGTGTAAGCGGTAAAGGAAGCACCATTGTCTGCAGCGGCTTTCATGATGCGTTGGAGTTCATGTTCGTTGAGCCCGGGTATCATTGGCCCCAGCATAACACCCATTCGTACACCCGATTTGCTGAGTTCATTAATCAGCCTTAGCCTCTGCCTGGCAGTAGTGGTACGGGGTTCCATAACGCGCCGAAGGTCTTCATCGAGTGAAGTAATGGAGACGAGTATGGATATGAGTTTTTTTGCGGCCATTTCCTGCAGCAGGTCTTTATCGCGGAGCATGCCGGCATTTTTTGTGATCATTCCCACGGGCTGGTTAAACGCATTGCATACTTCCAGCAGACCTCTTGTAAGCCGGTATTGCTGTTCGGCTGGTTGGTAGCAGTCGGTATTGCCGCTGATACTGATGGGCATACACACCCATTTGGGATGGGACAGGAATTTGCGGAGTAATTGCGGGGCATTTGTCTTTACGATAATTTTCCGCTCAAAATCGAGTCCTGCACTATACCCCAGGTATTCATGTGCATTTCGTGCATAGCAGTAGATGCAGCCATGTTCGCAGCCTGCATAAGGGTTCATGCTGTAAAACATGCCAATATCAGGACTCTCGATTTTATTGACAATTGATTTGGCCTGCTGTTCAATATACTGTGTGGCCGGATGGGCTTCTGTCCAGTCATCAATGCCTTCAATGTGTTCCCTGACCAGTTTATTTTTTAAAAACCGGTTGGGTGTGTTGATCTGTGCACCACGTCCGTGCAGGTAGGCAGGGAGTTCTTCGCGTTCTGGTGTTGTGTTGTCGGTCATGTTGATGTTGTTGTATGGAATTGGCTGAAACGGGCATATGTACTGCGGGCTTTGTCTGCCGCCTTAAATACCTGTCGGGCTCTTATATAAATAATGCGCCCTGTTTGGTGTCAACGGGCAGGTTCATAAAATCAAACCGTTGTACGATCTGCCAGGCATTGCTGTCGAGCGGACGTTTGAGCAATAGCATCCCATCGGCGATAAAACTCCCTGTAAAATGTTTGTGGGCATATTCCTGCCATGCTTTTTCATACTGCCAGGGCTGGAGTTTTCGGGCCAGCAGGATGCAGGGGTCGGTGATGAAGTGCGGGCTGTTATCGGTACTCTTCATCAGCCGCTGTGCCGGCCGGAGCGCACGTACCAGTTGAAGTACCTGGTTTTTAGCCGAAACATTGATGGTTATGGTATGAGAAGGTAAGCCCGCAAAACCGTCCAGGCTGACTTTGAATGGCGCAAAACCCATAGCAAGCAGGTTCAGCCTGTTGACAAGCCTTTCTTCAGACATCTGCCAGGTAACAAATTGAACCAGCGTCAGGTGAGGTTTACCACCGGTTGGCGATGCCGCATACTTTTGCTGAAATACCTGTCTTTGCTGCACAATCCGGTTGCGCAGCTCTTCGTGTGGTTGTAATACCAGCAGGAATTGTGCCTGGTGGTAAGCGGGGATGTTTAATAATTTGCCCATGTGGAGAAAAAAAAGTGGTGATAAAAGTTGTTTACTAACTTATTTGGCATAAATTTACTAAATATTTTGGGAAAACAAAAAAAATGACATGGAAGTTGAAAGATTTTTCAGCGCGGGTTATACCGGAAGCAAGCAATTCAATCAATGGCATATCCCCACGGCTAATGCCACGGGATTTGGTGCGGCAGCGGATGACTATATGGAGCGGGGTATTGACCTGAATGAGCAGCTTATTAAGAATAAGCCAGCCACCTTTTTTATGCGTGTGAGTGGCAACAGTATGGCCGGGGGCGGGATCCATGATGGCGATATTGTTATTGTGGATCGCAGTATCAAGCCGGCGGATGGAAAAATTGTGATTGCCGTGGTGAACGGTGAAATGCTGATCCGTCGGCTCGAGCAGCGGCTGAACCGTATGCGGCTGTTGCCTGAAAGTCCGCGGCTTGCAGCTATTGAGATCAATGAGTTCAGTGAAGTGAGTATATGGGGCGTGGTTATTTATACCATCCATAGCCACTTATAAATATGGTCCGTTTTTAATACCGTTACCTGTAATTGTACCTGGGTTCTTTGAAAAGGAACCACGAAAGCCGTTGTTAACCGGCAAATGAAATAACCTGTTATTGTATCGTTGGATCAGGCTGTGGAGCAGCACCAGCAGTACTGTTGCTTTCCGCCACCACAAAAAAGTAAAAATGAAAGCAATTGTTGACTGCAACAGTTTTTATGCCGCCTGCGAACGTGTTTTTCGCCCGGCTCTTCATGGTAAACCGGTGGTGGTACTCAGCAATAATGATGGCTGCATCGTTTCGCGCAGTGATGAGGCTAAAAAATTAGGTGTGGGTATGGCTGTGCCGTATTACCAGAGCCGGGAGCTGATCGAAAAGAATGATGTGGCCGTATTTTCTTCAAACTATCACCTGTATGGCGATATGAGCTGGCGTGTAATGGAAACCCTCCGTATGCTTTCGCCTGAGGTGGAAGTGTATTCTGTTGACGAGGCTTTTCTTGGCCTTGATGGTATTGACGAGACGGCATTGGTGGCATATGGGCATTTTGTAAAGGAACAGGTAGAAAAATGGACGGGTATTCCTGTAAGTGTGGGTATTGCGCCCACGAAAGTGCTGAGCAAGGTGGCCAACCGGCTGGCAAAAAAGAACAAAGAGGCCACCGGCGGCGTCATGGTACTGCAGACTGTGGCAGAACAGCAGGTGGCCCTGGAACAGACAGCCGTAGAAGAGCTTTGGGGAGTGGGTGGAAAAAGCGCCCGTAAACTACGGTTATTCAATATCAACAATGGCTGGCAATTGCGGAGTATGGGTGAGGACTGGGTAAGCAAACATCTTGGCGGCATCACCGGTTTACGCCTGCTCCGGGAGTTGAATGGCATACCATCGATAGAGATGAAGAACCCGCTCGAAACAAAAAAAATGATTGCAACCACCCGGATGTTTGGTAAGCCGGTACAAACACTCGAACAATTGAAAGAGGCTGTTGCTACCTATACCACCCGGGCTGCTGAAAAATTGCGCAGACAACATTCGGCAGCCAGGGTGATTAATGTGTTTCTGGTTACGGTCAATGATGAAGATAAGTACGAGTTTCATTCCCGGTCGAAAGGAGCTTATACCAGCTTACCGGCGGCTACGTCAATCACACAGGAATTGATTGCCTATGCGCTGCCGCTGGTGGAGCAACTGTATAAAGAAGGGACAAGATACCTGAAAGCCGGCGTAATACTCAGTGGATTGGTGCCGGATGATGCGGTGCAATACAACCTGTTCGAGCCGCCTGCATCGGGTCAGATGCGCCGTTTGATGGGTATGATTGATAATGTTAATTTCAGTATGCGTGACGACGTAATCAAATTTGCATCCGCGGGCACTACTAAAAACTGGAAAATGCGCCAGGAGATGCGCAGTCCGCGCTATAGTACCCGGTGGAATGAGTTGAAGTCCGTCAGGTGACGGGTACTCAGATGAGTTTGAATTCGTAAGCAGCTTTTATAAGCCCGACTGTATTTTTTGCATGGAGTTTATTCAGGAGATTCTGGCGATGCGTATCAACGGTACGTTTGCCAATGGCCAGTGCCTCGGCAATTTCATCGTTGGTCATCTCCAGTGCAATCATGCGGAATACCTCAATTTCGCGTTTCGTAAGCCCGTAACTCTCAGGCGTTCCTGTGCGGACATTGCTGCGTTCAGCATCCAATAGTTTTACAGCTACTTCGTTAGAGTAATAGGCTTTATTATCCATGATTGTCTGCATAGCATGGATCAGTTGTGTCGGCTCAATATTTTTAAGTACATACCCTTTAGCACCGGCAGCGAGCATGTTCGAGATATAAGATAACTCATCATAATTGGAAAGCGCAAGTACCTTTGCTTCAGGTTTGTAGAGCATGATGCTTTTTACCGTTTCCGCACCGCTGAGACCCGGCATTTGATAATCAACAATGATAACATCAAAGTTTTGCCGCAGTATTTTTTGTATAGCATCCTCCCCGCTTTCTGCTTCGGTTATAATAAATTTATAATGCCCCTCCTGCGATTCCAGCATTACTCTTATCCCATCACGCACCATCTGATGGTCATCGGCAATCAAAAGCCGGATTGTTTTGGCCGGTACTTCTGTTGTAACCATATTGTGTTCTTTTAGCTGTTTACCGGTAAAGTTAATTCATATTTGGTTCCCTTGCCCGGTGCACTTGAAATCACTACGCTTGCATTATAAGATTGTACCCGGGATTGTACATTGGTCAGCCCCATTCCTCTGGAGGTCGTTTTCTTCATATCAAAACCCTTACCATTCTCTTTGAGCGTAATATAGGCATGATGCAACTGATGGCGGAAAATAATATCTATGTTACTTGCCTGACCATGTTTGATGGCATTGTTGATAAATTCCTGCACGATACGGAAAATGGCAATTTCAAGAGATTTATTCAATTTGGGGAACTGACTGTCGTCGCGGATATGAAATTCAAGGTGCTCAACGAGGCTGGTCTGGTTACACAATTCCTTGATGGCTTGCCGCAACCCGAATGTTTCGAGTGTTTTGGGCATAAGGTTGAAGCAGATATTTCTCATATCTGCCAATACCCTCACGAGTGCGTCATTTGATTTAAGCAGGATCTCTTTCTGCTTCTGGCTGCTGACCATATTTACGGATGTGCCGATATAGAATTTTATAGCGGATATCTGCTGTCCCAGACTATCATGAATGTCCTTTGCAAAGCGTTGCCGCTCCTTTTCCTGGGTATCAGTAATGGTGCGTATAATCAGGTTTTCAGTTTCTTTTTGCAGGGTAATATCTCTTGCCGTAACCAGATAACCAATCCGGCGTTTCTGACTGTCTGACAAGTAGTTGGCGGCAAGGAGTACAGGGATAAGATTACCTTTGCTGGATTCAAAAACTGCCTCTTTCTGGATAAATCCGCTGCTTTTCCTGAGTTCTCTGGCCATGAATGAAAACAGGGGTGAAGCGGAAGATGGGAGGAGGAAATCAATCTTTTGTAGAGTCAACAGGTCGAGGTCATAGCCTAACTGCTCTTTCACACTATTATTCGTATTTTTAACAAATCCTTTTTTATCAAGTACAAACACCATGTCTGATACTGAATTGAAGATATTGTTGAAATAATCGCGTGAGATGGTGGTAGCTTTCAGTTCTTCTCCCAGCATATTTACGCCGGCAATGAAAGCATCCACCTCGTCCAGTCTGCTGGATAATCTTAGTTTCTTGTCAAACCTGCCCAGAGAGTAATTACTGAGTAGTTTATTGATTTTTTTAAACCTCTCGTCCACGATTAAGCGTTTTATACCGATTCATACCGCCTGAGCCATTTTACAGCAGCGTCAGTATTGGTAAAGATACGAACAGGCATGGGTGGTTTATTAACAGAAAGATAGAAGTTTCCCAGAAAAGAACTAAAGGCGGAATCCAGCATCATTGCGGCAGCCCTGAGCCCGCGCGTACCATCAGCAGATGCCAGAAAGTCGCGTGCGGCCTTATCCATACTTATTACACCCTGGTTGTATATAACGGCAAGCATATCTTTACCCTGGGTAAATTCAAGGCGGGTAGCAACAATACTTTTCGCAATATCAAGATTGATTTTCAGGCCTTTTTTATATGTTCCATACAAAATATTATCCTTGATTTCCAATCGCACATATGGGGTGTCAAATACATCATTCATAAGCGGGGGAAGTTATTTTTATAAAAATACGCGTTTTTCCTAAGAAAAACACTTAGTTCCGGGGTTTAAAAATCAGTATTTTATGGGTTGTATAACTGGTTGCAAAGATAGATGTTTGCTGAATAAAACCGGAATAGTAAATATCTCATGAGTAAAACCAACAATTTCTTTGAAACGGTTGATCAAATTGTGTCGGATGGTGTACAAAAAGGAATTCTGCATCTGTATACTGAAGATGATCGTTTATCGGGAAACAGCATTTTACTCAAAGGTAAAGAAGTCATCAATTTTGGCTCCTGTAGTTACCTTGGACTGGAGTTTGACGACCGGTTGAAAAATGCTGCGAAACTTGCCGTTGATAACTATGGGACACAATTTTCAGAATCCCGTGCCTATGTTTCAGTACGGCAGTATGCCGAACTTGAAGAACTGCTTCAGCAATTATTTGCGGCATACTGTGTCGTTATGCCTACCACTACGCTTGGCCATATTGCCAATATACCCGTTTTGGTAAATGATACCGATGCCGTAATTGTCGACCATCAGGTGCATAATTCGGTACAGGTTGCTATACAGTTGCTTAAAGCGAGGGGTGTATATATTGAATTGCTTCGGCACAATCGTATGGATTTACTTGAAAGCCGTGTAAAGCAGTTACGTAGTAAACACCGGAAAATATGGTATATGGCTGATGGTATCTATTCTATGTTTGGAGATGCCAGCCCGGTTGATGAAGTTTATGCCTTAATGGATAAATACCCGGAATTGCATTATTATGTTGATGATGCGCATGGAATGAGTATATATGGAAAACATGGGAGAGGGTATGTCCTGAATAATCGCAGGTTCCACCCCAAAATGGTGATGGGTACCTCATTGAATAAAGCCTTTGCTTCAGGCGGCGGCGTGATGCTTTACCCTGATGCTGAACTTGCCCGGAGGGTACGTACCTGTGGTGGCCCATTGATTACCTCCGGTCCGATGCAGCCAGCCGCGTTAGGTGCTGCTGTTGCCGCAGCGCGTATTCACCTGTCTGATGAGATTTATGATATGCAGGCTGATCTGCAGGAAAATATACGGTTTGCCCAGTTGATGCTTAAGAAATATGGATTGCCCGTTATTTCGACTACTGGTGCAGCGGTATTCTTCATTGGCGTAAGTTTGCCCAAGATGGGTTATAACATGATCCGGCGGATGCTTAATGCAGGCTATTACCTTAATCTTGGTATTTTTCCCGCGGTGCCGATGAAAAATACAGGTATCCGCTTTACAATTACCCGGCTACACACTTTCAGCCAGATTGAGCGTATGGTTCAGACAATGGCGGAAGAGTTCCCAAAGGCACTTGCTGAAGAGGGGTTGACTATGGCACAGATTTATAAAGCCTTCAAAATGGCTTTGCCGGAAGACCTTTCGCTGGATAAAGCAGTTGCTGCTGTAATTTCGCAAAGCCTCGCCCTGAAAACAAGTCATTCTACCAGTATACAAGGTGTAGATCGTCAGTTGTGGAACAGTTTGTTTCATGGTAATGGTACTTTTGACTGGGAAGGAATGGATCTGCTTGAACGTTCTTTTACCGGGAACGAAAAGCCAGAAGACAACTGGCAGTTTGATTATATTGTTGTGAGCGATACTGCCGGAAACCCCATCGTGGCTACCTTTCTGACTACCGGGTTATGGAAAGACGATATGCTTTCCCCGGGAGCAATTTCAGCCCAGATCGAAGCCAGGAGAATTGCTGAACCCTATTACCTTACCTCGAAAGTAATTTGCACCGGCTCTTTACTGACAGAGGGGCAGCATCTTTACATCAATCGCGAATCCTCTCTTTGGAAGGACGCCATGCAATTGCTGTTTGAAAAAATTTATGTACTGCAGGAAAAGAATAAAGCTGCTAATATCATGTTGCGGGATTTTGACGGAATAGATGAGGCGTTAGACAGTTTCTTCGTGGATAATGGATATTTCCGGATTTCTATGCCCGATAACAATATTGTATTGACCCATACCTGGCATGACCGTGAAGGGTTTGTTCAGCATTTGTCCGCCAACTCCAGGGTGAATTTTAAAAAGTATGTGGCCAGGCATGAAGGTAAGTTTATCACTGAAATCAGGAAAAACCCTGCGCCAGAGGAGCTTGATTACTGGTATTCCCTTTACCTTAATGTAAAAGATCATAGCCTGGCACTCAATACATTTACGCTGCCACGAAAAATTTTTGAAAACATCGCCGCCCACCCCGACTGGGAAATAATAACACTCAAGGTTAAAGATAATTACGATTTTACAGGGATCGAAAAGCCGGTATGCGTTATATTTTGTCATAAAACGGCAGATACCTATACACCATTAGTGATTGGATTGGACTACAGCTATCATAAAGAATACAATACATACAGGCAGGCTCTATACCAGATTGTCATGCGGGCTAAGCAACTAAACTGTAAAAAAGTGAATCTTGGTTTTTCGGCCGGTACTGAAAAGCGAAAGGTTGGTGCGGTATCCCGCTCAACTTATGCTTATATGCAAACCAAAGATAGTTTTAACTTTGAAGTGCTTGCCGCCATGAATACATCTTCTTCCGCATACAAGATGTAATTCATTTACCAGAATCCTACTAAAATCATGTAACCACCAGAGAGACCTATGCATAATGCTGTAATTTTATATTTAAAGCTTGAACATGAAACTGACAAAAGGAGAATACTGCCAGTTCAGTCTCAAATCAAGGCTAGCTCTACTCAAAGAATTTGGTGTACTGATTACAGAAAAGTATGTTAACGAAAAATTGATCAGGATTTTCAGGATTTATGATTTTTATGTTGAGGTACTTTATGACTTACTTAACAATAAGTTTTTGAGAGCTGAACCTGTGTACAATCATCAAATGGTGGCACACTATCTTTTTGAGTAGGATACTGCCTTTTTGACATTGGGCGTTTTGAATGAATAGTAATATTCCTGTATTTGTAAACTTCGAAAGGAACAACTTTTCAAGACAGAAGTCTGTTGCTTTGGGCGCCGGTATTGCAGAAACATATGGTGTAGTACGGGAACTAAACAGCTTTATTATTATTTTTTCGATAACAACTCAGCAAAAGCTGCCTTTAAGAAAATACCCTGCGGTACAGACCACATAATTCCGAGCTCTTCCGCAAATGAACTGTCATTATCAAGAAACCTGAACAACCGGGATGCCTTATTCCGTTTAAACAGCCTCGCGAATAATTCATCACCGGGTATTTTTCCTGCCGATAATACATGGAGCAACGTACTGTCATACAACGCAAACCGATTTCTGCCGGCTGGTATACCAGCGAACGGGGGACTGCCATTTTGCAGGTTTTTTACAATGGCTGCTGTCTGTTTTTGTATAAACTGAAAGGTATAACCGGTGGAAGCCTTGGTCTGCCCTCCTGCGGTGCCAATAAAATATATACCGTCTTTTTGTCGTGGAAAATGGGCATTCGTCATGGGAATAACGCCAAACTCTTCCTCCACTAAGCGATAATCTGTTATCTTAAGGTGCTCGTGGATGTACGTACGCAGCGAGGCTTCATATTGGGCAGGTTTGAGCAGACTTTCGGTAAAAAGGGTAAATTCGATCAGCGCCTTGTGGTCGGTTAACGGCATAACATAAACAAAGCCTGTTCCATATTCCTGACTGATGGTAAAATCCATCAATGTAGCACATGACTGATCAAAATGAGGTTGATCGGTTTCGATCAGCCACCCTTTAAAATGCTGCAGCAAATAATGCTTGTGTTTCTGTTGGGGTATTTCCTGCCGGAGTGATGAGAAAACAAGCGATCCGGAATGTCTGTTGATGGATTGTGTTTTAAGGTGTATGCTATCTGAATCTGTAGCAATGACCTCATCATATATGATATCGATGTTTGAATATTGGCTGATAAGTCTGTAACAGTGATTGTAAAAGTCTATACCCCGAATCATTTTATAACGGTAAGGCTGCATATTGAGCACTCCATTAAAATCTTTGCTGCGAAAGATAACCCGCTCCCAGTTGCGTATGACTACAGGTTCGAAAAAGCCTGCGCCCGCTTCCCAAAAACACCATGTACGGTCATTCTGTATTTTTGGTGCCTGGTCAATGAGCAGTATTTTTTTTTCTGTAAAAAAAGGTGTCTCAGTCAGGCGCAGCAACAGGCTTAATCCGGCACAGCCTGCACCCAGTATGATGATATCGTATGTTTTTTGGGGCAATGGTTGTTAAGATAACTGTTTTCGCTGAAAAGCAATAATCAGGGCTTTTGCTGAATGTGCTTGTCCCGCCTGGTTTTTTGCCAGTAGCGGGAAGCTACAATCAGCATGCCAAAACTTTCTCCCTCCTGTTTTTCAAGGTGTTTGTGGTGCATTTTATGAGCCCAGCGGATGGTACGCACATAGCGATTGTTACTGCGGGTAAACCATGGAAACCGTTGGTGGATAATTACATCATGTACGAGAAAATAAGCCAATCCATACATAGCCACCCCGAAACCAATGGCTGCGGTCCAATATACCTGATGCTGAAGCCCCAGCATGATGCAAAGCCAGCTGGGGATGGCAAAAATCAGAAAGAAGGCATCATTTTTCTCAAAAAAACCGGATCCTTTCTGGTGATGGTCTTCATGCAGATACCATAAAAAACCATGCATTACATAACGATGGGTAAGCCATGTGATGCCTTCCATGCAACAGAAAGTAAACAATACAATGGATATGAATAAAAACTCGTTCATGCATCAATAATAAAATGTTCGCAGCAGCAGAAAAAACATCAGTTGAATAAGTAACAAATGTATGGCGAATTTGTTGTTTTTGGAAAAAGGCAGAAAGTGAAAAAAGGTCAGGAGGAAAGCTCCTGCAAGGAACCAGCAGGCATAGTTGTAAAAAGGAATGGTTCCATCTCCTTCCCATTGCCAGAAGCCCAGTTTCACAGCTAACGGCTCCATTACCCAATCAAAAAAAACAGCCAGCGTGGCACCATCAATGGCTACAGATAGCAGCCGGAGTGGTGGCGATGGTACCTGGCCGGTTGCCGACAGCCGCTGTGCAATCTTGTTCAGTATAGTGTGAACGGCTATGCCGCAGCAATACATTATTATAAACCAGTTTACCCCTATAAGTAATGGTACTCCCTGCCAGCGGTAACCCAGTACAGTACCATAGCTGTACCGGCCAAAAAGCATACCGGTATTCACTCCGATCCATTCCAGCATCAGGCCGGCTATAGTGGCAACTGCAACAAAGCATACAAAAAAGCGATTGGGCTTATCCTGTGTCCAGACCAGGAGTACAAACATCAGCAGCAGATTGAACGGTGTAGAGTGGATGAAAAACTGCCGGTATGTATCTGAGATGATACCCATTGCACCAAAGCCATGAAAAAGCAGGGCAAGGATAGTGGCAATGGTATGTTTATCCTTGTTGCGTAAAAGAAGCCTGTGGGGTGCCGCTATGTTATTTTCGGTGCTGATGGTGTGCTGATTTTTGCTGTTGAACTAAATTTGCAACAATACGTGCACTTTTAAGGCAAAGCGGGATACCCCCACCCGGGTGAACACTTCCACCACAGAAATACAGGCCTTTGATCCCTCCTGTGAAATTCGGGTGTCGTGCGAAGGCTGCCAATCTGGCGTTGGAGCTTGTACCGTACAGTGATCCCATATAACTTTGTGTTGACGCTTCGATGCCGGAAGGATTAAGTATCGTCTCTGTTTCGATAAGGGATTCAATATCTGTTGCTAAAAGGCGGGTTAGCTTGGCAATGATATTCTTTCGTGCGTTGGAAACCAGTGTTTCCCAATCCTGTCCCGTATTGGCCGGTGCATTAATCATAACAAACCAATTTTCCTTGCCTTCCGGTGCGTGCCCGCTCTCCATTTTAGCAGTGATGTTGATGTATACCGTAGGGTCATCATGTAATTTTTTATGCTGAAACAGGCATTCAAACTCCTTCTTATAGTCTGCACTGAAAAAGATATTGTGGAGGTGCAGCCGGGAAAACTGCTGTTGTATGCCCCAATAAAAAATAATAGCACTGCTGCTCCGCTCCTGTTTCAATAACTTCCGTGCCTTAAAGGGGTTGTTGAGCAGGCGGCTGTAAGTAAAATAAGCATCTACGTTACTGACCACAACATCAGCCATAATGTTTTCTCCATTCGCGACCACCCCGCTAACCCTGCCTTCATGGTGAATGATCCGCTCTGCGGGAGTGTTAAAATGAAAGTGTACCCCCCTGGTTAAGGCAAGTTGATACAGTGCTTTGGTAATACTGATCATGCCTCCTTTGGGATACCAGGTACCCTGGCTATGTTCCAGGTGAGGGATAAGGCTGAGCATACCGGGAGCTTTATAGGGATTGCTTCCATTGTATGTGGCGAAGCGATCGAAGAGTTGAATTGCTTCCGGTGTTGTAAAGCTGTTCCGGTTGTGTTTGTGCAGGCTGCCAAAGAGATAACTCCACTTTGCGGCACCCATGGCCTTCCATATCCTGCGATGCAACCATGTACCGCGTTTATGAAGGGAGTGATCAATAAAGACAGTGCCGGTATTTTCATATAGCCGCCCTGCTTTTTTCAAATAACTGCGCAGGTGAGCGGGATTTTCCCCCAATTGTGTTTCTGCTTCAGTTGCAAAGGCTTCCAAATTGGTATATGCATTAACTAACTTTCCATTTTCGTAAAAATACCTGCAGGCAATATCTACCGGTGTACAGGAAAAATAAGACGCTATTGGCTCTCCGGCGAGTGTAAATAATTCTTCGATATTCGATGGCTGGGTAAAGAGAGACGGGCCGGCATCGAACTGGTAACCGTTTTGCTCAAATGCAGAGAGTTTGCCTCCGGGGTAACTGTTTTTCTCGTAAACATTAACTTCATATCCCTGAACAGCAAGGCGAATCGCAACAGCGAGACCGGCAACACCGCTTCCGATAATGATGGCTTTTTTGGGGTGCATGATTGCTAATATTGACGCAATCCCGATGGATACGTCTTTTTCTTTATTTTATCCTGCAAGATACTCTTCCAGCTTTGGAAAAGCAATTTTAAACCACGCTGTATATTTTTCAGGAAAACAGATTAAGTTGTCCCGGATATCATCCATAGGCTTGTAGCAATAATCCTGCACTTCTGCGGGGTCGGTGTTTATCGTGCCTTCATATATACCAGTAAATACATGGTCAAATTCATACTCGGTCAATCCGTTATCAAAGGCGGCCTTATATATAAAGGAAAATGCGTTGTTCAATTGAGTGGAGAACCCCATTTCTTCCTGCAGGCGCCGACAGGCGGCCATTGATGTACTTTCTCCCGGAAGTGGGTGACTACAGCACGCATTTGTCCACAAACCGCCGCTGTGGTATTTGGAAATGGCTCGCTGTTGCAGTAACATTTCTCCTGAACTATTGAAAATAAATACACTGAATGCCCGGTGCAGGATGGCCTGCCGATGGGCCTGCATTTTTTCCATCAGCCCCAGCTCCTGGTCAGCTTCATTAACTAGAATTACCTGTGTCATAAGGTGTTATACTTTGCAGAAACAAATTCCGGCGATGAGGAAATGTACTGCTGATCAAAAAATAATTACAAAATGTTGAACTGGCTGCGAATTCCGGCCTTGGCAAGAATGAGTACTTTACCAAAATTGGGGATGCGTATTCGCTGCTCAAGGATATGGGATGGCTTGGTTTTCTTAATTTTCTTAAAAAGAGAAAGGTAATATTTGTAAGCTACATATACGCCAAATCTTGCCTTAACGGGTAATTGCAGGATACTTTTGTATGCTTCTTCAAAATCTGAAGCGATATCTGCTTCAATCTGTTGTTTATCAGACCTGGTGAAATTCATAAAGTCCACACCGGGAAAGTAGGTTCTGCTGAGGAACTGATAATCAGCTTTTACATCGCGCAGGAAATTTACTTTCTGAAATGCGGCACCAAGGGAGCGTGCACCACCCATAAGTTGCTTGTATTGTTGCTGATTACCGTCACAAAACACACACAGGCACATCAATCCCACCACTTCAGCACTACCATAAATATATTCTTTATAACCCTCACTATTGTAACTTGTTTTGCTGAGATCCATCTCCATGCTGTTGAAGAAGGCTTCGATGAGGTGCAGGGGTATATTATACTTGTTAACAGTAAGCTGAAAACTATGCAGGATAGGGTTGAGGCAAATGCGGCGTTCTATAGCGCGGTAGGTCTCTGTTTTAAATTCGTCGAGTAATGCTGCCTTATCATGGCCATGAAAAGTGTCCACAATTTCATCGGCAAAGCGAACAAAGCCATAAAGGTTAAACACAGGGCCACGCAGGTCGGGGTGCAACAGTCTGATGGCACTGCTGAAAGACGTACTGTACTTTTCCGTCGTTATTTTGCTGCATAGTTGACTTACCTGGTGAAACAAGTCCATCATCAAAGTTCGGTTTTATTTTTTTGACCAAAATATTTAAGTACCTGACCGGCAACCACTTCCCCGCTGATGAGGCTGGGGGGGACGCCTGGCCCCGGCACAGTTAGCTGGCCGGTAAAAAAAAGATTCTTTACCTTTTTGCTGCGGCATGAAGGTTTTAACACCGCCGTTTGCCATAAAATATTTGCCAGGCCGTAAGCATTGCCCTTAAAGCTGTTGTAAGCCGATACAAAATCACTGTTGGCAAATGATTTTTTTACAACAACCGCATCACGTATGGTTTGCCCGATCCGTTGTTCGAACCGTTGGGCAATTATATCAAAATACTTATCCCGCAACGCTTCTGAGTCATCCGTAAGGCCTGCTGCAACGGGAATCAGGAAAAAAAGATTCTCCCCTCCTTCGGGTGCCACAGTTGTATCGCTGACGGACGGCGCACTTACATAAAAAAGAGGCTCAGTTGGCCAATCAGGAGTAGTATAAATTTCGGCTCCATGCTGGTCAAACGGCACGTCAAAAAATAGTGTATGATGCGTTAAATGCTTTAATTTTTTGTTCAAACCAACGTAATAAATCAAACAACCAGGTGCCATGACTCTTTTTTCCCAGTACGCATCTGTATAAGTTTGGTAAACTGGTGAAAGCAGTTGCTTCTCGATAAAATGATAATCTGCACTCCCAATAACTACATCAGCTTCAACGACAAGTTTCTCAGCCTGGGGGGTATTATCATACCTGATTGCTGTTACCGTTTTAGCCGTATGATCAGCAACCTGTATGTCAGTTACATTGGTATCAAAATGAAATTTGACGCCGAGATCAAGTGCCAGCCGGTACATCGCATCAACAATACTGTACATACCACCCTTGGGATACCAGGTACCAAGTTTGATATCTGCATAATTCATAAGGCTGTACAATGCAGGGGTGTCTTGCGGTAATGCACCCAAAAAAAGGACGGGAAACTCAAGCAATTGCCGTAATTGCGGATGTTGAAAGAACTTGTGAACATGTTTGCGTACAGATGTAAAAACATCAAGTCTGAATAAGCCTTTCGCGAGATCCCAATCAAGAAATTCACGGTAAGACAGTCCGGGCTTAAAAACGAGTTTATTGATGCCCACCTTGTATTTATACGCAGCTTCTTTCATAAACTCATCAAGGCGTAAGGCACTTCCGGGTTCTAACCGTTCGAAAATTTCCTTTAACCGGCCATAATCTGCAGGGATATCCATTATGCTATCCTTCTGGTAAATACGATAGGAAGGATCAAGCCGCTCTAAAGTGTAATAATCAGCCACATTTTTACCAAAACCTGCAAAATAGCGTTCAAATACATCCGGCATCCAATACCAGCTTGGGCCCATATCAAATGTGAAGCCATCAACCTTCATCTGGCGAGCACGCCCACCCGGAATACTGTGCTTCTCCAATACGAGTACATCCCAACCTGCACGAGCCATAAATGACGCTGCTGACAGACCTGAAAACCCGCTTCCGATAACGATTACTTTTTTCAACCTGATAAAGATAAACCAGTACGTTTATTAAGCGGTATTCCGTTTAAGATTTCAATATGGATTTAAAAACGGGACAATTGTTCTTTGAGAAGTTTTCGCGCAAAGTGAATCCTGCTCTTAATCGTACCCAATGGTTCTTTCAGTACTACAGCAATTTCATGATACTTATACCCCTCAAAATACAGGTTAAAAGGCTTTCTGAATATATCAGGTAATGCGTGTACTGCTGCCTGTATGTCTTTAATCTGCAGGTTAGCTTCAGCGGCATTGTATACAGGAGACTGGCTTCTGTCGAGCAGCGCATCATTAGGTGTATAGTCGAAGATTGTATTCTGTTTAGCCTTCCTGCGGTAATCGTTGATGAAAATATTGCGCATGATTGTATAAAGCCATGCTTTAATATTTGTACCAACATTATACTTTTCCCGGTTTGCCAATGCCCTGTACATGGTTTCCTGTAAAAGATCCTTAGCTACTTCTGAATCGCGGGTAAGCGTGGTAGCAAATGGTTTCAGGAAATCTGTATTGTTAAGGAGCATCTGGCTGAATTCGATGGTTGACATAACAGAATGTTTAAATATTGATACAACAAATGTAAACAGAATATTTTAAATAAACCAGTATTTTGTTTAATTTATTTGTCGCAAAACTAAACAAATTGATTGTCAATGTCTTAATTCCGACTCATCGGAGTGAATGGCGTAAAAAAGGGAGTGAATGGCACGAAAAACGGAAAAAGAACAATTCGGATATTAAAAAGAGCCACCATAAGTGACTCTTTTTAATAAAATGGTGCTATTGGGAATTACAATCCGCTTACAAATTCCATAACCTCGCTGAACGATTTTTTGAACGTGATCGGCGGGGGAATCTTCTTCTCGTAAGTATGGGTAAGGTGCCCCGAAATAACAATCGGACAGTTGCTGAATTTTTTGGTGATATTGCTGATGAACCGGTCAAAATTGAAATTTTGGCCTACCGTGGTGAGGTGACAATAAAGATAATCAGGTTTTTTGAGATTCACCACATAGGCAATATCGTCTAATGGAACGCTTGACCCGAGATAAATGGTGTTTACACCTCTGTTTTTGAGTAAATAACACATAAAAAGAAGACCCAATTCATGATATTCACCTTCAGGTAAAAATAAGAGAACAGTTTTATCCACATGCAGAGAGGAAACAATGCTTTCAATGCCAACAATAAGTTTCTGACGGATTATATTGGTTACAAGGTGTTCCTGCGCAGGATTTATATGGCTGGTAAGCCATAAAATACCAATCTTTTCGAGATATGGAAAGATGATCTGTGTAATGGTACGCTCTATGCCCCTGGACAGGATGTAATTATCAAGAATCTGTTCAAAATGCTCAACATCCAGATCAACCATACACTGAATCATTTCATTGACAATTCTTTCCTGCTGGGCTTGTAACTGATTTAGTGAGAGCAGTTTTTCACGTATATCGGCCTCGCTCATCTTATCAATATGCGATATCTTATAGCCATATTTATTGAGGAGCGCAATATTGAGTATTTTTTTTAACTCCGAGTTACTGTAGTACCTGATATTGGTATCTGTGCGCTCGGGTTTCAGGAACGAATACCGCTGCTCCCATATCCGGATGGTATGTGCCTTGATTCCGGACAAATTTTCAAGGTCTTTTATCGTAAAGGAACTCATTATGAATGCTTTATGCAAGTATTACAACCAGTTATTCATTTTGTTTAAAACATTTGTAAATATATTAAACATTATGGTGGGCGCCAATATTTTTAATTGGTGCCTTGGTTGATACGTTAATGGGCTCAAAATTGCCTGTCTGGCAATCCTTTCAGCCATTTGTGGGTAAGCTGGTGTTTGGGGAAAATGATTGACCAGGCAGTCAAAAAGATGATTTTAACATCGGTGAGCAGGGAACAATGCTCCTGGTACCACATCTCCAGTGCTCCTTTATAGGGATAAATGGCAGCATACATGGCCTTGGGGTCGGCGGCTTCGGAGACAATCTTTTCTTCATCACGAAAAATGAGTGATCCAACCCCTGTCATACCCGGTTTGCAATTATATATCCGTTCACGTATCTCAGTTGGATAAAGTGCTACACTTACTGCCATCAATGGCCGGGGCCCCACAATACTCATATCGCCTTTAAATACGTTGATAATCTGTGGCAGTTCATTGATTTTTGTAATACGGAGTAATTTCCCAAATCCCGTAACCCGGGGGTCATTGCGTAATGTGATTTCACCAGTGCCAATGTTGGGGCTGTTTTTCAGCATCGTGGCAAATTTCCAGATATAGAAGGGCTTGTTGCGATAGCCGAGCCGTTGCTGAAAATAAAAAACCTCATGTTCTCCTGTAAGCTTCAGTATGATCATACAAGGCAACAATATGGGAGACAGCAGAACCAATGCCACTGTGGCAATCAGGATATCGATAACGCGTTTGAGTAATTTGTACATGGGTAATCGTTGGTCTGCAGGAGGGTTAAAACGCTTCTTTTATCTTATTAGCCACAGCTTCCAGCTCAGCATCAGTAATATTAGTGCTGCAGGGTATGCTCAGGCAATGTTGGTAAACATGGTTGGAGCGGTCGTTAAGGGATACGTAACGGTCGTTGGAAAACATCCGTAACTGGTTCATCGGTACCCAAAATGGGCGACTCTGCATTTTGTTTTCATTAAGCAACTTCAGTACTGCTTTTTGCCTTTCCGTGCTGATGGTTGGCAGCCACCAGTTGGGCGTTACATCGGCGCTTACTTCCTGGAAACCGATGTCGCCAATGCCGCTGAGGGCATCTTTATAGAATCTGATGATTTCGTGTTTGCGACGGATAAAACCGGACAACTGCTCCATTTGTGCCACGCCCATCGCAGCAGCCACATTCACCAGCCGGTAATTGTACCCTATTTCATCATGCACATACTCAAATGAATCGCTTTTGGCCTGTGTAGTAAGGTGCTTGGCTTTTTTGGCGAGCGCCTCGTTGTCGGTAACGATCATACCCCCACCGCCAGTAGTGATGATCTTATTGCCATTATAGCTGAAAGTACCCATCAACCCGAAACTGCCGGCGTGTTTGCCTTTATAATAACTACCAAGTGCTTCTGTACTGTCTTCAATAACAGTAATGTTGTGCTGTTGTGCAAGTGCCAGTAAACGATCCATATCACCGATATTACCCAGCACATGTACGGGCATGATCACTCTTATGCGGCGACCATCTTTTTTATAGTAACAAACGCCTTCGCGTTGTTCTGTTTCTTCTGTAAGAAAGTTTTCCAGCAAATCGAGATCCATCTGCCAGCTGCCGGGATGAGTGTCTATCAATATTGGATTTGCACCGGTATATTTGATGGCATTGAGTGTGGCGATGAAAGTGATATTAGGCGCAATAACGTATTCGCCTGCTTCAATGCCCATCAGCACCAGACAAATGTGTAATGCAGTAGTACCGCTGCTTGTGGCAACAGCATATTGCGTACCCGCAAATGCAGCACTCATTTTTTCAAACTGGTCCACATAGCTGCCTACACTGCTTACCCAGCCGGTTTCGATGCACTCAGAAACATATTTTAACTCATTGCCGCCCATATTAGGGCCAGAAAGAAGAAGCATAATTGTGGTTTTAAAGGGGTTTCCCGGTCGGTCAGGCAATTATTTATATGTTCCTGAACTTTTGCGCAAAAGAATCGGTTACCACACCTGTTTTGAGCAGGGTGTAAATTTCTTTAATGCCATCAGGTACCGTTTTGGTAATGGTATAACCGAGTTCGTTTTTGATTTTGTCAAAATTTACCCGGTAGTCACGCGGGTCTTCATTCATTTCCACATAGTTCACTTTAACATTCGGTACAATCTTGCACACTTCCTCAATGAGCATCCCTTTGTTGTAGTTTTCCTCGGTAGTACCTACATTGAACACGTTGGCCCTTACTTTCTCTTCCGGACTTTCAAGTACCAATACTACAGCACGTGCCAGATCATCAACATGGCAGTATGGCCTCCAGAACTGAGCTCCCCAGATTTCCTGTTCCCCATGTATTGTGGCGTTGCGGGTAAACTCGTTGACGGTAAGGTCGAAACGGATACGCGGCGAAAACCCATATACAGTACTAAAACGTAAAGCAGTAGAACATATTTTGGTATCCCCGCGTTCTTCGAGTAAATATTTCTCGAATTTCACTTTGAGTTCAGCGTATAGCGATACAGGGCGTAACTCGGAGGTTTCTGTAACAAATGAGCCCGGATCCGGCATCTTGCCATAATTGCTGCAGGTGCTTGCAAATACAAAACGTTTCAGACCAGCTTTTTCGGCGGCTTCAAAGAGTGCCACGCTGCCATCCCAGTTGGTTGCATTAGCTTCTTCACTGAATTTTTTGCAGGCAGGATCTCCTACAATTGCGGCAAGGTGTGCCACAGCATCTACTCCTTCGAGTGCCAATGCAACATCTTCAGCATTGCGGATATCGCCCTTCATAAACTCAAAGCCAGGGTTCAGCATCACGTCGTACAACGCGTCGCCGCCAAACTTTAAACTGTCGATTACCTTTACCTGGTACCCTTTGTTCAGCAGTTGGCGTACCAATACCGATCCGATGTACCCTGCGCCACCCGTAACTAATACTTTCATGCGATGATTTTTTTTGCGCTGCAAAGGTAGGGGTTTGTGCATGAAAAGCAGCGGCAGCATGGGTTGTTTTAACCAATCTCCCGCCCGGATGTAGCCGTATAATTACCTCATCCGTGCAGGATTTCCTACTACGGTTGCCGCATCAGGTACATCTTTTATCACGACTGCGCCTGCGCCAATCATAACATTACTGCCAATGGATATACCCTGGCGTACCACTGCACCTGCGCCAACAAAAGTATTGCGACCCACTTGTACATTGCCACAGAGTACAGCGCCGGGCCCGATATGGGCAAAAGCAGCAACATTACACTCGTGTTCTATGATGCAACCGGTATTGCAAATAACACCTTCGTGGATTGTCACAAGGGGATTGATGACAGCCCGGGCAGCAATCATAACCCCCGATGTTGCGATGGCAGCAGAGGGGTCTATAATGGCAGCAGTATGCAGAGCATTGATGGGAATGACTTTTTTTTGCCCAAGGGCGGCAGCAATGTTGCACCGAATGCTATTGTTGCCGATTGCAATAAAAAAATCCTGTATGGCAAAAGCAGCCATGGCTTCAGCCGAGGTTTCGGTACCGAGGTACTCAAGTCCGAATGGATTGTATTGCTTTACCGTGTTGTCGCAATAATGGGTAACCAGTCTTCCGGCAGACCTGAAGATGCCTGCTGCTACGTAAGCGTGACCGGAGTAGCCGATGAGTATCACAGATTTTTGGGTCATGGTTGTTGTAATAATTGCGTATAAGCCTCATGCAAGGCGGCCCAGACAGTTTCCTGCCGGTAAAATTTATGTATGTTCTGGTGCAGCCGGCCGGCCATTGTACGCATATCAGCCGGATGCGCCAGCGCGAAATCAATTTGTGCTGACAGGCTGGCCTTGTCGCCTGCCGGAAATAGTAACCCTGTAAATTTCTCTTCAACAATATCTGTATTTCCGGCTATTGCTGAACATACAATCGGTGTTTGCATGGCACCCGCCTGCAGCAATACATTCGGAAAGCCTTCACGGTGTGAGGGGAACACGAAGAGATTGGCAACAGCCATAAAATATTCAACCCGGTTGGTCCAGTCAATATGAATAATTGCCGGATTGGTTCTGATCGCATCAAGTGTTTCGGCCGGAAGCGGATCAAGATCCGGCTCAAATTGCCCTGTCAGCAAAAGGCGGATATGGGTATGCGTTTTGTGCAGTTGGGTAAATACATCTACAAGTTCGGTTATACCCTTGTCCTTTACCAGTCTTCCAACACATAGCAGGTAAGTGAGGCCGGGGTCGAATTGCAGCTGGTCTTCTGTTTGCTCCAGTAATACAGGATCGAGCATACTGCGGTTGAAACGTTGTACATCAATTCCATTCGACGAACCTTTGCTGATGACCCGTAATTTTCCCGGATCTGTGAGCTTTTGAGTGAGAATATAATCGTATAGCGAATAACTGTTTGGCCATACCTGGTTAGCCGCCCGGTAGGTTAATTTTTCTGTAAATCGCAAAATCCGGTATTTGATACCCTTTTCTACCATTAATGGCATACCGGCTACGGTATGTATCCGAACCTTAACCCCGCTGATTTTTGCTGCCAGCATTCCCAGCAGACCAGCTTTTGGGGTATGGGTATGAACGATAGCAGGCTTTTCTTTGCGGAATAGCCGTATGAGTTGCCACAGGCAGATGAGATCCTGCCAGGGTGTAATTTTCCGGGTCATGGGAATCACCGTATGCGGGCACTGTTCTTTAGCCAGGACCTCTTCTAATTCTTTACCCTGAGCACTGACCATCAACACATCAAACCCGGCATTCTTCATATACAGCATCTGCCCGTGCAACAGGTAACGCAGGGCCATGGGTACTGTAGTGATTCGGATAAGTTTACCCATTGAGATAAATTTTTCGATGCCATACTTCCATAGAAAACAACATCCAGATCATCTTTGCTCTTTTTTCGTCCGACACCCGGAGGGTATGGTCAAGCAAAGGAGCGGTAAACCGCTGATCGATAAACTGCCTGTGCAAAGCATTGGGGCTATGCAGGTAATCCATAATCATCTCCCTGAGTTCATTTTCAACCCAACTTTTCAGGGGTATCTCAAACCCGCGTTTGGGTTGACCTGCAAGTTCGGTGGGCAGGTATTTTTTGGCCAACTGGCGAAGCAGGTACTTGGTGGTGGTGCCATTTATCTTATACTTGTCGTTCATCCCGGGTACATACTCCAGTAACTCCTTACATAAAAAAGGACTTCTGCCTTCCAGCGAACTGGCCATAGTAGCGATATCCATCTTTACCAGTAAGTCGCTGAAAAGATTGGTGTCAAAATCCATATTCATCAACTTCTTCAGCCCACTGAGGGGGGAGGATGCAATGGTGTCAAAGTCCTGCCGCAGGGGAGCCATATAGTCAAATGATGGCGGTAAGATAAACTGCTCAAAATCTTCCATAATATCCACACCGGCACTCAGGTAAATTTCGAGATTCTTTTTCGAGGCCAGTGAGGCCAGCCGGTAGAGGTAGTTGTATTTGGATTTTTTATTGTTCGAGGGGGGTAAGATTTTCCTGAGTGCACCGGCACTGCCCCTCACCAGGCCGTTTTTCCTGAAAAAATCATATTTCGCAAATGGGACATAGCGACGGTAACCACCAAAAAGTTCATCTGCCCCGTCGCCATTAAGGATTACGGTAAGGTGTTTACGCGCTTCCCGGCTTACATAGTAACTTGGAATAGCTGAACTGTCAAAAAAAGGTTCGCCGTAATTGGCGAGAATTTTTTCCAGATCATCCTTCAGGTTATTGAAAGAAATATTGATCTCAGTATGGGTGGTTTGGTATTTGTTTGCCACCAGTTTGGCAAGGGGCGCTTCATTATATTCACCATCAAAAGAAACGGTAAAGGTTTTGAGGCGCTGGTTGTAGCGGCTGCCAATGGCAGTAGCGAGACCGCTGTCAATCCCGCCGCTGAGGAAACATCCCACTTCTAAGTCTGATGATTCTAACCGGCGTTTAACGGCGGTATTGAGGTAATCGTCAACCTTTTCCATGCTTTCTTCAAAGGTGTCGCTGTTTGGCCGGGCATAATGCGGGTGTATATTCCACCAGCGCTTTTCGGCTATGGTAAAACTATGGCAATTAACGGTGAGGTAGCTGCCGGCCGGCAATTCTGTTACGTTATGGTAAGGGGTGAGGTGGCGATAAAAGCAGCCGAGGCGGGTATAGTGGTAAAAATTATCAGCATTGATCTGTAAGGGTAAGAGTTTTTTAAGGGTATTGAGTTCACTGGCAAACACCAGCTTTTCCTCATCTTTATAGAAATAGAGGGGCTTTTTACCTGCCCGGTCGCGTGCAATAAACAGCGTTTTGTCCTGATTGTCGTATAGGGCAAAGGCAAACATACCATCCAGACAGTCCAGCATGGCTGTGCCCATTTTCCGGTACAGCAAAAGCAGGGTTTCTGTATCAGAAGCTGTTTTTCCGCTAATGCCGTATTGTTCCCGCACCTCTGCGTGGTTATAAATTTCTCCGTTGAAAATAATCGTATAACGGCCATCCAGCGTCATGGGCTGCTGGCCGGAACCGATATCTACAATGGCTAACCGAAGATGGTAGAAGTCAATATTGTCCTCCCGAAAGCCGTTTTGTTCGTCCGGCCCCCGGTGCAACATGCTGCTTTTTATACTATCGTAAGCGAGCTTGAAATTAACCGACCCTGCGATACCACACATGCAATTCCTTTTTAGTCGAGGCAAAATAACTGCATATTATTGAATGACAAATGATTATTTAAGATAAATTTGCTGATATCACAAGCTTTAATCTTAAAGAATCGCCTGCCAATTTACTGGATGAACTATCTTGACTATATACTGTTTCCTGTTTATGTTGCGTTTTTTTATCTGGTTTTTGCTGCGCGCCGAAAAAAATATACCGACCCTTTACTTAAGAAATATCATTTGCAGGGCTTTTGGATCAAAGTGCTTGCTACTATACCTTTTACCTTTTTTAACTCTAAAATATCGGTAGGCGACTCATTTGTTCTTTACTGGCTGGAGGGACATAATATTTTTAAGCTCATCCTTCAGGATCCGGACAATATCAAATGGCTTTTCGTAAAGGGTAAAGATTTTGACCAGTCGCTTTTGGCAGATATCTGGAACCTGGGCTATTTTAACGATGAGAACAACTATA
Source organism: Chitinophagales bacterium (assembly GCA_013298665.1). Classification (GTDB taxonomy): domain Bacteria; phylum Bacteroidota; class Bacteroidia; order Chitinophagales; family Chitinophagaceae; genus Ferruginibacter. Next base: position 38,385 of record JAAFIK010000015.1, read on the forward strand.
TGGTGGCCCGTATTGTGGCCATGCTTTCGTTTTTAACATTTGGTAAGTACTTTGTGATTAACCTTTTCTTCTCAATGATATCTTATTCGGGTGTATGGCGATTGTACCGGTTTTTTTATGAATTGTACCCTCACCTGCACAAACAACTGGCCATGGCCATACTCTTCCTGCCTACTTTTGTGTTCTGGAGTGCGGGCATCCTTAAAGACTCAATCTGTACCGGAGCCCTGGGGTGGCTTACCTATGCCCTGTATGAAATGTTTTACAAAAAACAGGGGTTGATTAAGAATACCTTTATCATTCTTTTTGCTTCCTATATGCTCATCAACCTTAAGATTTATATCCTCATTTCTTATGTTCCGTTCTTCTCTCTTTTTCTCATCCTGAAGAATGTGAATTTAGTAAGGAATAAACTGGTGAAACTGATGCTGGGGCCGATGCTGATTGTGGGTAGTGTGTTTGCTGGTCAGCAGGTCATGAAAAAATTTCAGAATGAATTGGGGTCATTTGCCACAGACGGGCTTACAGACCGGATAAAAGGCCAGCAGGAAAATTTTAAGGAACAGGCTAAGGCAAATATCGGGGAGTCGAATTTTTCGCTGGGGGTTGATTTTGATGGTTCGCTGTCCGGGCTTTTAAAAATGGCTCCTGCTGCCGTTATCGCAACCCTTTACCGACCCTTTTTGTGGGAGTCGCGTAAGCTTTCTACGGTACTGAGTTCGTTAGAAAGTATGGCAATGATGTTATTGACGCTATATGTCCTCATGAAGGTTGGGCTGAGACATTTTGCCCGAACGCTTATTAAAGACCCTACAGCTTTGTATTGTATTTTGTTTTCCATTTTGTTTGCATTATTTGTTGGTGCTACCACGCTCAATTTTGGTACACTTTGCCGGTACAAGATTCCCTGTATGCCATTTTATGTGATTGCCATGATCATTATCTTAGATCGCCATCGCCATCGTCAAAACAGCCTGAAACCTGTAGTGGCCAAGACTGTTTAAGCATCAGCTTTCCGGAATCTTTATCCATACTCAACTATGCGCCTGCTGCTCTCCTTGCCCTGGATAATGTAAAAGGTGCCAGCAGGGCAGCCAAGGTATTTTTGACGTAATGGCCAAAACCCGTATCACTGTTGCTATTGCGTGTCCGTGGTTTAAGCCGCTCTAATATATATTGCGGACTGGCGTCAAATTGCCGGGAAAAAGCATCTGCGGCGGGCCATAAAATGAAGCCCATTTTTTTAAATTTATCGGTCTTCTGGTATACCAGAACAATACCCGCAAAGGCTGTCAGGAAGCACAGATAATTTATTACAGCCAGAGCCCGATTGCCAAATTTGGCACGGTGTACATGAAAGCGGTTGCGGATGTAAAAATACATTTTCCACCCGGTCTGGTAATTCCAGTCCTGCTTATATGAAAAGGCTGAAGCAGGGTGGTAGTGGATACTGTCGCTGATGGTACATACAGGTATCCTGTTTTGCTTTACGATACGATAGTAGTATTCGGTTTCATCGCCCCATACAAACAGCTTGGGTTGTGGTACACCCACGCGTTCAACAATCCTGCGGTGCAGCAGCGTACCATTGAATGGATGGCCGATACCCTCAATTACCTTCTCTTTTACGTCATCTATGGTTTGGTAGTGAGCAGTTTTCCAAACAAAGGTTTTTTTGTCTGCTTTATTCAATACCGCGCAATTGCGAAGGCGTAGTTCGTCGTCACTGTTGACTAAAAGCTTTTCCAGGGCATCTTCTTTGGGATATCCGTCATCATCCATACACCAGATCCAGGAATAACCTTCTTTGTATGCCCAACTGATGCCTGTGCTGAAGCCACCACTGGAACCAACATTGGTTTGTGTGACAAAGAATACATCGTCCTGCTCTTTCAGCCAGGTTTCAGTATGATCTGTACTTCCATTATTGACAATGAGGATGGCGTCGAGTGGGCGCGTTTGGCTGCGTAATGCGGTAATGCATTCGGATAGTAAAGCCTGGCGGTTGTACGTAACAACTACCGCTATAACCTTTTCCATTGGTATTGGCTATTGTGGTTTTAAAGAATTGGATTTCACTTATAATAACGACGGCATTGCCGGATTATTGTACAGGCATACAGGAATCGGATAAGGGTATCACCATAGTGCCGTATCTGCCTTAGGGGTGTGCAGTATACCGATGAGACATTTAAAGGAAACCTTCCCTCAGGCTATAATTGAATAGCTATCGGTCAGGAGATTTCATTTCTGGTCAGCGTATAATCTCTGACAGGATACCAGCATCGTAATGATATACATGTAAAGTCTGATGGGGTTACTGCCGTTGATGGTATTGATGGGGTATTTCAATACATATCGATGGTCGCGTATTGCTGTGGCCTACCCATTTTCCACATTGGCGAATATTGGCAGCGGGCTGCCCTCCCGGTGCGCGGAGGAGAAACTACGGGCAAATGCCAGGGCCTCGCCAATCACATGGTGCATATCCATATAGCGGTAAGTGGCCAGCCGACCCAGGAATGATACACCCTTCAGTTGTTCTGCATCAAACCGGTATTGCAGCAACAGGTTTTTATCTGTTTCAAGGCGTTTCGGGTAGTAGGGGATATCGTCTGGTGTGGTTTCTTTACTGAACTCCCTGAAGCAAACGGTTTGCTGGTGCTGCTCCCAGGGGGTGAAATGTTTGTGTTCAGTAATACGGGTATAGGGTACCGATTCATCACAGTAATTCATCTGCGAAAGCCCCTGGTAATCACCATCGGCATAAAACTTTTCAAAGGTTACTGTACGGTAGCCTAACCGGCCATGTACGTGGCTGAAGTATGCATCCAATGGACCGGTATAAAAAATATGATCGAACCCCGGCGGAGGAGCAGCCGGGTCAAACCGTCGGTTGAGTTCGACCGTAATACCATTTATAGCAATCATTTTTTCCATAACAGCAGAATACCCATCCTCAGGAATGCCGGTATACGTGTTGGTATGGTAGTTATCATCGTAATTGAAACGCACAGGAATGCGCTTCAGAATAGAGGCAGGAAGAGCTGTTGGCTCGCAGCCCCATTGTTTTTTGGTATAGCCATAAAAAAATGCCTCATACAGTTCCCTGCCAATAAAGTGAAGTGCCTGCTCCTCAAAATCTTTCGGATCAGTAATGCTTTTGTCGGCCAGTGTGGCGAGGAAGGCTTTTGCTGCTGAGGGGTTGAAAGACTGGTTAAAATACTGGTTGATGGTTTGCAGATTGACTGGCAGGGGGTATATTTTACCCTTACTATTGGCCTTAACGCGATGTACATAAGGGCGAAATGGTACAAAGCTGTTGACATAATCCCATATCTCCTTCTTGTCTGTATTAAAGATATGCGGGCCATACTGGTGCACCATTACACCTGTTTTTTCATCGCGTTCGGTATGACAGTTGCCACCAATATGGTTACGTTCGTCCCAAATGGTGATGGTACAATCCATTTGCTGTACAAGCTGGTTCGCCAGTACACAACCTGAAAACCCCGAACCTACGATGAGAAAGCGTTGTGCCATTGCTTTGCAGTTATTTTACGTTATGAACGATCCTGTGGTATAAATATTGCCATATCGTTGGGTGATACCAGAGTTTACTCTCCCCTGTTGTTTGCTTTACTTGTAATTGATTTGCGAAAGCGTCGTTAATGGCCTGCCTGAGCAGGGGGATCCCGGCGCCCAGTTGCAACAGTGGATAGGTTACAAAATTATCGGCGAGGGTGGGGGTTACTGTTTCCTGATACAATACCCCTCCTGTATCGATACCCGGATCGACCAGGTGTACGGTAACGCCACTGTTGGCTTTGTCTTTATGTACCAATGCCCAGTATGTACCATGTACGCCACGGTATTTCGGGGTAATACCCGCGTGCGTATTGATAAAGGGGCAGGATATGCCCGTCAATATCTTTTTCGCAATAATCCGTGTACCATTCACCACCACCAAATCAGGTGCTTCCTGTTGCAGCAGTGCCATTGTTGCAGCATCATTAACAGAGGGTACGCGGGTAATGATGCTGGCGGGTATTTCGCTGCCATCGAGCCGGAGTGCCGTGGTTAGTTGCTGCACCCGTTTTTTGCTGGTGGCATCCAGCACCTTTACGATGAAGGCCTGAAAAAGGATCTGGCCGATAACGGTTATCCAACCTAAGTTTTTTATTCTTCTTTTCAGAAACAGCTTACGGTTTACCTTGTCTTCAATAATGACCCTGCTGATGCAGTAGTCTTTGCTGAGGGCATGATAAACAGCATGGGTAGAGAAGCCGGCTCCGGCAAGGAGTACTATTTTGTTATTTTCCATGTGCTGCTTTCAGTTCGTTTGCCAGACCGGTCATCGTGCAACTGGTAAAATGATATTGCTGGTGCAATTGCTGGTAGTGCAGGAGTATTTTTTCGAGAAAAGCCATGTTTTCATCCTGGCAGATGCCAAAATTGTGCGGGTGCCACCACAAATGAAAGGTTTTATTGTGCTGAGCCGCATACGTCATGGCTTTTTTGATGCGGCGCAGACGCAGACCTTCAAGCAGTTTTGCTTTAGGTTTGTATTGCCGGAGAAACCTGCTTGCAGGGATATTGATGGGTACTGTTGCGGCCATCTCTTCATCGCTGTAGCAGTGATGACCCGTAATGTTGATATAGGCATCGAGCAGGCGAACAGCCCGGCGCAGCAGTGTTTCGTTTTCAAATGGCCTTGGTTCGTATATCCAGGATTGTTCGTTGCCACGAACACAAGTAATGCCGTTCCCGGCACAGACCTTCAGGTAATCATCGTTGTACTGGTTGCGCGGGAAGACAATACTGGTGATTGTCGTTTCGTACTGCTTTGCCGTGGCGATGGCAGCCTTAAGATCTTCCCGGAAATCATCAATGGTTTGTCCGGCCTCCATGCAGTAGTAATGCGAAAAAGTATGCGTACCCAATTCCTGACCGGGAGTGGCAAGAATGGCTTTTACGAGGTGATGTCCGAAATGATAAGGATCTGTTGCGTAGGATTTGCCTACCTGGTTCATATAATCACCATATGGCGACCGTACCGGGTTGTTGTACCGGGGTTGTTGAGTGGGCAGGTTTTGCAGCAATTGTTCCTTTGTTTCAAAAAAAAGAAATCCTACAGTGGCAAAAGTAGCCTTAATACCATACCGGGTAAACAATTCCAGCATGCGGGGCAAAACGGTGTGTACACCCAGCAGGTGGTTACCATAACGTTCTATGGTAATCAGATCCCTGACCCCCCACATCAGTTCAAAATCCAGGGAAACAACAAATTTGCCTTTTTTGTTTTGCATGATTTTATTACCACAACTGTTGGGTTCGGCACTCCTGCCGGTGTTGTATACGCATCAATAAATAATACCGGCAAAGATATTGCCTACGGGGCGTTAAAGATGCGTGCATACACTTTTTTATAGGTTTGTACGGCGTTTTCGAGCGAATAAAAATCAGCCGCACCCTTCCGGATGGCTGTCCGGTCAAAGGGGTTGCCCGCAAGAATTTTATCAATCACAGCCTGGAAAGAGCTATCGGCAAAATCATCCACGATATAACCCGCATGATACCCGGTTACAATTTCTTTTACATCGCCTACACCACTATTAGTGATTACCGGAATGCCCATCGACATGATTTCTCCATGTTTGGTGGGAGAGGAGGATATTTTTGAAAAACAGGGTTTGATAAAGAACAGCGAGTAATCGCTGAAAGACAATAAAACGGGCACTTCATGACGCTTTGCCTGCCGGGTGATGATTTTTTGGGCAGGAATACCATATTGCGCAGCGGTATGGGTAATTTCATCATGCCTGTGCGGAGAAATAAACAGAAATTTTGCTTCCGGCTTCCGGTCGCTCAGCAACTTGCAGAAACGCATCATTTCAGCAGTGAGGTACCATCCACCGATAGAGCCGAGGTAGCTGATGATAAAATCGCCGGACTGAATACCAAGCTGCTCCCTGAATGTGTTGCGCATCACCGGGTCAACCTTGTCGGGGTTAAACAGGTCTAAGTCGGCGCTGCAGGGAATGACTTCAATCGGCAGCGGCTGGTTGGGTACTTCCGGCCAGCGATGAATCTCGTCTTTAGCAGCGTGGGTAAGAACGGTATTGAAATCTGCTTCTGCAAGGCATTCGTATTCGTGTTTTTTGAAAAACCGGTATATCCGCTTATATACAGGATTTTTGAGGTTCCACATCCCGCCATCAACCCTTTCATCGGCCCAGAAGCCCCTGATGTCGTTCAGGAATTTGACACCTGTTTTTCGCTTCATCCATTGTGCAACGAGGGTGGGCAGGCCTACCCTCGTATGGATCATATCAAAGGGCTCTGCCTTGTGCAACTGCATTGCCCTACCGCGAAGCTTAAAGAAGTCATATACTGATGATAATACAGGAGGGCTTTTGTGGTAGGGGATCGACACCCATTTGATGGGATAAGGGGCTATGAGTTCTTCTACATATACCCTGTTGGCAGCGAATTTGTCGGGCTTGTCGCAACTCAGTATGGTGAAAGCATAGCCGTAAGCCGTAAGCCCGGCAAGATAGGGTATTACCTGGCTCTGCCCCAGGGGGTCGGTCATGCCGTCGTAAGATATAAACAAAATTCTTTTCATGCGGGATATGCTATTCCTGGATATTGTTTACGTCATCCATTTTTTGTACCACATCTGGAATATGAGCAGGTACCAGAAGAGGTTATTGTAATTCCTGTCACCGGCCATAAAGCGGTTGACGATATGCATGACACCTTCTTTTTTAAAAAGTCCGTGATCCATCAGTGCAGTCTCGTTCATGAACTCGTCTGCATAAGGCTTCAGGTCGTGCCGCAACCAGTCAAATACCGGTATGCCAAAACCCATCTTCGGTCTGTCCATCATTTCTTTGGGCAGGTATTTATGTACAATCTCTTTTAAGATGTATTTTTTATCCTGTCCTTTCATTTTGTAAGCAGAGGGCAATTGTGCCGCAAATTCAATCAGGCGATGATCGAGCAGCGGTTCCCGCCCTTCCAGGGAAGTACTCATCGCTGCGCGGTCTACTTTTACAAGTATATCGTCTACCATATAGGTTTTATAATCCATTGCCAGCATCCTGTCCAACTGGTCGAGGTCTTCCCGAAACTCTTTTTCTGAATCAAAGAATGAAGGTGCCTGTTCGATGTGTCCGCTAAGAAGGTCGCGTAACTGGTTGCCGGTGTATACCTGGCCCAGCATATAGTCCATCATCGTGCAGGCTGTTGGCTGACCATGCCTGAGTATATTGGAAAATCGTTCCCGCTTGATGGGTGCTGCACTGCTACCCGATATTTTCGCCAGCAAGCTGCCGGGTATGCGGCTCAATATTTTACCGGCGGGCTTGCGTAGTACACCGGGTATATTTTGTACTTTTTTCAGCAGATCAAGCGCAAGCGGGTATTTATTGTAACCTGCAAAAGTCTCATCTCCCGCATCGGCGCTTAGTGCTACTGTTACCTCCCTGCGTGCCAGGCGGCTTACGAGTGTGGTCGGAATGATGGACGAGTCGCCAAATGGCTCATCGCAATACAACGCAATCTCAGGAATGATGTCCTGCGCTTCTTTTGTCGTGCAATAGTATTCCGTATGATCGGTGCCGAGGTGTGCTGCCACGGCTTTTGCATATACGGCTTCGTTATGGTCTTCCTCAAAAAAACCAATGGTGTAGGTTTTTAATTGCTCTGTCCGGTTGGCCTGTAGCAGCGCGGTAACGGCCGAACTATCGTATCCGCCACTGAGGAATACCCCTACGGGTACATCGGCAACCATGCGGTACTGACAGGCTGATAGCAGTAATTTTTCCGTTTCGGCAATGGCATCCTCCTCTGTAATATTGAGCTTGGGCTTATTATAAGCTGCATATACATCCCAATATTTTTCAATTACGGGTTCTCCCCCACCGGCCGACAGACTGAGATAATGCCCCGGAAAAAGTTTGTGCGTATGCTCAAATATGGAAAGCGGCGCGAGGATGTACCCATATTGTAAAAACTGGCGCAAGGCCTGCGGGTTGATCTTTTTTTGAAAACGCGGGTGCTGGTGAAAGCATTTAAGTTCAGAGGCAAAGAGAAACAAACCGTCCTGCCAGTAATAGTAAAAGGGTTTTACCCCTGCCCTGTCCCGAAAGCAGGTGATGGTTTGTTTTTCAGTGTCATAAAGTACAAATGCAAACATACCAATGAACCGGTGGATCATAGCCGGGCCCCATGTCTCCCAGGCGTGCAGGATGACTTCTGTATCGGAATGGCTGACAAAGCTGTGTCCGAGTTGTTCCAGTTCGGTCTTTACTTCTGCATAATTATACATCTCGCCATTGAAAACGATACACCAGTGTTTGTACCACATGGGCTGGCGTCCGGCATCCGAAAGATCGATGATGGAAAGGCGACGATGTCCCAGGCCTACCTGGCTGTTAGTCAACTGAAAGAACTCCTGTCCGCTACCGTCAGGGCCGCGGTGATACAGCACATCGGTAAAACGTGTAAGCGTTTCTGCTGATGAAGTGTTCCTGAAATCTATAAATCCTGCGATGCCACACATAATGTACTGCGGGTTTAATGAGGGCAAAGGTAAGCGTCCGTTTATAAACTTGCGCGGTTAAGCGTTTCATCGTATATATGACGCAAACCTTCTATATGTTTGGGTAATGTGAAATTATTCAGTACATGCTTTTGGCCAAGTGCGCCTAAGCGGTGGCGTTCTTCCGCACCGGCATTGATGATGGCCTGTAGCTGTTGTACAAAATCGCCGGGATCATGCAGGGAGAAATAACGGGCATTCCCCTCCGCCTGTTCCCGGAAAGACGGAATATCGCTGAGCAACATGGGCATGCCCATGGCCATGGCTTCCAGTACGCTTAGTGAAAATCCCTCAAAAGATGAGGCCATTACATACAAATCGTACTGTGGTAATACCTGCTCAATGTTGCGTACCTCACCCATAAGATTGATCGGTACATTGGCGGTATGAATCTGTGCTTCAAGGCTTGTGCGCAGGGGGCCGGCACCATAAATGTCCAGTTGAACCGGAATATGGCGGAGTTGTTCAAATGCACGGATAAGATAACTGTAGTTTTTCTGTTCCCGCAGAGCCCCCACTGAAATAATTCTGAATACCGGACCTGCCTGTTGTGGTGCGGTACGTACCGCGGTAAACCGCGCTGCGTCTACAAAAGTGTAGAGTGGATAGGCTTTCCAGGGTTTGAGTTTCAGAAAACTGAAGTATTCTGTCAGTGCCCCTTTTGCAACAACAATGATTACTGATTTACGCAAGCGGTAAGTTATCTTGTCGAGCAACCGGATATACCAGCGTTTATACTCTACCGAAGTGGCGATAAAAGCGTGAATCGTCGTAACCAGCGGAATACGCCGGGGTGTTGAAATCCGGGCGATGATCGTTGGCCAGAAAAGGTGTGTATGCACCAGGGCGGGGCGCTCTTTGCGGACCAGCCGGCCAAAGCGAAACAGCACTAACGGCAACTGGTAAAGTGAAGCCATATTAAAACAAACGGCTTTATCGCATTTCAACTCTGCCCCAAAGAGATTAAGCGGGATGATGGTGACAACCACATGCTCATATTCCGGCAGCTCTTTGATGGCGCGCACCAACATGATCTCGGCTCCGCCACGGCCGAGGTCATAAATGAAATGAACGATTTTTTTCTTCATACCGGATGCACTAAAGCGGATAAATATGAAGGTCTATCAGGTTGGTGTTGCGCAAAAAATCTTCTCTGGAGAGGTCTTTGCCATCAGCCATGATCCGGTAGTTGAGGGCGTGAATAAAGTCGTATATATCTTCCAGTCTGTCGCCCTTGGCTACAATTGGTATGGGATGAATAGCTACAATTGCATAGGGTCGCAACGTTTTAAAGGTATGCGCTGCACCACGGATGGTGTCGTATTCTGCGCCCTCCACGTCAATTTTGATAAAGGCTATTTTGCCTGATTTCCGCTCTGATACAATGGTGTCAATACTGGTAATGTCGATGTCAATGCCATTCAAAGGCCTGTCGCCCAGGTAAGAAACGAGGCTGTTGCTGTTGTCGGCCACACTGTCGGAAATAAAGAAAGTGGTTTTACCTGGCTCTTTACCCACCGCTTTTTGTATGGTGACAATGGTGTTCTCCGCTTTGTTGATGCGTACCGTTTGCTCCAGAAGACTGAACGTGGCCGGTGCAGGTTCAAAAGCGATAACCTTTCCGCCTGCTCCGGTAAGCTTTGAGGCAATTACTGCAAATAAGCCGATATGTGCACCTACGTCAAGTACTGTATCGCCGGGGTTTACCGAAGCTGTAAGAAAGTCGAAGTTTTCTTTCTCATAGCCTGCCGGAAAATAATTAATATAACGGGTGGGTAGCCTTACCCCATAACCGTGATAGGTTTTCTTCAGCCCCTTGCCAAACGTAAAAAAATTGACAATCTTGTAAATGAGTTCTTTCATGTTCTTATACCTGGCTTTTTTTGAAAACAAATCCCATTTGTTTCCTGGTAAAAAATAAAGTTATCAATAAAATAATAAAGTAGCTGCAACAGTCTGCAACAGCAGCGCCCATTGCACCCCATGTTTTGATAAAAAAATAGTTATTGGCAAGGCTTATGGCAATGGAACAAAGCGAAAGCATCAGGATCATCTTTTTTTTCTTGTAATAGAGCAGGCTGGTCAGGTAAAAGAAATAGGCAATTACCCAAAAATAATAGCCTATACAGAGCAGGTAATAATATTTGAGCCCGCCAAAATAGCCTTCAGGTATAAACAGATGGTAGGCTAAGGGGATAAAAATGAGCAGGAGTATTAATCCGCCGGTCATGATGGCAGCATAGAGCAGAAAGTTCTTCCGCACAGCAGAACGATTGATTTGCGGTGCTGCAAGCAGGCTGTAAATTTTCGGAGTAATGTATTGCAGGAGGGATGACCCCAGTGTTAGTATAATGGAGGCGAATATACAGGCAATCGCGTACACACCAACCCCGGCATTATTGTCCTGGCTGCCGGTGAAATGGGAAAGAAAGAAACTGTCGGAAGAATTCATGCAGAATACGCTGAATTGCATGACGATAATAGGAATGCTGTAGACGAGTTCTTCGCGAATAATGGCTTTTTTAACCCTGCCAAAAAGGTACCCTTTCCGGATAAAAAAATAAAAGGCGAAAACTGTAATGGTCACATACGATACAAGGATGCCTGCCACGCGGCCCTCCCAGCCCCATTTGAATAACAATATGAGCAGTATGGCGAGTAATACTTCTATGGAAAGCCTACCCAGTACAACCACCATAAATCTGCGTGTAAGGTTGTTGTTGCGGATCATACTGATGAAGTGCTCAAAAAGAAAAGATAAGAAAGCAGCTATCGGAATCATCCATGTAAAACTTGCCGGGAGGTGGTATTTCTCCTGCAGGGTATCGCGAAACAGGTAAAACAGCAGCAGCGATAGCAGAAATACGCTTACCGGCAGGATCAGGCTGCTGGTAAAAGCATCTCGGAAAGCCGTTTTACCGAGCTTGAAATAATCGGCATTGATGGATTGCAGCACACCCATTGATACAAATGGAACCAGAAAAATAACGGCACTGCTGAAGAGGCTGAGCACGCCCATATCCGATTTGCTGAGCACATGGGTGAAAAATGGCAACAATAAAAAAGCAACACCCTTACCCAGAAAATTGGTAACGGTGTACATCCCCAGCGATTTTAATACCGGATTTTTCCTGAGTTTAAGTAGTTGTGCAACAGACGTCATCAGGCAGTATTGGTCTGTGGTAATATCATGGCTTTTTGCCTTTTACAACTGCGGCGGAGCAGTTATCAAATGGAATAAATCCGCTCCATACGTTGGTCATCCCATATTTACGAAACCAGCCATCCACGGTACTGATGCGCTGCGGCTGGTCATATTCAGGTGAAAACATATCAAAAGTATCGAGTATGCAAATCTCGCGCAACTGCCCGGGGGGCAGATTTCGAGGTATAGTACCTTCAATATCGCAGATCGGGATAAAGCGGTTTACAATGCGTCCGAGGCCGATACGGGAGAAAAAGCGGGTGGCTTTGATCATCCAGTCAATATTGTTTTCAATCCGTTTGTACAATTTCTCGTTGGACATTTTTTTTGTCCAGCGGCGAAGAAAGTATTTGGCATGCACCTTTGTCCACCAGCCACGAATGGGGTAAAAATCAACCACGAGTTCGCCCCCTGGTTTCACCATGCTGATCAGGGTTTTTACACTTTTCTCAACATCTGGTGTATGCTGCAACACCCCAACGCAAACAACTTTGTCGAACTGCCCGGGCATAAAGGGCATATCATATATACTGGCCTGAAAGAGGTGAAACCGGTCATTAGGCCCATTGTTTTTGAAGTTTGCCTCTACGGCATTGCTGTAATCAACGCTATAGAGATTACCTTTTGTAAAATCAAGTATGATTTGGGAAAAACGGCCGGCACCTGAACCTACTTCGAGTATGTTCTTTCCCGTAAGGTCTTCTTTATCCCAACCCGTTTCAGCAAAAAAACGCACTTTAGAGATATCGAGGTTGCTGACTTTATCTACCTGCGTGCCTACAAACTTATTCCATTGGTAGCCGAAGTTTTCAGTATAGTTGTCATCTTCAACAATCCGGTAGGCCCCGTTTTTATAGGGGAAAACCAGTTTATCTCCGTCCGACAGTCCATCAGTCCCTGTTGTAAGCGGCCTGCTGTCTGACGGGTTAATCAATTGTATCGACATTTTGTCCTTTGAATTTTTGGTAACCGAACAGGGTTATTCTGGTAAATTTAAATTGAGTTTAAGCCCACAAAATAACGGCCTAAACGCAAATAATGCAAAATTATTATCCTCCGCACGCGCTGCCTCCTTCCTGTAGCGCTTTATTCTTCGGGCAGGTACCCGCCAAAAAACGGGTGCGAATAGTGCGGTCAAACGCTTGCAGATACTATCTTTGCAACCAATTTCAACCTGATCGACCAGCAACCAGCAGTTCTGCCAGGAAAACCCCGGCTAAACCGTAATGAAATTCGGTTGGTATAACAAGTATTCGTTATGCCACCCCGATGTTACATTCCGGTTGACGGTCGGATTCATCTGTAAACAACCAACGAATGATTGGTGATTATCACTTATATAGTTATTTCGATTTCCTGTTGGTACCCCTGTTTTATATGCTTTTCAGGTTCCTGATCAGGCTATCCCTCAAAAATGAAACAGATACCTGGTATAAAAAGAATGCCTACCTCTACCTTCATATCAAATTGATCTCAGCGATTGTTTTTGCACTTCTGCTCATTTTTGTTACCCCCGGCGATTCGCAGTTGTATTTCAACGTGGCCATGAAAATAAAAACCCGGATTATTGAAACCGGGGATATCGGTTTACTGGTACGCGATTTTTCAACGCTTGGGGATTCTTTCTGGACAGGCCAGTTTGATGATATCGGTATGGGTCTGATGGATTCGCTGGGCAATACCCTTCCCGTGCGTATAGCTACCCTGCTTTCTTTTCTTTGTTTTGACTCATTTATTGTGATCAACATGTTTTTTGGGCTCTGCTGTGGCTTCCTGCTGATGCGTCCCATCAGGTTGCTGACGTATAAAGGGGATAAAATGCTGGCCCGGCTCCTGTTTTTTGCTTTCCTGATCCCTTCCTTTATTTACTGGAGCTCGGGATTAATGAAAGATACCATTTGTATATCCTGTATGGCAGTACTGCTGCATACAGCTTTTGCATTTTTCTTCGAAAAGCGGGTGCTGGTATTTTTTCCGTTTGTTTTTGCCACAGTGATCCTGTACATCACCAAGCCCTATATTGCGCTCACTTTTGTACCGATTGTACTGATGGTGCTTTACCTGCTGTATATCCGTAAGCTGAAATCGAAAGTAGCCGCCACATTTGCACTTGTCGCTGTTGGTATCGGGCTGATTATCACGGCGATCAATTCAGACACGATTAACGATATTCTTGATGATAATATCCAAAGCACGGTTTCTTTATCGGAGAACTTCAAATTCCAGGCTGAAATCACGGAGGGTTCTTTTTTCAGCTATGGAGAAATTGATCCTTCGCTTGGGGGTGTGCTGAAAAAAGCCCCGCTCGCCATCACCACCGTGTTTTTCAGACCCTTTCCCTGGGAGGCAAAAAAATTCATTACGATGCTCAGCAGTCTTGAGGGGTTGTTGTTTATGGTAATTACCCTTGCGCTTGTTTTTAAGGCTGGTCCTGCACGATTTTTTAAAACCCTTTTTACGGATCCCTTCTGTTTACCCTTTCTGTTCTTTATTCTTGTGTTTGCGCTGTTTACAGGCTTATCCACCCCTAATTTCGGGAGCCTTGCCCGGTATAAGATACCCTGCCTGCCCTTCTACCTTTTTATTATGCTGCGTATAGCCCAGCGGCTGCCCGAACCGCCAAAACTGTTCAGGAAACTCTTTCGGGGTACATTCACCCCGGGTGATGCCAATGCCGGGCTCTCCGTTGATTCATGAATGCAGACCAGGTTAAAATCAAATGCCTTTATTAAGGTAATCCGCGATCTGTGAAAGGTCTTCCGGCGTATTAAAACTTAACACATCGTTGTACAATGCGAGGGGGTACCCTTCTGCTTTTTTGCCTTCGCGTACCAGGGTTTCGATGATGTACAGAAAGCCGTGTTCTTTGCGGCCGCCGGCCATATCGGCAGGGATGTCTTTCTGCAGGTAATCAAAAACCAATTGCTTTTTAAAAACAAAAAGCCCGATGTCTCTTTCCCCGTCTTTAAGGGGTTCAATACCCAATGCCCTTGTTTCAGCAACCATTTGCAATTGCCCTTTTGCCCGCTTTACAATGGTGTAACAGTTGTTGGACAAAGCGGTTACCATCGTAAAATCGTTTTCAAATACCTGGTGGCAATGGAGCATGTTTTGTACCGTTGCGGCGTTGAGGAGGGGAATGTCGGACCAGGTAAGGATAACATTTGCATCCGGTGCAATAACGGGATCGGCCCGGAGGATGGCATTACCCATGCCGAGGGGCTCATGCTGGAATACGAGTACGGCCTGCTGGTCAAACTCCTGCAGTACGGCATTGAAAAGGGTTTCATTTGCCGGGTTGATGATGATTACGGGACGGTTATCATAAACGGACAGCAGTCTGCATATCCTGATGAGTATGGGTATACCTGCAAGGCGGTAAAGTGTTTTGGGATAATCTAATCCGCTTCTTGAACTTCTTCCGCCTGCGGGAATGACGACACGATATTCAGCCATGATCAGTATGGGTTGATTTTTCTTTTCCGGATGCCATCGGCAATGCCCCGGTAAATAAATTTACAGTCTCTTCCGGCAATATAACTGAAAAAGCTGGCGGGGCCGTTTCTTTTCCAGATGCGTAACAGTGCAACGCCCACGCAAAGGAAATCGCGTATAATGGCCTTGTCGTAATAGAGGTGATTGAGGATGATGGTATTCCGTATAAAGTAATACACTTTTTTCTTGTCGATGGTACGGCGCGACACATCGGGATGGTAATGCAGGGCTTTTAAGGCCGAATATACCTGGCCCGCTTTTTTCATGCGGCAAAGGAAATCAACCTCATCCCCAAACATAAAATAACTGCGGTCGATATTGCCTACTTTTTTTACTGCCCGCAGGTCGATGAGTGCCCCGTTGAAGGGGTGGATATGCGGATACTTGTCCATATCCGGGGGAAACTGGCTGAGCCGGTCGTATTTGCGCCGGCGTGCAAAAATCACGGGATGCCCACCCGTATTGAGTACAGGAAGGCCAAAAACCAGCTCGGTTTGCTGATCTTCTTTTACGGGTGTGGATGAAATGCAGATGGTTTCTTCATTGGTAAGCGTGAGAAGGGTTTCCAGTGCTTCAGGGTCGGGGAAGCCATCATCATCCATCATCCATACATACTGGTACCCTTTTTTTGTGCCTTCATCTATACCCCGCCACCAGCCTCCTGCCGAGCCTGAGTTTTCCTGGGTAATGTGATGGATATTGTTCTCGCGCAGATAGGCTTCCGTACCATCGGTCGATTGGTTATTGACGATGAGCAGATCAGGCAAATGGGTTTGCTGCTGCAGGTAGGTGATACACCTTTTCAGCAACTCGCAGCGGTTGTGGGTTACCACTACTGCCAGTACTTCAGAACTGTCGTTGGGCTTCATTGTTCAATTGCTGTTTGAGTTCATCCATGGTTGCGGCAGCAAAGGAAATACCGTTTGCCGTACCGGTTAACGCAGGATCGATGCAAATTACGTCAATCCCGGCAGCAACAGCGGCCTGCAGCCCCGAAAGGGCGTCTTCGATGACCACGGCGGTAGCCGGCGGGATGGCATATGCTGCAATTACTTTCAGGAAAATATCGGGGTGGGGTTTGGCATGCGCTACATCATCGGCAGTAACGACACCGGTAAAAAAATGCCTGATACCAAGTACTTCAAGCCCGGCATTAACATTCATACGCGACCCTGAGCTGGCCACAAATAAACGGAAGTTCTTTTCATGCAGCCGGTGAATGAGGGTTTCTGCACCGGGCATAAACGTAATGGCCTTGTGGTATAAGGTATTGGCGGCGAATTGTTTCTTTTTGGTCAGTGCAAGCAGCAGTTCATCGCTGAGTGCCCTGCCGTTTTGTTCGAAAATGAGCGAGATGGCTTTACGGGTAGACATGCCTGCATAATCACTGTAGCTGAAGCTGAGTGCATACGGATCTAACGCCTCTGCATATGCCTTATCGTGCAGGGGCAGCGTATCGGCAATGGTGCCATCAAAATCGAAAATGACGGTCGTCTTTCCTGCAAACAGTTTTGCTGCGCTTGTATCCATGTGTATGGTTGATCGGGTATGCAATGAATGGTATCCTGTCAGGGTTTCCGCAGATAAACGGTCAGTTGCATACCTGTGTTGGTCCACTCCATGTATTTTTTGAGCAGTGGCTTTACAAAATTTGGTCCCGCCAGTATTTCACATACCTCATAGTAGTGCCGCTCAAGTTTCAGTCCCAGCCGGTCGCAACATTTCTGGAAAGAGGGTGTGGTATACTCGTACAGGTGAAAAGGGGCGTGCATCGGGCTCAGGTGCGTCACATAATTGGTACCCCTGAGTTTATAATAGAAATTAATCAGTTTTGGCACCAGGTGGTCGGCAGACGGTACTTCAATAAACATGATACCGCCGGGACGCAGCCATTTTGCAGCCCTTTCAATTACGGTGGCGGGGTGATAAAAATGCTCAACCACGGCGCCCATGGTGATGAAGTCGAAATGGTTCTCGGGGTATTCCACTTCTTCCACGCTGGTGAGGGATATGCGGTCGGGAGGTATGCCCAACCACTCAACGGCCCTGTCGCGGAACTGTTGGGAGGGTTCGAGGCCATATACTTCAAAGCCATTTTCCTGCATTGATTTCATGGCTTTACCCAGACCGGCACCGATATCGAGGGCCTTCATACCAGGTTTAAAATCAAGCAATTCCCTGGCGTGTTTGATCTGCAGCGAAAAGTAGCCCGGGTCATAATCATAATAACCTTCTTTCCAGCTATAGGCTTCGGGTTCTATGCCATAATGATCGAGAATGCTGTTGGGGATGGGTTGGGGGCTGCTGTAGATGAGCCCGCAATTGGTACATTTTTTTACGCTTACCGTAATACCCGTTTTGCTTTTGGGTCGCATGCCCTGCGACTGGCTGAGGCGCTGCCCGAGTATTTTGTGCCCGTCTGTCTTGTCGTGACACATTTCACATACGTCAACGTCTTCAAATTTATATATCCTCATATTATTTTCTGCTTTGCGCTTTTTTGGCTGCCGCGGGGTTAACTGATTTTAAAGTGCGACAGGTATTGGTTGATGATGAATGATGCGAGGTATTTGCCATCGTGTTTGCCGGGGTTATTGGTATCTTCAAAAGAGTCGATGATGATGCGGCAGCCGATGCTTTCTATCTCTTCCTGGTTATACATTACATAGTTTTCTATGTTTTTATTGGAAAAACAATTGTTGACCAGTGCCACGTCTATCAGGCTGGCTACAGGCACATCTTCCTGTGCACCGATGCGGAGGTAACGGAGTGCGCCGGTAATAAAATCGTAAGCGGTATAACTTGGCGTTTCATAATCCTCCCCGATATTGGTTACAAAGACCTTGAAGGCTTTTTTATTGGCCACGATGGCCTCGGTAAGTCCCTTGGTAATATAACTTGGATAGAGGGAAGAGTGCTGGGTACCGGTAGAATAAATGATGATGTCTGCATCGCTGATGCTGCGTTGTACACGCGAGGTGATCAGTACCTGGCGGTTCATCAGTTCGAAATAAGCTTCTATCTCGCTGATGTCCATTCGGGAAATCAGTATCCTGTCGGGGTATTGGTCGAGCAGGTATATTTTTTTGATGCGTGAGTTGGACCGGAGTTCCACAATCTCCGCTTCCGAATACAGAACGGTACCGTCTTCGCGGATGGCTACCAGTTTTTTGTCTTCGTTGTTGGTGGGCAGAACAGTTCCCTGGAGTTTGAACAGTTTATCGATGAGGATGGTGGCTTCTTCAAAATTGCCATTGCAATACAGGAATGCACCGGCATAAATGAGGTTCATGATGCTGCAATCGCTGAAATCGAGCTGTTTGTTTTCAGCCATTTCGATGAGGCGCGTGGTTTTAACGAGGCAGGACATCATTACGCGTAAAGATTCGCGGATGATGGCATCGCTGAGGGTGACGCCTGCGAGATTGTCGGACTGGCCGGATGCAAAGGCTTCGAGTCCGGCGAGAATCTCATGGTGATTGACCTCTTTACCGTACCTGAAGTCGAACAATTGCATGACGGCCTCATAATCGGGGAGGGTACGGGGTACCATTACCTCCTGTACCTTACGGATATCTGAAGGACCGAGCATGCGGAAAAATGCGCGGATATTCCCTGTTGATTTTCCGTCGTCGTAGGCATTTACGATAGAGGTAAGGTTGATGCCTTCTGTTGACAGGAGTGTGGGTATCAGGTTCCTTGCACCGCGCCCGCCATTAAAAACGACAACATTGATCATATTAAAATAATTGATAAATCTTCTTGTGGTGATTAGCGGCGAAAATAGCAAAAAATACTGTATTGCCGTTTTTGACACAACTCTGGTAATAAGTAACAAGAGAAGAAGTATCCGGTAGCGAGACGGGTTCTCGCATCTCACGTCTCAAATCTTATATACCATATCCTATAATTGAAAACGCCGTGGTGCGTGTCCCCACGCACCACCAGGGAGTAGCAAGAGAAGAAGTATCCGGTAGCGGGACGGGTTCTCGCATCTCACGTCTCAAATCTTATATACCATATCCTATAATTGAAAACGCCGTGGTGCATGTCCCCACGCACCACCAGGGAGTAGCAAGAGAAGAAGTATCCGGTAGCGGGACGGGTTCTCGCATCTCACGTCTCAAATCTTATGTCAAACCATGGCAAAAGGCAGGATACGCCACTGATACGCCACTGTAAAGGGAAGTGGGATATCTATGGGGGAACACTGGCTGAAAAGGGGGTAGCAATTAGCTGTGGGGTTGAACCCGCGGTGGCGGACTTTGCCCCGTCATACTCAGTAGCAGGATAGTAAGTATCAGGTAGCAAGACGGATTTTGTCTTGAACCGCGGGTCTCGCATCTCACACCCGGAGCAGCAGGTCACCCAGCCAAAGCCAGTGGTGCTACCTCAAAAAAGCAGCAGATAACCCATCAGCACTGCCGGGGATATGGGATAAGGGACAGTTTACCCGCCTACATAGCATCGTGGTCGTAGGGACCGGGTTCCCAGTGTGCAGCGATATCAAGCCCTTTGGCATTGTCGCCTTTCATATATACGATAAAGGGGGTGCGTTCGGTAAGGGGGCCTTTTTTGAAAGGGTTGACCAATAATCCGTTCCGGCGCAATACGGCATAGCCTGTACTGCCCTTTTTTGCCAGGGAAACAAGCCCCTTGCAGGTTTTATCGCCGGCGATATTGTCTTTGAGCATCCGGAAAAGGGCTTGCTCTGCCTGTTTATCTGCAAATCCCCAGTCGAACAGAAAGATTTTATCCGCATTGCGGTAATAGACGACATAACCGGTGATTGTACCGGCTGCATTTGTATAAGCACTCACCTGATACTGGTGCATGGGGTTGGCGATGCGCCAGCGGTAATTGTCGGGCAGCTTGGCGGCGTGTACAGTGCTGTGCGCATTGCTGCTGAGCAGCAGGGGCCGGAGCAGGGCTATATCGGTAACGGGGGCAATAGTGCCTTTCCCTTTACCGCCGCGTAAGGCGCGAAGAATGGTTAACTGGCGGGGGTAAAACAACAGTACCAGTTCAAAAAGCTGTATCCACCCGAATTTGATAAAGCCTGGTGTGGATTGAGCACCTCCATAGCCGTATACCTGGAGTTGCCCCTGTTGCTGCATAAAATCGTAGCAGTGGAGTGCGAGTAACTGAAATAGTCCGCGGCGCCGGTGTTTGGAATGTGTCATGGTATCGCAGGACTGGTAGATGACCTGCTCACGCCCCTGTACCATATACAGCTCGGGAATTACCCCGTAATAAGCACCTACTTCACCGGTTTCCTTATCTACTGCGGTGAAGCCTATAAAATCGCCGGCAGGGTTCTGCGTGTATTTCCAACGGAAATAATCAATGTCCACCGTAAGGCCAAAGCAATCTTTCATCAATGGCACCAGCAGTTCGAAGCCTGAGGGACCAATCTGCCTGATTTCATAATTTTCCGCACTCATTTTATTATTTTTTGTATTGTGGATTGAAGGGTTTCTGCACGCAGGATGAGTTTTTCTATAGGTTCGCCCCCAATGGTAATCCTGTTGTACCGCAGATTGTCTGCAGCTCTTTTGCGGAGGGGATTGGTACGTTCGTTGAGTTCTAATACATACCGGTAGCCTGCCTGGCCGAGGCTGTTGCTCAGGGCTGCTGTGGTTTCTCCGTTGGGGAGGGCAATTACCTCGATAGGGATACTGAGTTTTTCCTCAAAATATTGTTTGGACAACACCACTTCCCGGTACATCTCTTCGGGATCGGTAATGGTGGCCACCACATCGTGGGAAAGGGTATGGTTACCGATTTCGATATGGTGTTTCATAACCTCCTGTACTTCTGCCCAGTTCATCATTCTTACCCCGGCCTGTACGGCATATTGCTGTTCGAGTGCGAGAATAACGGGTTCGCGTTCGCGCCTGGGGCTGCGCAACAGGGTGTAAAAAACATGGTTGTACCATTTTCTCCAGTCGCCACCCGATTGTTGCAGGGTTGCTGTTGTACCGTCGGCAAAAGTTATGCGGGTATCGGTTATATGATTATTGCGGAGAAACTCAAAGATGACGTTGAGGCGCTGTGTCCAGATGGTCATATTTTCATTTACACACTGGTAAACGATATTGTGATTGGCGGGTAGGTTGTATTTTTTCAGTGCGGGCATGGCGTACTGAACAAAATCATAGTACCCATCATCAAAACTCAGGATCAGTAAGGGCTTTTTGGGTTTTGGGTGTTCGGCCAGCCCGGCAAATGTGGTAACCGTATAGTGTTTGGCTACATATGCGCAGAGTTGCTCAAATACATGGGGTTGAACCGGGCTCCAGAAAAAACTTTTTTCTTCTGATACCTGGTGCAGGGAAAGAATGGTTAGTGCATTGGGCTTGAGTATGCTCCTCAGCAGGCGGGGCATACCTGTTTTATATAAAAGCTGATATAGATCCATTGTGGTTTATACTGGACTGATGAAGATACAATAATACAGTTTTTTGGTGGAATTGGTTGTAGTCAGGGGGCTGCGCTGACCAAAGCGGAGGTTATGCATTATTGCCGGTTTTAAGCGCATCCTGATAAATCTCCTGAAGCTGGCGTACATGGTCGTTGAGTGTAAAATTTTCGAGTGCTCTTTTTCTTCCCGCTTCGGCCATGGTGTGCCTGAGTTGTGGATTGTTGAAGAGTTCGCGTACCTGCGCTTCAAAACCGGTGGTATTGGCGAGGTCGAAATACCGCGCCGTATCGGCACACTGCTCCCGGTAAGTGGGTATATCGGATAGCAGCATGGGGATACCCATGGCCATGCCTTCCAGTACGGCCAGAGCAAAGCCTTCATAAGTAGCCGACATAACAAACAGGTCGTATTGGGGCAGGAGGGGCGCAAGATTCATCATTTTCCCCATCAGTTTTACCCGCAGCCCATACTGGTCGATCAGTTGCTGCATTTCTGTGCGGCAGGGCCCTTCTCCATAAATGTGCAACTCAATGGGGAGGTCTTTGAGCGACTGAAAAGCTTTTACCAGGAATACCTGGTTTTTCTGGAGTTTGAGGGTGCCTACGCTGATGAGCCGCATGGTACCATCCGTCCGCGGCTGCGGTATGGCGGGCTGAAATATATCGGTATCTACAAAATTGTACAGTACATGTGTTTTGAAAGGCTTGAGTTTGAGGAAGGTAAAATAATCCTTTAATGTATAGGCGGATACACCCAATACAATGGATTTGCGCCAGCGGTAGGTAAGCTTATCAAGCCAGCAGATCCACTTTTTTCTGTATTCTATACCATCCGATATGGAGGATTGTACAGAACTGATCAGGGGTATGCGGCGTGGGGTGGCAAGCCTTGCCACAATTGTACTCCAGTAAAGTGTGCTGTGTACAATATCAACCTTGTTTTCTTTGATGATGCTGCGCAACCGGAAAACGCCCTTGATGAATTGCTTATAGGATTTCAGGTTGAGGCAATAAAACCGGTCATATTTCAGCTCATCGCCAAATTCATTTTTGTCGTAGAGGTTTACGGCGATATTGTGATAGTTACCGAGTTTTTTTAAAACACCCACTACGGTTGTTTCTGCACCGGCGCGCCCAAAATCGTCAATAAGGTGTAAAACTTTTTTCTTTTGTACTGAATTGCTCATGCGGTTTGTTTGGGTAAAATAATGGGCTTAACCGGCCACGATTGTCTGCAGGTAAGTGCCATAGCCACTTTTGTGCAGACTTTGGGCAAGCGCCAGCAGTTCGTCTTTGCTGATATAACCCATCCGGTAAGCGACTTCTTCGGGGCAGCCGATTTTGAGGCCCTGTCTTTTTTCGATAACACGAACATATTCTGTAGCATCACTCAGGCTGTCGAAAGTGCCCGTGTCGAGCCAGGCAAACCCCCTGTCTAACACGGCCACGCGCAGTTGCTGCTGCCGGAGGTAAAGGTCGTTGATGGTGGTGATCTCATATTCTCCCCTGGCGCTGGGCTGAATGGATCTGGCCATTTGTACAACGGTATTGTCGTAAAAATACAAACCGGGTACGGCATAATTGCTCTTTGGCTGTGCTGGTTTTTCTTCAATACTGAGGGCATTGAAATCCTTGTCGAATTCCACCACACCATATCTTTCGGGGTCGCTTACCGGGTAGGCAAAGATGACAGCGCCCTGCGGATTGGCCGCCGACCGGAGGAGTTTGCTGAAGCCGCTGCCATAAAAAATATTATCGCCGAGTATGAGGGCTACGCTGTCGTTGCCAATAAAATCTTCGCCGATCACGAAAGCCTGTGCCAGTCCGTTGGGTACTTCCTGAACAGCATAGGAAATGCGGCAGCCCCATTGTTTGCCATCGCCCAGCAGGCGTACAAACTGCTGCTGGTCTTCGGGGGTGGTGATGACGAGAATATCGCTGATGCCCGCCAGCATGAGTGTGCTGAGGGGATAATAAATCATGGGTTTATCGTATATGGGCATCAATTGTTTGCTGATGCCCATGGTAATGGGGTAAAGCCTTGTGCCGGATCCGCCTGCCAGAATGATTCCCTTCATGGTTGATTGTATTTAATTACCGTTTGTGGTATTGCTGATTGTAGTATTGCTGGTAGTCGCCGGAGGTTACATGCGCAAGCCATTCTTTATTGTTGAGGTACCAGTCGATGGTACGCGAAAGCCCCTCTTCAAACTGCAGGGAGGGTTCCCAGCCCAGTTCTGTTTTCAGTTTGGTGGCATCGATGGCATAACGCAGGTCGTGTCCGGCCCGGTCTTTTACAAAACAGATCAGTTGGGCGGATGTGCCTGCGGCGCGACCGAGTTTTTCGTCCATCTGTCGGCAGAGTTCTTTGACGAGTGCTATATTGGTCCATTCGTTGTGTCCGCCGATATTATAGGTTTCTCCAATGCGTCCTTTGTGAAAGATGAGGTCGATGGCGCGTACATGGTCTTCAACATAGAGCCAGTCGCGTACATTAAGCCCCTCGCCATACACGGGTAAGGGTTTGTTGTGGAATATATTATGGATACAAAGGGGGATGAGTTTTTCGGGAAAATGATAAGGGCCGTAGTTATTGCTGCAATTGGACAGTTTTACGGGAAGTTGGTAGGTATGGTAAAAAGCGCGCACCAGATGATCGGAGGATGCTTTGGATGCAGAATAGGGGCTGCGTGGATCGTAGCCCGTTTTTTCCGTAAAGAGCCCGGTTTCGCCGAGCGATCCGTATACTTCATCTGTTGAAATGTGGTAAAATATTTTGTCTTCAAACTTACCCTGCCAGTTTTCTTTGGCTACCTGCAGGAGGGTAGCAGTACCCAGCACATTTGTGGTAACGAAGGCCAGGGGGTCGGTGATCGACCGGTCTACATGGCTTTCGGCGGCGCAGTGGAGTATGCCGGTAAACTGGTATCGGGCAAACAGGTTGCGCAACAACTCCATATCGGTGATGTCGCCTTTTACAAAATGGTAATTGGGGGCGTTTTCAATGTCTTTGAGGTTTTCCAGGTTGCCGGCATAGGTCAGTTTGTCCAGATTGACCAAGGTATAGTGCGGGTAACGGGCTACAAACAGTCTTACTAAATTCGATCCGATAAAGCCTGCGCCACCTGTAATGAGTATTGTATGCATAATAAAATTGACGGCTGCAAAATTAAACAAAAGATTGGTGTAATGGCGGATAAACGGGTAAAGGAACCTTATTCGTGCAGGGAAAAGGCTATTTCGCCCGGAGTTTAATACCTTTGAACTGCTTTTAACGGCTTTACTATACTGTTTTGGCAAATCATCATAAATATAATCCATTCCACGAACGGGCGATCTGTTTATAAAGTGCAGCTCATTGAATATATGGCATGAACAACCTCTCCGAACTGATATCAAACTTAGATTTCCTGCTGCTTTTTTTCCTGATAGGGCTATCCTATGTGTTTATGCGCTTTGTGCTGTTCCGGCATATGGACAATCGCTTTTATAAACTTCTTGCGCTGGTTTTTGCCCTGAAAATTCTGGGTACACTTACAAACAACCTGCTGATCATCTATTACTGGAAAACGGGTGATGCGATCAGTTACTATAATGAGGCTAAGAACCTCTGCAAACTGATGCTGAACAATCCACAGAACATCAGGTATCTCTTTGGTCCGGTAGAGCAGTATGATGCATTGATCCGGTCGGACAGTGTACTGACGGCCACCACAAGTGGTGCCGGTTTGGAAAGCAATTTCCTGGTTACACGGTTTTGTACTGTTCTTTTTCCCTTTGCCTTTGGCCGGTTTATTACACTTAATTTCCTGTTCTGCCTGATTTCGACCATTGCCCAGTTCAGGCTGTACCTTGTGCTGAGCCATCGTTATCCGCATATCAAAAAATACCTGGGTATTGCAGTATTGTATATGCCAACGCTGTTGTTTTATGCATCGCCCATTTTTAAAGAAACGCTCTGCTTGTCTTTTATTGCCTTTGCTATTCATCACTTTTACCAGGCGGCGAGGCGGCACAATATGATTGCCAACAGCATACTGCTGCTGGTTAACCTTATCCTTATTTTTCTGCTGAAGCCTTATGTGTTGTATTCTTTTGCTATTGCGGTTGTTGTTGTACTCATT
Organism: Chitinophagales bacterium; assembly: GCA_013298665.1. Taxonomy (GTDB): domain Bacteria; phylum Bacteroidota; class Bacteroidia; order Chitinophagales; family Chitinophagaceae; genus Ferruginibacter. Next base: position 64,240 of record JAAFIK010000015.1, read on the forward strand.
ATCCGCACCATCTTTCATTTTTATGGCCGTTCTTTTATCAGTGGTACGTTTACGATCGGGGTATTTCTTGCACTTATAGGCACATTCATCTATTATATCGATTATTTCGACCCCTATATTGCGGGTTTTGCAAACGCATCCAATTTTTTCCAGCAGCAATATAACGACAGCTTAGACGACTCCTCATCTTTTGAGCTGGGAGAGGTGGAAACGAGTATGGCAGGGGTATTGCAGAAGATGCCACAGGCTATTTATACCACCTATTTCCGTCCGCATCTCTGGGAGGTACGCAAGCCAATTGTACTCTTCAGTGCCCTGGAATCTTTTTGTATTCTTATCCTGCTGGTTGTGGCATTGGCCCGGAAAGGTATCCATACGCGGCAGATGCTTAAAGATGATTTGCCCGCAACCATTATCTTTGCATACGTTATTGTTTTTGGCGTCATTGTGGGGTTAACTACGTTCAACTTTGGCACTTTGGTGCGTTACAAAGTACCAGCCGTTCCCTTTCTCTGGGTTTTTGTATTGCTGTTATTGGCTTATAAACCCAAAGAAGCAAAAGTGTAAGCATCAGCATGAAGAAAAAAATCGCGTTTATCATCAATACCATGGGGGCGGCAGGAGCGGAAAAGACAGTAGCCACCATCATCAATAATCTCAAGGACGAGTTTGATATACACCTTATTCTCCTCACCAACTTTATTGAGGTTAAACTTGATGTTGACGATATAACCATCAAAGTGATTGACCGTTCGCCGGTGTACGCTAAAAACCGGATGTTTGATATACTCAAAATACCAGTGCTGGCACTGCGCCTGAAAAAATACCTCCGGCAGCACGATATACGGCTTTGTCTCTCTTTCCTGAACCGGTCGAACTTCATCAATGCTTTTGCCAAGCGGGTGGGATGGAAGGGGAGTACGATCCTCTGTGAGCGTATACATACGTCTTCTCATTATGCGGGTCGCTCGATGGGTGATAAGCTGGGGCGATACCTGGTTAAAAAATTGTACAATCATGCCGATCTGGTGGTTACGAACTCAGCAGGTATGGCGGAAGACCTGAAGCAGAATTTTGACATCAGGCGTCCATTGACGGTGCTGTACAATTCAATAGACCTTGAGCAGAACCAGGCAAGGGCGATGGAGCCTGTTGACGATGCATCGTTTGCGCGCTTCAGTTTTATCCTTGCCGGCCGGTTTCATGGCCAGAAGAACCATGCGCTTTTGCTTGAGGCGGTAAAGGAAATCGCTGAGCTTGACTTCCAGGTGCTTTTGGTGGGGAAAGGCCCGCTTGAGGGGGAAATGAAGCAATATGCACAGGATCTGGGTATTGCGGATAAGATCGGATTCCTGGGGTTCAAGCCCAATCCGATCAAATACATTTCACGGGCTGATTGTTTTTTAATGACTTCGAATTATGAAGGCTTTCCGAATGTGTTGCTGGAGTCGCTGGCCTGTGGTACGCCGGTGATCAGTACCGATTGCCCCACAGGGCCGCGTGAGTTGCTTGACGAAGCGGGATACCGGCCCGATCCTGCTACGAAGGCAGAATACCTCAGGTACGGCATCATTGTACCCCTGGCCAATAAAATGGTGCTTGCGGAAACCATGAAAAATGTTTTCCTGAAACGGGAAATCCTGACCCGTTATAAACAGGTATCCCAGCAAAGGGCTGCCGATTTCAGCATTGCCCGTACCATCAGCCGCTTCCGGGATATTGTTGCACCTTACTTGTAATGTTCGCGGTACCAGCGGGTAAACAACGCCAGCCCTTCTTCAATTGAAAAAGCTGGGTTGAAGCCATAGTCGGCACTGATGGGTGTTATATCGGCAAACGTAGCATATACATCACCGGGCTGCATGGGTAGCAGCACCGTCTTCACCTCCCGGTGCAATTGTTTGCCAAGGATATGTATGAAATCAAGCAGTTTTACCGGCTTATTATTGCCAATATTGTAGATGTGATGGTAATAGCCTTCGGAACCAGGTTCAAGTTTCCGGTCGTTAACGATAGCCATTATGCCATCAATGATGTCGTCGATATAGGTAAAGTCGCGGAGCAGATCCCCCTGGTTGAATATGCGGATGGGTTCGCCGGCGAGTATCTTTTGGGTAAAGGAAAAATACGCCATATCAGGTCTGCCCCATGGGCCGTACACGGTAAAAAAGCGAAGCCCGGTACAGGGAATATCAAATAAAGCGGCATAAGCGTTGGCCAGTGCTTCATTGGCTTTTTTAGTGGCTGCGTAAAGCGAAACGGGTCTGTCTGTTTTATCACCAGTGGAAAAAGGCACTTCATTATTGCCATACACGCTTGAGCTGCTGGCGTAAATGAGGTGACAACCTTTTTGCTCACGCATACATTCAAGCAGGTTAAAAAAGCCGTTGATATTGCTCTGTATGTAAGCACCCGGGTTGTCGATGCTGTGCCGTACGCCGGCTTGTGCAGCGAGGTTGACGACTTTATCGAACCGGTGTTGTGCAAAAACATCCTGCAATGCCTGTGCGTGGCAAAGGTCTGTTCTGGAAAAACTTAATCGCTGCTGCTGATAGATGGTGCCCGGCAGAATGGCACCGGCATTGGGAAATGCAAAGCCCAGTTGATTGAGGCGGTCTGTTTTGAGCTGTATATCATAATAATCGTTCAGGTTATCAATGCCTACTACATCGTGTCCCTCGGTAAGGAGTCGTTTGGCCAAGTGAAACCCAATAAAACCGGAAACCCCCGTTACGAGAATCTTCATATTACCTGATTATGTTGATCGCTTCCTTTTTTTGTATGCATTGGAAATGCGGTGTGTGGTATTGCCCGCGAAAGTAGCAAAAAACAAGGCCCAGTTTCTGAAATCGAAAAAATATTCACGGATGCCCGCCTTAGCCCAATGGCGGGCGGAAGCAAACTGGCGGATAAAGAACGCTCTTTTAGCCACTTCGAAGTAGATATTGGCACGTTGTATTTTGGCGGCGCCATAGTATTGCGGGTACCTGGCTACCAGTATATCTGTATAGATCAGGCGGTCGTCTAAATAAGACTTTCCCGCACCAGGCGCTGTTGTATTATTGATGTGCCGGCGATAGCGGAGGTAAATGCCGTGTACATAGCCTATTTTACCGCGCATAGCGGCTTCAGTATAAAAAAGCCAGTCGCTCACAACGGGGGTACGGGGGTCGAATACGAGATCAGCACATTTTACCCTGTCGATCATAAAATTAGAACTGGGAGGTTGGTTTTTTTGGGTAATGATTTTTCTGGCTGGCCCTCCCTGTATAAATTCCTTGCTTTTGTAAATGAGGATGGTTTTGTTGGTATCTGAGTCAAAAACATCAATGTCTGTGGTACATATGGCACCATCCGGATTTTGCAAAAACCAATTGACCTGTGCGGTGAGTTTTCCGGGCAGAAATATATCATCGCCACCTGTAAGGCAGAAATACCGGCCTTTGCAACAGGCGAGGCCATTGTTGCAGTTTTGGGTGATGCCGCCATTTTTTTGGGCAATCACGGGTATCACTTTGCCGGGATAGCGGATGGCATAATCCCGTACAATGTCAGTGGTGCGGTCTGTACTGCAGTCGTCGGCAACCACGATTTCAAAAGCGGGGTAGTCTTGCGACAAGATGGAATCAATACATGCACCGATAAACTGTTCCTGATTATATGTGATCACCACCACTGAAACCAATGGGTGGCTGGCTGCTCCTTCCTTCATAATTTTTGCAATACTACTGCAATTTTTTTAACCAAACCTCAATCACGTCGCCCCTGTTGAGCAAATGGCCGATCCTGTGGAGGAGCATCTGCGGCGACCAGCCCTTTGTCCGGGAGCAGGTACGGATACTGCTGAGTTGGAAGGGGGTGGCTGCGATGAGGTTGCGCATATTGCGGATATTGTAAAACCATTCGTGCTCAAAGTAGGCCGTATGGGAATTATTCTGTCTGCCGAGTAATCGTTTGAGGTCGGCGGTAAAGTTGTCGAACTCATTGGGTACCTCAATGACCAATTGTCCGTTTCCGGCCAGCAGGCGGCAGGCTTCCCGGAGCAGGGTAAGCGGGTTACCCACGTGTTCGAGCACATGGTTGATGTGGATGAGTGTATAGGTGTCGGCGGGAAGCCGGAGTTGCTCCAGCTCACGGTCAAAACAGGTAAAGCCCTGTTGCCGGAGACCCTCAAAATTGCGCCTGTCGAGTTCCACGCCATGTGCCTCCCAGCCTTTTGCTGTTGCTATTTGTAAAAAAACGCCGCTGCCGGCTCCGATGTCCAGCACTTTCCTGCCTGGTAGCCCTGCTGCGGCTTCCAGTCTTTGTTCAAAAACGGGATTGCTTTGTCCGGCTTGTCCGGCCACAAAATGCTCAGACGAGCGTAAGCCTGCAGGTACATCCTGGTGAATGGTGGCATCGTTGAAAAGGGAGGGTGAGCGGGTAACGATGGCACAGTTGGTACATTGTACAATCATTCGCCTGGATGGGTCAAAATTCTGGTAGTGGCTGTATCCTTTATACGCGATAAAGTCTGTACTTCCGCAATAACAGGTCCGGGTTTGCATCATATCTGTTTTCAAATTTGCTTTGTTGGCATCATTTTTTACCGGGGCATGGCTTTGTATCTTCTTGCCATCAGCCAGCTTACGAGGATAAAATATAAGGCATAACTCAGGCAGTATGCAATGGCACACCCTTTGAAGCCGAAGTAATCTGTACAAAAATAAGTGAAGCCGGCAAGAAAAAGCCCAAAAGCGATTTCTGTAATAATCATCTCCTTTGCATATCCTTTAGCCCACATGAGGTAACCGACCAGCCAGCCCGAAATCCTGAGGAAATCGCCTGCGAGCTGATAGGGAAACAATTCGCTCATGGGTAAAAAGTCGGGTGAAAACAATACCCTTATAATCTGGTGCCGCAGCAGAAACATGACCAGGTTCATGGCCAGTAGTGCCGGTAATACCATTTTACAGGTAGTGGCGATTTCGTGCCTGATCTGCCGTGCATTGGTTAAGGCGGCCAGTTTGGGCAGGTAATAAACCGAGATGGTAGAAGTGATCAGCAGGAGATAATTGGCTGAGATACGGTTCATTCCCTCCCAGATGCCGGCATCATTGAGTGAAAACCGCCGGGTAATCATGGCCCTGATGATGAGCTGTACGATGGGGGTTATCAGGGTGGCAACCACGGTCATGAGGGTGAAGGCAAAGAGTTTCCGGGCGATTGCTTTGTGGATCGTCATGCCCAGCCGCACTTTGTACCATTGTTCTTTCCGGATGAAGAGCCAGGTTACCACGCAAATGAGTGTTTGTCCAAGTACAAAAGCCGTCATGGCACCGGTAATGTTAAAGAAATATACCAGGCCAACGGTCAGTAATAATCCTGCCACACTGGTGATGATATTGATGGCAACGATTTTTTTAAAATCGTTGTAGCCGTTGAGTATGGCAACCCATAGGGTATGAAAGGCATAGAGTGAGATCGTAAGACCCAGCAGACGGATGACACCAGTATAAGCCTGTTTACCAAACAGGAGGTTGCTGAACAGGGGTGCGCCGACCAGGCAGGTCAGGCTTACAAGGAGGGCACAAAGGCCAATGATGCTACTGGCAGTACGGATCACTTTATCCTGCTCCTGTGCATCGTTATGAAAGCTGGCGATGTATTTGGTAACGCCTACGGTCATGGCTCCGGTGGCAATGGCCATGCTGATGCCCATGGCATTACTGAGTTGCCCAAGCGTAGCCACACCTGCAGGTCCCACGAGTACAGCGAGTACTTTGGCCGAAATAAACTGCGAGGCAATCCGTATGACGGAGGATACTCCCGTCCAGGACGATACTTTTACAATGTCCTTATTGAGGAGGGCTGATATTTTTTTTTTATTGAGCAAGCGGGAGCATTAAAAAAATGATTGGATGGCCTCAGCTACGGCTGCGATCTGCGCTTCTTCTAAATAATGTGCCATGGGGAGACTGATTGCGGTATCTGCAATCTGCTCTGCAATGGGGAAATCGCCTTTCTGATAGCCCAATGCTGCATAGGCTTGCTGCAGGTGGGGGGGTACGGGGTAATGAATCATTGTGCCGATGCCCTTTTGCCGCAGGTGTTCCTGCAGGGCATCGCGTTGTGCCGTGCGTACCACATACAAGTGATAAACTGAAGTGCATCCTTCGGCGATAACCGGCAAAATAAGATCGCCCACTCCTGCCAGTACCGCATTATAGCGATCAGCCACCTGTTGCCTGCGCTGGTTTTGCGCATTGAGCAGGGGCAGTTTTACCGAAAGAAAGGCCGCCTGCATTTCATCAAGCCGCGAATTGACGCCCAGTATCTCGTTGTAATATTTTTGGTGGGAACCGTAATTGCGCAAGGCGGTTACCTTTTCTGCAAGCGCTGCATCATCGGTGGTTACTGCACCTGCGTCGCCCAGTGCGCCAAGGTTTTTACCCGGATAAAAGCTTGTGGCATTGATGATGCCCCAGGTAGCGGTGAGCCGGTTATTGCAGCGGGCACCCTGTGCCTGGGCATTATCTTCCAGTATGGCCAGCCCGTGCCGCTGCGCAACAGCCTGGATCCTGTCCATGGCGGCTGATTGTCCGTAGAGATGAACCGGCATAATGGCCCTGGTAGCAGGACTTATTTTTTCTTCAATGCGTGATGGATCAATATTGTATGTAAAGGGATCCGGCTCCACCGGTACGGGGCGGGCACCGGTATAGCTTACGGCCAGCCAGGAAGCGATATAGGTATTGGAGGGCACAATCACTTCATCTCCGGCGCCGATGCCCAGAGCCCGCAGGCTGAGGATGAGCGCATCCAGCCCGTTGGCTACACCAATGGCATGGCTGACCCCGTTAAAAGCTGCGTAGGCGGCTTCAAACTGCTTTACTTCATTGCCCAAAATAAACCAACCGGAATCCATTACCCGGTTGTATGCTTCGGTAAAAGCGGCTCTTTGTTCGTTATTGATTCTTTTGATATCCAGGAAATCGACCTTCATGCGCTATAATGTTTCTATGATTTCCCCATCGTCGTTTACCCGGGCAACGGCACGGGCGGGGTTACCCAGTACGAGTGTATAGGCGGCTACATCTTTGGTAACCACACTGCCTGCACCTATCAGCGCTTTTTCGTGAATAGTGATGCCGCCAAGTATGGTGGCATTGGCACCCAGAGATGCACCCCTGCATACAGTTGTGCGCTGAAATGCATCGGGGTATTTTTTGGAACGGGGATATTTATCGTTGGTAAAGGTAACATTCGGGCCAACAAAGACATCATCTTCGAGGCGGATGCCATCCCACAGGTAAACGCCGCTTTTAACGGTTACACGATCACCGATGTGTACATCATTTTCAATAAAAGTGTGACAGTTGATGTTGCAATTGGCACCAATGGTTGCTCCGGAGAGGATGACTGCAAACTGCCAGACTGTTGTTCCCGGCCCGATATTGGCGGTTTGCACATCGGCAGTGGGGTGAATCATGCAGTAAGGGCTTTAAACTGATCGTAATCGCGGATATAATCGGCTTCATCGTACTCCATATTGGCCAGGCAAACCTGCGAGGCATTGGCTGAGTAACGGATGTCGCGCCAGCACATCCTCGGTATGTAGAGACCAATGTTGGGTCTGTCGAGTGTAAATTCTGTACGGATGCCTTTTGGAGTTTCGATGGTTACCACAATGGTACCCGTGGTGGCGATGAGTATCTGTTCCAGTTCGTAATGTGCATGTCTTCCACGCTCCACATTTTCAGGGGTATGGTAAGTCCAGTAAACACGCTTTACTTCGAAGGGAAGCAATTCTTTTTCTGCTACCGAAATAAATCCCAGGTTTTCGCTGCCTATTTTGGGAAACTCAATGATATACGGTATCCTGTTTTCACTCATAAATAAATATTACAAGAATTTTATTCCTGAAGCACCAGTATGCATGTGTTGCAGAAATATATTACTGCCTGGTTTATCTCCGGTAAACCAGGCAATTGCAACTGCGCAAGGCAGTGCAAGTTACAACAGTTAGTAATTTTACCCCCCCAATTTGGCACAAATATACTGGCTTATACCTTATTACCGGCTAAAGCAGATTTATTTTGTAACAAGTGCCGGGCGATGCCTGTAATGGGGGCTCTCAGCCCGGTGCCTGTACCGGATTGGTGTTTTAAATAATATACCTGTACAGAGACGTTCAGCAGCATATGAATACTGATGGAAAGTGCCAGTCCTTCTACGCCAAACCGGTTGAATACATAGATCTTCACCGGCAGGTAAAGGGTAAACAGAATAACACTTATCCGCGTGGGTGTAACGGTATCACCCCGGGCATAAAAAGTGCCGGTGGTGAGCATACCGAGGAGGCTGGCAAACCAGAAGCCAAACAAGAGGACCATGATCAGCCAGAGCAGGTTGAGGTTGGTGGTATCAAAATGATTGGCCGAAAAAATCAGGCTAAGCAATGGCTTGCCGGCAATGACGAGCAGGAGGTAAAGTATTGATGATATACTGAGCAGCAGGTACATCCTTTTTTTGAATGCCGTAAACAATGCCTGGCGGTCTGGTGATGCTGCTTTGATGGAAAGTGAAGGGATGAGTGTATTGATGAGTACTTTCCCGATAATGTTGCTGCCGATATTGTACAGTTGCTGGGCAAGGTTGAGCAGGGTAAGCTGGCCTGCACTTCCGGTAGAGGTAAAGTGTCTGTCCATCAGTGCGTCTGTTTTGTAATACATATTGCCTGCCACCAGTGGCCGGAGCCGTTTCCAGGTTTGCCGGATTGCTGCGGAACGGAAATCGGGTAATTGGTAAGGGCCGAGTATGCGTATCAGCAGGAGTATCTGCAATAGTACTCGTAGTACTGTTGCCCAGGCGGCGGCATAGATGCCCAGCATACCCGCCACAAAGTACAGAAGGGCCAGGGAAAGCAGATTGGCCAGTATGGTGGTATTTTCAATCCGGTAAAAATGTTCGCGTGCGCTTTGTACGGCCCAGAGTACGCTGAGCAGGGCCGATAATACCATCGTGATCAGTTGTATGCGGGTAAGTTGCAGCGCCATATGGCTTGCTTCACCGGTAAAGCCGGGAAGGAGCAGCCTGATCCACCACGCCGAAGTGAGCAGCAATAGTATGGCGATGCTGCCGAAGAAAATACCCACTGCCAGGAAATAGCTCCAGGCTTCCTTACCAAAGCCTTCGCCTTCGTGCTGTGCAATTATTGGTATCAGTACTTTGGTAAGGGTACCACTCAGTACCAGCAATACAAATTGCGGTAATGCTACTGCCCCAAAAAACGCATCGGAGGTTTCGCCTACACCGAAGCGGGCAATGATATACCATTGAAATAGAAATTGCAGTAACAGGTTGGCCGCTGCAACCATACCAAGCCCCATATATTTTCTCAAAGCATTCATGCCACTTAATGGGTGTAACCCTTTTTGTTTAGCAATACATTACTAACCTGCTGATGGCGGGAAAAGGGCTGTGTAAAGCACCTTGCAGTAATGATCATCATCCTGCATGAGTGCCTGAGCTGTACTCAGACGGGTAAAGTGTGTGAGCGTTTAATGAAGTTGCAGATAAATATATTTTTGCTGTAAGGCAGAGGCTGCGGACTTGCAAAGCGTTGTCTGGCAACAGAACAAACTTCTTTCAGGGGGATGGCAAATCATCATACAGTAATTTTTAGTTTGTCAGGATCATTGGTAAAAAACGCTGTTATTGTTTGAGGCAAAGTTAATATTGTTTTGCCAATACACCGGGGTTACAGTTTTTGTACCTGCCGGCCGGTTTGCCTGTAGGCATCGCCGGTTTGCGGACAAGTGGCATGGCCATCATTGTCAAAAACAAGTTTACATCCCGCTTCACTTACCCAGCCTTGCTGTTGTGCGGGGTTACCGGTGACCAATGCAAATGCGGGAATATTTTTAGTGACCACTGCACCTGCGCCGATCAATGCGTATTGCCCGATGGTAACGCCACAGATAATGGTGGCATTGGCACCAATACTTGCCCCTTTCTGAACCAGTGTGGGCTTAAATTCGGTTTTGCGCTCAATAAAGCTGCGTGGGTTGATGACGTTGGTAAAAACTGCCGAAGGCCCTACAAACACATGGTCTTCCAGTACAACGCCCTGGTATACGGATACATTGTTCTGGATTTTCACGCCATTACCTACTTGTGCGTTTTTGTCTATATACACATTCTGCCCCAGGATACAATGCCGGCCGATGCGGGCGCCGGGCATGATATGGCAGAAATGCCAGACTTTGGTGTCTGCGCCTACGGATGCGCCTGTATCGATAATTGCTGTGGGATGAATATATGCGTCTGTCATGACCTGTTTTGCGTGACTGCAAAAATAGTCGATCATTTGTTTTGCACCCATACTTAATATGCTGCCCCCTGATAAACCCGGCCATCAGTATAATTCGCCGTTTGCGGGGATGGGTTTACCTTTGCAGTTATGCACTACGCTTCTGTTCTTAATATCAGCAAATCATTTGGCATCCGCACCCTGTTCAGCAACATCAGCCTCAACATTGAGGAAGGCGACAAAATTGCCCTTGTTGCCCGCAACGGTAGTGGTAAAAGCACCCTGCTCAAGATCATTGCCAGGCAGGATACGGCTGATGAGGGTACGGTGTGGACCCATAAAGACATTAAAGTGGTGATGCTGCAGCAGGATACTGCTTTTGACCATAGTAAGAGTATCTGGGATAATATACTTGGTATGGATAACCCGGTGGTACAGGCGGTAAAAGCTTATGAGCAATACCTCGAACTGGGATCGGACAACCCGCAACTGACCGGTGAACTGATGGCCCGGCTTGACGAAACGGATGGCTGGATGTTTGAGGCCGAGCTGCGCCAGATCCTTGGCCGTCTTAATATTCACCACCTTGGCGAACCAATGGGCAACCTTAGTGGCGGACAAAAGAAAAGGGTGGCACTGGCACAGGCACTGATTGAAATGCAGCTTTACCAGGGACGCTGCCTGATGATTCTTGACGAACCGACCAACCACCTTGATGTATCGATGATTGAATGGCTGGAAAACTATCTTTCTGCACAACGTGTTACCTTGTTACTTGTAACGCACGACCGCTATTTTCTTGATGCGGTGTGCAATGAGATCGTGGAGATCGATGAGGAGAAAGTGTATACTTACCGGGGTGATTATGATTATTTTCTGGAACAGAAAAGTATGCGGCATGAAGTGCAGCAGAGTGAACTGCAGAAAGACCGGAATATATACCGCAAGGAACTGGAATGGATGCGGAAGCAACCCAAGGCGCGTACAACCAAGAGCAAGAGCCGGCAGGATGCTTTTGCTGAGGTGGAGGATCGTGTAAAACTGCGCAGGGATGAAGCCGAGGTAAGTCTGCAGGTAAAAATGACCCGTTTGGGTGGTAAAGTACTGGAGTTGAAAAAGGTATATAAAAGCTATGGCCCGCTGCCCATTATGAAGGGGTTTGACTATACCTTCAAAAAGGGCGAGCGCGTAGGTATTGTGGGTAAAAATGGTGTGGGCAAATCAACGTTTCTGAAAGTACTGCTGGCGGAAGAGCCGGCAGACAGTGGTAAGATCAATCACGGAGAAACCGTGGTGTTTGGCAACTTCAACCAGGAAGGATTGTTATATAAAGAAGATAAGCGCGCTATTGAATATGTAAAGACGATGGCCGAATTTTTTCCATTGGCTGACGGGAGTAAGATATCTGCCAGCCAGTTTATGGAGAAGTTTGGTTTTACGGCTGAGCAGCAATATACCCCGCTGAGTAAGCTGAGTGGTGGTGAAAAGCGGCGGCTTCACCTGCTGAGTATCCTCTTTCTCAACCCCAACTTCCTGGTGCTTGATGAGCCTACTAATGACCTTGACCTGCAAACCCTGCGTACACTTGAAGAGTTCCTGCTCGATTTTCCGGGTTGCATCCTGATTGTTAGCCACGACCGGTATTTTATGGACAGGATGGTTGATCATCTTTTTGCTTTTGAGGGGGATGGCGTTATCCGCGATTTCCCGGGCAACTATTCGCAATACCGTGAAGCCCTGGCACGCGAAGCCTCCGGTAAAGACATTGCTGCCTCGCCCAGGCCCGAAGCCGCCCTGCCCGTACCCGACAAACCAGGGGAAAGCAGGAAACTATCATTTAAGGAGAAGCGGGAGTTTGAACAATTGGAAACAGACATGCCTGTATTGGAGCAGGAGAAAGCCCTGCTGGAAAAGCAAATGACTGAAAACAGCCTGGGTTATGATGATCTGCAGAAGGCGGCCAGCAGGATCGGTGAAATTATTGCCCTGCTGGATGAAAAGGAAATGCGCTGGCTCGAGCTGAGTGAAAGGGTTGCCGGATAGATACCCGCTCAATTTTAATGTTCTTGTTTGTATACAACAAGACCTGTGTTGCTCATACTGTTCAGGACTGGTGCCAGACAGGGATCATGTTTTTGCGGTAACGACGGGCTACGGTATGCAGCAGCATGATCACTACACAAAAATGCCCCCATCTATTTACTTTGCCCCGACACACCTGTAGATACTGGCACTCATACCCACCCCGGTCATATTGCCATCTGCACCCTAAAACTGTTTATTCACTCCATTCTGCTTAACCTAAGCCGGTATACGGCGTAATAGGTTAAACAATTTTCAAATTTAAACTTATTATCATGAAGCAACATTTTCTGCGTTTTACAATGGGGCTGCTGCTGCTCAGCACCGTATTTTCTGCCTGTAAAAAAGACAATAACACTTCCGCTCCCGTTATTCAGGATGAAGAACAGACACTGCGGTCGGAGGCGCAGCAAGCTATATCTGCCCAAACCAATACTGTGCAGACTTCCGGTTCTGCAATTGCTGATATACTTACTGCGAATGATGCGCGTGGTCAGCAACGCAACATCGTACAGATTGCCTCAGGCGTACCCATTTTTAAGGCACTTGTAGCCGCCGTGGTAAAAACCAACCTGGCTGGCGTACTCGCTTCGCAGGAGCTGAACGCCACCGTATTTGCACCAACGGATGCCGCTTTTGCAAAATTACCCGCCCCCTTTAATAATGCCGCTAATATCAATGCCATCACTAATCCTGCGCAGATTGCCGCACTTAAGTCTATCCTGCTGTACCATGTACTTGGCACCGAAGTAAGGCGCCACCAGATTGCCCGTGGCCGCAGCAGTGCGGTTACCCTCAAGCCTGCGGGTACTGCCAATGATAACACCATCTATTTTTCCAATAACTTCGGTTTGTTGCTGGTTAATGGTAATTCGCTGGTGTTGTTTGCCGATATTGATGCCAGTAACGGGATCATTCATGTAATAGACGATGTACTGCTGCCTCCCTCACAAACCATTGCCGGTATCGCCATTGCCAACCCTGCTTTTTCATCACTGGTAGCCGCGCTTGTTAAAACCAATCTTGCCGGTGTATTTACCGGTGCCGGCGATTTTACGGTATTTGCACCAACAGATGCCGCTTTTGCAAAATTGCCAGCGCCTTTCAACAATGCTGCTAACATTAATGCCATCAGCAATGCCGGTCAGATTGCAGCTTTGGCCAATATCTTGAAATACCATGTTGCGGGTAGCCGCTATTTTGCCTGGGATCTTGGTATTCTTCAGCCGCTAACCACTTTGGCAGATGCGCCCAACAATAAGCTTATTACCATACTGGGGTTAGATGGGGGTAGTGTGAAAGGTAATGGTAACAGGTCTTTTGCACGCATCCGTCCGGCGAATATATTAGCTACCAATGGGGTGATACAGGTAGTTGATCAGGTATTACTGCCATAAGGCAATAATGCTACCGGTTAACTTTCACATCATAAGCAGTTCCGCACGGAACTGCTTATTTGTTTTTGGCACCGGCCGCACATACCTTCACTATTGTTATCCTCCATAGGGTTTATCAAAAAAACAGTAGATTTGGCACACGATGATTTTATGCATCATCAGTATTGTGAAAATCCCCGTTAAAACGTATTTAATACAAAGCCATGAACCAACGATTTTATTCCTTAGACGTCTTTCGCGGGGCTACTGTAGCGCTGATGATTCTGGTGAATACCCCCGGAAGCTGGAGCCATATTTATCCGCCGCTGGAGCACGCCGCCTGGCATGGCTGTACGCCTACCGATCTGGTATTCCCTTTTTTTCTTTTTGCGGTAGGTAATGCGATGGCTTTTGTGCTGCCCAAATTGCAGGCTGCGGGTCAGGTGGCTTTCTGGCAAAAAGTATTGCAGCGTACGGTACTCATTTTCCTGATCGGGCTGCTGCTGAACTGGTTCCCATTTGTTAAATGGCAGGATGATGGCCTTGCAGCCAAACGCTTTGCCAATGTGCGCATCCTCGGTGTACTCCAGCGGATAGCGCTCTGTTACTGCTTCGCATCGATCATTGCGTATTACCTTAAAATAAAAGGCGCTGCTATTATGGGCGGGTTATTGCTGCTGGGCTACTGGCTGTTGTGCCTGCTGGCCAATCCTGCCGATCCTTACAGTTTGCCTGGTTGGTTTGGCACCGGTATTGACAGGGCAATCCTGGGCGATAATCATATCTATAAGGGAGAAGGTGTACCCTTTGATCCGGAAGGACTGATGAGTGTATTTGCAGCCATTGTGCAGGTACTGTTCGGCTATTTTACGGGTGTGTTTATCCTTAAGAAGGGTAAAACGCACGAAATGGTGACCGGACTTTTTGCTGCCGGTTGTGTACTGGTCTTTGCCGGTTTTTGCTGGGATATGGTTTTCCCGATCAACAAGAAAATATGGACCAGCAGCTATACGGTTTACACCAGCGGGCTGGCCTTGCTGGTTTTGGCCCTGCTGATTTATATCATTGAGTTCAGGGGTTGGAAGGGGGCCTGGAGCCGCTTCTTTGATGTGTTTGGTAAAAACCCTCTGTTCATTTTTGTGCTTAGTGGCATGTTGCCCCGTTTGCTCGGGCTTATCCGTATCCCCGGTTCTGCAGATGCTGCCGGGAAAATCAGCTATACTTCTCCTTTTGGCTGGTTTTATGAACATGTCTGCGCCCATACCTTCCGCGATCCGAGAATGGGTTCACTTCTCTATGCCTTAGTGATGATCGGAATGTACTGGGTGATCGGTTGGGTAATGGATAAAAACAAAATCTACGTTAAAGTATAGTATTGCCTGTTTATTGCTTTTTTGTGTAATGCCGTATGAGACTTGCCAGCGAAACCAATGTCCATACACCTTCGAGCAGGATAAAGGGCATATAGTGGAGCAATGCTGAAGCCAGGCAGGCAAGTCCGGCTCCGGTTACGTTGAGCCAGAGGTAAATGGTATTGTTTTTCCCGCTATGGTCTTTCAGGTTGAGCAGGTAAGCCAGCAGCAGCAGGGCCACACCGCAGAAACCGATCCAGTCAGTTGCCGTCATCTTTTATTGTTTTGGGATGTGAAGATAAAGCACAGGAGTAAGATGAGCAGCAGCAAGTATCAAGGCGGGAGCTGTCCCGTATCTTGTATCGCGCATCTTATTTATGCCGGTGGTACTGTGCGCTCCACTTTTTCGATGCAGTAAGTGGATGGTTTGCCATGAACAGGAGTTTCGTAGATGGTGGCCAGTTTTTCCTGTATCGTTGTTTTGACGGACTCCTCCTGTCCATCAAGTAAAGCACTGTGGTACTGCTGTGCCAAATGCAGAAGCGCCTGTCTTTTATACATGACGGCTTCAGGGTAGGCAGATTCTTCATACACCATGGCTTCGGTGAGCCACTCAAAATAAAGCACACGCCGGATGGGTTGCTGCACAAGTGGTTCTGAGGCGTGTGCCACCATCATATCGTGTACCAGTATATCACCAGGCTGCATATCATTTTCGGTGAAGGGTTCTTTGATGAGGGTACAGATGTCTTTGCCGGATTTGTGACTGCCGGCGATAACCCTCAGTGCGCCATCACCTGCTGGTGCTGCGTCTAAATAAATGCCCATGGTAATGGCACTGCCCCGCCGCTGGTGAAGCATATCCTGGTGCCAGAGTACAGGGGTACGGTCGCCGAGCATTTTAACAACGGCGAAGTCCTGCACCGGGAAGCAAGGGGCATTGCAAAGCGCTTCTGCCACCTGGTATACCGCAGGCAATCCCATCAACTCCAGTACCGGCCAACCGCCGGTGATACAAATGTGGTCAATATTGTTGGTGTATTCCCGCCCATTATGGGTATTGGTTGTCCTTTGCCGTACCGGATTGGCAGGATCGCACAACTCATCGAATACCAGCCGGAGTTTTGTGAGCAGTGCTGCCGGTATACTGCCGCTTATACGCAGAAAGCCGTCCCGGTTGAAATGGTCTATGGCTGTAGTACTGATAACGGGAACCTGCGGGGATGGCTTCATGCGGCAAATATAAACAGCAACAACGAACCTGCAAGTACTGCTCCTGCAGCCAGTGATGCCTGCGCCCCATATCACCGCTCATCCATAAGGCATTGCCCTGCACCGGTATTTCTGCTAAAGGATTTTATCTTCATCGAAAATTTGCGTGTTGAACAGTTGGGGGAACGGCATATTGAAATCATTGCTGTACGGCATAGCTATTGCCGCAGGAGGTAATGCTGCGGGGCAGCGTTTTCCTTTTACCCGTTTTGATACCGATAAGGGGCTTGCGCAATCGCAGGTGCAGGGTATTACGCAGGATGGCCAGCAGCATTTATGGATTGCTACTTTTAATGGGGTGGATCGTTTTGATGGCAAAAATTTTACCCATTACAGTAAAGCGAATGGATTGTCCTCCGGTACAGTTACGGCCATTGCAACCGATGCTGCGGGCCGGATCTGGATGGGTACGCTCAACGGTATAACGGCATATGATGGGCAAAAAATGATGAACTACCCTGTTGCCGTACCTGATACTGCATTTTTATTTGCAGCCATCACCTGCGACAGCGATCATCACATTTATGCGCTCGATATTGCAAAGGGATTGTTTCAGTTGTCGGGCAAGCGCTTTGAACCGCTGCCGGGGCCGGTTGCGGGAAGACCGGTTACGGCCATGACGACAGATGGTGATGGCGGGCTGCTGGTGAACGTCCATCGCAGGGGTATCTATCGGTACGCCCGGCAGCAATGGACATTTTATGCCGCCACGGACTCCACATCCAGGGGCGTTTTTATTTTTCGTATGGCCTGTTTGGGTAACCGCCTTTTCACCCTTACCAATACCAACCGCCTTACCGCATATATAGCTGCTGTACCTGCCTTCCGTGCTGTGCTGCCCGTTATCAACAGTAAAAGTCTCTGCATCATCAACGATACAACGATATGGGCAGGTACTGACAAAGGCGTATATGCCTGCAGCCCGGAACTCCGCATCCGGCAGGTATTTAACGACAAAACGGGGTTGACCAGCAACAGCATCAATACGCTTTATAAGGATGCTGCCGGTAATGTATGGGCGGGCAGCGATGGGGAAGGCCTTTTCCGGTATACTGCGAGTTGCTTTACGCACTATGATAAACAGCATGGGTTGCCGGGTAATATTGTGATGGGGTTGGGACGGGATAAAAAGAACGGCATCTTCCTGGCCATCAGGGAAGGGGGGCTGGCCAGGTACGATCCTGCTACGCAGGTGGTAAGTCCGGTTGACTACAGCCGGTTCAGCAACTACGGGTTTAACTGTGCAGCGAGTGATACCGCGGGTCGGCTTTGGCTGGGTACCCTTGATGGCAAGTTGCTCCGGTACAATGGCCGGACTTTTACCCGGATCCCCCTAAAACCGGATGGGGTTTTTGTGAACAGTATCTTTTTTGATGCCCAGGGTACCGGCTGGCTGGCTACTACAGCGGGTTGTTATGTAGTGAACAGGGATACTGCTGCAGCATTACCGGGCTTTACACAGTTGAGTAAGTCGGTAATACCCTGGGATAAGCAAACCATGCTTGCTGCCACAATAAACGGGCTTTACCGGTTGCGTATTAATGGTACTGCCCAAAAAATAAACACGCCGCTGCCTGCAGATATAGATGCCAATTGCCTGGCCAGCTATGGTTCCTGTCTATTGATTGGTACCATGCAGCAGGGGCTCTGTGCATGGGATACTGTCACAGGTAAATCGTTTGCCTGTACCGTTGCAAATGGCCTTGCCGATAACCAGGTGTACAGCATATTGATCGACCGGCGAAACCGTATCTGGTGCGGAACCGGCAGGGCTGTGCAGGAGGTTGTACTGACGGCCAATGGTTTTCAGGTAAAAAAGTTTACGGTTGCCGATGGCTACCTCAATGCTGAGAATAACCTCAATGCAATACTGGAAGACCAAAAAGGCAGCATATGGTTCGGTACCACGCATGGTGCTTTTGTGTATGACCATACACAGGCAAGGGCAACGATGACCCGGCCTTTTGTGGTCATCAAAGCGGTACGCTCTGATGGACAGCCACCGGATACGGCCTGGTACACCGGTGTGAGCGCATGGAATCATTTGCCCCAATCCCTTCGCCTGCCTTACCATCACCGCGATATCGGTTTTTCATTTCTTGGCGTTCACCTCAGCGATCCGGGGGCTGTAGCCTACCGCTATAAACTGGAGGGGCAGGATACCGGATTTTCACCCCTTACAGAACAGGCAGAGGTCCAGTATAAAAATCTTGAGCCGGGCAATTATACCTTTCTGGTACAGGCCATTGCTGCCGATGGTACGCCTTCTGCCAATACAGCGGATTTCACTTTTTCTATAGCCACTCCTTTTGTGAAGACCACTGCATTCCGTTTGTTGCTGTTGTTGCTGCTGCTGCTTACCGGTGTGGGGTTGCAACGATACCTCACCGCAAGGAAAGCAAGAAAACAAAGGGCGCTGGAACGTATGCGGAAAGAGGAACAATTGATCATCCGGCAAAAGACGGCTGAAGATTTTCATGATGAGATGGGTAATAAACTTACCCGTATTACCGTACTGGCCGATATCCTGGAAAAGAAAATGGGTAATGCGGGGGCAGCACAATACGCACTGGTGCAGCAGATCAGGGATAATGCCCGGCAACTGTATTCAGGCACGCGCGATATTCTCTGGACGCTTGAGCCGGGCAACGATAATCTTTATGAAACCTGCCGCCGTATCTGCGAAACAGGGAATGAACTTTTTCAGCATACAGCTATTGTTTTCAACTGCGAAATACCACCACCGGTCTGCCGCGATACATTTTTCCCGATCGACTACAGCCGCAACCTGATCATGATCCTGAAGGAAGGGATGACAAATGTACTCCGGCATGCAGAAGCAACGCGTGTAACCTTATCGGTAACGACAGCAGCAACAGGGTTTGTTTTTACCCTGCAGGATGATGGGAAAGGTTTTGAAACGGATGCTGTGCAGAAGGGGAAGGGCTTGCATAACCTGCGCAACCGTGCAGCGCGTATCCATGCTTTGCTTACCATTGTTTCGGACAAGGGTGGCGGTACTTGTCTGCAGGTAACGGTAAAGCGCCCCTGAAGCGGTAGCTAACTGGCTTATCAGTATTTTTGCAATCATGATCAATAGTGCAGCAGGAGATATCAGGGTAGTGATTATCGAAGACGATGATACCATCCGTGAAGGGTATACCTTCCTTATCGGACAGGAGGAGGGTTTTGTTATTGCGGGTGCCTACGCTTCGGTGGAAGAAGCAATGCCGCAGCTTGCAGGTGATGATCCGCATATCCTCCTGCTTGATGTACAATTGCCGGGTATCCGGGGTATCGATGCCCTGCCCGCCATCCGGAAAATACTCCCCGATATGCCTGTACTCATCTTGTCGGTTTACGAATCAGAAGACATTATTTTCACCGCATTGAAAAACGGCGCTTCGGGTTACCTCACCAAGAACCTTCCTGCACCCAAAATTATGGCTTCTATCCGGGAGGCCATAGATGGCGGCGGACCCATGAGTCCCGGTATCGCGGGGATGGTGATCCGCTCATTTCAGAAAAGCAGCCACTCCCCATTGTCGAGGAGGGAAACACAGGTCCTGGAAAGCATCAGTGCAGGAAAGAGCCGGGGTAAGATTGCGGCTGAATTGTATATTGATACCGAAACGGTGAAAACCCATATCCGCAATATTTATTACAAACTCAATGTTAACTCACGCGAGGAGGCCCTGAAAGTAGCCCGCGACAGCAAGTTTATCTGAGGGTGCCGTACGCATCGCTATTTCCCCGTTCATCCATATCCCCCCAAAGGGGTTAGACTTACCGTTTTTGCCTGCGATAGTTTTGTGCAAAACAGGATGATGAAAAAATGGATAAGCATAGTGCTGGGATTGTGGCTGGTTACCTGCGTAAATGCGCAGGTTGGCGGACAACTGAGTGGCAGGGTCTTGCTTGATGATGGCAAACCCGGAGAGCAGGCCACGATATCACTGCTGCGGCAGACAGACGCTTCGCTGGTGAAAACAGCGCTTCCTGATCATACAGGCTTTTTTGAAATCAGCGGTATCCCCTATGGCCGTTACCTGCTGCGTATTACCCACAGCGGTTATACAGCATATACCAGTACTGTCTTTACCATCGGTGATACTTTGCGGATACAGCAATGGCCCACCATCAGTTTGCAACCTGCGGCAGCATCGCTTGGCGAGGTAAAAGTGGAAGCCAGAAAGCCTTTTATCGAAAGAAAATTCGATAAGCTGGTGGTGAACGTTGAAGGGAGTATTGCGGCTGCGGGAGGCAATGTGCTGGAGGTGCTGGAACGTTCTCCCGGTGTGATGGTTAATGCAGAGTCGGGGATCAACCTTAAGGGTAAACAGGGGGTGCTGGTAATGTTTGATGGAAAACCCACACCTTTATCGGGAGCCGATCTGGTCAATTATCTGCGTGCCATACCTTCATCAAGTATTCAAAGCATCGAAATCATTACCCAACCCTCTGCGCGGTACGATGCTGCCGGCAATGCGGGGATCATCAACATCAAATTCAAAAAGGATCAGCGGCAGGGTTTCAACGGTAACCTCACTATCGGTACCGGTCAGGGGCGTTATTTTAAACCCTCTGCCGGTACCAACCTGAACTATCGTAAAAAGAAATGGAATATTTTTGGTAATTATGCTGTTGCAGCACCTGTTACATTCACCCGGTTTTTCATCAACCGCAAATTCTTTAACCCGCAACGGGAAGTAACTGCTGTTTTTGACCAGACGAGTTTTATCAAACAGCGTTTTAATAACCACAATGCCAAATGGGGGATAGATTTTTCGCCTTCAAAGAAAACGATTATAGGGGTGATGTTTAATGCCAGCCTGAGCAATAACGACCGTGATGGGAATACGCGTTCAATTGTTACGCGGCCCGATGGCAGTCTGCAATATACCACCGCCACCAATACCCGGCTTAATGGCCGCAACCGTAATGCCTTTGCCAACTTCAATTTCAGGCATACCTTCGACAGTACAGGCAGGGAGCTGACAATGGATGCAGATATCGGCCGTTACCGATCCGCTGCTTTTCAGCAATTTGTCAACAATTATTTTGACGCCGGCGGGTTGCCCACAACCAGCGACCGGCTCAAAACTGATCAGTTGGGTACCATAACCCTTAAGTCGGTCAAACTGGATTATGTACATCCACTTCCACGCCGGGGCCGGCTGGAGGCGGGGGCAAAATCAAGTGTTGTAAACACCAACAGTGATGTTAAGTTTTTTAATACTATTGGCGGGGTAGATGTGCCGGATCGCGGGCAGTCGAATCAATTCATTTATACTGAAAATGTTAATGCTGCGTATGTAAATATTGCCCGTGAATGGAAGAAGATAAATGTGCAGGCGGGCTTACGCATGGAGCATACACTTACCCGCGGTCACCAGGTGACAACGGGGGAGCGGTTTTCAAGGAACTATGTATTGCTCTTTCCCAGCTTTGTGGTCAACCGGCAGGTGGGTACGCACCACAGCTTTTCTTTGGGGTACAGCCGCCGGATTGACCGTCCCAGCTACCGCCAGCTCAATCCGTTTAAAATCTTTGTGGATCCTTATACTTATGTGGTGGGTGAGCCAGCGCTGAAGCCGGTGCTTACCCATGCTTTTGAACTGTCGCATACGCTCAACAATACATACATCACCTCGCTGAGCTATACCCGCAGCCGGGATGTGATTACTGATGTATTTGCGCAGGATGACATTACGAAAGTATCGTACCAGATACCTGCCAACCTGCAGGATTTCGACCAATGGAACCTTGGTATTACCATTCCGGTATCTGTACAGAAATGGCTCAGTGGAACCATCAGCAGCAGCGTTTACTGGAATAAATACACCAGTCCGCTACAGGGCGGCAACCTCGTTAATGATTACGCTTCATGGGATATGAACCTCAACAGCAGTATCGTCATCGGCAAAAAAGGCTGGAGTGCTGAACTGACGGGTTTCTACCAGGCGAGGAATGCGTGGGGGTTGTTTATCATCAATAACCTGGCAC
>JAAFIK010000016.1 GCA_013298665.1 Chitinophagales bacterium
GCGCGAAAACGACGCCTTTTTTTCAATAAAATATTATTTTTTGTAGCAAATGCGCCGGATTTTTTAAAAGAGAAGACTTTTCTATGAAAAATATTTACCCCCGCAAATGATTTACCCCCACCTGAATTTTTTTTGCGCCGGACAAAAAACAGATTTTTTACGTCCCAAAAAAATCCGCCTTTTCTTTTGAAAGTTTTTTGTGACAAAAAATCTGTGACAATTTAAAATGTCACAAAAAAATTGTCACAAAAAAAATCACCATAGGTTGTGGCAATTTTCAGGGAGGGTATTTTTTTTGTCACAAAAAAAATGCGGCTGGGTTGTGACAAAATAAAAAATAGAAAAATTTTTGCCACAAATTGATTGCCATCGGATTAAACCCGGGTTTTGCAGCCGTAAAATTTGATTGAACCGTTCATCAACGGCTTTTGCGGAGCAGGTGCAGCAGCGCCGGATAAATCTTTTTCCAAACGACCCGCTCCACCTCAACTTTAGCTGTACTGCCGCCGGTTCGGAAATAAGCAATCCTGCCGCGCCGGTCGGTTGCCATACTGGTGGGAAAACCATTGCCCAGGTTCAGCCGGTAACATTCTTCTTCACTTACCGTTACCACAGGGTAGGGGATATGGAATTTCCGGACCAGGTATTTTACCCTTTCCGGTTTTTCAAACGTAAACGAAATGAACTGAAAATGTTTGTATGGCTTCAGCCGGTAATACAACCGGTTCAGCATTTCCATCTCCGCAATACAGGGGGGACAATGCTCAAACCAGAAATTGATATACGTAACCTTTCCTTCAAGCGCGGCACGGGTAAATCCTGTACCGCCGGGCCGGCTGTCGCTGAATCCGGGGAAGGGCTGTCCCTGAAATTTTTTGTTCAGCACTTCCAGCATCGAATCGAGGTTGGTATTGTATTCCACCAATGTACTGTCCTGCGCCCGGCCGGCTATGGAGATGCCGCAAAAGAGTACCCCCAAAAATAATTTTATCATACCAATCAGTTTATAGCGTGCCGGCCGTCACCGTCCCATTTCAATCACTTCACAATCTTTAATGTCGCGGCCATCAATGGTAAAACGTACCAGCGTACGCACCTTATGCCAGCCTTGTTTGCCCGCAGCGCCCGGGTTCATGTGCAGACAGGCCAGGGCTTCATCGTACATGATTTTGAGGATATGCGAATGTCCGCTGATGAACAATTGTGCGCCCAGTTGGCGGATACGGTCTTTTACACCGGGCGCATATTTACCGGGATAGCCGCCGATATGTTTCATATACACCACCACTTCCTCGCAGGTAAAATGAAGTTCTTCGGGGTAAAGTCTGCGGATATCCTGGCCATCTATATTGCCATACACCCCGCGCAATGGCTTCAGCGCCGCCAGTGCAGCAGCAATGGCCGCATCTCCGAAATCGCCCCCATGCCAGATTTCATCGCAGGGGCGCAGGTAACCGAGCGTTGCCTCGTCGAGGTAGTGGTGCGTATCTGAAAGTAAACCGATCCTTGTCAATGCTGGTGATGTATATCCGCAAAGTTTGGTTTTTACCATCGGTTTGCAAAAAAATGTATCTTTATACCCTCATTGGGTTTATCATGCCATTGCACAGAAACTTTACATACTGGATCGACAAGCGCAACTGGAAGTACTATTTCCTCATGGTATCGCTGGAACTGCACCGGTAAACTGCCCATTCCATTCCTGCGGAGACCTCCGCCCGTTTTTTTCACCTTTTATTATTGATCAACATATTCGATATGCCACATTACCATACATTGGGTACCATTCCCCATAAACGCCATACACAGTTCAGAAAGCCGGATGGCGGGCTTTATGCCGAACAATTGTTCTCTACAGAGGGCTTCAGCAATGATTATTCCCTGCTGTACCATTGTCACCCGCCTACAGCCATCATCCGGGTAGACGAGCCCGTCAATGTGGCACCGGTGGTGGCCGAGGAAAAAATGCTTAAACACCGCAGTTTTGAGGGGTTTAATATTGCCCCGGCAGCGGATTACCTGCAGAGCCGTGTGCCGGTACTGGTCAACAGCGACCTGCACATTGTACTGGCGGCACCGCAACAAAGCACAACGGATTATTTTGTAAAAAACGCGGACGCGGATGAAATGATATTTGTACATGAAGGCAGTGGTACGCTCAAAACGATGTACGGCGACCTGTCTTTTGGTTATGGCGATTACCTCGTCATTCCGCGCGGTACCATTTACCAGATCGATTTTGACGGGCCCGGCAACCGCCTTTTTATCGTGGAGTCCTTCAGCCCCATCCGCTATCCCAAAAAATACATGAGTAAACTGGGGCAGTTGATGGAACACAGTCCATACTGCGAACGCGACATCCGCGCCCCACACGCGCTGGTTACACACGATGCCGCGGGCGACTTCCTCATCAAGACCAAAAAGAAAGGAATACAGTACGGTCTGCATTACGGTCACCATCCTTTTGACGTGGTGGGCTGGGATGGCTGCTGCTATCCCTTCGCCTTCTCCGTACACGATTTTGAACCGATTACGGGCCGGGTTCACCAGCCTCCTCCCGTACACCAAACCTTCGAGGCGCACAATTTTGTGGTTTGCTCCTTTGTTCCCCGCCTGTACGATTACCATCCCCGGGCCATTCCGGCGCCCTACAACCACAGCAATATCGACAGCGATGAGGTACTTTATTATGTGGATGGCGATTTTATGAGCCGCAAACACGTTACCCGGGGCATGATTACGCTGCATCCGGCTGGTATTCCGCATGGCCCGCACCCCGGAACGGTTGAAAAAAGCATCGGGGCAAAGGAAACCCGGGAACTGGCAGTAATGGTAGACACTTTTCATCCGCTGCAACTGACGCAGCAGGCGCTGGGTATTGAAAACGATGGCTATGTCATGAGCTGGGCGGAGTAGGGTATTCACATCATTGTGGTATTGCATTTTGATAAAAAAGGTGGCAATTTTATGTGCTGATACATAAAACCCAGGCATAGTAATCTATGGCAACCTTTTATCCTTTACATATTGGTAACCATTGGACCTACCGGAACAACGGCGGGCAGGTGTTTTCCAATACTGTCGTTGCAGAAACCTCCGGTGTATTTACCATGACGAATACACTGGCCGCCAACCCAACCTGCGTGCGCATTGCAGGGGATACTTTTTTTACAGACAGTTATGAGGCGGGCAACTTTCAACCCTTCCTGAAAAATGATGCCCTGGTGGGCGACAACTGGGAGATTGCTTATACGGCAAACGGCATTGAAAGTCTGCTGAGTGTGGTGGTGCGCTCGGTTGGCGAAGCACTGCTGGTGGAAGGCAGGCGCTATACCGATGTAATGCTGCTGGAAGGCATGATGAGTTTTGTGGTGAATGGCAACCGCATCAATGCCGGCACCAAATACCAGTGGTATTATGCCCGGGGTACCGGGCTGGTGCTGACCACTTCTTCGCTTGGTGATAATATACCGCTGATAGACTGTGTGGTTAAAGGGGAGGATTGAATCATTATTGGTTAAGCTGCGCTTTTGGCTTTGCCTGACCTGCGACTGATTTGGGTGCAAAAAGAAAAAGAATACATGATGAGGATAATCATAATCACTACCTGCACTCAACAGCAAAAGCAACAATTTGAAATGCGCGACTAATTTTGTGGCGATATAAAAAACTATATTTATATTTAGACTGCAAAACTATATGCGATATGATTAAATTTCAAGATGTAAAAGTAGGCGACTATGTTATGGCCAACTTTGATGGCCAGGTACACCAGGGTGAAGTGACCCAATTGCAGAAAGACCAGAAACTGGCGCTGATCAATGCCGGTACACAGGAGTTCTGGCACAGCATGAGCGACCTGCATCCCATACCGGTAGATGATGAGCAGTTGACCAAACTTCGTTTTCACAAACAGCAAAATGAGGATGGCTCCGTAAAATACATGAAGGGGGCTTTCCGGCTGCTGGTTCCTGCTGCGGGCGATTTCAGCCGGATGGAGATCTGGTACCGCGACGAACGCCGGCACATCATGCAGCCCCTGTTTCTCCACAACCTGCAAAACCACTTTTACGACATGACAAAAGTGCACCTGAATACGGATTCCTTTGATTGAGCGCATACATAGGCCGGACCAGCCGGCAGGGTGAGCCATTGCCCGGGGATTCCTGCAGAAAGGTTACCTGAAACTGATCGCTTTTACCGGGCTGATTTTTTTAACCAGTATGGCCGGTATCAGCAGGGTGAGCATACAAATAACCAGTGTAGCCAATGCTACCCCGGCTACCTGCCAGCCGTCAACCGCAGCGTGGGCCCGGCTCATATAATACGCTTCTTCGTTGAGCCGGATAAACCCGGTTTTGTTTTGCAGCCAGCAGATGAATAAGCCCAGTGCGGTACCGAGCAGGATACCCGCCAGTGCAATAAAAGAGGTGTTGTATACAAAAAGTTGCTGCAGACTGCTGTTGCCGGCGCCAATGGCTTTCAGTACGCCCGTCATCCGGGTGCGTTCCAGTACCAGGATAATCAGGCAGGTAACCAGGTTAACCACGGCTACCACAATCATAATGGCCAGCAGGATCATTTTAATCTTGTTCTGCAGGTTCAGCCAGTCGAAAATATTCGGGTAAATTTCTTTGATGCTCTTGCTGTACCAGCTTTGGGGCAATTGGTCATACACCTGCCGGTTGAGGGTATCGGTTTGCCGGTAATCGTTGAGGAACATTTCGTAACCCCCGATCTGGTTGGGTTCCCATTTGTTGAGGCGGCGGATCAGGTTGATGTCGCAAATGGCAAAACTGCGGTCATACTCGTCAATCGCTGTTTTATAAATACCCGCCACCTTCAGCTTGCGGGCAGCCTTACTGCCGTCCTGCCGCGAGAAATAGACAAAGAGTGTATCATTCACCTCCAGTTCCAGTTGCCCGGCAATATAGGCCGGGATATTGATCTCGTAAGAATAGCCACTGTCTGCAAAACTGATCCACCGGCCTTTGACCAGAAAATCCTGCATCCTGCTGAAGCTGAAACCCTGGTCAATCCCTTTGAGGAGCACGAGTTCAATATCGTTGCCATGTTTGAGCATCGCCGATTTGGTGGCAAAACGCTCTACGGTTTTGACGCCGGGCAGGGTCTTGAGGTATTGCTCAACCGTATCATTCCGGTAAATGGGGTATTCTTCGGCAATACTGGCTTTGCGGTCGAGATCCTGCTGTACCCGTATATGTCCCCAGAAACTGAATATTTTATTGCTGATGACCTGCTGAAAACCGTTTACAAAACTGAGCGCGATAATCATTACGGCCACACTTACGGCAGTAGCTGCCACGGCCATGCGGATGATGAAACGGGAAAAGCTTTTTTGCCGGTTAAAAGTGATCCGGCGGGCAATAAAAATGGCAATGTTCAAACGGCATAATTTTGGTACCTTTCAAAAGTAAATGATTTAACGATACAATGACCCCTTTTCAACAGACGCTTTGTACAATCGCCTGCCTGCTTATTTTACAGGGCAGCAGGGCACAATCTCCCGACTCTGTCTATAAACCCAATATTTCAACGGTAAGGCTGCACCCTTATGGCGACCAGTTGGCCTTGCCGGTGTATAACCTCAATGGCAACGATCAGCTTGAACTCCATTTCGACGATATGGAGGGCGGGGTAAAGAACTACTATTATACATTTATGCTCTGCGATTACAACTGGATGCCGGCCAATGTCAGCTCCTTCGATTACATCAAAGGGTTCAGCCAGCAACGCATCGGCAATTACCGTTTTTCATCCATTGCCCTTACCCGGTACACACATTACCAGGCGATCCTGCCCGACCGCAATATGGCACCCTCACGCTCGGGTAATTATATGCTGAAGGTTTTCCTGGATGGTGATACGGCCAGGCTGGTGTGTACCAAACGGCTGCTGGTGGTGGCCTCCCAATGCGTGGTTAGTGGCCAGGTGGCTCAACCCTTTGCTCCCCAGTTGTACCGCACGCACCAGAAGCTGCAGTACAGTGTCAATATTGCCGGGCTCAATGCTTTCAGTCCGGCACAACAGGTAAAAATTGTATTGCTGCAGAACAACCGCTGGGATAATGTACAGCGTGATATTACGGCGAGTTTTATCAGGGGCACCACGCTGGAATACAATACCGAAAACCTCAGCACTTTTCCGGGGGGCAAGGAATGGCGCTGGCTTGACCTGCGCAGCCTGCGTTTGCAGAGCGACAGGATTGAAAAGGCCGATTATACCAAAACGGCCACACGGATGTATATGCGTCCTGATGTGGATATGAATGGCCAGCGTTATGTATATTTCCGCGACCTGAATGGTATGTACAGTGTGGAGACTTATGAAACCATCAATCCGTACTGGCAGGGCGATTATGCAACAGTAACGTTTAATTTTGCCCCGCCCGCCGGTGAAGCGTATGCCGGCAAAGACATTTACCTCACCGGACAGTTGGTTGACTATAAGTTCAACGATAAAAGCAGGATGGTGTATAACAGTGAAAAACAGGTATATGAGGCCAGCTTATTCCTCAAACAGGGGTATTACAATTATGGGTATGTGCTGGTTGATAAAAATAACCCGGCACAACGAAATGCACTTGAAGGTAATTATTTTGAAACCGAAAATGTGTATACGATCCTGGTGTATTATAAATCCTTTACCGACCGTGCCGACCAGTTGATTGGCGTAGGAAAGATAGCCACACTGGGTAACCGCAATGGATTTTAGACCGATTACACCGGGGTTATTACGCATCAGCCTTTATGGAAATATTCTTTGCTTTTTTTTGCCTGATCCGTTTAATACTCAGGCCTAATTCCTTATCTTTGCCCCGGCAAGTCTTATACGACCAGCTCCTGTTGAACTCCCCCAGGGCCGGAAGGCAGCAAGGGTAAATGGTTGAGCGGTGCGATGTAAGTAACTTGCCATTTTTTATGCCCTGGCCTGCCGTTTTTCCACCAGAGGCTTTATCTTCTCCCCAATTTTACTTTTCCTTCTGATGGTGTGTGCATTTATTATACATTTGCCGCAATATTTCTCCATTTAAACCCGTCCGGAAGGACAAAATAATATGAAATTTTTTATCGATACCGCCAACCTGGCGCAAATCAAAGAAGCCAACGATCTGGGTATTCTTGATGGTGTAACCACCAACCCCTCCCTGATGGCCAAAGAAGGCATACAGGGTAGTGAAGCCGTAATGGCGCATTACAAAACCATCTGCGAACTGGTGGATGGCGACATCAGTGCAGAAGTGATCTCAACAGATTTTGCAGGTATTGTAAAGGAAGGAAAAGCGCTGGCGGCCATTCACCCCAACATTGTGGTAAAGGTACCGATGATTAAAGACGGGGTAAAGGCGCTGAAATGGTTTACTGACAATGGGATCAAAACCAATTGCACATTGGTGTTCTCTGCGGGGCAGGCCATCCTTGCGGCTAAGGCGGGTGCCACTTATGTGTCTCCCTTTATTGGCCGTATCGACGACAGCAGTTGGGACGGTATAGAACTGATCAGCCAGATTGCGCACATCTATGGTACGCAGGGCTTTAAAAGTGAAATTCTTGCTGCATCTATACGCAATGCACTCCATATTGTAAAATGTGCTGAAGCCGGTGCCGATGTTTGTACCTGTCCGCTCGATTCTATTCTCGGGTTGCTCAAGCACCCGCTTACCGATATTGGCCTGGCCAAGTTCCTGGAAGACGCAAAGAAATTTGCGTAAGCAGGGGAGGGCGCATCATTAAAAATGGGCGGATCGCTGAAACATCAGTTCGGCGATCCACCCATTTTTTCTTCAAGTTCCATCACTTTATCAAATGCCTTTTCGTAAGCCGTATTGGCTGCGGCAAGGTCGGCCTTAACTTTATTATAGGCAGTTTCTGTTTGCAGGAATTTGTCTTTGTCGGCATAGATCTCCGGTGCCGTTAAGGCGGCTTCGAGCCGGGTCTTCTCTGCGTTGAACTGGTTGATGGTCTCTTCCAGTTTTGCCAGTTGCTTTTGTTCTTTCTGTAATTCCCGTTGCAAATCTTTATTGATGGGGCCGCGGTTTGCAGGGGCTGCCGGTGCTGCCACTGCAGGAGTTTCCTTTTTTTCTGCCGCCACTTTACCTTTTTCAGCCGTAGCTTTCTGTTGCTTCTCTTCCTGTTGCCGGCGCTCCGCCATGCGTTGCTTCCATTCTACCCATTCCTCATAGCCACCATCAAACTCGCGTATTTCGTAATTGTCGATCTCCCATATTTTATTGGCGGTTTTACTCACAAAATACCGGTCGTGGCTCACCAGGATAAAGCTGCCTTCATATTTATTGAGTGCTTCAATGAGTAATTCCACAGAGTGCATGTCTAAGTGGTTGGTAGGCTCATCCAGCAGCAGGAAATTGGCCTTGCTGACGATGGTTTTGGCCAGGGCCACACGGGCTTTTTCGCCACCACTCAATACTTTTATTTTTTTATCGATATCATCGCCGCCAAAAAGAAAACAGCCCATGAGGGTACGCAGTTCAAGGTCTGTTTTACCGCTGCCACTGCTGCTCATCTCTTCCAGTATGCTGTGGTTAACGTTCAGCGCTTCCAGTTGGTGCTGGGCATAAAAAGAATCCACCACATTATGTCCCCATATTCTTTCGCCGGTAAAACTTTCGGTACCGGCTACAATACGGAGTAAGGTGGATTTACCCTTACCATTGGCACCGATAAGGGCAATTTTGTCGCCCCGGTTGATTTCAGCGCCCGTATGCTCAACAATCTTTACCGTGCCGAAACTTTTGGTGATGTCTTTGATCGTACACAGTACTTTACCCGGTGTTTTATCGATAGAAAAATTGATGCGGATATTTGGCCGCTCAAGATTGGTATCTTCAATGCGGTCCAGCTTGTCTAACCGTTTCATGATACTTTGTGCCATCGCCGCCTTACTGGCCTTGGCCTTAAATCGTTCCACCACGCGTTCCTGCTGGCGGATATAATCCTGCTGATTTTCATAGGCCCTTTTCTGCATATCGATCCGCAGGGCTTTTTCGGTTTGGTAGTATGTATAATTACCGGTGTAGAAATGGAGTTCCTGCTGGTACAATTCTACCACCTTTGTTACCATACGGTCTAAAAAATAACGATCGTGGCTCACAATCACCACGGCACCCTGGTAATGCAGCAGGTATTTCTCTAACCATTCAATACTCGGAAGGTCAAGGTGGTTGGTCGGTTCATCGAGCAGCAGAACATCCGGCGCCATGAGGATCATTTTGGCCAGCAGCACACGCATACGCCAGCCCCCGCTGAATTCTTTGTAGGGGCGCTGCACATCGGCATTGCTGAAGCCGAGCCCCTGGAGGATTTCTTCCGTACGGTGGTGAATGGAGTAGCCATCAAGCACGTCTATTTCGTGCAGGAGCTCGGCATATTGGTTGCCCAGTTCATCGGTAGGTGTTTTTTCAAGCACCTTACCCAGCGCTTCAATCTCTTTCTCCAATTGCAGCACCCGTTCAAAAGCGCCCATCGCTACCTGTAATATGGAGTCGTTGGTGTCGAAACTGAGGAGATCCTGGTGCAGGAAGCCAATGGTGGTTTCCTTCCCTTTTTCAACAGTACCCTTACTGAGGGAGTATTGTCCCGTAAGCACTTTTAATATGGTAGATTTACCCGTTCCGTTATAACCGATCAGCCCGATACGCTCATTGGGCTGGATATGCCAGGTTGCATCCTCAAAAATCACCCGGGCACCAAATTCAAATGTTGCATTTTGCAGTCCTAATAACATAAAATCGCTTCAAAATTTTTGCGAAGCTATGAAAACACAGGGAGACTTGGCGAATTGATCAGTATTACCCCCATTACCATCTACTTAGTTATCTGTACATTTGAACACCGGAATGATTCCCGATTCCCGGACTGGGGTTGGGTGACCGATTTTGAAAGCCTGGCAGGGCATTTCCGTAATACTCTGCCACTCAACCGGCCATACAAAGGGCTGTTTTATTTCATGTAAAGCTGATGACGATGCTGCGTCCCATTGATCAATATTTTTTACAACAGGAAGAGCCCATAAAAAGTTGCCTCGTTTTTTTGCGGGATTACCTGTCCGGCTTCCGTAAGGGTATTACCGAGCACTGGCAATATGGGATGCCTTTCTATTATTACAATGGCAAGCGGTTTGCCTACTTGTGGGTGGACAAGAAAAGCGGGCAGCCCTATATCGGTATCGCAGATGGCCGGCGTATTGATCACCCGATGCTGCAGCAGGGCAAGCGTTCCCGGATGAAGATACTCCTGCTTGATCCTGCACAGGACCTGCCGATGGATACCATTGGTGCGATACTGGCAGAAGTCTGTAGTTGGTATGCCTGAAAACGCCCCGGTAAAAAAGAGATAATAATCCTTGCAATTACGGCTGTAGCTGTCTATACTTGTACAATAACCAATAAATGCTCTTTATGCCCGACACAACAAACACAAACGAAGGTCATCAAAAACTATTAGGCAATTGGCTGAAAGAATGGGCGGGGATCATTTCCGCAGTAAGCAATACCACCAAATTGCTTGGCCTTGTAGTGCTGGTGGCTGCCACAGCAATCGTTATTGCCATGGTGATGACCCCGGCCGGCGACAGGAATTTTTCCATCTACCTCTATGTATTGCTTGGGTTGCTTTTACTCACCATCGCCGGCATATTCATCGACCGGCAGGCGGAGCGAAAAGCAGGTGGTCAACGCGAAACAACAGTGGTACTGACGGATGAAAAAAAGCTGGAAATTGAAGAACGGAGACGCAATATGCCACCCGTACCACCGCCAAACTTTACAGACAACCGTGCGGGGTTCAGCATATACCACCCGGAGCAGGCAGGCTGGGCCAAACCGGGTTTTTTGAGTTATAAAGAATACCTGATCCTTGTAGGTGTGGCGGCCAATGAAGGGGAAGCCGATCAGGTGTTGCAACGGCTCGGTGCGCTTTTCCAGTTTGGCAATATGCTGGCGCATTCGGGCAATGTTGTATTTCAGTATGGTAAGCCCATAAAAGTGGAAGTGGAAGAACATTCCACCACTGCTGATATCGAAAGTGCGCTGGACCGGCTGCGTAAGTATTGGGAGAGCAATGGACAAGCTTTTGACGAGCAGACTATACAGGAACAACGGCAGGCCATGGTATCGGGAGGATTGAACGGGATAGCCCTTAATTTTATGACGAGCCTCCATGTACAGGTTTACCAGAAGACAGATGCCACGCCGGCCATCAGTCTGCCTGATCTGTTTATGGCCTTGTCCAACAGCAGCAAAGAACCAATCAGCCAACTGACGGCCAGTAATGATTCTATTGTATGGGTATGCCGGATGCGGCTGATCAATGCCCGCGTGGATGGCGCCAGCAGCAATTTTACCGTTTACCGGGTGTATAAACTCATTGAGCGTACAGACAGATTCTTTATGCTGCAGGTGCAGTGGTCGCCGGAGTCGGATTCTGCGATTGAGGTCTGGGAGGAACTGAAGAAAATGGCTGATTCTTTTAAGCCGGTGGGTTGAGGAACTCCCATATGGGTGGTTGAAAAAAGGGGATTTTCCCCGTGTGCCGGTCGTGATTTTTTATGTAATTTACGTGTAATATTCTAACAATTTAAAATCACAAAATCATGACAAAAGGTAGTAATCCTAAACCGGTTAATGCACCAAGTACAACCGGGAAACCATCTGGCGGCGGGCGTGGTAACAATCCTCCAAGTAAACCCAAAGGCAGATAGTCTGACAAAATAAAAACGGGAATCTCTCCCGTTTTTATTTTATATATTAAGTCTATATGGCACCCCCTTTATTTTACTAACTCCAATGCGCTGTCCTTCGTTTCCAGCAACGAATACCCCATCAGGTATTCATCAGCCTTGCGTGCACATTCCCTGCCTTCGCTGATGGCCCATACCACGAGGCTTTGTCCACGGCGAACGTCGCCCGCGGCAAATACTTTGGGCAAACTGGTTTGGTATTGTCCCTCTGCGGTGTGTACGTTTTTTCGCTGGTCGAGTTCAAGCTCAAGCGCAGCAATAAGACCCTCGTGCTGCGGGTGTGCAAAGCCCATGGCCAGCAATACAAGCTGGCAGGGCAGCTCCCGTTCAGAG
Organism: Chitinophagales bacterium; assembly: GCA_013298665.1. GTDB lineage: Bacteria > Bacteroidota > Bacteroidia > Chitinophagales > Chitinophagaceae > Ferruginibacter. The sequence continues at coordinate 12,112 of JAAFIK010000016.1, forward strand.
CCGGGTACTTCTTCAAATTTTGCCGGTCGTCCGTCTGTGCCGGCTGTCCATTGCAGATCAACGAGCAGCAGGGCACGAAGCTGCCCTTTTTCATCGGGCAGAAAGGCCTTGGTAGCCACACTCCATTGCTGCACGACACCTTCTTCATGGGAAGAAGTTTTTTTCAGCACCATTGGATAAGTAGGCCAGGGCATTGCGGCTGTACGTTGTGCAGGCGGCACAGGCATGAGTTCGAGCTGGATAACCGAAGCAGCACCCTGCCGGTTGGCCGTACCCACACAGTCGCTGCCGGTATCACCACCACCAATCACCACCACCTGTTTACCACCGGCAAGGATGTCAACAGGATTGATATTGCTTTCAATCGCAGCATTGGCCAGAGGATCACTTTCTGCATTGCGTTTGTTCTGTTGTTTGAGGTAATCCATCGCATAGTACACCCCCGGGAGATCGCGTCCGGGCACTTCAAGGTTGCGCGGCACGGTAGATCCGCAAGCCAGGATAATTGCATGGTACTCACGCAGCAGGTCGTTGATGCCGATATTGACCCCTACATTGGCATGGCAAACAAACTGTATGCCTTCTTCCTTCATCAGCAACAGGCGTCTGTCGATCACCCATTTTTCCAGTTTGAAATCGGGTATGCCATAGCGGAGTAAACCGCCGGGCTGCTCGTCGCGTTCGAATACGGTTACGCTGTGCCCGGCATAATTGAGTTGTGCTGCTGCTGCCAGCCCGGCAGGGCCACTACCGATGACCGCCACTTTTTTTCCTGTTCGCAGGTTGGGCTGACGGGGTTGTATAAACCCTTTCTCAAACGCAATCTCGATGATGTGCTTTTCAATTTCTTCAATGGCCACGGCAGGTCTGTTGATGCCGAGTACACAAGCGCTCTCACAGGGCGCCGGGCATATCCTCCCGGTAAACTCGGGGAAATTATTGGTGGATTGCAGGATGTGATAGGCCTCCTCCCATTGACCATTGTGAACGGCATCATTAAACTCCGGGATGATATTGCCGAGCGGACAGCCACTGTGGCAAAAAGGAACACCACAGTTCATGCAGCGGGCAGATTGCTGGTTGAGTTGCTGATCGGTATAGCGGTGTACAAATTCCCCGTAATCCTGTATACGTTCCTCCACCGGTCTTTTTGCCGGCAAAGCCCTGTCGAATTCAATAAAGCCTGTTGTCTTACCCATTGTTCAATACTTTTAATGTTTGACAAGAACGGTGATGAACACCTTTATCTGACGAATACTTTTTTTTCTGTCAGCACCCGCTTATAATCCCGGGGAAAAACTTTGATGAAATACGGCAACTGGTTGTTCCAGTCATCCAGAATAAAAGCAGCAACGGTACTCCGTGTATACCGATGATGTTTTTCCAGCATCTCCCGGAGTATCGCATTGTCTGTATCATCCAGCGGATCAATATCCACCATCTCCTGGTTGCAGTTGCCGGCAAAATTGCCTGCCGCATTATAAATATAGGCGGTACCACCACTCATCCCTGCAGCAAAATTGCGCCCGGTTGCACCAAGAATAACCACTGCTCCCCCGGTCATGTATTCACAACCATGATCGCCCACACCCTCCACTACTACATGGGCACCGGAATTGCGAACGGCAAAGCGCTCGCCGGCCATGCCCCGGATATAAGCCTCACCCGCAGTGGCGCCGTAGAAAGCTACATTACCAATGATGCTGTTGTGTTCGGGTGTAAAAGATGCAGAAGCATGCGGATAAATAATCAGTTTGGCACCGCTGAGTCCCTTGCCGAAATAATCGTTGGCATCACCCTCTATCTCCAGCGTAAGTCCCCTGGTGGCAAAGGCACCAAAACTTTGCCCGGCAGTACCCTGGAATGAAAAATGGAGACTGTCTTCCGGTAAGCCCGCTGCGCCATATTGCCGCGTCACTTCATTCGACAATAAGGTGCCGATGGTTCTGTCTGTATTTTTTATCGGGTAAGCCGCTTTTAATTGTCCGCCACCAGCCAGCACATCCTTAGCAGCCGCCAGTAAAGTCCAGTCGAGGATATGTTCCATACCATGATCCTGGTCTTCACAATGGTAAAGCGGGGTATGGTCCGACAGGGGCTCACGGTATAGTATAGCGGAGAGATCGAGTGTATCCCATTTCCAGTGCCGGATATCCGTCCTGGCTTTGAGTACACCAACCTGCCCGATCATCTCGTTTACCGTTCTGAACCCCAGTTCTGCCATGATTTCCCGCAACTCCTGTACAATGAAACGGAAAAAATTGACAATGTGATCAGGGTTGCCGGTAAACTGGCGGCGCAGATCCTGATCCTGTGTAGCCACGCCCACGGGGCAGGTATTCAGGTGACATTTGCGCATCATGATACAACCCTCCACCACCAGTGCAGCCGTGGCAATACCCCATTCTTCGGCACCCAGTAATGCAGCAACGGCAATATCGCGGCCGGTTTTCATCTGCCCGTCTGCCTGTACCACCACACGGCTGCGCAGTTTATTTTTGACCAATGTCTGGTGTGTTTCAGCGAGTCCGAGTTCCCAGGGCAGTCCCGCATGTTTAACAGAACTGATGGGAGAAGCGCCTGTGCCGCCATCGTGTCCGGCAATCAGCACCACATCTGCCTTGGCTTTCACCACACCCGCGGCAATGGTGCCTACCCCCGCCTTGCTCACGAGTTTCACATTTATCCTTGCCCTGCGGTTGGCATTCTTCAGGTCGAAGATGAGCTGGGCAAGGTCTTCAATACTATAAATATCGTGGTGGGGTGGTGGCGAAATCAATCCCACACCCGGCGTGGCATGGCGTGTACGCCCGATCCAGTCGTCCACCTTATGCCCGGGTAATTGACCGCCTTCACCCGGTTTGGCACCCTGCGCCATCTTGATCTGCAGTTCATCTGCCTCAGACAAATAAAGACTGGTTACGCCAAACCTTGCACTGGCTACCTGTTTGATGGCACTGCGCATACTGTCGCCATTGGGCAGGGGTGTATACCGCTGTTCGTCTTCCCCGCCCTCACCGGTATTGCTCTTGCCACCAAGCCTGTTCATGGCGATGGCCAGTGTGGTATGTGCTTCCCATGAAATAGAACCAAAACTCATGGCACCGGTGGCAAAACGTTTATAGATATTTTCTGCGGGTTCTACTTCGCCAATGGTAATGGATGGCCGCTGCGGATTAAATTCAAAAAGACTGCGTAAAGTACAGGCCCTGCTGCCCTGGTCGTTAACCAGTTTTGAGTATTTTTTAAACAGGCTGTAATCATTGGTTCGGGTAGCCTGCTGTAGTAAGTGTATGGTCTGGGGGTTGAACAGGTGGAACTCGCCCTTGCGTTTCCACTGGTAAATACCGCCAACAGGCAAACGATCCACCGGAATGTTCTTCCTGCTGAAAGCGGCGTAATGTTTGGCCAGTGCCTCCCTTGCAATCTCATCGAGGCCAATGCCGCCGATGCGGGAAGTGGCTCCCGTGAAATATTGTTGTACAACGGTTTTATCGATACCGAGTATTTCCATAATCTGTGCCCCCTGGTAAGACTGGAGGGTTGAAATACCCATTTTGGAGAAAATCTTAAGCAGTCCATCGCAAACGGCCTTGATATAGTTGACGCGCAATTGCTCCCATTCCAATGGGGTGTCGAGGGAGTTGTTGCGTTTCATATTACGGATGGTGGCCATGGCGAGATAAGGATTGATTGCCGTAGCACCAAAGGCAATGAGACAGGCAAAGTGATGTACTTCCCACACATCCCCTGCCTCTACTACAATACCCACACTGCTGCGTAACCCCTTCCGGATCAGGTGGTGGTGTACAGCACTCGTGGCCAGCAGGGAGGGGATGGCGGCATGTTCACTGTCAACAGCCCTGTCGCAAAGGATCAGTACTTCATATCCATCATGTACGGCATCTTCTGCATAGCGGCAAAGCCGGTCTAATCCTTTTTGTAAAGATCCCTTTTGCCCGTCTGCACGGAAATACGTTTGCAGTGTTTTGGATTGAAAGATACCCGTGTCGATACTGCGCAGTTTTTCCAGTTCTTTACTGGTAAGTACGGGATGTTTGATGGCTACGCTGTGGCAATGTGTGGGACTTTCTTCAAGCAGGTTGCCATTGTTGCCAACAAAGGTAGCGAGGCTCATCACCATCCGTTCACGGATGGGGTCAATAGGAGGATTGGTTACCTGGGCAAACAATTGTTTAAAGTAAGCGCTCAGGTGCTGTGGTTGATCGCTCAGTACCGCTAATGGCGTATCGCTGCCCATAGAACCAATGGGTTCTTTTGCTTCCAGCGCCATGGGTTTCAGGATGGTGTGGATGTCTTCCGTGGTGTAGCCAAAAGCTTTCTGGTATTTGGCTACGGTAGCGTCCGACATATGCGTGAATGCTACCCGGGGTTCATCCAGTTCCTCCAGCCTGATTTTATACTGGTGTAACCAGTCTGCATAGGGTTTGCGTGCACATACCTGCTGCTTCAGTTCTTCATCGCTGATGATGCGTCCCTGTTCCATATCCACGACAAACATTTTTCCGGGTTGTAAACGCCCCTTTGTTTTAATCATGGCCGGATCAACAGGCAGTACGCCGGTTTCAGAAGCCATGATCACGCGGTCATCTGTAGTAACACAGTACCGCGAAGGACGGAGCCCGTTACGGTCGAGCGTGGCGCCGATGATTTTGCCATCGGTGAAGGAAATTGATGCAGGCCCGTCCCAGGGCTCCATCATGGCAGAGTGAAATTCGTAGAATGCTTTTTTAACGGGATCCATCTGTGTATTGCCATCCCAGGCTTCGGGGATGAGCATCATCATAACGTGTGGCAGGGAACGGCCGGACAGGGTAAGCAGTTCAATCATATTATCAAGACAGGCAGAATCGGATTGTGCAGTGGTGATGATCGGCAGGAGCATATCCATTTCTTCCCTGGAGAAATAAGGTGAGCAAAATCCATGCTGCCCGGTCTGCAACCAGTTCAGGTTACCCTGGAGCGTATTGATCTCGCCATTATGGGCAATGTAGCGGAACGGTTGCGCCAGTTTCCAGGAAGGAAATGTGTTGGTGGCAAAACGCGAATGGACAAGACCGAAGGCACTCACCACGCGCTTGTTCCTGAGGTCGGGAAAATAGGAGCGTACCTGTCTGCTGGTGAGCTGCCCTTTGTACACTACTGTTTTGTAAGATAAGGATGCAATATAAAAGCCTATGGCATCCTGTCTGATGCTGTTGTTGATGGTATGTGTGGCATAATTGCGCAGCACGAAAAGTTTTCTTTCAAAATCATCGGGTTCGTTGATATGGTCGGGGCAGGCAATAAAAACCTGTTCCATAGCCGGTGCTGCGAGCAGGGCGCTGTTGCCGATGCCTTCGGGGTCAACGGGTACTTTCCGGTAAGTCAGTACCGGCAGTCCCAGTTTTTCTGCGGCACGGCTGAACGTATCACGGCAGGATTCCCGCAGCCTTATATCGGCAGGGAAGAAAATGACCCCCACACCATACCGGCCGTAAGCAGGCAGGTGAACCCCAAGCCGCAGACATTCGTCAAAGAAGAACTCATGCGGTGTCTGGAGCATGATGCCGGCACCGTCTCCGGTATTGTTTTCGCTGCCACAGGCACCACGGTGTTCCATATTCTCCAGTACGGTAAGCGCATCACTGATGTGCTGGTGCGATTTGTGCCCGCGGATATTGGCAACAAAACCAATACCACAGGCATCGTGTTCAAAAGCGGGGTCGTATAAACCTTGCTGCTGATCGGGAATCACTGTTGTTTGAAGTAGCATGTTGGTTCTTTTTTATTATCTGTCCTTTTTTGCTGTATTTCAGTTATGCCAGGGTCGGTTGTTATGTATTCGCCAGCGCAAGACTATTCTTCACGAGGGTCATACCAGGTAGCCAAACAAGGTATCGTCTTTATTCAGTTCGGTATAAGCAATATGCTGGGCATCCATATTGGCCAATATCCGTTCGTAATCTGCTGCCGATTTCAGTTCTATGCCCACGAGGGCCGGTCCGGTGTCTTTATTGTGTTTCTTCATATATTCAAAGCGGGTAATGTCATCGTGTTCACCCAATACCTCGTTTACAAATGCTTTCAGGGCACCGGGGCGTTGTGCAAAGCGGATAAGGAAGTAATGTTTCAACCCCTCGTACTGTAAACTCCGTTCCTTGATTTCCTGCATACGGTCGATGTCATTGTTGCTGCCACTAACAATACATACCACATTTTTACCCCTGATCTCCTGGGTTAAGTGGTCTAAACCAGCAATGCTTAATGCCCCCGCTGGTTCCGCAACAATAGCGTCTTTTGTATACAGACCCAGTATGGCAGAACAGATTTTTCCTTCCGGTATTACCTGTATGCCATCAAGTACCTGCCGGCAGATGGGGAAAGTGATGTCTCCCACACGCTTTACCGCTGCGCCATCCACAAAATTATCGATCTGGTCAAGGGTGAAGGGGTGTCCGGCTTTCCAGGCGGCCGTCATCGAGGCTGCACCTTCGGGCTCAACACCAATGATCCTGGTTTTCGGAAAGAAAGTTTTAAAGTAGGTGCCCACGCCCGCTGCAAGACCACCACCACCCACCGGAAGAAAAATGAAATCGGTATCTGGTAACTGCTCAGCAATTTCCATACCGACAGTTGCCTGCCCCTCAATGATGCGAAGGTCATCGAAGGGGGGGATAAAAGTCATACCCTTTGATAGGGTATAGGCTTTAGCCGCTGCAGCACAATCATCAAAGGTATCGCCGGAAAGGATAACCTCAATATCATCTTCACCAAACATCCGCACCTGGTTGATCTTTTGTGCCGGAGTAATCACCGGCATAAAGACAACCCCTTTGATGCCGGTGATACCATCTGAGTGCCGCAGTTTTTTACAACTGTACGCAAATCCCTGCGCATGATTGCCCGCGCTTGCACAAACAACACCTTTTTCTAATTGCGCCTGTGTGAGGCTGCTCATCATATTGTAGGCGCCCCGCAGCTTATAACTGCGTACCACCTGGAGGTCTTCCCGCTTGAGATAGACGTTGCAATCATACCGGCGGGACAAAGTGGCATTGTAGGTGAGTGGCGTACGCAACGCAATATTCCTGAGCCTTTTTGCTGCGGCAGCCACATCAATGCCACTGCCGGGCCATGCTTTGGCAGGCAACACATCAGGGGTATATGAAATTGGTAGCTCCGTCATCCTGTTCAGGCGGTTATGAGTGATGTTTTTTCTACTGTGTTTGCAGGAGCAGGCTGGTTTTCCGGGCGAAGACTGCGCACCGTTTTTCCCGCCTCCCAGAGCTCGCTTTCCCGCAGTTCTTTCAGTTCAGCCTCAAGTTTTTCACGATAGTCTGCCTGTGAATTACTGTCAATCGACCGCTGGGATTCTTTGCCCGTGGCTACACTGTCGTACAATTCGTTGAATACCGGTAAGGTGGCATCCTTGAATTTTTTCCACCAGTCCAATGCACCCCGTTGTGCAGTGGTGGAACAATTGGCGTACATCCAGTCCATACCATTTTCTGCAACCAAAGGCATGAGGGATTGTGTAAGTTCTTCCACGGTTTCGTTAAAGGCCTCAGAAGGAGAGTGTCCCCTTTGCCGGAGTACCTCGTACTGCGCTGCGAAGATGCCTTGTATGGCGCCCATGAGTGTGCCGCGTTCACCAGTGAGGTCACTGTATACTTCTTTGCGGAAATCGGTTTCAAAAAGATAACCGCTGCCTACTGCGATACCCAGTGCCACAACGCGCTCAAATGCACGACCTGTAGCGTCCTGGAAAATGGCATAACTGCTGTTCAGGCCGCGGCCCTGGAGGAACATCCTGCGCAATGATGTGCCACTGCCTTTCGGTGCTACCAGAAAAACATCTACACCTGCCGGCGGAATAATTCCTGTCTGTTCATTAAAAGTAATGCCAAAACCATGCGAAAAATAGAGCGCTTTGCCGGGTGTCAGGTGTTGCGCTACGAGTGGCCACAAGGCAATCTGTGCGGCATCGCTCAGCAGGTAACAGATGATGGTACCACGCGATAAGGCCTCTTCAATGTCAAATAAGGTTTCGCCCGGTACAAATCCATCGCGAATCGCTTTGTCCCATGTAGGGGAATCCTTACGCTGACCAACAATGACGTTGATGCCATTGTCACGCTGGTTGAGCGCCTGCCCCGGACCCTGTACGCCGTAGCCAATCACCGCTACGGTTTCATCCTGCAATACCGCCCTCGCTTTTGAAAGAGGAAATTCTTCACGCGTTACAACATTTTCGAGTGTGCCGCCAAAATTTAATTGTGCCATGTTTTGTATTTAATATGATGATTCGTTATACATAATTACTGATACGCCGCAAGCCAGCCAGCCTCCGTTACATACTGAACACTTTTTCTTTTTCACCCAGAAAAGTGTTCTCCACAACTTCCTGCCCCGGCTCATGTTCTTCAAAATCCCTGAGCCTTTCATGAAAACCATCACTGGCTTTGATGATGGCCACCCTTGCACTCCGAACAAATTCGATCAGGCCAAACGGCTCCAGTACGGCCACCAGTCTGTCTGTTTCTTCCCGGTGACCGGTTGTTTCAAATACGGTGTAGTCTTTACGGATCGCTACCGCCCTTGCGCCAAACTCGCGAAGCAAACGTTCCACTTTTACCTTTTCTGCTATCGCATCGGTAGGTACTTTGTACAGTGCCATTTCCTGCCATACAATCTCATCCTCCGTATTGAAGAAAGCGCGGAGTATATCCACCTGCTTTTCGATCTGGCGTACGAGTTTCATCACCACCTCCTCAGTTTCCTGAATGACGATGGTAAAGCGGTGGATACCCGATACTTCGCTGGGTGAAGTATTGAGACTGATGATATTGATCTTTCGCTTGGAAAAGATGATGGCAATCCGGTTGAGTAACCCAACCTGGTTTTCAGTATATACCGTTATCGTGTATTCTCTTTTCATGTTTTTAGTTTTATCTCACTGCTGTCGGGCTGTTGATGGTGATTCCGGATTGTACAGCAGCAAAATTTATTTAACAAAGCCTGATCTCCGCCACACTGCAACCCTGCGGTACCATCGGAAAAACATTGTGTTCCCGTGCAACCATTACTTCAAGGAGGTATGCAGAATCGCTTTGCAGCATATGGCTTAATGCCCCATGAAGTTCTTCGCGCTGCTCTACTTTCCGGCCATCAATATGATAACCTTTCGCTACCTGTACATAATCCGGACTGGTAATGTCAACAAACGAATAGCGGCGCTCATGAAAAAGTTGCTGCCACTGCCGTACCATGCCGAGGTATTGATTGTTCAGGATGACGATTTTTATATTGATGCCATATTGCATAATGGTGCCCAGTTCCTGTATGGTCATCTGGATACCACCATCACCAATGATGGCAATAACCGGACGGTCCGGTTCGGCAAACCTGGCACCCATGGCAGCAGGGAGTGCAAAGCCCATGGTGCCGAGCCCGCCACTGGTGATATTACTTTTGCTCTTTGTAAATCTGGCATAGCGGCTGGTAGTCATCTGGTGTTGCCCCACGTCTGTTACGATGATTGCTTCACCCCCGGTAAGTTCGTTGATGTGCCGGATTACCTCGCCCATGCTTAGTTGTTCCCCGGTGGGGTACAGTTCGTTTTGTATAACGGCTTCTTCCTCCGCCTTGCGGCAGGTGTTGAACTGCGCCAGCCATTGTTTGTGTGAGCGGGGTTCAAGCAGGGCCGTAAGCAGCGGGAGCGTAACTTTACAATCTCCCCATATCCCTACTGTTGTTTTTACATTTTTGTCAATTTCAGAAGGGTCAATGTCTAAGTGAATAACCCTGGCCTGTCTGGCATATTTGTCTAACCGCCCGGTAACGCGGTCGTCAAACCGCATACCCACGGCAATGAGTACATCACATTCGTTGGTAAGCACATTGGGCCCGTAGTTGCCATGCATACCCAGCATACCAACATTAAGCGGGTGATCGGTAGGGAGTGCGCTCAGCCCGAGCAGTGTCCATGCAGCAGGAAGCCCGGCTTTTTCAATAAATGCTTTAAACTCATCTTCCGCCTTGCCCAGGATAACGCCCTGCCCGAAAAGTACAAACGGTTTTTGAGCCGCATTGATGAGTGCTGCGGCTTCCGCTATATAATTGTTACGGATGATGGGCGTAGGCCTGTAACTGCGGATATGGGTACATTTGGTATAAGCCGCAGGAGTGAACATTTGCAGTTGAGCATTCTTGGTGATGTCAATCAGTACAGGTCCGGGGCGACCGCTGCCGGCAATATAGAATGCCCTTGCCAGCACCTGCGGAATCTCCGAGGCATCTGTTACCTGGTAATTCCATTTGGTAACCGGGGTGGTAATATTGATAACATCTGTTTCCTGGAAGGCATCAGTACCCAGGAGGTGTGCATATACCTGACCGGTAATACAGACCAATGGTGTTGAATCAATCATGGCATCTGCAAGACCGGTAACGAGATTAGTGGCTCCGGGTCCGCTGGTGGCAAACACAATACCAGTTTTGCCGGAGGCACGGGCATAACCCTGCGCGGCATGGATAGCGCCCTGTTCGTGCCTGACCAGGATATGCTCCAGTTGAGCGGCATAATCATACAGCGCATCATAAATGGGCATGATGGCGCCTCCGGGGTATCCGAAAATGGTGTCAACCCCTTCTGCCACTAATGCTTCCAGTACCGAGGTGGCACCGGATATTGCAGCAGGTACCGGTATCTCCGGAATCACATCCTGCCGTTCTGTTGTAACTGCCACTGTTGCCATAGCCTTATTTTTTAGTATTGAATGTATTGGTATCCTTATGCTTCATCCGTTACACAGCCTTCGCTTGCATCTTTCACCTGACGGGCATATTTATATAAAACCCCCCGGCTTACTTTCAATGCAGGCTGCTGCCATTGTTTGTGCCGATGAGCAATAGCACCATCATCAACATGAAGCGTTATTTTTTTATTGCACACGTCAATTGATATCCGGTCACCATCGGCTACCAGGGCAATCAATCCGCCATCAAATGCTTCAGGGGTAATATGCCCCACCACAAATCCGTGTGTACCACCGCTGAACCGGCCATCGGTAATGAGTGCAACAGATTTGCCCAACCCCGCGCCGATAATAGCAGAAGTTGGTTTGAGCATTTCGGGCATACCCGGTGCGCCGCGGGGACCTACATAACGGATGACCACAACATCGCCGGATCTGATCCGTCCGGTATTGATACCGTCTATCAGCTCACGCTCCCCGTCAAATACCCTTGCAGTGCCTTCAAAAAACTCGCCTTCCTTACCGCTTATTTTCGCCACACTGCCTTTTGGGGCAAGGTTTCCGTAAAGGATCTGCAGGTGTCCGGTTGTTTTTACCGGGTTGTCCAACGGCAGTATTACCCGCTGTGTATCGAAATCCAATGAAGGAATGTCTTTTAAGTTTTCTGCAATGGTCTTACCCGTTACGGTCAGGCAATCACCGTGGAGCATACCTTTTTCCAGCAGGTATTTCATTACCGCTGGTATGCCGCCATGGGCAAAAAGATCCTGCATCAGGTATTTTCCACTCGGCTTAAAATCAGCCAGTACCGGAACGCGGTCGCTGATGGTTTGAAAATCATCGGGGTGCAATGAAAGGTTCACTGATCTGGCCATGGCGATCAGGTGGAGTACGGCATTGGTGCTTCCGCCAAGCACCATAATAACGGTAATGGCATTCTCAAATGCTTTGGCCGTCATAATATCAGCGGGACGTATATTTTTTTCGAGCAGGTACCTTATCGCCTTGCCTGCTTCAATACACTCTGCTTTCTTGGCTTCACTCAATGCAGGATTGGAGGCTGATCCCGGCAGGCTCATGCCAAGGGCTTCAATAGCCGCCGCCATGGTATTGGCTGTATACATGCCGCCACAGGCACCGGCCCCCGGGCAGGCATGTTGTACGATGCCTTTGAAATCAGCTTCATCCAGTTGCCCGGCCATTTTTTGTCCCAGCGCTTCGAAAGCAGATATGATATTGAGGTCAACACCCTTGTACTGTCCCGGGGCTATCGTGCCGCCATAAACCATGATCGCCGGACGGTTAAGTCTGCCCATGGCCATTACAGCACCCGGCATATTTTTATCACAGCCCGGCAAGGCAATAAGCCCGTCATAGTATTGCGCACCGCAAACGGTTTCAATACTGTCTGCTATAACATCGCGGCTCACTAAGCTGTACCGCATACCATCCGTGCCATTGGAGATGCCATCGCTCACCCCGATAGTATTGAAGATGAGACCTACAAGATCGTTTGCCCATACGCCTTCTTTAACAATAGCCGCCAATCCGTTGAGGTGCATATTGCAGGTGTTGCCATCGTACCCCATACTCACGATACCTACCTGTGCTTTGGCAAGATCACTCTCGGTCAGGCCTATACCATACAGCATGGCCTGTGCCGCCGGTTGTGTCGGATCCTGTGTAATTGTTTTTGAATATGAATTGAGTTCGTGCATAAAATAATAGTATGGTCAGAATGAGGAATATGCTGGTTGAGTTTGATCAATACTGCTGAAGGGTTTCCCAAGTACCCGGCATTTGTATGCCTGCTGAATCTGGTAGCTGAGCGTATCTGTCCATGGGCGGGCGAAAGGGACATTGTCGAGCGAAGCAAGTTCCACCACTTCTGCTGCGGTACCACAGAAAAAAGCCGCATCGGCACCACGCATCTCTTCGGGTGTGAAAGACATCTCTTCAACCGGGATCTGCAGTGTCCTGCAAATCTCAATCACCGTGGCCCGGGTAATGCCCTGCAGGATATTACCCGGCGGCGGCGTAATGAGCGTGCCATTTTTTTCCATAAATACATTTGCCCCCGGGCCTTCGGCTACATAACCATGGCTATCCGTCAGCAGCGCTTCGTCAAAACCATTGTCTTTTGCTTCCTGGCAGGCAAGAATGGAATTGACATAATGCCCGCTTACCTTGGCATTGATGTGAAATGCGGCAGGGTTTGGCCGCTGGTAGCTGGAAGTCATTACCCGCATCTTATTCGAGAGATAGCCATTTGTCCACTCCCATGCTTGTATGGCCAGCATGGCTTCTTTACCTTTCGACAGGGACATATTGGCTGAGCAGTACACAATTGGCCTTAAATAAGCGTCTGTAAAACCATTGCGGTACAAGACCTCATAACTCAGTTCGGTCAGTTTTTTTGTGGTGTACTGAAAAGGAATTTTCATGACGCCGGCAGAATAGCGCAAACGGTCAAAATGTTCTTCGGCTTTAAATATCCTGGTGCTGTCTCCCGCAGGATAAGCTCTTATGCCTTCAAAAACCGCATACCCGTAGTGCAGACTCTGGCTGTACAGACCGGTATTCGCCGCCGCCGCTTTTACAAAAGCGCCATTTACATAAATGATGGTATCCTCGTTGTAATACATATACTTTATTGATTGTTTTATTCTTTTCACTAACGGGCAATAAAAAAGCGACCCGCCTGTTGGAGGCGGGTCGCTTTTTTATCTGATGTACTTAATTTAAATGCTGACTCCTCCTCCATGAATGACGGGAATAATAATGACTGCCACAATAATAATGGTATTGCAGAAGAGATTCATTATTTGATTATTCCTTTTGTTCATGGAGAAAATGATGATACAATATTACGACTGCCTCCTGAATAAAACAAAGAACTATTATTATTTATTTTTTACTTTCTTCCCGTAAAAAATAATTCTTCTACTCCTGCCGCGGCGTTTGCCACAGCAGAGAATACAGCAAGTTCTTCGTTGTGAGGAATCGTTTTATTCCTTTTACAATGCTGGTCACGGTTGCCCGGGTACGCTTCATGAGGTAAGTATGTGTTGCCGCATGCTGTATTGCAGATGCAGCCCGGTATATACTTCCGTTATTGCCTCACTGATCCGGCAGTTTTATATAATCGTTGACTTCCGGAGCTCGATATTGTCCTTGTGCAACGCCTGCGGAAACTTATTGCTGATATGATCGGCAATAAGTTCACCAATGGTTGAGGTGAAATAGAAATTGACCGGATCAATATCTTTTGTGACGAAATTATTTTCCAGCGCCCACTCCACCGCTTGTCTTACGGCTGTAGCTTCAGTGGTCATACCCAGATGCTCGAGCAGCATTGCCGCAGAAAGGATTGAGCCAATAGGATTGGCGATGTCTTTTCCGGCAGCCTGCGGGTAAGAACCATGAATGGGTTCAAACAGGGCTGTACCATTACCGATGGAAGCTGAAGGAAGCAAGCCCAGTGAACCGCTGATCACACTGGCCTCATCACTCAGGATATCGCCGAACATATTTTCAGTGAGTACCACATCAAATTGTTTCGGGTTCAGGATGATCTGCATGGCAGCATTGTCCACAAAAAGAAAATCAATGGTTACGTCAGGATATTGCAGGGCAACCTCCTTTACCACTTTTCTCCACAGCCTTGACGTTTCCAGCACATTGGCCTTATCCACTAATGTCAGTTTCTTTCTTCGCTGTTGCGCCAGTTTGAAGGCAGGATGCGCAATACGCTCAATTTCTGCACGGGTATAAACACATTCGTCACTGGCCAGCGTACCATCTTCGCTCAGGTTTTTATGGCCAAAATAAATACCACCCGTCAGCTCACGGAAGATGATAAAATCAACCCCGTTTGTTTGTGCATCTTTCAGCGGACTCAGGTGCTGCACAGCAGGGTAGGTGGTTACCGGTCTTATATTGGCGTATAACTGCAACGCTTTCCGTAACCCCAGTAAACCCTGCTCCGGTCTTACTTTAGCAGAAGGGTCATTGTCGTATTTCGGGTCGCCAATAGCACCAAACAGGATGGCGTCGCTGCCCAGGCAGGCATCAATGGTTTCTACCGGCAAAGGAGATCCCGTTTGGTCAATGGCAATGGCACCCATCAGGCAATAAGTGTACTCAAACTCATGTTCGTATCGAAGTGCCACGGCATCCAGTACGCGAACGGTCTGCTGCGTTACTTCTGGTCCTATACCATCCCCTGGAATGACTGTAATACTTTTTTTCATGATTCAATAGATAGAGGTAAATTTTTTGCTGTTGTTTTTTTTATGCTGGTGATTGCCAATCAGGTTGTATTCGGAATCAAATTCTAATGGTCTGCTGTTTTGCTCAATCACGCGAAAACTTTTTTTTTCAAAGGCTTCAATATCATCTTTGCAACTCAGCAGAAATGATATGTCGTCATACCCGTTAAGCAGGCAGGTCTTTTTATAGGAATTAATCTCAAAGGAAACGGCCTCACCGGTTGCATCAATGCTGATGGTCTGCAGGTTGAGGTCAGCAGTAAGGGTGGCTTCACTATCCAGGGAGAATAATTTTTGTAAAAACCCGTCAGGAACGGTTACCGGTAACACCCCGTTATTAAGGGCGTTGTTTGTAAAGATGTCTGCGAAAAAACTGCTGACCACCACGCGGAAGCCGTAATCTGCAAGCGACCAGGCCGCGTGTTCCCTCGATGATCCGCAGCCAAAATTTTTACCCGCTACCAATATCTGCCCGCTGTACTGTGGTTGATTGAGTACAAAATCGGGACGCGGTTTTGCCGCATCATCATCAAGGTAACGCCAGTCGCGGAAAAGGTTTTCACCAAAGCCTTCCCGCGTCGTTGCCTTAAGGAAACGCGCGGGAATGATCTGGTCTGTATCGATATTCTCTATGGATAACGGAACGAAACGGGACTGCAATATTGTAAAAGCCTGCATATGGTTATTTTAATTTAAAAGTTCCCTGGCATCCGTAAGGTACCCGGTTATTGCTGCTGCTGCCGCTGTCAACGGACTGGCGAGCAGGGTTCTCGCACCCGCCCCCTGGCGGCCTTCAAAATTGCGGTTGGAAGTACTCACACAATACTTCCCTGCCGGAATCTTATCTTCATTCATCCCCAGACAGGCGCTGCAACCTGGCTGGCGCAGGTGAAATCCTGCCGCTGTAAATATCTTGTCGATGCCCTCGGCAATGGCTTGTTGCTCAACCTGCTTACTGCCGGGTACAATCCATACTTCTACATGAGCAGCTTTTTGTCTGCCCTTCACAAAATCAGCAACAAGCCGAAGGTCTTCAATGCGGCTGTTGGTACAACTGCCAATGAAAACATAATCCACTTTATGCCCCCTGATGGCCGCACCGGCAGTCAGGCCCATATATTGTATGGCTTTTGTAAAGTTGGCATCCCCAGCCCCGTTGGCGGGAATATGTTCATTGATACCCATACCCATGCCCGGGTTGGTACCATAGGTAATCATCGGCGTAATAACTGAAGCATCTATGTCTACTTCTTTGTCAAACACGGCATCCGCATCGCTGTAAAGTTGGCGCCATTCTTCAACAGCTTCATCCCATGCAGCACCTGCGGGTGTACATGGCCTGCCTTTGAGGTAGGCGAATGTGACGTCGTCGGGAGCAATCATACCACCTCTTGCCCCCATTTCGATACTCATATTGCAGATGGTCATACGCGCTTCCATCGACAATCCCTTTATCGTACTGCCTGCATATTCGATAAAGTACCCCGTTGCACCACTGGCAGAGAGCCGGGCGATGATATAGAGGATAATATCTTTCGACAATACACCGGGCTGGAGTGCGCCCTCAATATTGATACGCATCAGCCTGGGTTTGCTTTGCAATACACATTGTGAGGCAAAAACCATTTCCACTTCACTGGTGCCGATCCCGAATGCAATTGTACCAAATGCTCCGTGAGTACTGGTATGACTGTCGCCGCATACAATGGTCATACCCGGTTGGGTAATGCCAAGCTCAGGTCCGATCACATGTACAATGCCCTGATAAGGATGACCGAGTCCGTACAACGTAATACCATGCGCTGCACAATTGTTCACCAGCGCCTCTACCTGCAAACGGCTGAGTGCTTCTTTGATGGGCAGGTGCTGATCCATAGTAGGTACATTATGATCGGCAGTGGCAATGGTTTGTGCCGGACGAAAAACACCTGCCCCCCTTTTTTTCAAACCATCAAAAGCCTGTGGTGAGGTTACCTCATGAATCAGGTGGCGGTCGATGTATAATACTGATGGACCATCTTCAATGGTTTTTACCACGTGCGCATCCCATACCTTGTCAAATAATGATTTTCCCATATACTTTATACTGCTGCTGCTGAAGATTGATGTTGAATGGCCATGGCAGACAAGTCGCTGTCTTCCACTTCTTTTTTGCGATCCGCTATTGTAACAAATTGCTCGTACAGGCTGTCCACATCATTCCTGTCAAACCGGAATCCCAGTTTCTGAAAACGATAGGCCAGTGCACTTCTGCCACTTCTTGCGGTCAGTATAATTTTAGAACTGTCTGCACCCACTTCTTCGGGCGCAATGATTTCATACGTTTGTGCACTTTTCAAAAAACCGTCCTGGTGAATACCGGAGGAATGGGAAAATGCATTACTGCCTACAATAGCTTTGTTGGGCTGAACCGGCATACGCATAGTGTCTGACACCAGCCGGCTGAGCGGGTTCAGCAATTGCGGATCCACACCTGTTTCGAGGTTCAGTTCTTTGTGCTGCCGGATGATCATGACCACCTCTTCAAGAGAGGTATTGCCCGCACGTTCACCAAGACCGTTGATGGTACATTCGATCTGCCTGGCACCATTGATCACGCCCGCAATCGAATTGGCCGTAGCCAGACCGAGGTCATTATGGCAATGACAGGAGATAATAGCTTTATCAATATTGGGTACATTATTCACAAGAAATGCAATCTTGGCACCATAATCATGCGGTAAACAATACCCTGTGGTGTCAGGGATATTAACAACCGTTGCCCCGGCGGCAATGACAGCCTCAACTACCCTCGCCAGGTAGTCGTTGTCGGTTCGCCCGGCATCTTCGGCAAAAAACTCTACATCATCCGTAAAGCGACGGGCGTATTTAACCGCTTTTACCGCCCGCTCCAGAATTTCTTCCTGTGTTGCATTGAACTTTGCTTTGATGTGCAGATCCGATGTGCCGATACCCGTGTGTATCCTCGGCTTTTTAGCGTGTCTTAAAGCTGCTGCAGCCACTTCAATATCCTTCTCCACCGCACGCGTAAGGCCGCACACCGTAGCATTGGTGATGATCTTCGATATCTCCTCAACTGAACTGAAATCGCCGGGACTGGAAATCGGAAACCCCGCTTCTATGATATCAACTCCCAATGCTTCAAGCTGTAATGCCAAACCCACTTTCTCACTGGTATTCAGTTTACAGCCGGGTACCTGCTCCCCATCGCGTAACGTAGTATCAAAGATGTGAATCTTGTCTGCACTCATGATTGTTTTGTTTTCTGTCTGAAAAGCCGCAGGTTGTTTATATTTGTACCAACGGCCTTTACGGGTTTTCCGTACAAATTGCCCGGACAATAAAAGTATCACTGTTTCAGGGTGCAAAGAAATCAATCTTACCACTGTTTTACATTGCTTAATGACGGCGGTGCATCGCGAAACTCAATACAGTAAAGGATTGTAAACTTTTTTAAATACGATGCCTAATCGCACTACCGATAGTCTTTTTCAACTGGTTAAATCGCTTAAAAAGGCGGAAAAGCGAAACTTTAAACTCTATATTACCCGTAATTCAGGTAGCAACGACATGAAAATCATCCGGTTATTCGACGCGCTTGATAAGATGAAAGTATATGATGAATCAGTTTTGCTGCAACGGCATAAAGACATTATGAAGCAGCAACTGTCTAACCTTAAAGCCCACTTGTACCGGGAAATACTCTCCAGCCTGCGCCTGATCAAAGACGACAATATAGATATGCAACTGCATGAACAGATGGATCATGCCCGTATCCTCTTCAATAAAGGACTTTATCACCAGAGCCTGCGGATATTGGATAAAATGAAAGAGCAGGCTCGCCAGTATAACCAGTTTACCTATCTCCAGCAGGTACTTTTTTTTGAGAAAAAAATTGAATCTCTCTTTATTACCCGGAGCATGCAGGACCGGGCAAGCCACCTGGTACAGGAATCCAATGAGGCCGCCGCTCAACTGGCCGAGGTGAATACCTTATCTAATCTCGCCCTGCAGTTGTACAGTTGGTATATTGAATATGGCCATGCCAGGAATAAGGAAGACCAGGCATCCGTACAGGTGTTTCTTGAAAATCACCTGCCAGCCCGGGCCGGGGCACGAACAGGTTTTTATGAGCGTCTGTATCTCTACCAGTGTTACTGCTGGACAGCCTTTATCCGGCTCGATTTTTTACAGTATTACCGCTATACCCAGAAATGGGTGGACCTCTTTGCTGAACAGTCAAAAATGATAGAGGCTGAAACGGCACATTATGTAAAAGGGATGCACAACCTTATGGGCGCGCATTTCGATCTTGGTAATGCGGAAAAACTGGAACAAACCATTGCGCAGTTTGAAACCTTTGAGCAATCGCCATTGATACAGGAAAGTGACAATAGCCGGATACTTGGCTTTATTTACCTGCATGTGGCCAAGATCAATCTTTACTTTATCAAAGGAATGTTCACTGAGGGATTGACGATTGTACCCACCATCGAGGCAAAACTGGAAGCCTATGAGCTTTACCTCGACCGGCACAGGGTATTGATTTTTTATTATAAAATAGCCTGCCTCTATTTTGGAAGCGGCAACAATGAAAAAGCCATCGACTACCTCAATAAGATCATCAACTGGAAAGTGGATCTCCGGAGCGATCTTCAGTGCTATGCCCGCTTACTCCACCTGATAGTGCATTATGAACTGGGTAATTTTCAACTGCTGGAATACCTCACGAAATCTGTTTACCGGTTTATGTTAAAGCTCAAAAGCCTGAGTCTTGTTGAAGAGAAGATATTTGGCTTTCTGCGGAGAGCATTGCGAAGCTCCGCATCGTCGCAGCAACTACAGACTGCTTTTGAAGAATTGCTGCAACAATTGAAACCACTCGAACATAACCGTTTCGAAACCCGTGCGTTTATTTACCTCGATATCATTTCGTGGCTGGAAAGTAAGATACAAAAACGGCCGGTACAAGAGGTGATACAGGAGAAATACCAGCGCCGAAAGGAAAGAAAATGATGCGGTGATGCTGATGTTGTATACCCACCCGTCAGCGGGCGGCTGGGCTGCGATACCTCCGGATTGGCGGCAATACTCATTTCAGTCCCCGTTCTTCCTGTCCGAAAGCAGTATCATTTACCTCACCCACCACAAAGATACTTCCGCAAACCAGTACCATATCTGCTTTACCGGCAGCGGCGAGCGCGCATTCAATAGCGTAATTGACATTTGGATAGGAGTTGCCATTTAATCCAAAACCGGCTCCTTTTGCTGCAAGCAGCCCGGCATCCAGTGCGCGTGGTAAATTGGCCTGGGTAAAATAATAAGTGGCATGTACCGGTAATAAAGCCAGAACTTTTTCAACGGCCTTGTCTTTGACCATACCCATCACAATATGCAGATGACGATAGGGAGTTAATGCCAGTTGCTGCAGTAACTGCCGGATGCCATCTTCATTGTGCGCAACATCAAGAATGACGAGGGGTTCCCTGCGGATACATTCCCAGCGGCCGTGCAATCCTGTCAGGCGTTTTACCTGTTGCAGTGCAGATTTTATATGTTCGTCCGTGATCGTAAAGCCCATGGTTTGCAGTTGTTCTGCTGCGGCTAAGATCGGCAGTATGTTTTTTGTTTGATAAAGACCAGGCAGGTCAAGTGAGTATTGTGCAGTTTTCCCGGTTCGCCGGTCGGTAATATCAACATCAAGCGTACTGATACGATAATTAAAATCAGTTACCTGACGATGTTCTGCGGCATATACCAACGGCGCCTGCTGTGCTTTCGCCCGGTTTTCAAATACGGGTTGGGTCTCGGGTATTACCTCTCCGATAATCACTGGTGTATCCGGTTTGATGATCCCTGCCTTTTCTCCGGCTATCAGTTCAAGGGTATCCCCGAGAATATGCATATGATCGTATCCGATATTGGTGATGATACTCAGCAGGGGGCTTATGATGTTGGTACTGTCTAACCGGCCGCCAAGACCGGTTTCAATAACCGCAATATCCACCTTCTGGCGGGCAAACCAGGCAAATGCCATCGCAACTGTCAGTTCAAAGAACGAGGGTTGCACCCTGTCCATTTCGGCCATCATTTCTGCTGTAAAATCAATAACAAAAGACTCGGGTATCATAGCCCCGTTAATACGGATCCTTTCACGAAAATCTTTCAGGTGTGGTGAGGTATATAAGCCTGTTTTATAACCAGCCTGCTGGAGTATGGCTGCAAGGCTGTGGCTTACCGACCCTTTACCATTGGTACCTGCTATATGAATACTTTTGAACTGGTGCTGTGGCTGCCGCAGAAAATCACAAAGCGCAATGGTATTACCAAGATCGGCTTTGTATGCCGCCTGACCGATACGGGTAAACATCGGCAGCCGGTTGTACAGGTATTCCAATGTTTGCTGATACGTCATATTGCTCTGGTATTGCAGTATCGGTTAACCAAAAAATTTGAATAACAAGGCGACAATAGCATATAAACAGGTGACTACAAAAATGCCGCCTGCCGTTTTATCCTTTTTACTGTTGATGAAAATGGTAAAAACAACCGCATTCGCCAAAAGAGAAAGGCTTACGGCTACCGTAACCAGGCTTGGATTCTGCTTCATAAGTGTAAACAACTCACCAATACTGTACATCCTGAACTTTACAAATTTATAGATCAGAAAACCCGCCATCGGAGCAATGAGCCCGAGCAGCAGCCCCAATACAATGCTGTCCTTCTTTATCATACGATTGTCCAGTTTTTTTCCAGTTGTTTTTTCAGGGTATAGTCAGTCAGGTCAAATTGTACAGGCACCACGCTGATATAATTTTTTTCAAGCGCGGCTACGTCAGTATCCTTTCTTTTGTCAAAGTTCAGAAATTTACCGGTCAGCCAGTAATACTTTTTCCCATGCGGATCAAGCCGTTCTGCAAAATCCTCTTCATATTTTGCGTATGCCTGCCGGCATACTTTAATGCCTTTGATTTTTTTTAACGGTACTGCCGGAATATTAACATTCAGCAACAGGTGTTTGTGTGCCTTCATTGCCAGGATGCTGCTTACGATCTTTGTGACATAATGCCTTGCAGCAGAGAAATCAGCATCAAAGCGAAAATCCAGCAGCGAAAAGCCAATACTGGGAATACCCTCAATGGCTGCTTCCATGGCGGCACTCATGGTGCCACTGTAAATGACATTGATGGAATGATTGGCGCCGTGGTTAATGCCACTCAGACAAATATCTGGTTTGTGATGCAATACCTTATCCACCGCCAGCTTCACGCAATCCACCGGTGTCCCACTGATTTGCCAGGCTTCAATACCCTCAAATATATCCACTTTATCCATCCTTAAGGGAGTGCCGATGGTAACTGCGTGCCCCATACCGCTTTGCGGTTTATCGGGGGCAACAACAATTACTTTGCCCAGTGTTTTTACTGCTTCCACCAGATTGCGTATACCTGGTGCGGTAATACCATCGTCATTGGTAATCAGTATAGTAGGGAGACTTTTTTTCTTCATGAATGTATGTGTTTTGCCCGAAGGAAATTAAGCGCAGCAGGGTACTGGCTGGCCTGGCTGGTATAGTAATGCGGTTCCCCGAAAGTGCCGGAAATGCCTGCACAGATGACTGAAACGGAGTTTGTACCATGCTTATTCAATTAACTAACCCCCTGTCTGGCTTTCCGGGCATCAATGAAACTCTTGATAAAAGCAATAAGTGCAATGAGGTTACTGAGGATGCAGGCTAAGAAAAGGTATTTTTTAGCATTCCAGTCATCCACTTTCATAAAGCGCATCACACACATCACCAGCAGTACCAGGGTAAGTACCACTACTACGTGGGCAACAACCTTGTTGGCAGCAGCTACGCCCTTGTGCATAACTAAGAAAAGTACCCCGAAAAATGCAGGGATCAGGGCTGTAACCGAACTGTTGCCATCACTGCCTTTGATGCCAAAATAGCCATATAAACCTGCCGCGATCAATACTACGGCATTCAAAAGATTTGCGCTTGCTGCCTTCATGAGAACATATTTTAGTGAAATGATGTGCAAAGATACAGCACGCAGCCACACACCATATAAAAATATATGTATTGCCGCCTGTTGCCTGCAGCTAACACAGATAGGGCGGTACAGGAGCGGTATCGCCGGGATGGTGACGGGAGTAAAGGCTGAATGATTACTTCGCCCGGATCAATTCTTTTATCTTTTTAACATCCTCCTCCAGTGCTTTTATCCGCAAGGCCTGGGTGTTAATAATCTCCTGCTGCTCCTGTATGGCTTTTATGGCAATGACACCAAAAGACTGATAGGTCATCATCATAAAGGGTTCGCCGGTTACCCTGTCCTTTTTGTGAAAAACAAGGTCAGGGAAATAGGGCTCAACATCCTGAGCCATAAAACCGATCGCTTTCCGGTCCCTATCATTGGCATCTGAATAATTGTAGAGATATGGTGTCAGTTTGCTGATATTACTGAGTACGGGTTGCAGCACGCTGATGTTCTTTTTTAGGTTCCGGTCAGAAAGCGCACTATACACCCCGGTAATCCGGTCAATGTTTGCACGGAGACTGCCATTCGAATAGAAATTAAGCGATGAATCTATCGAACTTACATACAAACCCCATTTCAGGTTAATGCTGGAGGGGTGGCGAAGCGACAACTGGTCGCCATTACTGAAGCCGGTAATCTGTACACGTCCTTCAGTAACATTATTGATATCCGTAGCGTAAGCGCCGACCCCTACATTGTGCCTGAACATGCTCATGGAAGGTGTATCCGCTGTTGCCGTATTCTGTGGCGGCGCCGTTACGTAAAAAGCCAGCCCGTTTGTCTGCGTTGTCTGGGACGTTCCATTATTTTCCAGATATGATGAAATGGCTACATTATTGGCTGTACCCGAGGTAAGCCCATTGGTAAGCAGGTAATTGTTTTCAAAGACGATGGTGGTTTTCTGCCTTGATTCCCAACCGGCAATCTCTTTACGGTTTACCCCCGTCAGCACCAGTGCCGTAATATTATTTTTTGCGTTGAGCAATGCAGAGTCCTGCATTCTCAAAATCTTTACTTTGGGATTATAATTAAAGGAGGTTCCGGTATAGTTATCCAGTATTTCCACCCCATCAGTTTTATCCCGCAATTGGATACCCAGTAATCCCCCGTTCTGCCAGACGTTATCGTTTAAGTTGTCGGCAAAGCGTACCCATGAGGCCACATTCGTACTATAATAGTAAAAGCCACGCGCCATATCATTCCGTACACCTGGTTGGGTGGTGTTATACACGATAAGCCCGTTTGCCGGGCTGGCAATGCTGGTTACGTCTTTCAGGCTGTCGATACTCACCTGTGGAATCAATATCCCTTTGCTCGTGCTGGTAACATCAAGCATAGCGCTTGCAGCGGGAGGGGTTCCTGTTATGTTGATGGCTACCTGTGCCTGTATATTGGCTGTACCCAGTACAGCAAGAATGACGGGTAAAATACGTTTCATTGAAAAATGTTTAAGTTGATGGTGTAAATGTAGTTGCTGACCACTACAGTCACAATACCACATTTTAGGGATATAAGGCAAAATAAATTTGGTAAAACTAAAATTGTTAGTATATTTGTGCTAACCAAATTAGTTCAGTTATGTCAACAGCAGGTCAAAATCTAAAATACCTCCGCAAACTCCGCGGATGGACGCAGGAAGAATTTGCCACCAGGTTGGGCATTAAGCGCTCACTGGTAGGTGCTTACGAAGAGGAACGGGCTGATCCCCGCCTTGACGTACTTGAAATGATCAGTGATATGTTTTCGATCAGCCTTGATGAGTTGTTCCGGAAGGATTTAGGTGCAACCGGCGACAACTACCTCGCGAAGCGAAGGCAACTGAAAATGGGGGGGGGCGTTGAGCGTAACCTGATTCATTTTGTACCCGTTAAGGCCGCAGCCGGTTACCTTACCGGTTATGCAGATAGTGAGTTTATAGACGAACTCAACACCTTTACCCTTCCGATGCTGAGCGGAGGCAATTACCGGGCATTTGAAATCATTGGTGATAGTATGCTGCCCACCCCCAGCGGAAGTATCATCGTTGGGGAGAAAGTAGAAAATATGGATGATGTAAAGAATAATATGGCCTATATCGTGGTAAGCCGTAACGAAGGAATCGTTTACAAGCGTATCGTAAAAAACAACCGGGCTAAAAATAAACTCACACTCGTGAGCGATAACCCCAGTTATCAACCATACCAGGTCAATACCGATGATGTCGTGGAATTGTGGCTGGCGCAAAACGTCATCAGCAAAGTCAGTGTACAGCAACGATGGGATGTCAATACACTGGCCAATCTGGTCAATAACCTGCAGGACCAGGTTAGCACCATGAAAAAGAAAATGAATTAATTGATATCCGGGAAGGGTGATGCTTGCCATATTGTACAGGAAGCTTTATTGCCAGGTGTCTATATTGTATGACTTGTCTGTTAGGTTGATAATAGCTGACAGTAGTTGTGCTGAATCATTGATTTTACGCCGGAAAAGGACATCGGTTCTTCTTTCCGGGATACACCTGCTTTCCTTTTACTACTCAATACTTACTATACCATGACCGCAAAAGATCTGCTTATCCTCAACTTTCAGGAAGTCCGCCGCCGTAGCATCAAGGTCTGGCAGGGCATTCCCGGTGATATGCTCCATTGGAAACCAGATCCCGAAGCGATGAGTTACATCGAAATGGTCAGGCATGTACTCGAAGCAGAAAATATTTATCACCATATCATTCTTGGAAGGGGAGATATGGGCGATTTTAAAAGTCCGCTCGAATCGAATCCCTTTGTATCTGTTGATGAAGAACTGCGGAATGCACAGCCTTATCGTGAAAAATTTCTTCAATATGTCAATGGTTTTACGCAAAAAGAACTCGAAGACACCTGTATCATACGCGCATCACTCAACCAGAAGCGCCAATTGGGCGATTACCTGCTCCGTATCGCCTATCATGAAAGTATACATTGTGGCCAGTTACTCGATTACCTCCGGTCGGCAGGTATCCCCCGGCCAATAATATGGGATTGAATACCCAATTTCAGCACATCTTGTCCAGACCCGGAACAACAGTACAAATTATCCATAACTTAGCCGGATTCAGATACATCGACACATAAAAAAACAGTTATGATTAAATTGCAGATCGTTGGTAACCTTGGCAAAGATTGTATTGCCAAAGAAGTAAATGGAAAGAATGTGATCAATTTCAGTGTAGCGCATACCGAACGCTACAAAGATGCACAGGGCAATCAGAAGGAAAGAACCACCTGGGTGGAATGTGCTTACTGGACCGACCGTACAGCCGTAGCCCAATACCTCAAAAAGGGTAAAATGGTATATGCCGAGGGAAGCCCTGATGCAGATGCATACATGAACAAGGACAACCAGCCCTCCGCTACCCTCAGGATGCGCGTACAGAACCTGCAGCTCCTTGGCGGAAATGAAAGCGGCGGACAGCAGCAGCAGGGTAGTGGCAGCTACCAGCAACAGCCCGCAGCATCAGCAGCCGGCACAGGATACAGCAACAACAACAGTTATAGCAACAGCGCACCGGTAAGCCAGGAAGCAGGGCCGGTAGATGACCTGCCATTTTAACCCCGATCCTTCGGGCGGCATTTACAAACCATATCCTGCAATGGCAGGCAATCGCTACGCTTGATATAAAGATAAAATGGGGCTGCTTTGTAGTAAGCAGCCTCATTTTATTTCTGGCTTGAAAGGATGCAGTTGAAATACCCTCGCTCGTAATAACTTACCTGTAATTCCTGGCACAACAAGACACTATTTGCTTCTGTCTCAGTACATTTGCCAGACCATTACGAGATCATTACGAGACTTTCACGAGACCTTTACCAGATCATTACCAGTGCTTCCTTGCAGGTAACCCGTTGTAAATCCCTATTCAACCCGGATATGCCCTTACGGTAATGCACTTGTGCGCAGGGTTTCTGCAGGAGTGCCATTATACCAATTCCTCAACATCAATCCCCAATATTAAAAATGAGATAACCACTGTCAAAATGATCAACAGGCTCCAGTTGCAGCGCCCTCAGCCACTCCAGCCTGCCCGTTTCCCAAAAATCATAATATGTATCGAGGCTGACCATTACCCTGCCTTTTACCGGTGTTTCGGGTTCATATTGTACTTCCGGGTGCTTTGCCAGATAAGCTTTCACTAATTGGAGACCTTCCTGAAAATAAATATTCGAGTCGGTAAAAATATGGTGTGCATCTTTTTTATGCCATATCAGTTCATTGGTATAGGGCAGCAGGTGCGGGAAATAACTGGCCACGGAAAGCACCTGCCAAACCAGCAGCAAAATCACCATTGAATAAAGACGCCGGTAACCCGAAATAGCAACCGTAAGGCTTCCGCAAAAAACAAACAGCAATGGCAGAATCATGGCAATGTTGCGGATGCCATGGTACATCGTGTTGAACAGCGAAAACATGCCGAATATAAATAAAACCGGTAACCACAGAAAGACTCCGTTCCGGCCAAAAGAAAACAACTGGCGCCTGGCCATACAAAAACCGATAGCCATCATCAGCAGCAACCAGAATCCCAACGGCAGTTTATACAAGCAGCAAACAATATAATAATACCAGACCCGGTGCGTACCCATTTTCTCGCCCAGGAACCAGGAATGACCGTATGCCGATACACCATCTTTACCTGGTCCTGTTTCTGTATTGAATTGGATATAGTCAAATCCCTGAATATATGGTGCCGGTAGTGGTAATGGCATATTTCTGATAAAAGACAATTGTGTTTGCAATTGCTGAAACCGCTCCGAGGCAAACTTATACTGCCCCAGCGGCTGTCCGCTCTGGCTGAACAGAAAACCAATATTGATCAGTACGAGGCTGATCGCCCCGATCAATAATTGTTCACGCAGCCAATAGACTATTTTCTTACCCTTGCCCGTTTCCTTCAGGTTGTATAGCCGTATCCCCAGCAGCACGCCTGTAACCGGATATAAAAGCAGCAACGAAGGTTTGGTTAGCTGCCCGATACCCAGCCATAAAGCCAGCAGCAGCAATTGCCGGTAATTGCCCGTCTTTGCATATCGCCAGGTATGGCAGCAGGTTGCGGTGCAGGCCAGGAAACTGTACACGTCAGTGCCTACCAACTGTGAGTGAGCCGCTATATCCGGACTGCATACATACAACAGTAAAGACAATAGTCCTGCCGCATATCCATACAATTGTTTTGCCCAGATAAAAACATACACCCCCAGCAGCAACGCACTCAATATCGAAAAGAGCCGACCCCATAAAATGTCTTTATTTGCAGCTTCACTCGTTTTTGAACGACCGGGATGCAGCAGTTGCTCCATAGCTCTTGGTAAGGCATTGATGGCATTGACGGGCATCTGGCTGTTGAATTTGGGTATACCGCTACTGTTCAGGACTTTCCCCGGCTGCCCCTTGCAAACATTTACCCCGTAGGCAAAATACCCCATCTCGTCTCCCGTAATACTCAATTGTGTACTGCAGTACCAGTTGCTCACCCCATACAGCAGGAGTAGCAGTATGGCAATACGCCGGTAATGGTATCGTAAGAAGGCTTTCAAGAGGATGGGCGGAATGCGGTATAACAATCACTGATTTGTTGGGCCACAACCGGGCAGGCAAACCGTGCAGCCGCATCCAGTGCTATCGCTGCCCGGTTATACGCCGAATAATTGTTGATCATTTGTTCCATGGCATCAGCCAATTGGGTAACCTGCTCATTTTCTACAAGTAAACCATTGGCCCGTGTAATCACTTCGCCGATGCCCCCCACGGCCGTACTGATCACCGGCAGACCGCAGCATAATGCTTCCAGTACTACACAGGGCAGGTTTTCAAACCGGCTGAACAGCAGTAAGGCCTGCGCATCCTGCATCAACTGTGCTACCCTTCCATATGGAACGGCTTGTAAAAAGCGGATCTGTACACCCGGCGCATCAATAGTCTTCGCTTTTGCAGCAAGCCGTTCATTTTCTCCGCCCGCAAATAATAACTCAAATCTATAACCACGGGCAGCCAGTATACCTGCTGCAGCCAGAATGCCTTCCGGGTTCTTTTGGTGATTGAGGTAAGAAGGGTGGATAAACCTGAATACCGTAAAGGGCTGTTGACGGTAATAAAAAAGAGTAGTATCCACCACATTCGGCACTACGGTAAATGGCACCCTCGCCACCCGTTCATTGATTGTTTTACCCAGGTCAGCCGATACAGGTAGTAACGCTACCGCATGCTGTAGTATCCTTTTTGTCAGCAGCCGGAACATCAGGTGCTGCTCGTAAAAAGAAGGTCTGCTTTGCGGGTAGTAACCCGTCCAGTGTTCTGTAACCCAGTAGGGGAGGCGGTGCCGTTTTTTTAACCAGAGGGCAAGCAGCCCTGCTTTCATCGCTACATGCACATGAACCACATCTGGTTTCCCCCGTTCCGTTACAATACGCTGATAACATGCTACCTGTAAACGTTGATATGCCCGGAACGAAAAAAAAGCCTCCGCCCATTTTCCCCACCTGCTCCTGCCATAATATGCCCGGTAAACGGTGATGCCCCCATACTGCCCGGCCTCAATGCTGTGTGTACCCGGTTGCATGGTTTCATCTTTGGTCACCACCAATACTGTCAGGTTGGCGATCTTGCCCAGTGCAAGTGCCTGCCGTTCCACAAAGTCACCATTTGTAGCATGCGTTCTGCCAGGAAACCAGCTTGCCAGCCAAAGTACATTCATGATCGTTCTGCTGAAATGATGACCGAATAACCGCCCCAACACTTTGCACTCCAATCAGGAAAAAGTGCAAATGAGGCATTGCGTAATTGTTTCTTGACCCAGCGGATAAACCCCGTTGCGCGATCAATATCTGTTCTGGGTTTGGTGTATTGCCAGTCGCAGATGCGGTACCCGCAATCTGCCAGCATCCACCAGACCATTTCTTTACTGAAATAATGAATATGCCCCACCGACTGCCGTTGTTGCAGTAATACCTGCGGCTTCAGCAGGCTGCGGCAGGAAGCATCCAGCGGGATATGGAAGATAAACCGGTTGGCCTTTTGCTGCAATCCTTGCAGAAAACCATAATAATCGGGTATATGTTCCAAAACATCCATCATCAGCAGCAAGTCTGCCGGAGCACCATCCCTTATAAAGTCAGCTTCGTAAAAATGAAGATGATCATTTGTCCATGCACCCGCCCTTGCAATGCCTTGCGGGGAGATGTCGTATCCGCTGCAGGGCACACCCGGCAAAGCTTGCTGAACCAATTGCAATACTTTGCCGCTGCCGCAGCCAACCTCAGCGAGCGACTCCACCTGCCACCCCTGTTTGCGTACCATGGCAATAACCAGTGCTGCCTTCCACCCGGCATCTTCCTCATGAAAGCCGGGATTTTGTGCCAGGTACTGTCCGCTCGTATATATATTCTCCACACTCATTTGTACAAGTTCATTAATGATCTGCTGATGAGCAAACGGTCTTTTTTAGTTGGCCAGAAACAATCCCGCCAGGCAATGGCGTGGCTGCGTGTAAAGCGCCGCATAATCCAGCACTGGTAAACAATGTATCCGGCACTGCTCGCAATTGCTGCCCCCGTAATCTGCCAGCGGGGAATGAGCAGCAGGTCTAACCCCACAATAACGGGTAGTGCCAGTAATGCGCCGCGGATATTCACGCCGATTTCATTGCGGCCTGCATAAAAAGCAGTGTATGGATACAGCACCGCAATAGCGATGATGCCCGGTGTCAGCCATACAAAAGGCAGGTACATCTGCGTAAAACCCGCACCAAACAGTACCGGGAACAACCAATAGCCCGTCAACAGCAGGAAAATCAGCCCCATGGCCACAACGGCAAAGATAAGGCGCGACAATTGTGCCACCGGCTCGTGCATGGCCTTACGGGCAGCAGATGCCGTTACCGAGAAAACAGTGGTGGCAATGATACCCGGTACGATAAAAAACAATTGCCCCAGTTTGGACGCCTGGATATAATTACCCAGCAACGCATCATCCGTGTGCAGTGCCTTCACCAACCAGTAATCTACCCGGTAAACCAGGAAGAACAGCAGATTCGATAAGAACGCTTGTCCGGCATACCGGAATAAACGCGTAATGGCAGCCCCCGTCGGCATCAATATCCCTTTAGCCTGTACATATTTATACGTGAATAAACCGGCGAGGAACAACCCCTGCCCGAAGATTACCACAGTATATTGTTTAAATACCTGCGCAGTTTCATGACTCCCCAAATCAGGCTCCGGGGTAAGCCAGATCAGCAGGATCAATAAAACATTGAGCAGACTGATGGCGATTCCCGGGCGCACAAAATCCTGTTTTGCCTGGAAAAGCGCGCTGAAAAAAACAATCAGCAGGCTTCCCGACAGGTAAAGCCAGCAAAAAAGGTAGCCTTCAGGCAGATGGAGTGCAATACCAGCCAATGGTAAAAAAAAAAGGAGTACAGTGGCAGTACCGGCAGACCAGACCATCGACAGTCCTGTGGCTGCAGCAGGGGATAGTTCCTGCCGGGCGGTATAATAGCCAAGCCCTGATTCGAGGCTGCAACTGGCCAGTAATAAGAGAAGCGCAAAAGTATTGATTACGTAAAAAAAACTGCCGGAACCCGCTGGACCGAGGGCGCGTACAATGGCAATATTGAGCAGAAAAGCCGATAACATGCTGATGCCCCGCCAGAATATACTCTGATATAACAGTTGTTTCAACCTCATGTGGCAGTCCCATATATGGCCAATCGCCCGCCAATGATTAACTTTGAGCGGTAAGACCTAACAGGCTTGCAAATAAAAGCATAAATTTCTGATTTAACCAATGGCATTACTGCGTAAAATCAATTCCCGGGCCAAAACGGAGATCAATACCGGTTTTGGTGTCAATTCCACCGATTATGGCGGACGTTTTGTTGACAAAGACGGGCGGCCGAATATTGGTAAAGTGGGTATCTCCCTGCTCGAACGCATCAGTTGGTTTCATGCCATGCTGGCCTTGCCCCGCTGGAAATTTCTTGCACTTATCTTTCTTTTCTACATCATCATCAATTTTGGCTTTGCACTTGTTTACTTTATCATTGGCGTAGAGCATCTCGGCGGACTCGTGACTACTTCAAAAATAGAACAGTTTGGAGAAGCCTATTTTTTCAGTGCACAAACCTTTACCACCGTTGGCTATGGCCGCATTAATCCTACAGGTTTTCTGGCCAGTAGTATCGCAGCCCTTGAAGCGCTGGTTGGTTTACTGTGCTTTGCGCTTGTAACCGGTCTGCTCTACGGACGGTTCAGCAAGCCAACAGCCTATATCCGTTTCAGCGAAAAAGCCGTTATTGCCCCTTTTAAAGAGGGTATTGGCTTAATGCTGCGTTTAGCACCCTATAAAAACAATAACCTTACTGATGCTGAAGCCAAACTCTCCCTGGGTATGATGGTGGAGGAAAATGGGAAAATGGTCAATAAATTCTTTCCGCTTGAGTTGGAATTTGCCAGGGTTAACGCACTCTCCCTCAGTTGGACGATCGTACATCCCATCACCGAAGAAAGCCCATTGTATAAACTGACTCCCGATGATTTTGCTAACCTGCGTGGTGAAGTGCTGGTTTACCTGAAGGCATTTGATGACATGTTCAGCAATACTGTCGTGGCCCGCTCATCCTATACCTTCCAGGAAATAGTGGTTGGCGCCAAGTTCATTCCCATGTACCACCGCAGCAGCGATGGCACCCGGACCATACTTGATTTTGATAAACTGAATACATACCAGCCCGCAGACGTGTCATTTGCTTTTGCAGGAGCGGCAGCGGTAAATGAATAAGCAAGTATCAGGAGAAGAAGTAGCAAGTATCAGGATGAAATTCTCCTGTGTCTTATATCTTCCGTCTCATATCTTGTGTCTCATATCTTGTGTCTCACATCTCACATCGCTTCAGCCATATCCGGAATCTTATCTACTTTATACTCCCCCGCATCTAATTTTTTCTTTGTTTCGCTGAAGGCCTGCAGCGTCAGTTCAATGTCTTCGTCGCTGTGTGCAGCCGTGGGGATAATCCTGTAAATGATATCGCCCTTGGGAATAATGGGGTAAACAACAATACTACAGAAAATATGATAGTTTTCACGGAGATCCATGACCATGGCCGTAGCCTCGGGTACGTCCCCTTTCATATAGATGGGTGTTACCGGGCTGCTGGTATTACCGATGTCGAAGCCGCGGTCTTTAAGACCCGTCTGCAGCTTACGTACATTGTGCCAAAGCTTTTCGCGGAGTTCAGGCATTGTTTTCACCATTTCCATGCGTTTGAGCATACCCTCCACAATCAGCAGGGGGAGGCTTTTGGCAAAGATCTGGCTGCGCGTGTTGTAACGCAGGTATTTGATGACACCTTTGGGGCCACTGATAAAGGCACCAATACTGCCCATGCTTTTTACAAAGGTGCTGAAGTAAAGATCGATGCC
The DNA here is from genome assembly GCA_013298665.1 of Chitinophagales bacterium. GTDB lineage: Bacteria > Bacteroidota > Bacteroidia > Chitinophagales > Chitinophagaceae > Ferruginibacter. The sequence continues at coordinate 45,624 of JAAFIK010000016.1, forward strand.
TTCCTGGCAACCCTGTGCCTCGTCTGCACCCGCGCCGGTAGGACCCATATAACCAAAGCCGTGCGCATCATCAATCAGTATGCGGAATTCATATTTCTCTTTCAGCGCTACTATTTCTTTCAGTATACCCTGCTCACCATCCATACCAAATACCCCTTCCGTAATCAGGAGGATGCCGCCGCCATTCTTTGCCGCCAGTTCTGTGGCACGGAGCAGTTGTTTTTCACAGTCGGCAATATCGTTGTGTTTGAATGCGTAGCGGTGACCCATGTGGAGCCTTACACCATCTACGATACAGGCATGAGATTCCGCGTCATACACAATCACATCCCGGCGGTTGACGAGTGCGTCAATACAACTCATGATCCCCTGGTAGCCAAAATTGAGCAGCATGGTGTCTTCCCGCTGTACAAACGCACTGATCACCCGTTCCAGTTCATCGTGTTTCAGGGTATTTCCGCTCATCATACGCGCGCCCATCGGGTTGCCCATGCCATACATGGCTGCTGCCTTGGTATCAATATCGCGCACCTCAGGGTGGTTGACTAAGCCAAGGTAATTGTTCAGGCTCCAGACAATCATCTCCTTGCCCCTGAACGTCATGTGCGGACCTAATTCGCCCTCTAATTTGGGAAACGCAAAATAGCCGTGCGCCCTGTCCATGTGCTGGCCGATAGGGCCGCCATCCTTTACTAATTTCTCAAAAACATCTGCCATAATGTAAATACCAATGTTGATTCAGAATAAATATAGTGTAGTATTGCCCAAAAAGGCACCAGGCCCTTTCTCATGCAAAATTGGCGCAAAGGTAAGGCAAACGGGCGAATCCTGAAATACACCCCCTTTGCCCGGTGTTCACACAAGCATCATACGGCAGAAAGGGGAACCGCCCCTTATCTTTGTACAAAATCTTGTATATGCTGCTTCGCTCATGTATCCTGATGCTTGTTTTAAGTCTTTTCGCCCCGGCTTTGTCTGCCCAGGTGAGCCCTAAAGCCACGATTCCGGATAAACCCAAACTGGTGGTGGGTTTTGTCGTGGACCAGATGCGGTGGGATTTTCTCTACCGTTATGCTGCCCGCTATGGTAAAGACGGTTTTAAGCGGCTGTTGCGCGAGGGCTTCAGTTGTGAGAATACCCTCATCCCTTATGCCCCCACTGTTACCGCCTGTGGCCATACCTGTATTTATACCGGCAGCTTACCCGCCATTCATGGTATTACCGGCAACAACTGGTGGGACAATCAACTGAACCGGGACATGTACTGCAGCGAAGATAAACAGGTGCAAACCGTGGGTACAGATACAAAGGCCGGTCAGATGAGTCCGCGCAATATGCTCACCACCACCATTGGCGATGAGCTGCGCCTGGCCACCAATTTCCGCAGTAAGGTGATCGGCATTGCCATTAAAGACAGGGGTGCCATACTTCCTGCCGGGCACAGCGCTGATGCGGCCTACTGGTATGACGGGGATAAGGGCAAATGGATTACGAGCACCTATTATATGCAAACACTGCCCGATTGGGTAAATGTATTCAATAACCGCAACCTGCCCGACAGCCTGATGGCACTGAACTGGAATACACTTTACCCCGTTAATACCTATATACAGAGCGACCGGGATACAGCCATTTACGAGGGTCGGTATGCCGGTGAGACCAATAGTGATTTTCCGCACAATTTTTCCAGCCTGGGCAATAAAAAATATGGTGTCATCCGCGCTACGCCACATGGCAATACCCTTACACTGGCATTTGCCAGAGCGGCTGTAGAAGCCGAACAGTTGGGCAGCAGGGGGGAGACGGATATGCTGACCGTAAGTTGTTCTTCCACGGATTATGTGGGTCACCAGTTTGGCCCCAACAGCATTGAGAACGAAGATGATTACCTGCGCCTTGATAAGGAACTGGGGGACTTTCTCCGCTTTCTGGATGCCAGACTGGGCAAAGGCAATTACCTCTTTTTTCTTTCTGCCGATCATGGGGTAGCACATACCCCCGGTTTTCTTAAAGTGCATCAACTGCCCGGAAGACCATTTGACGATATGGCCATGGTGACGGAACTGAACCGCAGGATCAGGGCGCAGTTTGGCGTGGATAAGCTGATTACCTCATCACACAACTACCAGTTGAGTTTTAATGCAACCCTTATGGATTCATTACAACTCAACCGCGACGCCATCGTAGCCTTTCTTTTGCCCATTGTCAAAAAAGTACCGGGTATTGCCAACGCCTTCGATATTACCCGGCTTATGCAAACAACATTGCCCGAAGTGCAGCGTAAAATGTTCAGCAACGGATATTTCCACCAGCGCTGCGGGGAGATACAATTTGTATTGCAGCCCGGCTGGATCGATGGCAGTGCTACAGGTACCACGCATGGACTCTGGAACCCTTATGATGCGCATATTCCCTTAGTGTGGATGGGCTGGAAGGTTAAACCCGGTAAACTCAACCGGGAGACGTATATGACAGATATTGCTCCTACCATAGCAGGCATGTTGCAGGTGCAGATGCCCAGCGGCAGTGCAGGGCAGGTGATCGCAGAAGTGATGGGGTATTGAGTAGTTAGACGTTAGTAGCAGGATGTGAGAGGCAAGATATGAGAAGAGATGTGAGATATAAGATATGAGATGCGAGAGAGAGACTGTTCTCGTCCTGCTACTTGCTACATTTTATCGGGCTACTTTTCAAGATATGAGAAGAGATGTGAGATCAGGGAAGTGCTGATGTCATTCTCTGGTTACCTGTAATGCCCCTGCCTAAGCTGCACTTTCTTGCTACTTGCTACTGGGTACTAAGTACTGTATTCATGGCTTTACCAACCCGTTCCGCACCGCATACATGGCTAAGCTCACCCTGTTTTTTACCTTAAACCGCAGGAACAGGCTTTCGCGGTAGCCCTCAATCGTTTTTACGCTCAGTTGCATCTTTTCGGATATCTGGAGATAGGTCAGTTCAGTGCAGGAGAGTTTGATGAATTCCCTTTCGTTTTCTGTGAGTTTTGCGAGGATGGCTTCATCTTTGGGGTCGGCAGGATTGTTTTTGGTTTCTTCATCGCTCCAGATTACCTCCGCCATAACGGCCGATACCTGGTCTGCATAATATACCCCACCCGCCGCAATCGCTTCGAGGGCGTTGTGGATGTCTTCCACTTCAATATCTTTGGTGAGGTAGCCCTTTACCTTGAGTTTGAGCATACGAAGTATCTTATCTTTCGACTCAAACATGGATATCACCAGTATCCTGATTTCGGGGAAAGAGCGCAGCAGCCAGTCCACCGTTTCATAGCCATCCATATCCGGCATGTCGATGTCCATGAGGATGATATCGGGCAGGTTTTTACGGTTGAGTTTATCTTTGAGGTCGTATCCGTTTTCCGCTTCAAAGAGGATGGAGTACCTGCTCTCGGCGTCGCCCATATTGATGAGTTTGATGAGGCCTTTGCGGAAAAGGTTGTGGTCGTCTACAATGCCCAGTTTGATGGGGGTGGTTTGTGTTGTCATGCTGTAGTATGGTTTGGTGGTGCGGGGATGTTGATGATAAAGCTGGAGCCATTGCCCGGGTGGCTTTCGATGGTGAGTGTACCCTGTATAAGTTTGGCCCGTTTGCGGATGTTGAGCAAACCCGTACTTCTTTTGGCAGCGCTGGCCGCAAGGGCTGCTTCAGGATCGAAGCCGACGCCATTGTCCTGAATCTCTACAGTAAATAATTCGGGCGTAAAATAGAGGAGTACACCTACATTGGTGGCATCGGCATGGGTAACGATATTGTTGAGGATTTCCTGGCAGAGCCGGAAGAGGATGATTTCGTTTTCGGGAGCGAGGCGGTACTCCTGTCCCGTTTTGGTGAAGCTGATCTTATAGTTCATCACCTTGCTGAGGCGGTTGAGTTCGTTGTTGATGGCATCAAGAAAGCCGATGTGCATGATATGGTCGGTATTGAGGCTGCTGTTGAGCGCCCGTATTTCGGTGAGCAATTGTTTGGCCATGGCCCGGGTTTCATTGATTTTTTCCTTTACCGGTTCTGAAGCGAGGAGGCTGAGTTCCTGGAGGTGTATATTGATCAGTGAGGCACCATGCCCGATATTGGCGTGGAGTTCCTTGCCGATATGGTCTAAGGTCTGCTCCTGTATATCGAGTTTTGATTGCAGGAGGGTTTGGCTGAAAGATTCGCGGAGTTCGAGGAGTTCCTGTTGGTGTCGGAATCGTTTCTGCTGGTAGAGAAAAATGTAGCGGGTAGCAACAGCCCCCACGATGAATAGGAAGATGGTACTGATGGCAATGGTTTGGCTGATTATTTCTGTCGGGGAGTTGGGCATAGGAAGGCAATTGAGAAAAGAAGGTACATGACGATTATAAATCCTTGATAAAGATAAAGGAAGGCTCTTGGAAAAGAACCTATGTTCTGTTGATATAAGGCATTAATGTTCAGGATATAAGGAATATTTAGCAAGTGAAAAATACACGCTCCGAAAGATATCCAAACCATTGGCTGTTTGGAAAGTTTAATGATTTCATCTTTACGCCTCAACTCTTCGAAGTAACCCAAGGCAAGTAAGATAACAATCAGGTCGGCAAGTACATGACTATGGCTATTGACTACCGTTAGTTTTTGCCAAAATGTAAAATTCAATATGGCGAAAATGCTGAATACGCCTGCTGTCCATACTATAGCTTTTCTTATCCATCTGATTGTTATAGTCAGGTAATACATCGACATATATAATAGATACTGAGGTACAATCGAAAGGGTGTAAATCCAGATATTATTGGGAATTACTTTACCACCGCTTAAATTATACTGATGATATACCCAGGCTCTTGCATAGATTTCAGTTGCAAGTGCAAGAAAGAGCAGGATCGAAAACAGTTTGTATGCCAATGGCCAACCCAGCCCGAATGTCCTCAGGCTGAGTATAGCGCTTATAATGATTGGCAGAAAATATATGTGTTGTAACAAAAAGGTCATGGGACTAAGTTACTGAATAATCCGGGAAATCATCACCTCCGGTTATCTTGGTCATGGGCGGACAATAGCCGCCAAAGTTAAAATGTTTATCTACCCGTTGGTCATAGAGAGTCTTTCTCTCTTTATAGTCAGGCTCTTTATGGTAAATAATGTTTTCATGGCAGTCGTCTGTACCTCCTTTACGTGTAAGTACCATCAGTAGGCACAATTGTCCTGCTGCCGTTGCATATTGCGCTTTGGCGTCCGATTCATGCTCCTTTTTTACTTCCTTTTCGCCAAAGTAAATACGCATGCCATCAGCACCCATCGTCTCCATCTCATCTAACCAGGTTTGGACGTGTTCTCTTGAGTACCAAATCCATCTGGTTTCCTCCCTGGTTTCATCTTTCTCTTTCATGGCTTTTGTGAGTGCAGCGTGTTTTCCTTTGATGTACAATTTCACTCTTTCGTTAATAGTGTCATAATCTTCAAAAATTCCCGGTAATGGTTTGACTGGCATAGTGTTAAATTTTAATGGTAAAATAATAATTCAATAGCTAAATTATACAGTACAGTCAGGGGAAAAAACCGGTATTTTTCAAATTACTCCATATGACGATTTAACCGGGTTTTTCCGCAACAAAAAGGGTTTTTTTCCGAGAAAAAAAATATCAAATCTTTGAGCAGCCAACAGATATACGATTGTTGTTGCCTCAGGCAACATAATCGGGCAGTAAATATCTGAATAACCGGATTTTTAAATACTAAAATAAATATATGAGTAAAAAAGCACTCATTGTCGGGATCAATAAATACCCCGCAAGCCCATTGAGTTATTGTATTAATGATGCAAAAGCCATTAATGACCTTCTTCTATGGAATGAAGATGGTTCCTCAAATTTCAGTACGGATGTATATACAGATATTCCTGCAAAGGCGATGCTTAAGGAATATTTATATGAGTTGTTCAGGCACGAACATGAAATTGCCCTGTTCTATTTCTCCGGTCATGGTTGTGAAGATGAGTGCGGTTTTCATATTGCAACAAGGGACGGAGTACCCAATGACGTAGGGGTATCTATGAGCGATTTAATGATTATGGTTAACGGCTCTCCTGCAAAGAATAAAATTATAATTCTCGATTGTTGCCATGCTGGTGGGTTTGGTGAATGTCATAAGTCAAGCGGTACTGCTATTTACCTGCATGATGGCATAACAGTGTTACTCGCCAGCAAAGCTAAAGAGAAGGCTTACGAAGTGAATGGTCATGGAATATTTACCAATTTATTGTTAGAAGCATTAAAAGGCGGTGCTGCCGACCTCAATGGGGATATTACGCCTGGCAGTATCTATGCTTTTGTTGACAAAGCACTTGGCCGCCACCAGCAGCGACCCGTATTTAAAACCAATGTTTCTGAGTTTGTGTCACTCCGTAAAGTGATACCACAGGTTTCGGGTGATGTGTTGCAGCAAATCGCTGAGTTGTTCCCAACGGCGGGGTACTCATTCCCGCTCGATCCTTCGTTTGAATTTAAAAACGACCCTAAGGAAAAGCAGGAACCCATTGAGCCTTATGCAAAAGAAGAGAATGTAAAAAAACTGAAGGACTTACAAAAACTGACAGGCATCGGACTGGTGGCACCTGAAGGGGAAGACCATATGTATTTCGCTGCCATGCATTCTAAATCCTGTAGGCTCACACCATTGGGGCAGCATTACTGGAGGCTGATGCGGAAGAAATAAATCATTGAAGTTAATATATGGCCATTACCGGTTTTACATTTTGAGGAATAATTATGTATAAGTATGATATTGCTTTTTCAGTTGCTGAAGAAGACCTTGGTATAGCTAAACAGATTGCAGATGAACTCAGGAAGCTGGGGGTGAATTATTATCTATATACCGAACAACATGCAGAGAAATTAGGCAAGACAATACTTCAGATTACACTTGATGTTTACAAAGGCGGAACAAGATGTGTATTAATGCTTACCAGTCGTATTTTTTCAGAAAAATACTGGGCAGGTATAGAAGCGCAGGTCATTCAGACACAATCGCAAAAAAACGAAGACTTCATCTTTAGAATAAAGATTGATGAAACACCAATTGATGGGATAAGTAAATACTTGTATTCGTTGGTATGGAATAATAATCCTAAAGAGATTGCCGAAACGATTAGTAATAAGATCCAACTGATGAGGCGGGAGGAGAGTGTAAAGGCTGGTGCCGACATTAGGGCCGGTAAAAAGCCTGATCAATCGTGGATCAGGAGAAATATCCCCAAAGTAGCCATAGCAACGGCGTTAACTCTTCTGCTTACTTTATTGCTAGGGTTAGTTTTTCCTGAACAACAAGGGGCTATTCTCTCCGGCAATTTAACGTACATAAATAGCTTCAAGCTCCCGGAAGCCATTACTAAGCTGAAGGGGAAAGTTGTAAAAGCACAAAGTGATAATCCTGTACACCCCGAAATGATTGCTAAACCAATTATGACTAATACACGTGCCGACTCATCAAAGTATCGTTCTTCTACTAATGCCTTACGTAGCGTTGCAGATTATTGTGTGCTGGTTAATGGTAATAATAGCGAACTGAACCATGCTGTAAATGTGGGTATCAAGCAAATCATGCTTGGTAAGGGTTTGATTGTTAATGCTGATCCTGTCAATGCAAAGCTAACAGTGAGGGTAGTACTTCAAGAAGAAACGACTAAATCAGAATCAGTAAATGGGGTATTTGCTACAAGTTGTAATTATCAGTATGAGATTATCAATCAGTCCGGACAATCAAAAGCTTCAGAGTCGGGCACTTCCAGATTGCCGGGCTTTAGGGTATCGGATAACCTTGCTAAAATTTCTGTGGAAATTGTCAATAAAATTAATGCTGTTTTATGAGATTCTTTTTAACCTGTGGATTTATTTTTCTGTCAGTATCTTGTTTTTCCCAACGGGATGTAGTTAGTACAAAGGATAGCCTTAGATATTTTCTGTATAAACTGGTTAATAAAGCACTGACAAAAAAACGGTTCAAAAAATTAGTCGTTCTGGATTTTACTGATCCATTAAGAAAACAAAGCAGAATCGGTATCTATGTTGCAGATCAGCTTTCTATCTATGCGACTGATGTTGATTCTGTTACCACCCTTGACAGACAAAATCTGGAGTCAATTATACAGGAACATAAATTAAAGGATAAGGATTTCCTGATTGATCCTAAAGCCTTGCAGGAGTTTGGTAAATTTTCGGGTGCTGAAGTATTGGTTGTAGGTAAAGTGGCTGTTTTTGAAAATGAATGTAGTATTCAGTTATACCTTAAAGTTGTTGACATAACTACCGCTCAAACGCTTTCGGCTGCGGAGGAGTATATTCCGGTGGATAAGCGTTTTCGGGATATATCCGGTCTTACTTTAAACTGTTCTGGTGGTAGTGAGGATGCTGCTGCCAAGCCGGGAAAAGGGTATACTCGTCCGGTCGTAACTAATGAACAATATAATAACCCACAGGAGTTACAGGATGCCGGATGTGAAGATAATAATGCGGGAACCTGCTGTTTTTTTAATTCTACATCCCAGGATATGGTCGTTATACTTTACAAAGTACCACTAAAGGATAATACTACCCGTCAGGAACTTGAGTATGGCCCGAATGAACAGGTTAAAGTGAAACCTAAGGAAACCAAGTGCATGTATAAATTACCGGCAGGCTACTCTTATCGCTTTGATGTGATTGTTGCCCAGAATAATTCTAATGATAAGGAAGTAGAATACTTTGATTATGGCAGTATTATGATATTAAAATGTTTGTCGAAAACTTATACTATTCGAAGTATAGTAACAACAAGAACAACCAATGCGGTTAGAGAAATTTCGAGACAAGGTGCAGGTAAAATATTAGATAAGGGATTAGAGATTTTAAAGGGTAAGGTAAAAGGGATTAAACTTTAGCTTGCCGCCGGATTATCGTTGAGTATTTCAAAAGGTAATTTTGGCCGTATACTATTGATTTCTATCTATGGGAATACCTTATTTGCCAGTTTTTGAATATGCTGTAGTATAATAACGTGATATCATGCCTGACGCTTACAAATACCATCTCGCCCTCTCCCTCGCCGAGGAAGACCTCCCCATCGGAGAAGCCATTGCTCACGCATTACAGTCAAGGGGCATTGCCTATTATTTGTATACAGAACACGAAGGAGAGAACCTTGGGAAGCCCATTATGCATATTGTCAATAAAGTGTATGGAGAAGAAGCCCGCCATGTGGTATTGCTGACCAGCATAAATTTTGTACAAAAATTCTGGACGTCCATAGAATCATTGGTGATACAGATCGCGGCTGCAAAACGGCAGGATTTTATATTGCGGATATGTATCGACGATACGCCAGTAGATGGGATCGGAAAGCATATTGTTGCCCTGAAGTGGCAGGATAACCCGGAGCAGATCGCCGACATTTTGTTACAAAAACTAAAGAGCGATGAAGCGGGTGACCCGGATTCGCCAGTTGAGCCGATGCCTTTCGGTTCAGCGCAACAGGGGGGTAGGATTGAAGCATTACCGAAGCCGGCGATGCTTCATGGAAAGTTCTTCAAGCGCGCGGGTATAGTGGCCGGTATTGCATTGGCCGGATTCACCCTGTTATGGCTTGTAGTTCGTTCCATTCCCCGGGAGGCAACGCCACGTCAATATGGTATGGACAATGGCAAGAGTCCGTCATCCCGTGAAAGTGTGAAAAATAAGGGAACGACAGTGCCGGAAAAAGTCCATGTGCCGGCAGGATCATTTATGCTGGGCAGAGATGGCGGTTGGTCCATCTGGCAGCCCATGCATAAAGTCACCCTTACAGCTTTTGCCATCAGTAAGACTGAAGTAACTGTAACCCAATACAAAGCTTTTTGCAATGCAACGGGTGCTGTGATGCCTCCGCCACCTCCTTATCATTCCAGCGAGGACAATCCGGTCGTAAACATAACCTGGGCCGAAGCGCTGGCTTACTGCCACTGGTTGGGAGGGCGCCTGCCTACAGAGGCAGAATGGGAATATGCGGCAACGGTCAATGGCGAAACCAGCCATCGGTATAGTGGAGCCAATGCGATAGGCACTGTTGGATATTATTTTACCAATGCAACGGGCGGTGCACATCCGGTGGCTCAGAAAAATGCCAATGCCATAGGATGCTTTGACATGAGTGGCAACGTATCGGAATGGTGCCAGGATTGGCTCGGGAAATATTTGCCGGGCGACCAGCTCAATCCACAAGGACCGGCTACGGGTACACGTAAAGTGATACGGGGAGGCCACTACCTGAGTAAGGTTGCCAACGACAGCTCGGCCAATGAACTGCTCACCGCTTATCGCGATCATGAAGACCCGGCACTCCGCAAGCCCTTTATCGGCTTCCGTGTAGTATGGGATCCATAGTTTTTTATTACATCATCAATCAACTCAACGCATGACAACTATTGAACAACAAATTGCAAAATGGACAGCATTGCTAATCACTGCAGGTAATCCTACGGAGCAGGCCGCAATTGAGCTTGAAATCAAGCGCCTCAAGCGGATAGCACGAACCATTAAAAAGAAGCCGGACGAAAAGACAAAAGAGGATCAAGTGGTAATGCCGGAACCAGTCACCAGCGATGGACCACCGGTTGTATTTGTCATTCATGGACATGACAGCCCGATGAAACGCGAGGTACAACTGTTTATTAATCGTTGCGGTTTGCGCGACAGGGTGGGGCATGAAGAGGCGGATATAAGCGGCAGTATACTGGATAAGCTTACGTCAGATAAAGATTTGCCGGTTTATGCTATTGCGGCGCTGAGTCCGGATGACACGCAGCATGATGGCTCATTATGGGCGAGGCAGAATGTGATTTTTGAAATTGGTTATTTTATGGGCTTACTGGGAAGAAAGAAAGTGCGGTTACTACGTCAGGCGGGTACAGCAATACCTTCGGATCTCCAGGGAATACTTTATACGAATTATGATGAGGAAGGCGCCTGGCGTGTAAAACTCGCTAAGGAAATGCGTGCAGTTGGAATCCCTGTTAATGAAGAAAGACTGGTTGATGCATTTTAACCCAGGTTTGGCAACCCACTGAAAAGCCTGGGCTTAATGCCAACGTGTCAGTAGCAGTGTACTAAAAACAAGCCCCTTGTAAAAACAAGCCCCCTGTAAAAACAAGGGGCCTGTACTTAACAGCCTGCTTTTTGATATACCCGTTGCAGCGCTGCCCTGTAAAAGCGACAGCACTGCAACTGCGGTAATCCGGCCGGCATCAGGAAATACCCGATACCGTCAGTTTGACTTCGGTACTCATCTGGCCCACTTCCTCATCGTTGTCGATATAGATCGCGGTAAACTTCCAGATGGCGCTTTGTCCCAACGACGGCAGGGGATAACTGTCCTTGTACAATGCCCTGGTGCTGGTGGCGAGAAAATTATTGCCCTTGCCATCACCCCTGTCCACATACAGGTGAACACCCTGCATTTTGTTTTTCTTCCACTTCAGTACCGGGTGCCCGGCATTCATCTCGTATTGCAGACTGGGTTGTACATCAACCTTGTTGATGACAGGCGCCTGCCCGATGATGCCAAGGTCTTTGCCAATCGATTCGTTGTACGCACGGTTGGCTTTAATACTGGCCACGAGTTTTGAGGTCCGCCCGAAAATGTCCGGTACCACCGCATACGGCGGTTTGGGTGCTGCTGGTGGTGCTGCCGGTGGCTGCAGGGGCATGTTCTCCCTGCTCCCGTCACGCAGGATGTTTTTGTACGCGGTGGACTGCTTCTTGTACTCCCTGATGCTGTTCAGGTTGCTGATAAAGTAGTCGAAGTTTGCAGCGTCTTGCACCAATTGCTGAACCACATCCTCCTCCAGCCGAAGCACATCCTTGTACATCGGTGCTTTTCCGGAAAAATTGTTCAACCATTTCATTTTGCCCGCATCATCGTACGGGAGATAATTGTTAGCCATCTTTTTTTTGTTTAGTTAAAAAATATGAGGACAAAGCAACGGCGGTTTTTCAAGAAAAAACTGAGAAAAAACCCATGAATTTCAAGTTTTTTTCCCTTGTTTTTCTCAACTTTTTTTTGTAAGGCTTTTTTGGTGTTTCTCCCGCCCGGGATATGGCGTACCAAAAAATGCATTTTGTCAAAAGCTGTAACTGAAGCCTGGCGGACATTACAGCCCTCCAGGGTGTGGATTAACCATGCCGGTCAGCCCCATGCTGTCGGCCAGGAGCCGATATGCGTGCTTAATATGACCAATACCGCCTGTCCGGCACCGGCACCTGCCGGGCCCGGACAGATCATCGCCAACGCTGTACCGCTTATTGTCATATACATTGTTAACATGCCCCGTTTGACCGGCATAACCAATCGTTTTGCAATAGTATCGTTCCACCCGGAACCAATAGCGGCTGCAACAGCACCGGTTCATACTATATATATGTGTATCCCGCCATACCCGTTGCCCGGGTCAATACGCACGGGAGCCATACGGTTCAACCGGTTACCCGTAATGGCATATCCGGCTGCGGATACAGACTCCCGGCAACCCATAGCGCATGGCCTCCGGGCAGTGCATATAATACTGCTGTTGATAACCGATAGCCGGTCATCAAGCGTTACTTACTACCGGGCAATGATTGCGCATGGTACAGCAAATGCAACTGACCTGCGGTACATAATAGCCGACTGGTGAGCCGTAACGGCTGACCCTGTAGCGCTTGCTGCTGACTGGTAAGCAGATACTGCTGCCTGGATGTTCATAACGGCTGACTTGCGGACAATAATGACTGACCTGCGGTGTAATAGGATTGTACGGTAATCAGTCATTACTGACTGGTGGGTAATTATTGCCGCTGATTAAACTGCAGGTACTGACCACGCATTTTTTATGCGTCGTTGGTACGCCATTACTACTGACCTGTGTACTGTACCTGCTGGTCAGTCAGCAGTAATGACCGCCGGTACACCAGTAACCATTGACCTGCCAGCAATAATCACTGACTGGTCTGTTGCGATTGCCATCGGTCAGGTACTCATTGCAGACTGGTCAGTAATGCGTAATGCCGGTAGGGTAATGGGTGGTGTACACGGGAAAAAAGCATATTGCAAAAAGGGATACTGGTAAACCGTGAGTGGATACGCGCCAATCTGCTTATGGCCGCTGTTGCATGGCTGCAACAATACGATCCGTTCTTTTATTCGCGCGCTCATTATTGAGCGATACAACTGCCCAGATCATCGCGGGTATCCAGCCAATAAGGGTGAGCTGGAGGAGCAGACAGATAATGCCGGTGAGGATTTTTCCCCTGAGCATAAAAGAAAGCCAGGGCAAAAGGATAGCGAGTAAGGTCATATTGTTATTTTTTTATCATGAAGTGGCATATGTCAGGGGTCAGGCTTTACCTGCGGTTGATGACCCGCACCACCCATATCCCGATGATGATGAGTAAAGTTACAACAAATGCCGTACCCGCATATCCCGCTACCTCACCCAGTTCGGATATCTGCAGGCGCCGGTTGACCATCCGCAATACCAGCGTGGCAATACCGGAGATGATACAGATGAGGAGCAGAGGAGAGGAGAACCCGGTTTTCTTTTTCTTTCTGGCCATGCGCAGGACTGTATTTTTTTGTATGTGAAATAGGTGAAAATTTTATTTGATATCGCCGATTTTGGGAAACACCTGTATCAGGAACCGCTGGTTATCTTCTTCCAGGTTTGCGGGTAAGCGACCAACGCCCCCCCAGCCATTGCCTGCAATCTGGAGATCGATCAGGTCTTTATAAGCTGTTGCTTCAAAGTCTATCCGGTTGTTTTTCCAGAAGCTCCAGAGTGATAAAGCCCTTTTATAGCTGAGTTCGTAGTTGTGGTCACGACCCGTATTGTCGTTGGACGCATATCCGGCAATGACAATGATGTACGATACATTTTTAAGTTTAGGATCGGCCTCTTTGGCTTTTTTTAGGTTATTGACTACGGCGAGCAATTTTTTACCGGCATCGAGTATCTTCTCGCGGGTATCCCCCGGGTTGAAAAGGTCATTATCGGAGGCTACATCAGCGCGGTCAGTGTTGAATTTAACATCAAATGCAAGCTTAAACCTTTTATAGGCTTCCTCGTAGGTAAACAGGGTTTCATCTTTTTTCAGGGGTCGCAGGTTTTCTTCTACGGCTTCTATGATGGACAACTTTTCCTTTTGTAATTTGATGGTAGTACTCAGCTTCAGGTAGGTGAGTACATAAAGTACCAGCATCACAAAGAAAAGACTCGTCATGAGGTCGGTGAAGCTGGGCCAGAAGAAGGATGAGTTGGATTGTTTTGTCATTTTATGTCTGAAAACTTAATTTTCCAAAATGGGTGTAAAGAATAGAATATATAACACAGAAAAAGGATTAATATAAACGCCATGATAATGATATGCAGATAGGGTAAATTTATCAATGGAGCAAAACTCCAAAGCAGGTAAGTAATTATTAAGAGCGGTATATATTTCAGGATAATGTATTGCAGAAAAAATAAGCCTGTCTTTCCTTTTTTGATTTGCTGAAGAAATTCTATACTCATTGAAGATAATACAGTTCCGGTGAATGTAAAAAGTAAGAAGAAGCTATATATCAATAGCAATGATTTATCTTCCGGAAGAAGTGGTATAGACTTTATGTTAACGTGTAGTTTAAAAATCGATTTGAGTTGGTTGTCGTTCTTATATATCTCTACGTATACGTCGTCAGGATTATTGATGTTCTCTAATGTGAGCAGGAATTTTTTTGGCTCACTTATGATATTCCATGACTTTAAATCGTTTAATATAAATGTTTTAGGAAGCTCCGGTAAACCTGAGTTGTTACTGATGTCTGCATATGTCGCTTTCAGATGACCAGACGCGTTCTCATTAGAATGGCTTCTTAAACAAAAAAAATACTCTCCTCCCTGTTTGAATTGGATTGTTGCATAAGCATTAGATTTATTATGATCATTCTCCGATGGGGTATAAAAATAAATCGTTTGTGTAGAGGTATATTTGCTGTTCAATATAAATCTGCTGCAGAATTGCAGATCAGATTCCCAGGGTTCAGTGTTGGATAGGGAATCAATTGCCATGTCGTATAAATAGGCGTTATTGAAGTTTTTTATTATATCTTCTTTTATTTTTTTTACCTCTCCTTTTGCGAGTTTTTGTTTTTGCGTATTATTAGCTGGGTGGTCAATTAATATAATTTGGTGAATGTTGTCTCCTATTGAGTCTTTATAGGTTTTTAATGTTCTCTCAAAGTCTTTACTGTAATTATCCTGAATAAAATCACTTATGATAAAAATAACAGTTGGACATCCCGGCTGTAATATTTTCTTTGTCTTTTTGAAAATATCGAGAAAGTCAGAAGTGGTCGTAGGGTGTGATTTATTATCATGTTGTATTTTTCTGTGAATTTTTAAAAGTGACTCACATTTGCCTGCATTTTTATAATTTGTAATTTCATCTGTTTCATTTAAATCCTTAAAATCACCATTCCCGAAATAATTAAAGCAACTAATGCTGATAGAATCAAAGTCTTTTTTTTCTGACGATACTATATTTTGAAATATATCCATGAAAACCAATTCATTAAGCTTGCAGCTATCAGCATTTAATGGGTTTGCGCATCCTTCATTAATTTTATACACCAATTTGGCTTTGTTTTCCTGGTGAGTTTTATTGAATGTATTAGAGTTGTCGTCGGATCCTGTGTTGTCTATAAAAAGAATAAAATGAATGTTTTTGGGATTGCCCTTCTGATATACTCCTTTTTCGAAATCTATTGTAGTGGGATGAGTATTTTTCCTGTCATTGCTTTTAGTTATATGTTGATGAGTATAAAAATCTATGATTGATTTTGGCAAGTAAGGATTCGGCTTATTTCCCTCTCTGTATTTTGAATGTATATCTGAAGTTAAGCTAAGTACAATAGCAGCTATAATGCCAAGCAAAATACTTGTCCAGGTGTGCAGGACAGCAAACATTTTATGAGTTAGGATTGCTTTGATAACTTTTTTCTTCTTATCGCTTAATGATGGTTTTACAAGTAGCCACAACAGTGTGAACATAAAAATGCTCAACATAGTAACTATCATTATGCAATCAAAGATTGGAATTGAAGCGAACATCTATATTTTCTTTTTTATCCAGTTATATACTTTCAGATACCAGCTTTTTTGATTTTCATTTATCTGCATCAGGACATTGACAGACTCATTTACTTTTGTTTGAAGAGAGGTGAATTTTGAGAGTAGTTGCTTATATTGCTCTGGAGATGTAAGTCTTATTTTTTTTACTTCAGCATCTATCTCCTCCAGGTAGCTCAACTTACTCAATCCATCCTTACTTCCCTCCAGCGCCTTACTCAATTGCGCCTGTTCCAGAGTCGTCATTTCTTTTATGGCAGCCAGTTTGGCACTCACGTGTTCTTTCAACTGGTTCAGCCCGTCATCCAGAACCGTGTCCACGCCAATAATGGCCTGCTGTATCAAGCCCCCCCTTGCCTCCAGTTGCGAGAAGTGCGATTTCAGGAACAGCATCAGTTCGCCGCTCATGGCAAAATGGGTATCGATATTTTTTAGTACTCCTTCAATGTCTGCCGTGCGGTTGAGCATCTGGTTAAAGGCATTGCTGAGTGTTTGTGATGCCCCTACAAATGTGACCATATTGGTGAGGTATTTATTGAACTGCTCTAATTTATGCGTACCACGCAGCAGCTCCTGTAATACCTGTACATTGGCTTTGGCAAACTGGTTGATGTCTATGGCGTCCAGTTTAGCGAGGATGTCTCTTTGCAGCTCCAGATCCTGCCGGTTGCTGTTGAGTATGCCTTCCATGCGAACCAGGTTCTGTTCAAAATGCTGGCTGAAGGCAATCATATTATTCTGCAATCCGTGTATCACCAGGTTAGCGTCTTTATTGATTGCCGGCATCAGGCTTTTTTGTAAAAAGGTATAGAATTGGTTTTTACGCTTTTCGGTGATGCGGTGCGCCTTATTGAAGAGCAGGCTTGATGCCAGTACGGTGAAACCGATGCCCGTAAAACTGGCTATCATCGCAATCTTTACCCCACCGAGCAAAATATTGATCCCATCGCCTATGGCATCGCCACCCCCGGTGGTATTGATGGCTTCGGATACACTGCTCATGTTCCACAAACCGGCCACAATACCAATCATGGTCCCCATCAATCCAAGGTAGAGCGGTACGGACAGGGTCTGGTTGATGGCTTCTTCCTGTACCCCTGTATGCCGCTCGGTAATATCGCGGATCAGGTTAAAATCGGGTGAGCCACCGCTGCTGGCTTCAAGATAGCCGTTAATGCCATCTGTCAGTTCTGCATGTGGACTACCTTTATCCTCTGCCCCGGGTACGGATAGTCTTGCGGGGGCTTCTGTTATACCATAGGTTTCAGGTATGGCATTGTGGTATTGGTTAATCCGTTGCCAGTTGCGAAGAAAAACGAGGCATTGCAGGGCAATAATGAGTACTACAATGGCGTACTCAGCCATTTCGAGTTTAGACATAACGTATCACTCCTTTTTTTTGAATAACCCAGTATTTGTCTTCAAGTACAGCTTCGCCCGGCTTGATGGGTTCTATTTTTTTGTTGATGCCGGGTACACCTTCGGTATCGTAGGTAAACCGCAAATAGGATTGCGGAAAATTAAGTACCATAGCTTCTACCTCGGGTGAAGCAAGCAGTTGAAAGCTTGCGCGATCGCCCTCCGGTGCCAGGTTGAACTGATAAATACTATATGCAGAGATACTATCCTTGCCGAGTACAGCCCTGAACTGCCCTGTTTTCTGATCAGGTAAGGGAAAGAATATCCGCTTTAATCCGTCAGCGGGCATTGCGGACTTCTGCGATAAAGTGGTAGAAGGAAGGCTTCCCGATTTTCGTACTGCGGCTTCTGCTTGTTGCAAACGAGCGTTTATCTTTTGCAACTCATCTTTCAGTTCCAGGTAGGCCGCCCATATACCACCGTGCGACATCTCCTCCACCTCCTGTAAACGTTTTTCCTGGGTTTGGCTAATCGTTTGCAGGTTGAGTATTTCAGTTGCGGCACTTATACCGAGATCCCTTATGCTCCGCACATCTGTAAGCGTAACCTGGTGTTCCGTTAGCTCTTTTTTCAGGGTATTGAGTTTTACCTGTGTACTGCTTTTTACACTGGCGGAAACATACCAGAGTAAACCAAAAATGAGCAGCACAAAGCCCCCTGCGTGTTCTGTGATATAGTCAATCATGGTTCTGTTTTTTTGTGTTCCGGGAAATATTTTTTTATCCGTTTGGTCATTGTCAGCAGGATAGGCTTGTGCCATCTTCGACAGTTGATCCTGCATGTTTTGCTGATGGGTTCGAAAAGATGTTGTGTTACTGAACTGTTTGTAATACCTGTACAAAAGGGGATACATATAGCCGCTGCTGTGAGTATCACTTTTTTGGTAGTTTGCATAACCGGCTATATAAACGGCCATTCCGCTCAGTCCCCTGTCTGTGGGATAGTGTTCCTTCATGGTTTCGATTTCATCGCAGAGGGCGATCACTTCTTTCTTTTCTTTGGGGATGGCCGCTCTTGTCCGGCTATAACTTGTATCGGGGATATTTTTCCCCGACTGGTCAAACGCGGTTTGAAACCGGTTGAGTCCACCCGTTTTATACCCCAGTATAAAGCGGACCATCATGTAATTGTAATAATCTACTGCTCTGTCGAGCAGTGCCTGCGGGGGACGCTGCGCCATGACAGACCAGGGGATGGACAGTAAAAAGGCGATTATCGTATGTTTGCCGGTCATTGGGATTTAATAATGGTTTAGCGTTATTGATCAGATCAGCCTGATCTGCGCAGGAGATTGTACCATCCACTTATCACCCTCTTTTTTTGCTACCCCCTTTTTTTCGATACTGATGCTCTTGGTCTTCCCCCAATCGGTACTGTTGGCATCAATGGTATTCACCGGATATACGTAGCTGTCCGGAACACTGATGGCACTTTCCAGTACACCGGGGTCTTCGGCCATCAATGCAAAACTGGCTTCGTTGTCATTGATGAGTTCGAACAGGTAGGCATCAGTAGATCGCCTGGTGGAACCGCCTGCGGCAACGGGGAAGTACCCGTTTCGGTTGGGGGCAGGGAAATACAGCTTTACTGGTACGGTTTTTTGGTTATTGGCTGGCGGAACTGTAGTGACTGGTGGCTGGGTAATGTTTTCGGCATCGGTTCTTGCGGGTTGCTGATTAACAGGAGCTTGTACGGGCTTCTTTTGTTCCTGTTGTTCAGTTGCTAACTGCTTCTCCAGCATTTTTTTATTTTCCTGCAACAGTCCTATCTCCTTTTTTTTCTTTTCTATTTGCTGTTGGTGCATATACTCCCTGATCAGCCAGGCCGCCAATGCTGCTGCAAATAGTAAGCCCCATAGCCATGATAAATTGTTGGATTCATCTTCTTTAGGTGTGGTGCCTGGCTTCATTTTCGCCTCGTTTCGCTTTGCCACGGCAGTGATGGTGTCGGAAAGGTTTGTTTGTAATGCCGTCATCATTTTCATTACATCTATAGAATCAACTGCTTTGGATAAACGTGAATGGTAGAAATGATAACTTGCCTTGAATCTGGTACTATCGTTAAACAGATCGGATAAAAGAAACCGGATCACCGCATCTCTTGTATTCTTAGTAACCGAGTCCTTTTTTATACTGTTAATTTCGTTGCACAACTGCAGGTTTTTATCAAAGTTTTCCGGGATAGCCTTGCTGATGGCCGCAAACGAAAGTGCACCTTTCCCAATGGCATTATCGAAATGCACGAGCCCGGTATCAGAACGTTTTAACGCAAAGCGGCTGACTTCGTAATTGACCATATCCACCGCCTGGGTAAACAGCAAGGCATCCACCTGCAGGGTGTCGGTGTTTCTTTTACCCGTATCCGGCAGTGGAGAGCCTGGTTTTTTACCCTCTTCTGGTCTTTTTCCCGTTTCTTGTGCAGGAACGGATGGATCCCGGATCCGCTCCTTACAAGCGGAAAGCGCAACAAAACAAAAAGTACCGTATAAAAACCATCTGTATTGGTATGACATATTGATCTGTTTATGGTGTGTTAAATTTGCCCCATGGCTACGGCGTAAGCGGTTTTATTGATGGCTCCGATATAGGGATAGAAGAATAGGGTCTCGTCTAAATACCTGTTTGTTTTACCCTGTAATTCTTTCAGCTTTTCGGTAATGCCCAGTTCAAAATCCTCAACAAGCGCTTCTTTAAATTTTACTTTTATTTTGTCCATCTTACCTTCATTAATCCTGAAAATACCCGCAAGACCAAGGTTGTAATTATTCAGTAACCCAAACAGGAAGTCTATGCTGCTATTGATTTCTTCGAGTACGGCTTTTTTGCAGGCGCCAATGTTTTCAACCTCATCATAGGTGAGTGCTGCACTGAAGTTGGGCAAAGCATTTCCAGCTTGATCTGTTCCCTGTGTTTGTGTACCCGCCGTTCCGGCAGCCCTGATTTCGCTGAGGGGCTTACTGCCACCGTAATGAATGTATTGCAGCGCATCCATGATACGGCCGAGGTTACGCAACTGATGTTCTTCTTTCCGCCCTTTGTTGAAAGCATCAAAGAGATCCTCTTGTTTAAAGTACAGGCCGCCTTTGCAGGTCAGTTCTTTCGGACTTTCCTCTTGTGTAAACTGGATGCGCAGGTTGGTTTCCTGGGGGTAGAATTTTTTGAAAATAGCTGTGGCATAATCTGCCATGCCATCAAAGCCCGATGCGCCTTCTGCCATCGCCAGTATTTTGGATCCATTGCCACTGAGCAGGATGGTTTTGGGTGGCGGGAGTTGTTTCTGGCTCATACACTGCGCAAGGTGATAAAGGATGGCGCCTGCAAAAATGACCAGCAGGGTTTTCATATCCTTATCATTGCTCAGGTCGTCAAAAAGCGATATTTTCTTTTGCCTGGCTTTGAGGTCGCCATTGTCGGCCAGCGAAAAAAGAAAAGAAATGATGTCTGCGGAAGAATGGTCTTCCATTTCCCTGAATATGGAAGGTACCGGGAAAACGCCCTCTACCATGGCACGATAGCCACCTTTGCTGTCGATACCCTTAAAGTATTTCTGCACAAATCCGTTCACCCGGCTGCTGCCATTAAAGGCATCGCCAAACATGGCATAGGCAGCAAAGCGGAAGGAGGTGATAAAGGCTGGTTGCTCTTTGTAGAACACCACAATATCGGTTGTGCCACCACCGATATCTACATTAACAACGGGGCGTTCGCTGCTGCTGATGGCGCGGGTATTGGCTACATAATAATACGGTGCCAGCGACTCGCTGATGCTCGTATGGGTAACCGATTTGGGAAAATATTCACTGAGTACACCATCGCCGGGTTTACTCAGGATATCGTTAAAAGCGCGCCGCCGTCCCTCGTCCATACTGCCCGGAAAAAATGTCGTAATGGCGGTTTGACTGATGTCGCCCCCATTCAGCATGATCTTATTGCGGATCAGGAAAATAAGGTTTTCAAAATAGCGCCTTACCAATACCTGGTTACCGGTTTCATCACTCCATTTCAGGTTGCTGCGGATGGCCGTATTTTTTCGTAACGACTGGCGCTCGTAAATAAAGGGAATATTAAAATCCGACAGGCAATAGGTAGTATTTCCTCCGGCAAAATTTGTCCCCTTTGAAAAAGAAAGTAAGGTGCGCTGCGGGAAATGATAGGGCGTACCCATGCCGATAACCGGGGGAAACAATTCATGCTCTATTAAATACTGGAGTTCAGGAAGGATAAGATCGTCGATACTTGCCGGATCCACGAGGCTGGCATACTGCAGGTCAGCCGGGGTTATTTCAAGCGGGTAAGTGTTTTTACCCCCGCTGTTGTCGGCTTTTTTCCATTCCACATGGGTATTGGTGGTGCCAAAGTCGATGGCAAAATGATAGGCTTCTGTACCCGGTTTGGTTTCCGGCAACAGGGGGATGAGCATCGCATTGGCCACGCCATTTTGCAACCTGATGGCACTGAAGTTTTGCCTCGTAATATAAAAAGCCGTACTGACAAGGTCGCCTGCTTTTTTATCGCTCCGGTCGCGGCGTATAATAGCTGAAGTTGCCAGTGGCCCATCGTTATCATAAATGGCCAGCTCATAATGGTTTTTACTTTTATAGCCATCGGTGTCTTTATCGATTACCATTATCCGGTAGTCGGCGTTGATGCCCTCTGGGTGTTTGAAAAAGGGAAAAATGACAATATTGAAGAAGCCTTCCATGATTGCGCCTTTGTTTTGCGCAGGCTGGGGCTGTATCATTTCGCTTTCGGACAGGGGCGGGAAATAAGTCCGTTCAAAAGTGATGTACTGGTCATCTTTCCGGATGGGAATGCGAAGCGTTACCGTAACACTGCTCATTGCCCGCTGTACCATCTCGATCATGGGTTTACCGTCCGCCATTTTTCCCCTTAGTTCATTGGCAGAGAAAAATTCAAAAAAAAGTGGCGTCAGGGGCAGCAGATAACCTTTGCCCGCGTCACCCGCTTCAAAGGTGAAATTCCCATTGAAGTACTGTTTGCTGTTGAGCGGGTATATACTTCGTATAAGGTAAGGTTCCAGAAAGTCGCTTACCGTGAGGTATGGATATTCAATAATCTGGTCTGGCAGGATGCGCTTGTCTAATGCCTCAGGCAGGTAATAGGGTACTTTTGTGTCTTTGTTCCATGGATCTGTTGTATAAGTGAGTGCCTTATTGAGGTTGTTCTGCAATACTAAGGGTTTGTTCTTATCCGCAGGATATTTATCCGACCGGATCAGAAAATCACTTCCTTTTACACTGTTGATAATGCTGGCTTTATGGCGCTTCTTCAGTGGAAAACCAAGTACATCCACGAGATCGCCGGCAATGCCGGTATCCAGGTCATCGTAGGATGAAGCGAAGGTCTTTGCCTCCATGCTATTGATTTCTCCATACAAGGCTGGGTTGGTGGTGTTGAGCATTTCAAGTGACCTGTTGAGGTAATCCTGCATATCTTTCATCCTCCGACCCATCTCAGGGTAGGCTTTGAATAAATGGTGCAGGTACTTCTGGTACTCCGGGTCGCGTTTGTAGAGGGGTTGATAAAATTCGTCAAATACAATATCGCTGCCAAACTGAACTTTTACAAAGCTGATGTCGTTTGCTGTGGTAAAAAACAATGTTGCCGGAGAGGTACAACCAATAATTTTATGGTTCGATTCCAGCAGGTAAAATCGCTGGGTAAGATCGAAATTGTATGCCTCTACATCCTGGTCTAAAAAAAGTTTCAGCGTTTCACCATACAATTTTTGCTTGGGGTTGCTATGGTTGAGTAAGTTGTTGAGGTCGTTTGTTTTGTCCCATGGAATGATACGGAACTGGGTCTTTAAATGATCGATATTAAACAGTATTTCTCCCACATCCAGGGCATCACTTACCAATTTGTGGTAAATGGTATCACCTGATAGAGGATTTGTTTTCTGTGCCAGGTGGAAAAAAGCCGTTTGTACAAGGTCAATCCGGGCGAAAGGAGTAGGGATGCTGGTGATTTGTTTGCTCGCTGTTGCGCCCGTAGGGTCAGCGATACCTTCTATCTCCGTTTTGCCATATACGGTCGTGGCTGCCCAGTCTAATAAAGTAGC
The DNA here is from genome assembly GCA_013298665.1 of Chitinophagales bacterium. Taxonomy (GTDB): domain Bacteria; phylum Bacteroidota; class Bacteroidia; order Chitinophagales; family Chitinophagaceae; genus Ferruginibacter. The sequence continues at coordinate 69,250 of JAAFIK010000016.1, forward strand.
TTCACCCTTATGAAATCTGAATACTTTTGACATAAATTACCAGTTGAATTTTTTTTGTAATAGTTTTTCGGTTGCTTCAGAAAATATGGCGTTGAACTTTTGCTCAACAGGAGGATCACCCACTTTTTTCTCCGCATCATTAAGCTGGTCTATAAACAATTCATAATTATTTTTTGCGAAGGGGATCATCGATTTTACAGGTTCCCGGCCATTGAGCAGGTAGAAGAGATTATTTCCGCCTGCATCTGCTTTGTAAGGCGAGAAGCTGACTTTATTGCGTTGCAGTTCCTGCAGCCATTCCATAAAAGCATTGTTGAAATTAGCCAGGTAATCCTGGTAAAACGGGGATGTGGTAAATGCTTTGTCAATTTTTATTTTACCATTGTTGCTCCAGGGATGTTTGCCGATGGTTTCGGCCAGTTTGTCACGCAGGTACATGATCATGAGTTTGTACTGGGTAAGGGGTTTCATAATCCTTTCCTGCGATATAGCACCGAGGTGAGGGAAATGAATATCCTGAACATCTTCTTTAATGCCAAATTCTTTGTATACAGGATTGTCTGCCCGTCCGTTGGTGGATTGCAATAAACTGTCGTCGAGATTGGAAAAATCAATGATGGAAAGCGCTGCGGCTACTTCAACAAAGTGGGCATCATTGCGCTGTTCGGCAGCACCTTCCTTGTTGTCATAATCTTTGGTGTCTTTATCACCTATATAATAAAGTGCATTCAGGCTATTGTTGCCGCTTACATTCCGCCCATAATAACTCAGCGCTGCTTTTGCTTTCGAAATAAAAGTAGCCTTATCTATTTTACTCTTTTCGTCAGGGGCTACGCCGAAATAGGGGAGTATGGTAATGGCACCAACTTTTGCATTGCGCAGAAAGGCGAAATTAGGAAGCTGATCTGATGCGTTGCGGATGTTTTTCAGGATAAGTGGAAAACCTGCTGCCCCGGTACCGCCAAATATAGAGCTGATGATAAAGATGCGGTCGTTTTCTTCGAAATTGGATGCGAAGTGTTTAAATACATCTGCGTTCTTAAACTGGTTGAGTACCACGCTCCCAATATTGGGATTACCTTTGAAACCAACTTCCATATCGGCATCAAGGTTGTCTTCTGAAAATAGCAGATTGGTAAACGACTTATTTGCACTGTCTAAGTTGTTATAGTCGATAAAATCGCGGAAACGTTCATTTTGTACACCATTCAATTCAAACCTGAAATCCGGTGAGGTCAGTTTCTCTTTCTGGTTTACGGCCACCAGTTCATTCAGGGTAGTGATTTTGCTGTAAAAAAAGGCCGACTTATCTGAAAAGCCACGTTCTCTTATCCGCTGGTAATTCTTTAAAATATCTACTGTGCGGTTCATATCGCCATTCGCCCGGTCAGGGTCAACAATAATGGGAATGATTTCAGATGCGTGGGTTTTAACCCCGGCTGCCAGTAAGAAGGAAAGCGATTTGATGACCCGGGAACCGGTACCACCAATGCCTATGATAAAAAGTTTTGCCATGTTGTGCTGAGTATGAGGTTTGTATGATTAATTGGGAATAGGGGTACGATTACAGTTTTTACTCCACCAGCGTAGTGCATACGACAGCAGGGTAAAGGCAAGAATAGAAATGATGCCATGCATCAGGGCAAACATCCAGTACTCGCCTGAATACTGCAGGTTGAGTGTGTCAAATTTGCGTTTGGGTACCCATACCGCTAATCCGTACTGGATAGCAAAGTGAATACCGAGTACCATCATCCAATGGTACCACCTGCTGAAGGAGGGACGATTGATGATGTAGTAGAAAAGGACAACTATTAATAATGATCCCAAAAGCATTGCAAGACCCAATGGTGCGTAAATGCCTTCCTGGAATAAGTCGTCGCTGAAGGGGGTATGGTAGTAGAAAAACTCATACAGTGGTGCAAAAAAACTATTCATGTTATTGATTTTTAGGATTACTTCTTAATATGTATGGTTACTTTATAAAAGGATTGTTGCCGGGGACTATGTGTATTGTAAGCATCATTTACGCCTTCAATCAGTGCGGAGAGGCCAAAGGTTTGTGCGGTAACAGGTGGGGACAGTATATTGGCGTCTTCTTTTGAACTGGAGCTGTTTACCCAGGAAGGGATTTGCCGCAACAGCTCAATCGATACATCCTGGAGTGTTGTTTTAGAAGTGGTTTGTATGGTGAGCAGGTGAGTAGCGGTACTACCTTCCAGACCAACCCAATCCCGTTGAGAAATTTTTTGCCGGTCGGGCTTCTCTATCGCCAACAATGTAAAACCATCGGTCAGCTTGTAATTGCTCTTGTTGTCAAAGTAGGTTTTGTCAACGGGTATTTTGCTCATATCCACGGCAACCGTAAACTGGAGGTTGCCGGCACTGTAACTCACATCCTCTATATCGTGTACAAACTCCCTGTTGCCTCGGCCGGGTTTGAAGTTGCCTATTTTATTGGTTTCTTTCAGCACTGTATAAAACGGATCACGTCCTTCAATGGAAGGGTAGAGTACGAAATTATTTTTGTATCCTTCCAACTCTTTTCCCGGATCAATTTTGCTGTAAAATTGTTCAATCATTTTCATTGGACCCATCAGCCAGATATAATACGGCCTGTTTATGTTGGCCAGCGGGGTAGGTTTATTATCCTTGTCGTAATACAGGCCAGAAAAGCCCGACTCTAATTTAAGGCATATCGTAGCCAGGTTTTCTGTTTTCAGCTTACTGAGAAAGGCATCCATGGTCAGGCTTTTCTGAATATTCAGTTTTCCCTCTGTATCTGTACCCTTGCCAAGGGAATAAATGCAGTCGGATATCAGGATAGAAATGTTTTTGCCTGTGCTGTCCAATACCGTTTTAAATACATTATTGAGATCGCTTACTCCCCGATCTTTTCCACCCACATTATATTCCACCGACCTGGGTTCCAGCTTCCTGGCAAAATTGGTAATATCCACTTCTTTTGCAGGATACACTTTACTGTTGATGAAATTGATATGCACTTTTTCCTGGCCGGCATAATTTTTTATGAGAACCATCAGCTTGGTAATAGCAGCTTCAAAGTCAGTATTGCCATTAACATAGCCATCCATGCTCATGGAGTTTTCAATATAGATGTTGAAGTTGGGTAAGCTGTTGGGGTCAGTTGCTTCCGATGCTTCATAAATGATTGGTGGGGCAGTGGTATTGCGTCTGCGTCCGGCAAAATCCATAATGTATTTTCTCAGTTTGGCTCCATCCGGTTTTCCGGTATCGTCAATATAGGTTTTGAGTTTATCTTTTTCAGCTTGCACATAAGTACTTATTTCCTTCCACTCCTCTTCGCTGATGTCGTTGTTGCTTCTGAGCGACTTATTGATCAGTTGATCCAGTTTTTCCGGGGGGGCGGTAGTACAGGCGCATAGCGTAAACAGCATGCCTGTCAGCAGGTAAAAGAACAGCCTGTCTCCTGAAGCAAAACTTTTTCTCCTGCTTAATACCTGAACAGGATTTGAGGGCAGGGCTTTATTGTTTTTATCCATTTGGTGGTTCGGTTGTTGGTAATAAATTATTGTTGTCTGTACATAATTGATCAGGTGTAGAAAGGAGATTGTCTGCCGGTTGGCTCATCTTAAAAGCGAGCGAGCCATTACATAGAAAAGTGATGTTGTATAACAGTATAGTAATAATACTATTTATGGGATTATTTCCTTTTATTTGCTGGTCGTTCTGCATCTTGTTGCCTCCAATGGTTTGCAGCGTATGGTAAATGACGCTGGTGGTTTTTTTACAACTGGGCTGCTTTTTAGCAGCGCAATATTATTAGTCTTTTCGGTAGTCTTTTACATTCGGGGACAAAATAGACTTTCCCGGGTTTACTGACAAGCGTCAATCCCTTAAAGGGTTTTTTTCCGGATAAAAAACCGGAATTTTCCCCCTGGTAAAATCAGGATAATTAACTTTAATCGCCCGGAAGAATAAAAATGCAGCAAACAATTCATCGCTGCTGTCCCTCGCTACGGTACAAGTCCGCCAAAGAGGCAATGATTTCTGAATAGCAAATTATTCTTGCACTTGCTGTCAGCTATTCCGTTAGGCATTTTCGCAGGATGGGTTGGAAGAAACAATATCCCCCCTCTACGTACTTCTACCTCCCCAAATCCCGTAATTCACCGCTTGCCCATCTCCATAGCAGCAGTTACCTTCGCGAAGCAACAGATGATGAAAATTTAACAGGCATTACCACAAAGTAGTATTGCCCAAATGAGAAAGGGACGGTACATTTGTATGTAGTACTTGGTACAAAGTAAGATATGAGACGTAAGATGTGAGACAGGAGATATGCGACAGGAGTATCAGGACGAACTTTCCTGCTACTTCTTATCCCGATACTTGTATCACACATCTCTTTTATATATGACAGGATCATGAATCATCAGCCAGGACAAGACAGCTCCATACGGGAGCAGCCTGACCACACCGGAAAACACCCGCACATCACATAACCCCACTGGCTGCAGCCCCGCACAGGCTGCTCCGGTAAACCCTCCGGTCACCATTGCCGGAAAACCCAATCAGTAAGTCATATGCGGACAGCACCCGCATAGCCAGCCTGTACTGCACCTGTTATTCATACAAAAGCAAGAGAAAGCGTACGGAGTTTTGCAAACGCTATGGTGCTGTGTATCAAATACAGCATACCATTTCTTTGTACAACCAGCACAAGGGGGTAACATATCAATCACCTCCCTGTTCTGTCTGTAAGGCCGTATGCTTACGCCTCAACATGTGTAAAAAATGCGGCAACATCGCAGTGGGTAAGCTATTGCACATACCGCACTGCCACAACAACAACCAACATGATCAGAACCGCGCTGGAGTTTATCAGAAAAGAACTGGAAGCCTATATGGTGGACAGGGAACAGGATCCCATTCATTACAATACAGGTAATGTAGTGGATCTCAAGCCCGTAGCACTTCCCAACGGCACCCTCAACATCAACAACAATTCGCACATCAGCCTCATGCTGATCGGCCTTGATGAAGAACGCCGCGAAGGCAAACGCCCCGTCTACCTGCCCATAGAAGACAAACAGTTTGCCCGCCTCCATGCACCGGTCGAAATTGACCTCTTCCTGATGTTTGCGGCACATAACGCCAGTTATGAAACTTCCCTGCGTGATCTCTCCTCGGTACTCTGCTTCTTCCAGGCCAACCCGGTTTTTGATGCTCAGCATTTTCCCGCACTCAACGACGCGGCCAAAGAACCTGCCACCAAACCCTGGCAACTGATCGAACGGCTCAGCTTCCGTATGCACAACCTCGGTTTTGAACAGCACAATAATATATGGTCGATGCTGGGTACCAAATACCTGCCCAACGTGTTATACAAAGTAAACATGCTTACGGTATTCGAAACAAAGGCAAAAGAAAAAGCACCGGCCATCAACGAAATGAACATTAATTAAAGGCACAACAATGAAGGCAAAATATACAGCACTGTTCAATGTTGGCGTAAAACATCCTTTTTACGAAAATGGTACCTGTGCCAGTTATACCACCACACCGGTACCGGATATGGTAGTAGTGCCTTCGGCAGAAACGCTTACATTGATGAGGCGCCTCGATTTTATTTTTCGTACTGCAGACAATACCGGCGGCTTTACCGTACTGGCGGCTACCAATGGTAAAATTGGCCCCGACGACCTGCTCCGTTTTGCGCCAAAGGCAACAGAAAAACTGGTGTTCTTTCTGGTTCTCCGCAATGCCGCTATGCTGGGCTTTAATGCACTGCCGGCCAGTATTGCCGGGTCAATCTTCTACTTCACCAACCAGATCAGCGGCGATCCCGCACCGCGCACCAACCTGCACCTCAGCCAGTCCGTGGACGGGGTAAAAGCAACAAACGACCTGCTCAGCCGTTCCTCCTCCACCTATCGCTACCACCACAGCACACCCGTGGTGCCGGGAACAGTGGAAGTAAAACATATACTCACCGGGGCACTGGTTACACCGGTATCGCTCCAGAATACCGCCACCACCTGCGATCTGTTGTTTAACCTCGCCGCACTGCCGCTGGGCAAGTGCGAGTTATGGATTGGTGGTACCCGCATCTCTGCCTTTTACCATACCGGAGATGCCGTACCGCCCGATACTTATGGCGTGGTAGAACTCAGCCTCGCCGATACCCTTGATGCCAACTACCGCATTATTGAAACCAACGACACACTACTGGCTCCAACGCCGCTCTACTTTATCAGTTTTATCAACCGCCTCACCACCTGGCGCTACACGATTAAAATGACGCCGTCAAGTCCGCTGTTTATCGAGATTGGTAAACTGGCCCTGGCCGACAAACCCGATTTTATGGCTAAGCTCAAGATCGTGGCCAACAACCCGGCAATCACTTTTACACAATCAGTGCCGGACGATAAAACAATTGTGTTTGTATCGGATGCACCCATTGCCCTCAAAGAACGATATACGGTGCCACCGGCAGGGGATACCCTGAAACTTACACTTACCAAATACAAAGGGGTACCCCTGAAAGAGGCCGCCGTAAAGGAGAACCTCTCTTATCCCGTTGCAGGCCTCATCGATACTCGAAATCCTTTAATCATTTATTCAGATATTTTCTTAACACTTTAAAATTTAAACAATGGCAAATTACCGTTCACCAGGTGTGTATGTAGAAGAGCTCTCACTGCTACCACCTTCTATAGCCGAGGTGGAATCGGCTGTACCGGCTTTTGTGGGTTACACCCAAATGGCCAAACTGCTTGCAAACGACGATCTCCTCAACACACCCACCCGTATCGGAAGTTTCGGCGACTATATACAATACTTTGGTGGTGCGGATATGGAAGTGGCAGCAGATTTTAAAATTGATGTTACAGAATACAAAACGGGTACCACCACTACCGGCTATGCTGTAGTGGTAACGCCAAACACTGCCACGCTGAGTAAACACAACCTTTACTATGCGGTAAAACATTTCTATGCCAATGGCGGCGGCAGTTGCTACATCACTTCTGTGGGTAAATACGATATAACAACTGTGGAAAAGGCTGATCTGCTGCGCGGGCTCGAAATGGTGGGTAAGGAAGATACACCTACTTTACTGGTGGTACCTGAAGCGGTAAAACTCGCCAGCATCAACGATTTCAACGAAGTGAACCAGGCGATGCTGTCCCAGGCCTCTTCCATGAAAGATCGTTTTGCACTCATGGATACTTATCAAACCACTTCACCCAAAACGTCTTCGAGTGTAGTGGCAGACGTAACGGCTTCCATTACGGCTATCCCTACCGACGGATCCATCCGCCGCTATGGTGCCATGTACTATCCTTTCTTTGAAACAACATACAACTATACCACAACACTGGATACACTGATTGTGACCACCCACAGCGTGGTGATTGATGGTGCTGCAGGGGTGGACGGGGATAAAGATGGTACCACACTCGGCTCATTCAAAGGAACGGCTTCCGCGCTGTACGCCGCCATCAAAACAGAATTTGAAAAGCACCACGTGATCCTGCCGCCCTCGGCTGCGATGGCGGGTATCATTACCCGTACCGATAACGAGCGTGGATACTGGAAAGCGCCCGCCAATACGGGTGTACTCAACGTGGTAAAACCTGTGGTGTCTGTGGCCCGTGCCGAACACGACCTGCTCAATATCAACAGCGATACGGGCAAATCGGTAAATGCCATCCTCAGTATGCCTGGCTATGGTACCGTGGTAATGGGCGCGCGTACCCTCGATGGTAACGACAACGAATGGAAGTACATCAACGTACGCCGCTTCTTCAGCATCGTGGAAGAGTCGGTAAAGAAATCCACCAACTGGGTGATCTTCGAACCGAATACCGCTTCTACCTGGACAAAAGTACAGGCCATGATCGAAAACTACCTGTTTACCAAATGGCGTGATGGCGCCCTGGCCGGTGCAAAACCAGAGCAGGCCTTTTTTGTACGCGTGGGTCTGGGTAAAACGATGAACTCGGCAGACATCCTGGAAGGCCGTATGATCGTGGAAATCGGTATGGCCGTAGCCCGTCCGGCTGAATTTATCATTTTGCGTTTTGAGCAGATGCTGCAAACGTCTTAATCTTCTTACATCAGTAATACAATCCTTCAATAATAAATTATCATACAATGGCAAATTACGCAATACCCGTCTTTCATTTCTCCGTGTCATGGGGTGGGGATAATATCGGCTTTTCGGAAGTGGGCGGCCTGTCCCAGGAGATACAGGCGATAGAATACCGCGATGGTCTCATGTCGGGCACCACGCTTCCTTTGAAGCGTCCGGGATTGATCAAGTCCGGCAATATCTCCCTCAAAAGGGGCATGACTGCTGCTGCGGGCAACAAAGACCTGTACAACTGGTTCATCAATGCGGGCAAACCCAATGTGGAGCGTCGTACACTGGTGATCGCCCTGCTCAATGACGAAGGCGAACCCGTTTTCAAATGGAGCATAGCCGAAGCCTGGCCCGTGAAATGTGAGGGGCCGGCATTAAAAGCTACGGGCAACGACATCGCCATTGAGTCCATTGAACTGGCCCACGAAGGCATCAAAATTTTAAATTGATTTAACACATGGCTACTTACTATCCGCCGGCGGCATTTCACTTTAAAGTGGAATTCGTTGGGGTGAGCGGTATGGACAATGATACGGGGCAACGCTTCCAGGAAGTAGGCGGGTTATCGGTGGAGATCGAGACCGAGCTCTTCCGCGAAGGCGGAGAAAACAGGTTCGAATACAAACTGCCCAAAAGGGCAAAGTATCCCAACCTGGTACTGAAGCGTGGTTTACTTACCAACAAGGCATTGATCGACTGGATCAACAAAGCGATGAATACCTGGTTTACGGTGGTGATCTACGACTTCAGTCCGGCCGACATTATCGTATCGCTGCTCGATGAGGCTGATGAAGCGGTAGCCGTCTGGAAAGTGGTACAGGCCTATCCCGTCAAGTGGTCAATGTCTGATTTTAAGGCAACGGAAAACTCGGTGGTGGTGGAAACCCTCGAACTCGCTTACCAGTATTTTGAACGTCAAAAATAAACAACCATGCCGGTACAGATTAATGAAATTGTAGTGCGGGTGGCCGTTACCCAAAGCAACAGCAGCAGCGCTGGCGGTTCAGCCACAGCTTCGGGCAACCAAACCACCGAAGCGGCTGTTGCCGAAATGGTCTTAGACATTTTAAAAGCAAAAAAAGAAAGATAATGGATGCTCAAAGTGCGTTGAAATTGCCGTTCAATTTTAAGATTATCCCGGTGAGTCCCACCACAGGGTTGCCCAACAATATTCCTTTTCTGGCGATGTTCAACCCCGAGAACCTCTCCATCACAGAGAGCCTGAAATGGAGCAGGGACGAACCCGCCGCAAATGCCGGTGCGGAAGCTTTATACCAGGGAACAGAGCCCAGGTCATTTACGGTTGAACTGACCCTCGATGGTACAGGCGTAAACACCAACGGCGTAAAGATACCCGTAACCGCACAGGTGCTTTTATTCAGGGCAGCCACGTCAATCGTGGATTCCACGGACCACCATCCGCCATTGCTGATTGTACAGTACGGGCTCTTTATCTGCAAATGTGTAATGACCAGTTCAACGGTCAATTATACCATGTTCGACCTCGCCGGGCTGCCGATACGGGCAAAACTTACCGCCAGTTTTACCGAGCGTACGCCAAAATCTTTGGGTGGGCTGCTCAGCATGCTGTCGTCGCCGGATATGACGCATCGGGTAGAGGTAAAAGAATACGACCTGCTGCCATTGCTGACGCACAATATCTACAAAAATCAGCACTATTACCTGCAGGTAGCCAAAGTGAATAAGCTGAAAAATTTCAGGAAACTTGAGGCGGGAACCGTACTCAGCTTTCCACCCATTGCGAAAAAATAAATGACCATCAACCGCTATATCAAATGAGTTTAGGCAGTTTACCACCCGGCACAGCGCCGCAACGGAACGTGATCGCCCGAAAGGTGTTTATCAACGATACGGAGTTGAGCGGCGAAGTTTCACTCGTAAAGCTGACGGTCAATAAAACCTTTAATAAAATTGCGCACGCCAGTATCGTCATCATGGATGGCTCACCGGCTTCGCGCGATTTTCCACTCAGCAATGATGACCAGTACAAACCCGGCAGTACCATCGAAGTACAGTTGGGAGTGGGCACAGACGCAGAAACGGTATTTAAAGGCATCATCATCAAACAAGGTATCAGGATCAGGCAGGATGCACCATCTTTACTGCTGCTCGAAGCCAAGGACGAAGCCATCAAACTCACAGGTGCACGCAAAAGCAAATACTTCACCAATAAAACGGACAGCGAAATTTTAGACGAACTGGCCACCACACCAGAAAAGGATATTGAACCAACAACGCTTGCGCACCCGAAAATGGTGCAATACGATGCCACGGACTGGGATTTTATCCTCACCCGGGCAGAAGCCAACAGTATGCTGGTACTGACAGATGACAACAAACTGGTGGTTAAGAAACCGATGGTAGCCGCATCCGTATTTACCGCAACCTATGGCGATAACATTATGGAGTTTGAAGCCGATATGGATGCACGCAGGCAATTTACGGTGGTAGGGGCTACGGGATGGGATTATACACAACAGGCGGCGGAACAGGCAGAAACGGGATCGGCAGTGCTGGCCGAAACCGGCAATCTCTCTTCCGACGACCTCGGCGCCGTGCTGGGCGCTGAAGTGTTGCTGAATCATTCCGGGCACCTCACACAACCCCAGTTGCAAAACTGGGCCAACGCCTATGCCCTGCGCAACAAACTCTCCAAAGCAGTAGGGCGTGTACGCGTGCTGGGTACTGCCACTACTGCTGCGGTAAAGCCGGGTACCACCATTACCCTTGATGGGGTGGGCGACCGGTTTAATGGCGATGTATTTGTATCGGGTGTATTGCACCAGTACGACCAGGCCAACTGGATCACCGATATACAGTTTGGCTGGAAGGAAGAATGGTTTTACAAGCAGGAAGACCTGATGGATAAACCCGCGGGTGGTTTATTGCCGGGTATTACCGGCTTGCAGATTGGCGTGGTGCTCGCGGTACACGATACTGCGGAAACACTGAAACAATACCGCGTAAAGGTACACGTACCCACCATTACCTCTGGCGAGGATGGTATCTGGGCACGCGTAGCCACGCCGGATGCCGGCCCGGAGCGGGGCATCTATTTCCGTCCGGAAGCAGATGACGAAGTGGTACTGGGGTTCCTCAACGACGACCCGCGCGAAGCCATCATCCTCGGTTACCTGCACAGCAAAGACACCAATAAATCGCCCTTTGCCGATACCTCGGATAGTGTAAGGGAGTTTGGAATCGCTACCGGGGAAAAACTCAAACTGATATTTGACGATACCAACAAAAAACTGACGCTGCGTGTACCGGCGGGCAGCCAGGAGAAATCCATTGTACTCGACGGCAGTGGCGGCACAATAGAAATAAAAGACGAAAACCAGAACAGCATCAAAATGGATGCTACCGGTATTACCATACAGGCCGGTTCAGGTAAAGTAGTCATTAAAGGCACCATGGTGCAGATAAATTAACATATTATGCCGGCAGCAGCAAGAGTAGGCGATAACCATAGCTGTCCGTTGACCAACCCGGGCAGTGGTAACCCCCATACGGGCGGCCCCATCATGCCCCCGGGAACGGTTACAGTCATGATCGGCGGACAGCCTGCCGCCACGGTAGGGGATATGTGTACCTGTGCAGGGCCGCCGGATACCATCGCCAAAGGATCGCTCACGGTAACCATTGGCGGAAAACCGGCGGCAAGGATGGGTGATAAAACCGCACACGGCGGCAGCATCACCGCAGGCTGCCAGACCGTAGAGATCGGGTAAGTATTTGATCACTTTATAAAGTATAATCATGCAGGAAAAAATTGATCGTTCATTTTTAGGCAAGGGCTGGAGCTTTCCGCCCACCTTCCGTAAGCAATGGCATGGTGTGGAAATGCTGGAAGGTATAGAAGACATCCGCAGCAGTATCGGAATCATCATCGCCACCATTACCGGCGAACGGGTAATGCTGCCAAACTTTGGTTGCAACCTGCAGCCCTATGTGTTTGAGCAAATGACGCCCATCAATATTGCCATGATACAGAATATTGTATTTGAGGCATTGGTGTATCACGAGCCGCGCATTATTGTAGGGGATATCACATCCGAGGTTATTCAGGCCGAAGGTATGCTCAAAATAAAGATACCCTACAAGGTTATCGCCACCAATACCCGCTACAATTATGTGTTTCCGTTCTATATGAGCGAAGCCACCAATATTGACCACGGATAACAGGTACACTAAACCTGTCATCACCACTTATAACAAGAATTGAAATGAGTAACTGCAACTGCCATACAACAGACAACCGCGACGGATCAGGACAATTGGGTCGTTACCTGAAAGCCCTCGATCCCACATTTGCACCCATCGACGACCGGTCGATACAGGAACTCCTGGTGTTTGCCAAACGCCATGCGGGACAGATCAGGTACTACGAAGTGCCCGACGAAAAAGCCATGCCGCCCGGGAAAAATGAACGGGTGAACTGGCGCGAATTTTTCCGCCGCGATATGGCCGTCATTGCGGCTTCTGTTGGCGTACTCAATATCGATGGTATCAAAGCCGAGTACAACGAACTGCGGGAACGCCTTGACGAAGATCCCTCTATTGAAAAGTATGGGGCATTGTTTACCATCACCCTCGGTCTCGCCACACGTATCGACCGCTGGCTTACCGTTGCCATACCCGAAAACCCCCTGCGTATTGACCTCGATATCGCCATTGATGCATACCTGCGCGGCCAGTTCAAAAAGATCATGGCCTATGAGGAAGGGTTTAAAGCTGCTGGTTTTAAAACAACGCTCAACTTAGATTATGATGCCATCTATAATGATGAAGTATGGGGCATGAAAGAAAAGGTAGATCCGGATGTGAGCATCTATACCGGTGCCACGCCGGCAGACAAGCTCCGTAATGCCGCGCTTTATGCCGACGATATCTTCAACAGCTTTTTCACTTTTGTACAGTCGCTCATCGATGAATCGGGTAAGTACTTCCATTTTGCGATGGAAGAATACCCGGCTCACCAGCCACATATGGCGCTTTTCATCGCTTTCCTGAAAATTTTCCAGCTCGCCAAAGAGCAGATGAACGGGCTCACCGGCCGTATGCTGGACTTTTATTATAAGGAAGTATTGCAACTCACGCCCAAAGAACCCATTCCCGATAAAGCACACATCATATTTGAACTGGCCAAAGAGGTAGCCTCGCATCAACTTGCTGCCGGTACCACACTTAAGGGAGGTAAAGATGCATCGGGTAAAGACCTGGTGTATAAAACCGGCACCGACCTTGTCCTCAATAAGGCAAAGGTTAAAGAACTTAAGACCATCTTTATCAACAAAGAACCACTTGCGGCTACCCAACCCAACAAAACCATACAAAGCATTTTTGCCAGCCCTATTGCCAACTCTGCTGATGGCAACGGACTGGCCTTTACCGACCCCAGTCAAAAGTGGCCCACTTTTGGCCGGGCAATCAAGGCGTTTGGCAACACAACAAATCTCTGTGATGCTGTAGCCTGGGCAAAACAAACCCTTCCGCTGAAGAGCGAAACCCGGATCGGTTTCGCCATTGCCACCCCACAGTTGATGCTCCAGGGAGGCAACCGCATTATTGCGCTCAAACTCAATGCCCTCAACGAAATTTTTGATCACCGCAAACCAGACCGTGCCAACCGGGATAACACCAGTAAGGCCATTACCATACAACTCAGCGGAGAGAAAGAATGGTTGACCATTGATACTGAACTGGAAGATGAACGTAACCGTATGATTTCTGCTGCGCATACAAACGGTGGCAACCTGGGGGAAGTGATGCCTGCCAGACCCTGTTATTTTGTACACACGGATGTGGCCACGCTTTATATCTGCCTGCCCGCTTCAGCACCCTCCATCATCAATTACGATAAAGCCCTGCACAAGGGCAATACCTTTGATACGGGTTTTCCCGTAATGCAGGTATTGCTGGGGCCTGGCATCAAGATCAGCACACCCACCTTCAAACGGCTGAAGTTCAGTGATATGCACCTGTCCGTTCGCGTGGGATCCAACCAGCGCAACATTGGAACGCCGCCACGAAATCCCCAACCATTTTTTGACGGACTGCGCTTACTCACCCTCCAGAATGATGACGCCATCCTGGATGCCAGGAAACCATTTGATCCCTTTACACCGTATCCCAAACCCGGAAATTCCCTGTATATCGGCAGCCACGAAATATTCAACAAACCCATAAATGAGTTGTCCTTACACGTCCGTCATGCATTGGAGGATGCCGGTCCGGTGATCAGGAACCAGGGGCAGTTTTTATTTGGCCTGAGCCTGCTGGAGAACCGGTACTGGACAAAAGACCATATGGTGAATGGGGGCAATGGGTTCAACGAGGATGAGCTCATCAGTAATGTAATCAGGGCAACTGTTCCACGGCGGGCGCTTGCCTATCCACTGAGTTTTGAAAATGGAAAAACCGAAAATGGATTTTTGGAATTGCAGTTGAATGCCAATAAGCAGACAGAAGGAGCCGACCTGGCTGTGACGTTCAAGGCCGGATTTACAGAACGTTCAGCAGAACTGGCGCCGTTCTTCCAGTTGAAGGAAATATCCGTGAGTTATTTCTCTGATCTCCGGCATATCCAGCCGGGTATCGATCAGCTCTTTCATGTGTATCCGTTTGGTACAGTGGAGACATATACCACACCGGGACAGGAGAACATGCGCCGGTTTCAGGATGGTACCGGGCCCGCAGTGAGGCCGGGAGGCGTGAAGCGGAACAACAGGCGGGGGATGTCCGGCAGTTTTTCGGCCATAGATGCCGAACGCGAAGGCTTACTGGTTGATGCACATGAACTCTTGCTGCCCCAGTTTACCTTTGAAGGCCTGTATGACAAATACCAGAAAGGAGCAGCCCGAAATGTTGTACCGCAGGAGGCATATCTGGTCAGTTCCAATGAATTGAACGCGATCTCCAAAACCAGTGCGCTTGCCAAAATGGTGATCAGTGCCAGTGGTTTGGTGGAGCAGGTGAGCGGGGGCAACAACCAATACTCAGGCATCATACAAGAGGAAGGGATGCTCTTTATCGGTCTTGAAAATGCCGCGGCACTTCAATCCGTATCCCTGCTTTTTCAATTTGCAGAGGGTAGTGCCGAGGATGAGGACAATGATCCGCCACCCATCCACTGGTCGTACCTCACCAATAATGAATGGCGACCCTTAAAAGGAGAGGATATGGTAAGTGATGGCACCTACGGATTCCAGACCACGGGAATCATCAAACTGAACATACCGGCCGATGCTACCAGTAACAATACCATCATCACATCCGGACTGCATTGGTTCTGCGCCAGCGTAACCGAGTACAGCAACCGCATTCCCCAGCTCATAAACATCGTGGCGCAGGCCGTAGAAGCAGTATTCGATGACAGGGGCAACGATCAAAGTCATTACGACAATGCCCTGCCCGCCGGCAGTATCAGTAAACTGGAAGTGGCTGCTGCACAGGTAAGTAAGGTGCAGCAACCCTTTGCTTCTTTTGACGGGAAGCACCGGGAAGTGAGTAAGGAATTTTATACCCGCGTGAGCGAACGCCTGCGGCACAAAAACAGGGCCATCAATAGCTGGGATTATGAACACCTGGTATTGGATCGTTATCCGTCTGTATATAAAGTAAAGGCAATATCGCATACCGATCCCAACTGCCAGTGCAGAACGCATACGGTAATGTCGGCTATGGAAACACAGTTGGTAGTGGATCTGGTCTTCCTGCCTACTGGTGGTTTTGATGTGGCCTCTCAGGCAAAGATTACACAGATGATTACTGACCTTAAGGCGAATGACAATACCAAAGCAGTGGCAGTCGCATTTTTCAAAACAGAGGCAGATAAAAGATTAGCACAATCCATCATGAATTCGCTTGCCGGTCGGCTGCTTACCGCAGGTATCAGCGGAGACAGGTTCCAGCCTGAATATTCAATCAATGGTGTGATGGGCAATATTAAGGTGACACTGACCACCACTACTGTTGCGCGGAAAAAAGAGTGTTGCGCCCCGCAGGTAGCACCGGGACATGTACTCATCATCCCCATTGCCAACCTCAAAAACCGCAATGCCGTTAACCCCCTGCAACCCAAAACCAGCAGGCGGCTGATGCTTGATATTGAAAGCTGGCTGAAAAAAAAGGTTTCTCCGTTTGTAAAGATACATGTACGCAATCCGGTGTATGAGCAGGTGATTACTGCTTTCCGGGTAAAGTTTTATACCGGGGTGGACAAAGGCTTTTACCTGAAAAGGCTCAACGATGAGTTGGTGCATTACCTCACCCCCTGGGCCTTTGATGAAAATGCAGATGTACGCTTCGGGCAAAAAATATATGCCTCTAACATCATCAATTTTATCGAGGAACGGCCTTATGTGGACTTTATCA
>JAAFIK010000017.1 GCA_013298665.1 Chitinophagales bacterium
GGAGATACTTGCACTGGAAAGCAGCCTGCTAAAACTGATAATACAGAAGCATTGCTGCTATGATAAACGAAGTGACCGCATTACAATGACAGATTTGTATCAAAAATTAACTTGACGCCTATGCGAACACACGGCACCAAACCTGCCCCGCCTTTTCTTATCTTCGCAAAAATTTTCACTATGCAGTTCCGCAACTTTAAAATGATCGGTTATGTGGTCTATGGCCGCGGCGCCTTCAACCAACTCGATACCATACTGGCGCCCAACCGAAAGGCTGAGGCACCCATGATTTTTCTGGTGGATCATTTTTTTGAAGGCCATACCCTGCCAGGCCGTATACCCCTCCGCGGCAACGATAAAGTGATCTTTGTAAACGTAACCCACGAGCCTAAAACCACTTATGTAGACAGCCTCGCCCGGCAACTCAAAGATCAATTTGGCACCGTCAGCGGTATCATCGGCATCGGCGGTGGCAGCACAATGGACCTGGCCAAGGCCGTAGCGCTCATGATGACCAACCCGGGCAGCAGCGCCGACTACCAGGGCTGGGATCTCGTCAAATATCCGGGTGTATATAAGGCAGGTATCCCCACCCTCAGCGGTACAGGTGCAGAGGTAAGCCGCACCACCGTTCTCACCGGCCCTACCCGCAAACTCGGCATGAACAGCGACTTCACCCCATTCGACCAGGTGGTACTCGACCCCGAACTGACGGCCAACGCACCCGCCAACCAGCGCTTCTATACGGGTATGGACTGCTATATCCACTGCATCGAAAGCCTCGAAGGCACTTACCTCAACGAATTCAGCAAAAGCTATGGCGAAAAAGCGCTGGAGCTTTGCCGCAAAGTATTTGTAGAAAAAGATACCTGGAATGAAGATTCAGACGATCAGCTCATGATGGCCTCCTACGCAGGCGGTATGAGCATTGCCTACAGCCAGGTAGGTGTGGCACACGCAGTAAGCTATGGCCTCAGCTATCTCCTCGGCACCAAACACGGCATCGGCAACTGCATCGTGATGAACCACCTGGAGGAATACTACCCCGCAGGCGTAAAGGAATTTAAATACATGGTGCAGAAAAACGGCATCGATATCCCCACCGGTATCTGCGCCAACCTCAGCGAAGAGGATTTCAATAAAATGATAGACGTAAGCCTCGGCATGAAACCCCTCTGGGAAAACGCGCTCGGCAAAAACTGGGAAAGTATCATGACCAGGGAGAAGTTAAGGGCCTTGTACGGAAAACTATAAACCGGTACAGCAGGAAATGCCGGAGCAAACCGGTTTGCCCTCAACCCAAAACAATTCCTTACTTTTAGCCATACAAAGCCATGCGCAAACGCAACTACCTTACGTATATCCTCAATCCGCTGGAGCTGCTGCGTACCAAAAAGGTATTGCAGGTAAACCCCACGATACAGCCCGAACGCCGGGAAGAACAGGAAACCCGCATCTTTGTATACGACTACGACGCCGCTTCTATTACCGAAAAAGAAATCAAATCCATTGCCGAATGTTTCGACTATATTGAAAGCCCGAAAACAACCTGGCTCAATGTGGATGGTCTGCGCAAAACTGAGGTGGAAACCATCTGCAACCGCTTTGGCATCCACTACCTGATTCTTGAAGATATCCTGAGCCTGGGGCAGCGACCCAAAATGGATGAGGTGGACGGCTTACTTTTCTGTCTGCTCAACATGCTCTATTTCAACGAAACAGAATCCACCGTTGAAACCGAGCAGATCAGTATTGTACTCGGCAAGGGCTTTGTCATCAGCTTTCAGGAAGATGCCCACCGCGATGTGTTTAACCCCCTGCGCGACCGCCTCCGCATTGCCGGCAGCAAAATGCGCCAGGGCAGCCCCGATTTTCTGTTTTACGCGCTTATTGATATGATCGTGGACAATTATTTTGTGGTGATGGAAAAACTGGGCGAACGCGTGGAAGCACTTGAGGAAGACATCATCCGCAATTCCAACAAGCGGAGCCTCGCAAAAATAAATATGCTCCGCAAGGAAATGATTGTCCTCAAACGCAGCATCGGCCCTGTAAGGGAGATGGTGAATGGCATCCTCCGCAGCGACAGCGAACTCATCAACGACAAAACCGAAAGGTATTTCAAAGACGTATATGACCATATTATACAAGCCAACGACCTCGCCGAAAACTACCGCGATATGATGATGAACCTGCAGGACCTTTACCTCAGCAATGTAAACCTGAAAATGAATGAAGTGATGAAGGTGATGACGGTGGTAACCTGTCTGCTGGCGCCCGCAACGGTTATCGGCGGCATATTCGGGATGAACTTTGAAAGCATTCCCATCATCCACAACAAATACGGTTTTTTTATTGCCGTATTCTTTATGCTGCTCATTCCCGTATGGATGATCATCGTTTTCCGCCGCAGGGGCTGGTTCTGAATACACCGTTGGTAAAATATACGCGGAAAACTTCGCGGAAATTGTATTTTTATTATCCCAAACCGAATCATCAGGCCAATGCCAATAATCGATATCAAATTACCCAAATCCATCGCGCGGGCACTCAACCTCCCCGTAAGCGATCCCCGGCGGCAGCAGATCAGGGTATTGAAAAAACTCCTGAAAAAAGCACGCTTTACACAGTTTGGACAAATGTACCGGTTTGATGAGGTACTCCTCAGCCGCCATCCGGGCAAAAAATTCCAGCAACTCGTACCCACCTGTAATTACAGTAAAATCTTTGCCGAATGGTGGCACAAAACCCTGGAGGGCACGCCGGATGTATGCTGGCCGGGCGTCATCAAATATTTTGCCCTCAGCAGCGGTACCAGCGAGGCCGCCAGCAAGTATATCCCCATCACCAAAGAACTCATCCGCAGCAACAATATCACCAGCATCAAACAACTGATCAGCCTCACCCGCTATGAAGACGTACCCCGGAGTGCCGTTGGGAAGGGGTGGCTCATGCTCGGGGGCAGCACACAATTGCAAAAAAGCGCCACTTATTATGCGGGCGACCTCAGTGGTATCCAGGCCCGCAACATTCCCTTCTGGTTTCAAAGCCTCTACAAACCCGGCAAAAAAATATCGCGCGAAAAAGACTGGTCAAAAAAATTAGACGAGATTGTGGAAAATGCCCCCGACTGGGATATTGGTTTTATCGTGGGCGTACCGGCATGGATACAGTTGGCTATGGAAAAAATTATTGAACGCTACCAGGTAGCCCATATCCACGAAATATGGCCCAACCTCTCCTTTTATGTACATGGCGGTGTAGCCCTGGAGCCTTATAAAAAGGGGTTTGAAAAACTTCTCGGCAAACCCATCACCTATATCGAAACCTACCTTGCCAGCGAAGGCTTTCTCGCTTACCAGAACCGGCAGCACGCCACAGGCATGCACCTCGCGCTCAACAATAATATCTTCTTCGAATTTGTACCCTTCGATGATGACAATTTCGATGCAGACGGCAATATGACCGACCAGCCCGAAGCACTCATGATTCATGAAATTGAAGAAGGAAAAGATTATGCCCTCCTCATCAGCACCAATGCCGGCGCCTGGCGTTATGCCATCGGCGATACCGTAAAGCTGGTAGACAGGAGCCGGAGCGAAATCATCATCACCGGCCGCACCAAACATTTCCTCAGCCTCGTGGGCGAACACCTCAGTGTAGACAATATGAACAAAGCCATAGAACTTGTGAGCGAAGAACTCAACATCAGCATACCCGAGTTTACCGTAGCCGGTATACCCTATGGCAGTTTTTTTGCCCACCAGTGGTACATTGCCACCAACGATGCCATCAACACCGAAACCCTCCGCGTACGCATCGACGAACACCTCAAATCCCTCAACGATGATTACATCGTAGAGCGCCAGCACGCCCTTAAAGAAGTTTTTGTTGAAGTATTACCTGAGGAAACATTTATGAACTTTATGCAGTCCAAAGGCAAAGTGGGCGGACAACACAAGTTTCCGCGGGTACTCAAGGGCAGGATGCTGGAAGAGTGGCAAAGTTTTTTAGCCCATCAAAAAGTCTCATAATCCCCTTTTCTTTTTATCTTGTCTTTTTTTAAACCAGTTTGTTAATGATTGATGCGATTGTAAAAGGGGTGGCGATTGGGCTGTTACTGGTCTTCTCCGTAGGGCCGGTTATTTTTACCATTATCAAACAGAGCATCAATAATGGCCGCGGCGGGGGATTCAGTTTTGTAGCGGGCGTCTGGCTCAGCGATATTCTCTGGGTAGTGCTGAGCAATGCCTTTTCTGAATTGATGACCGAACTGCTCAATTTCAAAAAAACCATCGGCTTTGCAGGCAGTATGTTCCTCATCGGCATGGGCGTTTATTACCTTTTTTTCAAGAAAATACACATTAAGCAGGACGAGGATAAAATCAAAATCTCTGCCGGTACCCATGCCAAGCTCATGGCATCCGGCTTCCTCATCAATACCCTCAATCCCACCGTTATTGCTTTCTGGCTCACCACCGCTACCGCTGTTGCGGTATCGAGTTCGGTCAACGAACGCATCGCCATCTTCAGCACCTGTATCCTCATCAACATAACGGCCGATATTTTGAAAGTAATCCTGGCCGGTAAGCTCCGCAATAAACTCAACGAAAAAAACATTTCCTTAGTCAATAAAATTTCCGGTCTGCTCCTGGCCGCTTTTGGCATCGCCATCCTTATGGGTGTACTCTTCAGTATGATGAAAAAGTCGTAACAGTTTTGAGCGTCATCACCGGTAATGGATCAAGGGCGGGATTATTTCAATGCTGTGTCGGCATGGATATCCTTGTCATCGCTCACCCGACAAATCCGGGATTAACATCTTTTTAAATAATTATGTAGTATTTTGTCAGGGTATGAAACATTTTTTACTGCCAATACTGCTCCTGCTTACCTGCGCAACCCTTGCCCAGCCTTCTGATTTTATCGTGCTGAAAAAACGCAACCAAACCCTCCGGAATTATTTCCCGGGCAGCCCCATCAGCTTCACCACTGTAAATGGCGGCAACTTCAACGCCTATATCGAACGCATCAAAAAAGACAGTCTCTACGTTATTGAATACATGATCGCACAGGTACCCAACGCCATAGGCATTCTTGTACTCGATACCCTCGCCAGGTACCGCTACTACTTTCATTACAACAACATCAAATCCATTTATTTCGATAAGCGCGGCTTCAATTTCCGCGGCAGCGGGCAAACCCTCATGGGAGGAGCCGCCCTGATCGCAGTGGGTACCGGCGTTTCCTACCTGGTAAATCCCAAAAGAACAAGTTTACCCCTGCTTTTTACCGGGCTGGGTTTGGGAGCCGTGGGGTATTTCCTGTCGCGCCTGCAAACAAAAGCTTATACCATCGGTAAAAAATACCGGCTGAAATATATTTCAACACAGGCAAACTAAATGCAAACTAAATATATCTTGCAGTCATGGCGCTCTTTAAAACCCGTTTCTGGCGCATTTGCAAGCGCATTTTTTTATGGCTGTTTATCCTGCAGTTTGTGTACATCATCCTTGTACGCTGGGTCAACCCGCCCGTTACCCTCACCCAACTGGGCAGTCTGCTCAGCGGCAATGGCCTCAAAAGGGATTATGCAGACATCAGTGAGATGAGCCCCAATATCAAACTCGCCGTAATTGCCAGCGAAGACCAGCTTTTCCCCGATCACGACGGGTTCGACCTCAAAGCCATCAAACTCGCCATGAAGTACAACAAAAAACACCCGGGTAAAGTGCGCGGGGCAAGTACCATCAGCCAGCAGGTGGCCAAAAATGTTTTCCTCTGGCAGCACGGCGGTTATTTCCGCAAAGGACTGGAAGTATATTTCACTTTCATGATCGAAAAAATATGGAGTAAAAAAAGGATACTCGAAACCTACCTGAACGTTGCAGAAATGGGACCCGGCATTTTTGGTATACAGGCTGCCGCCAGAACCTATTTCAATAAAAATGCAAAAGACCTTACCCGTGCCGAAGCCGCCCAGATTGCCGGCTGTCTGCCCAATCCCAAACTTTATACCGTAAAGCCACTCAGCGGTTATGTAGCCAGCCGCTATGATGATATCATGCGCCAGATGAACAACCTTGAGGGCGACCCCGATATACAGGAACTGATCAAATAGGAACAATACAAACCGGAGCTACTATGCCGGCAACGCGTCTACCGCTGCGATGGCGGTTTGCAGGCGCTCATGCGCATCCCCGCGAATCTCTGCCCAGGGTGTAGCCTGGTTGATCAGCAGGTCTTTGTACATGTGGTAAAGTTTTTCCCGGGTTTCCGGATCGGGGTATTCGCGGAGTTCGTCTTTAACCCAGGGAAGGTCTGTCGCACACAACAGGTAGAGGTCGTATTGCCGCCCGGCCACCTGGTTCAGTATAAAGTGATGACAGTCGCCAAATACAAACTCACACCAAACCTTCATCACATACATATCGGTATCAATAAACAGCAGCCGTTGTGCAGGATCATGACCGGCCAGGGTGGCTATTGCCGCATCTTCGCCTGCCAACTGTCCGCGGGCAATGGTGAGCAGGTCGTCATACGTATAGGCCATGCCATGCTGCAGCAGGTACTCCCGCGCATACTCTTTTACCCATAAGGTGTTAAAATGCGCTGCCAGTGCTGCACAAAGCGTGCTTTTGCCCGTACTTTCCGGGCCAAGGATAACAATTTTTTTAATGCCGCTCATGCTTTACCGTTTTTACCCAATCCCTGTAG
The DNA here is from genome assembly GCA_013298665.1 of Chitinophagales bacterium. Lineage (GTDB taxonomy): Bacteria > Bacteroidota > Bacteroidia > Chitinophagales > Chitinophagaceae > Ferruginibacter. The sequence goes on from JAAFIK010000017.1 coordinate 6,718, forward strand.
CCCCACCAGGCCATGGCCAGAAAGAGGATATACATCAGCGTGAATAACATGTAGCCCTTGTAAAAGTTGAGTGGTATGGCCACGATGTTGGAAGCGATCCAGGCCAGCCAGTTCTCAATCTTGCGACGGGCCATCCACCACATGGCCGTTACGGCAGAAGACGATACGAGAGAATCCAGCAAGGGTGTATTGCTGTTGGTGCCTTTCACCAGCACGATGTAAATACTGGTCCAGAAACCGGCAAACAGTGCAATACCCATAACCAGCTCGCGTCTGCTGCACCAACTGATGGGATAGCTGTACCCCCCTTCTTTTTTCTGCACCCAGTTGTACCAGCCATACACACTCATCGCAAAATAATAGATGTTCAGTGCGGCATCGGCATACAGCGGCGGATCGGTCATAAAAAAATACACATAGGCCGCCAGCACCACACCCACAATACCCGTTGGATATACCCGGACATTGTTCTTACGCGCATACCACACACTCGCCACCTGCGCTACTGTACTCACCCATTCCGGCCAGCGCGTATCGCGGATATTGGTCATAAAAGTCTGGTACATCTGTTGCCAGGTCATTTGCTCGTTTTGTCAAAGATAGGGATCAGAATATTTATGATGGCCTGATTATGTTTTGCCCGGGTTTATTCCCGTATTCGCTCAACTATCTGTAGTTTTGACCCCTCAACACAACGATTGTATGACCACCAGATTAGGCAACTACATTACGGGGCAATGGATTAATGGCGATGGCGACGGACAACTGCTGTACAACGCAGTTACCGGCGACCCTGTTGCCCTTGCCAGCACACAGGGGCTCGACTTTGCAGCCGTTACACGCTATGCCCGCGAAAAGGGCAATCCCAACCTGCGCAGGATGACCTTTCATGAAAGGGGTAATATGCTCAAAGCACTGGCACTGCACCTGCGCAAGCACCTCGATACCTTTTATACCACCAGCTACCAGACGGGCGCCACCAAAGCCGATAGCTGGGTGGATATTGAAGGGGGTATCGGCAACCTCTTCGCCAATGCCTCGCTCCGCCGGAAACTGTCGAACGAAACCTTTGTAGTGGATGGAGAGAGCCACAACTTTGGCAAAAACAACACTTTTATGGGTACGCATATACTCGTACCCAAGGAAGGGGTGGCCATACACATCAATGCCTTCAATTTTCCCGTATGGGGCATGCTTGAAAAAATTGCGGTAAACCTGCTCGCCGGTGTTCCCGCCATTGTAAAGCCTGCCACGGTTACGGCTTATCTTACCGAAGCCGTTGTTAAAGAAATCATCGCCTCAGGTATATTACCCGATGGCGCCCTGCAACTGCTTTGCGGCAGCGCGGGCGACCTGCTGAACCATGTTACCTCGCAGGACGTGGTTACATTTACCGGCTCAGCCACTACCGGGCAAATGCTCAAAGCACATCCCCGTATCCTCGCTGAAAATGTTCCCTTCAATATGGAAGCCGACTCGCTCAACTGTATTGTGCTGGGCACAGATGTGGAACCGGGCAGCGCAGACTGGGATATCTTTGTTAAAGAAGTACGAAAAGAAATGACCCTCAAAGCGGGGCAGCGCTGTACAGGTATCCGCCGCATATTTGTACCCGAAAACCGTATGGAAGAAAGCTGGAAAGCCATTGCACAGGCACTCTCACAAACGGTAATCGGCAACCCCCTCAATGAAAAAGTACGCATGGGCAGCCTGGCCGGTGAAACACAACGCAGGGAAGTACGTGAGCAGGTACAATTATTACTCGCCAGTTCACAACTCATCTATGGCAGCCTGGATAGCGTAACCGTGGTAGATGCAGACGCCACCAAAGGCTCTTTTTTGTCGCCCCTGCTGCTGCTCAACGAAACCCCCTTCAACAACAGCGCTGTACACGAGGTAGAAGCCTTCGGGCCTGTAAGTACCGTAATGCCTTACAACAATACCGACGAAGCGATCCGGCTCAGTAAACTGGGCAAAGGCAGCCTTTGTTCATCCATTGTTACAGCCAGCCCTTCCATAGCCCGCCGGTACGTGCTGGGTGCAGCAACACACCATGGCCGCATACTGGTGCTCAACAGCGAATGTGCCAAAGAAAGCACAGGCCACGGCTCCCCGTTACCCCTGCTGGTACATGGCGGGCCGGGCCGCGCAGGCGGAGGTGAGGAGATGGGCGGGTTGCGTGGTGTCAAACACTACCTGCAACGCACAGCCATACAGGGCTCCCCTACCATGCTTACCGAAATAACCAGCATCTACCAGCCCAATGCCAAAGGAAAAGATCCAGGCAAACACCCCTTTAAAAAATACTTTGAAGAATTGCAGATCGGCGACCAGATCATTACCGAAAAAAGAACCATCACCAGCGAAGACATTGATAAATTTGCCGACCTGAGCGGCGATCACTTCTACGCCCATATCAAAACAACCGATTTTAAGGGTACCATGTTTGAAAAGCAGGTGGCACATGGGTATTTCATCATGAGTATCGCTGCAGGGTTGTTTGTGGACAGTTACGACAAAAATCCCGTATTGCTGAATTACGGTATTGATGAACTGCGGTTTACCAAACCGGTATACCCGGGTGCTGAAATCCATATCCGCTTTACCTGCAGGGAAAAATTGCCCAACGACAAAAGGGTGATTGAACAACCGGAGGATTTCAAAAGGGGCGATGATATTGACAAAGGTATTGTGAAATGGCTGGTGGAGATGATCGATGAAACCGGCGAAGTAACGGGCATCGCTACCATATTAACCATGGTTGAGCGGAAAATGCCCTGACCCGGTCAGGCCTTTGCCAAAAGTTGTCGCGGACACCGGAAAATGGTTGATCGGTGGGTTCCGCTACCGGAGAAATGAGGGCAGAAGACAGCTTACAAGCCTTGTCAGTGCCTGATGCAGGCTACGGCTGCGAGAGGATTATCCTTGCGGGTAACAATGATGCAAAATTTGTCCCGACACTGTGGCCGGGATTTGAAAACCTTCGGCTGACGCAAAATGCTATGCATTTGATCAGGGTAAACCCCGTGAAGCAGTACCTTTACACCATCAATCAACGGTTATGACAGAAGCATATGTAAAATCAGAAACCCACCAGGGTATCACCACCATCGAGTTTTTTCATCCGCAAAGCAATTCGCTACCCGGTAAGATACTGGAAGAGTTGGCGCATGAAATTCATTTTGCAGGCACCCACGAAGAATCAAAACTCATCATCCTGCGCAGTGCCGGTGAAAAGGCCTTTTGTGCAGGTGCCAGTTTTGACGAACTGGTGGCCATCAAAACCGAGGCTGAGGGCTTGAAGTTTTTCAGCGGCTTTGCCCATGTGATTAACGCCATGCGCAAATGCCCCAAACTGATTATTGGCCGTATACAGGGCAAATGTGTAGGTGGCGGTGTAGGCCTTGCTGCTGCTGTAGATTATGCCATTGCTACAGAAGCTGCAGAAGTAAAATTGAGCGAACTTGCCGTCGGTATCGGCCCCTTTGTAGTGGGGCCTGCGGTAGAACGCAAGATTGGTGCATCGGCCTTCAGCCAGTTGGCCATCGACGCCACCCTTTGGCGCAGCAGCGACTGGGCAAAGAAAAAAGGGCTTTTTGCCGAAACGCACACTTCAATAGCCAATATGGATGAATCGGTAAACCGCCTGGCCAATACCCTTGTACACAGCAGCCCTGAAGCAATGGCTGAACTGAAAACCATTTTCTGGAAAGGAACAGCAGACTGGGATCAATTGCTCAAAGACAGGGCCGCCATCAGCGGAAGGCTCGTGCTGAGCAACTTTACCCGCCAGGCCATCGAAAAATTTAAAAGTAAAAACTAACCGATCAATACGCGCTTCCCGGTACATGACTGAACCCTCTCCATTTACTGCCCAAACTTTTATTGAACGGTGCAATATACTCGCAGGTAAAGACGATGATTTACAACAGATCATTACGCGCCATGGCTACCCGCCCATGTGGCAACGAAAGCCTGGTTTTGCCACCCTTATTCACATCATTCTCGAACAACAGGTATCGCTTGCTTCAGCCAAAGCCGCTTTTGACCAGCTTGCCTTAAAGCTGGGTACCATCACACCACAACGGTTGCTGCAACTGAGTGATGATGAACTGCGGGCCTGCTATTTCAGCCGGCAGAAAGCAAAGTATGCCCGTGAACTGGCCACGGCCATACTATCCCGCCAGTTAAACCTTACAGCCCTGCACAAGCAGGAGGACGACGCTGTTCGGGAAGCACTGAAAAAGGTTAAGGGCATCGGCGACTGGACGGCCGATGTTTACCTCATGATGGCGCTGCAGCGCACAGATCTCTTTCCACCGGGAGACATTGCACTGGTCAACAGTATGCGAAAGGTAAAGCAATTGCCCCCGGAAACCACGAGGGAAGAACTCCTGCGCATAGCCGATTCCTGGCGCCCGTACCGTACCGTGGCTGCCTTTCTGCTCTGGCATGCCTACCTTTCGGCCAGAAAAAAGGGTTAGCTAAACATCTAACCCTTTTGCGATTACAAATTATCAAACGCATACAAATCATCAAGATGATGACCCGGTTCTATTTCTGAAACGGGTTTGATGATACCATCATGCAGGTCATAAACCCATCCGTGCAGGTGCGGTTCATTCCTGTCTTTCCAGGCTTTTTGTATGATAGACGTTTTGGCTAAGTTTTGTACCTGCTCTTCCACATTCAGTTCGATCAACCGGTTGAGACGCCCCTCCTCCGTTTCAAGCACATCAATTTCATCACGGTGATACCGGTACACATCCTTGATGTTGCGCAGCCATTTATTGATGATGCCGAGATTATGCCTGCCCATAGCAGCTTTAACACCGCCACAGCCATAGTGTCCGCATACAATGACATGCTTTACCTTCAGTACATTTACCGCATACTCCAGTACACTCAGCAGGTTGAGATCGGTATGCACAACCATGTTGGCAATATTACGATGGATAAAAATTTCACCCGGCTGGGTTTGTGTGATCTTGTCGGGCGGCACCCGGCTGTCGCTGCACCCGATCCATAGAAACTCGGGGGTTTGCACATGAAGCAGGCGGTTAAAAAATTCCGGGTCATCCTGCATTTGTTCGGCCGCCCAGGCCTTGTTCTCCAGTAATAAACGTTCGTAAGATTTCATATTGATGATTTTTTAGTTAAACCCGTGCAACCAGCCAACTGGCTTACACCGGCAAAAATTAATGGTTACTCTTCTTTTCTGCATACCCCTCCGTCACAAAGCCCTGGTCACGGTTAAGACTTTTTTTAATTTCCACCTCAATGTTTTTTAGCGGTGCATGCGTGATGAAATCTTCAATCACCTCAACCACATCCGGGTCGATAAATTCGACCCGGCTGGTGTCAATCAATACACGGCAGTCTGCAGGGATCTGTTCAAGCCTGGATTTAATAATGGGCTTATTGAGAAAGGAGACGTTCTTGTGCAGACGAAACAGGTAGATATTTTTATCATTGAACACAAAAACTGCTGTTCTGAAATTGCTGCGTAATACAAAGAAAATTCCGACCGCAATACCGATTAATACGCCATACAGGAGGTCAATAGTGAGTATGGCAAGAATCGTTACCACGAAAGGAACAAACTGGTTGAATCCCTTTTTATAAAATGCGCGGAATAATGATGGCTTGGCAAGTTTATAACCGGTAAAAATTAATATCGCAGCAAGTGCAGATTTAGGAATCATGTTGAGCAATCCCGGGATAAATGCAACAGACAACAGCAACAGCATACCATGCAATATTGTTGACGTTTTTGTTTTTGCCCCGGCATTCACATTGGCAGACGAGCGCACAATCACGCTGGTGAGCGGAAGACCGCCAATCAGGCCGCTGATGATGTTACCAACGCCCTGTGCTTTCAACTCACGGTTGGCAGGCGTAACCTGTTTATAAGGATCCATATCATCACAGGCTTCAATACTCAGCAAGGTCTCCAGGCTGGCCACAACAGCAAGGGTAACAGCAATCATCCATACCTGTTTATTGCCCAGGGCCGACCAGTCGGGCGATCGGAAAAAGCTGAAAAAATCATTTGCCGAACCGGCAACCGGCAGATTGACCAAATGTTCGGGGTCGATGGAGAACGTACTGCCTGATGAGATAAATGCAGCATTAATACCAACGCCAATAAATACCACCATTAATGAAGGAGGAATCAGTTTTGCGCTGCTCCCTATTTTTGTCCCCCATTTTTCCCAACCAAACAGGAAGAGCAATGAGATGATTCCTATAAGAACGGCTACGGGTGTGATATGATTAATCGCCGAAACAATCGCCGAGAAGGTATTGTCACCATCCACCTGTATAAAAGATTCATCCCCTTCAGGATCCTTATCATATCCGATAAGGTGGGGCAACTGCTTTAAAATGAGCAGCAAACCGATGGCAGCCAGCATACCTTTGATGACACTGCCCGGTATATAATCGCCAACCACACCTGCCCGCAGAAAACCAAAAATGACCTGGAGCACACCACAGATAACCACTGCCAGCAAAAAGGTTTCAAAACCGGGCACTTTGGCGATGGATGCCGCAACGATTGTGGAAAGACCCGCCGCCGGCCCGCTCACACTCAGTTGTGAACCACTAAGTAATCCGATAACAATACCACCGATAATACCACCGATAATACCCGAGAACAGGGGTGCGTTCGATGCTAGGGCAATACCGAGGCACAAGGGTAATGCCACTAAAAATACCACTACAGATGAGGGTATATCAGCACCGGCGTGCTGAAAATATTTTTTCATGATTGTGTAAGATTTTGATGATTAAGCGTAAAAAACAAAAGATCTCCGGTATTTGTCAGGAGGTGGTGTATGTACGTCTTTGACCGGTTTGAGCAGTGCCAGATGACCGGTAAAGAAAAGATTACACCGGAAAGAACCTGCCTGAAGACTAAGGCTGGAAGCCCCTGGCAGGGTATATAAATTTACCGTATTGTCTTCTTCCTGAACTTTCTTACCGCCGTCTTTTTCACAAGCAATTTCCTCCGTACAGCAATCGTCTGGCAGCAGAAAATCGAGATACTTTATAAGGATCAACTGAAACCCAAAAAAAAGAAATAATATGCGGATATAGTTTTTTTTCACAAAAAATAACGCCGGGAGTATATGCTACCCTTACAAATATAAACTAAATCGAAAAACTGTCAATAATCAGGGGGTAATCCGGTTTACAGGTCAGGCTCAGTAAAAAAACTCGGCTTTATAAGGATAGCGGATCCGGTACATTTCGCGCACTTTATTGAGGATCGTCTGACGCAGACCATCAATATTGGTCCGTTCCGTTGCAGATACAAACACACAATTGTCCTTGGTTTCATGCTGCCAGCGCTCTTTCAGCTCCTGCAGAATTTCTTTCTTGATATCGTCTTCCAGCCATTGATCGAAAGTATGGGCTTCATACAGATCCATTTTATTGAAAATGGTCACGCAAGGTTTATCACCGGCTTTAAGCTCTGCCAGGGTTTTATTAACCACCTGCAGTTGTTCCTCGTATTGCGGATGGGAGATGTCCACCACATGCAGCAATACATCAGCCTCACGTACTTCATCCAGCGTACTCTTAAAGCTTTCTACCAGGTGGTGCGGAAGCTTACGGATAAATCCAACGGTATCGCTCAGCAGGAAGGGCGTATGCTCAAACACTACTTTCCGGGTGGTGGTATCAAGCGTGGCAAAGAGTTTATTTTCGGCAAAGACCTCGCTCTTGCTCAACAGGGTCATAAGGGTGGATTTGCCTACATTGGTATAGCCAACCAGGGCTACCCTGATGAATTCACCCCTGTCTTTGCGCTGGGTAAATGCCTGTTTGTCAAATTCAGCCAGCTTACGACGCAGGAGGCTGATCTTGTCTTTTACAATACGGCGATCCGTTTCGATTTCGGTTTCACCCGGTCCCCGGGTACCCACACCACCACCCTGGCGCTCCAGGTGTTTCCACATCCCTTTCAGGCGGGGCAGAATATACTGGTACTGTGCCAGCTCAACCTGGGTTTTGGCCTGCGCAGTTTTGGCCCGGCGTGCAAAAATGTCGAGAATAAGATCGCTGCGGTCGATTGTTTTTACCCCCAGTTCTTTTTCAATATTACTGATCTGCGAGCCCGTAAGCTCATCATCAAAAATAACAAGGTTGATATCGCCCTTAAATTGTATGAATTGTCTGATTTCCTCCAGTTTGCCCTTGCCTACAAAAGTGCGGCTGTCCGGGTGTTGCAGCTTCTGGGTGAAGCGTTTCTGGGCAATGGCACCTGCCGTTTCGGCCAGGAATGCCAGTTCGTCAAGATACTCTCTTAGCTGGTGTTCGGTCTGGTCTTTTTGCACCACCCCCACCAGCACTGCCTTTTCCTCCTCGTGTACGAGTTGTTTTTTTTCTATCAATTTGCGTCAGGTTTTTTAAATAATGGTAACCCGATACAAAAATAGGCTTTAACCCCCGACAATACCTCCACAGGGTGTATAATGGAAGGAATTACTGCTTAGTTTCCGGCAGTGCTTGATTGCGCACCCTTCGACCACTTCTGCATTTCAGGGCATTGCCTGAACTCATTATCAAGCATGATATAATAGGTAGGTATTTTTTGTGTAAACCATTTTTCCAGTGCCTCGGTTTTCTTTTCTTCCAGTGCACGCTGCGAAACCCTGCTGTAATCATCTTTCAGGTTTTCGCGATGCGGATCCGTACGCTGTACCAGGTAAATAATCCGGATGCCCTTTTTACCACGGTCGTCGGTATATTCGATCGGCTGGGAATACTGACCCACTTTCAGTGTTTTGAGGTTGCTCACCATATTGGCGTCCAGCTGATCGATGGTCAGATAACTGCTGCCATCCTTACCCTGGATCATTCCTCCCGAAAACTTACTGTACTCATCGTTCGAGTATTTGGCAACAGCTTCGCCAAAAGCCATGGTACCCACAATAAGCTTTGAACGTATCGAGTCCAGTTTATCCATTACCTCCCGGGTTTCCGCAGGAGTAATCTGCGGAATTTCGAGGATATGGCGTACCACGGCATCGTCTCCCGCACGGCTTACCAACTGAATAATATGATACCCGAATTTTGTTTTAAAAGGTGCTGAAACCTGCCCTTCTTTAAGGGTGAATGCTTTGGAAAGCCAGGTGGGATCGAGATCGCGCTGGTTGCGGTTGATTTCATATTGCCCGTGGTTGTCCCTTACCGCCGGATCTTTGGAGTAAATATCCGCAAGCGTTTTAAAATCTTTCTTTCCGCTTTCTATCTGCTGCTTATACTGTTTCAACTGCGCAATACAATATTCTTCGGCATCCCGGTTGGCCTTGGGATAAATGATGATCTGACCAACCTGCACCTCACTCTCATAAAAAGGCAGACTGTCTTTGGGAAACCGGTCAAAATAGGCCTTGGTTTCATTGGGTGTAATCTTGATGTTTTCAACAATCTTATTACGCATGGCCGCCGCAAGCTTTCTTTCACGGAAGCCCTGTTTGAAATCGTCTTTAAGCTGATACACCGTTTTTCCGGCAATACGCTCCAGCTCGTCTTTCGATCCGTAAGAGTTGATAAAATAACGGATCTGGTTATCAATCTCAGCCTCCACCTCTTCATCAGAAACGGGGATCGAATCTTTTTCAGCCTGGAGTACCAGCGCTTTAATACCCATCGTTTGCTCAAGGGTCAGGCATTTTGCATTGGCCGGAACCTCCATACCCTGGCGCTGCATATCAAGAATGCTGTTGTCCACATCACTCTTCAGGATAAGTTTATCGCCCACTACGGCTACAATTTTATCCGCTACAACCTTACCCGGCTGTGCAAAAACAGCCCCGGTAATATAAACACTGATCAGAATAAGTATAAAACGTTTCATCAATAATGTAATTTATTGGTTACTGGTGCCGCTCCACGACACTTCTTTCAGGCCCCAAAAGTAGAGTTCCCGCAGCAAAGGCTGTATAAGCCCGCTGCTATTTAACAAAATATTAGGTTGCCGGTGTATGAAAGGATCCAAGGTTTTCACCCAGTTGTTCCATGGCAGTCCCCAGTTTTTTCAGTTCCTTGTTCAGCTTCACCATACCAATAACACCACCCGAAAATCCCGAATGTCCTTTTTCCACTTTAACGGCAATTGTTCGTTCATCATGGCGGTTTACCTCAACATTGAATTTGAAATACCGGACAAACGCACCAAATAAAAGACGGAGTATATAATTCCCGTGTTCATACACCCCATTACCAGGGAATCCACCCTGTTTCAGTTTGTATTTGTTGTTGATGAAAAAGTCGTGCGCCTTTTCTGAAAGACCCTCTACCGATGCCTGTTCGAACAGGAGGATAACCCGCCCGCTGATCACTTCTTTGCTGATAAATTTATATTCCATAGCTCAACCTATAATGTCCGTTTAACTTCTACTTCTTCAAAAGCTTCAACAATATCACCAGGGCGGATATCATTATAATTCCTGATACTCAAGCCACACTCCATATTGGTTGTTACCTCTTTCACATCATCTTTATACCGCTTAAGGCTGCCCAACTCGCCTGTATAAACAACGATACCATCGCGGATCAGGCGGATACGGTTGTTGCGGCTCAGCTTACCATCGAGTACCATACAGCCGGCCACACTGGCTTTATCAAACTTGTATGTTTCCTTGATCTCAACATTGGCCAGGATTTTTTCCTCCACCGAAGGTTCAAGCATACCTTCCATCGCGCTCTTGATTTCTTCAATAGCGTTGTAAATGATGGAGTACAATTTAATCTGAATGGATTCGTTCTCCGCCAGTTTCGCCGCCTGCATGGACGGACGAACGTTAAAGCCGATGATGATGGCATCAGAAGCCGTTGCAAGCGTAACATCACTTTCGGTAATCGCACCCACAGCTTTGTGGATCACCCGTATAACGATTTCCTCAGTACTCAGTTTCTGCAATGAATCGCTCAGGGCTTCTACTGATCCATCCACATCACCCTTGATGATAACGTTGAGTTCTTTAAAGTTACCAAGGGCAAGACGACGGCCGATTTCATCCAGTGTAATATGTTTCTTGGCACGCATACCCTGCTCGCGCAGGATCTGCCCGCGTTTGTAAGCTACTTCTTTGGCATCTGCCTCATCATCATATACCTTAAAGGTTTCACCGGCCTGCGGCGCACCGTTCAGCCCGAGAATAAGTACCGGTGTCGAAGGTGGTGCAACTTCAATACGCTGGTTTCGCTCATTGTACATGGCTTTCACTTTACCAAAGTGCTGACCGGAAACGATCATATCACCCTGGTGGAGCGTACCGTTCTGTACCAGGATGGTGGCCACATAACCACGCCCCTTATCTAATGACGCCTCAATGATGGTGCCATTGGCGCGTCGTTCATGTCCTGCTTTAAGCTCCAGCAACTCAGCCTCAAGCAAAATCTTTTCCATCAGCAGGTCGATATTAATACCTGTTTTGGCACTCAGTTCCTGGCTTTGAAATTTACCCCCCCAGTCTTCTACGAGGATATTCATACCAGAGAGCTGTTCTTTTATCTTTTCGGGGTTTGAACCGTCCTTATCAATTTTGTTGATGGCAAAAATCATTGGTACGTTGGCTGCCTGGGCATGCGAAATCGCCTCTTTGGTTTGCGGCATTACCGCATCATCTGCAGCCACTACAATAACAGCAATATCCGTTACCTTGGCACCACGCGCACGCATCGCCGTAAAGGCTTCGTGACCAGGAGTATCAAGAAAAGTAATATTCCTGCCATCGGGAAGCGTTACCTCATACGCGCCGATGTGCTGCGTGATACCACCAGCCTCGCCCGCAATCACATTGGTATTACGGATATAATCAAGCAACGAGGTTTTACCATGATCAACGTGACCCATAATCGTTACAATGGGCGCCCTTGGCCGCTGGTCTTCGTCATCATATTCATCATCATCATCATCGAGGTCTGCCTGATCATCCACTCCGATAAATTCAACATCATAACCAAACTCATTGGCAACCAGCTCAATTACATTAGCTTCAAGGCGCTGGTTGATCGACACCATGATACCAAGTACCATACATTTGCTGATTACATCAGCAAAACTTACATCCATCAGGCTGGCCAGTTCACTTACCGAAATGAACTCGGTTACCTGCAGCTTATTGTCTTCTGCACCCTCGGCTCCCATCTGTTCGGCCATCTCTTCGCGCTTGGCTTTACGGTATTTTGCCTTAAGGCTTTTACCCCTTCCGCTTGATCCCGCCAGTTTGGCCTGGGTTTCCTGTATTTTTTTCTGAATTTCTTTTTTGTCTATCTCCTTGTCATCACGGCGACCAGGGGTTGCCGGGCCACGGTTGCCACCAGGACGGGCCGGACCACGGTTGCCACCGGGACCACCGCCTTGCTGACCACCACGGTTGTAATTGCCAGGTCCACCCTGTTGCTGACCACCGGAACGATTACCACCGGGGCCGCCGCCTTGCTGTTGCTGCTGCTGACCAGGCTTCTTTTCAAGTGGAATCCGCTTGCGTTTGCGCCGCTCATCACTGTCTTTTTTGGGACGCGTATCATTATCCACCGGCAACTGAATTTTACCCAGGATTTTGGGGCCTTCGAGTTTGTCTGCCTTGATGTTTTCAATAAGCGGGGGCAATATTTCTTTAGGCAGTTCCTGGCTTCCGGTGGGTACAGCCACCTCTTCAACGGGTGGAACAACAGGCGCCACAGGTGCCGGTACCGTAGCCGCGGGCTCTTCCTTCTTTTTAACCCCCTTGATCGGGCGGGTTGAAGAATCGATAGCCGAAAGGTCAATCTTATCCAATACTTTGGGACCTTCAAGTTCAGGTGCCTCAATTTTAACAACCGTTACAGGTGCTTCGGAAGGTTCTTTGACAGGCTCAACCGGAGGCAGAACAACTTCCGGTACAACCACTACCGCAGGAACTTCCTCAGCCACTACCGCTTCTTTTATCACCTCCTCAACTACCGGTGGCACAGGCTCCGCTTCGGGTAAGGGTACCGCTAAGGGCTCCTCTTTTGCCTTGGTTGCCGCTTCTTTCTTCTTAAAATAGGCGTCTTCCTCCTCCTTCTTCTTCTTGGATTCGGTTGCCCCGGGGGATTTAACCAACTCAACCTTCTCTGCCTTTTGCTTGGCAGCTTTATCCTGCTGAAACTCTCCCTGGCACACACGGTACATTTCTTCCGTGAGTTTGGACGTTGGTTTCAAGTCATCACTGCTGAACCCCTTAGACACCAAAAAGTCTATCAGCGTATCCTTACCGATATTAAACTCTTTGGCGGCTGCCATTAAACGTGGTGTTGTTGTATCTGACATTCTGTATTTTTTGTCTCCAGACCAACCCGGTCTGCTGACGATCAATTTTTTTATATAATCCCCTGCACCTGTGGTACAAAGGGTTGTTGTTATTATTCTTTCTTAAATTCTTCAGCCAATATCCGCTTCACCTCGGCAATCGTTTCTTTCTCAAGATCTGTCCTGCGCTCCAGTTCTACCTCGGTCAATTCGAGTACTGAGCGCGCCGTATCACAACCAACACGCTTCAGTTCATCAATAACCCAGCCCTCAATCTCGTCACTAAATTCATCCAGGTCAATATCAAATTCGTCTTCTTCGCCTTCATTATCGCGGAATACATCAAGTTCATAACCCGTAAGTTCGCAGGCAAGTTTTATGTTCACCCCGCGGCGGCCGATAGCCAGGGATACCTGGTCGGGCTTGAGGAATACACTGGCATGTTTGCCTTCCTGGTCGATATCCATGCTCGAAATACGGGCCGGTGTAAGCGAACGCTGGATCAGCAACTGGATATTATTGGTCCAGTTGATCACATCAATATTCTCATTTTTCAATTCCCTTACAATGCCATGGATACGGCTGCCCTTCATACCCACACAGGCACCCACGGGATCGATACGGTCGTCGTAGCTTTCCACAGCCACTTTAGCCCGCTCCCCGGGATCCCTTACAATCTTTCTCACCACAATCAGGCCATCAAATATTTCAGGAACCTCAATTTCAAGCAGTTTTTCAAGGAAAACAGGACTGGTACGCGATACGATAATCACCGCCTGACCGTTTTTCAATTCCACCTTTCTTACCACCCCACGGATGGTTTCCCCCTTTTTAAAATAATCTGTAGGAATCTGCTCAGACTTTGGCAGGATCATTTCATTGCCTTCTTCATCAAGCAGCAATACCTCTTTTTTCCATACCTGGTAAACCTCACCACTTACGATTTCGCCGATGCGGTCTTCGTATTTTTTAATGAGTATGTTCTTTTTCAGGTCTCCGATACGGGCAGCAAGCGTTTGCTTACCCGCCAGGATTGCACGGCGGCCAAATTCCTTCTGGATGTCCACTTCCTCATACAATTCTTCCCCAACCTGGTAATCAGGTTCGATCTTGATAGCGTCGCTGTATTCAATTTCCGTAAGCGTGTTATAAATATCTCCATCATCAACGATCGTGCGACGGCGGAAGATCTCAAGGTCACCCTTCTGGTCGTTTACGATTACGTCAAAACACTCGTCGCTGCCGTATTTTTTACGGATCAGCGTTTTGAAGACGTCTTCCATCACTTTCATCAGTGTAGGGCGGTCGATATTCTCTGCGTCCTTAAATTCCTGAAATGAGTCGATTAAATTAATTCGTGCCATAGACCTCGCCGGCTGCTTTTTGACTTCCCCGCCGGTAAAGGGGTTTTGTTATCGATATTTAAAATGAAACCTCTATAATGGTCTGCCGGATAGCAGCAAACAGCACCGTTTCTTTTACAAGTACGGCCTTTTTGCCTTTGCCCTCGCTGCGTTCTATCTCTACAGCATCAGCACTTACCGCCAGCAGCTTTCCTGTCTTTTTGCTGTTGTCTTCGAGCGTTATCTCCACCATCCGGCCGGTATTCTTAACATACTGGCGATGCAGCAACAACGGCTCACCTATACCCGGACTCGACACCTCAAGCGAAAAATTGCCATCGGGGTACAGCCCTTTTTCTTCCATAATTTTGTACAAAGCACGATTGATCCGGATGCACTTCTCAATACCTAAGCCACTGTCTGCATCAAGAAAAATCCTGATATTATTAACCGGCTTTACCCGGATAGACACCAGAAAAATGTCATCCGTCAAAAGCGGCACAACAAGCGCCTCAACCTCCTGTATTTGCGTTACTGCAGTCATAGTAAAAGAAGAAGGGAACGGTCTTCGTTCCCTTCTGTACATTCATTTTCCGCTGCAAATATAGCCAAAACTATTGGAAATGCAAATTTTGAAGCCGTGGATATGGGAAAATGACAACAAAAAACGCCGATCGCCCGGCACCCGTATGCCACCATCTACCCCTCTTCTTTCCCGGCAAACAACCGCAACCTTCCGGCTACCGGCATAAAAAAACCGGGTTGTTACCCGGTTATATATACCTGATTCATTGCTTAGTTGTTCAGCATCAGTGGCATTACGAGCATCAGCAATTCTTCATTTTCCGACTGCTCACTGGGCTTTATGATACCAGCCTTGGTGGGCGTACTCAATTCCATACCTACTTCTGTGGTTTCGGCGCCATTCAGCATCTCGATGAGGAATTTGGCATTGAAAGCAATCTGCAGGTCTTCCCCGTCGTACTGGCAGACCATGCGCTCGTTACCCTCAAAGCTGAAGTCCACATCCTGGGCAGCCAACTGCAATTCACTACCTGTAATGGTCAGGGCAACCTGATTGGTGCTTTTGTTACTGAATATGCTTACCCGGCGCAGGGCATTCTGAAAATCACCCCGGTTAACGGTCATCTTATACGGATTATCCACCGGAATCACCACTTTATAATCCGGGAACCGGGCGTCAATAAGCCGGCAAACCAACTCTGTGCCACCATGTGTTACAAAAAGATGGTTGCTGTTATAACTCAGTTTGAGTACATCACTATTATCGGGAAGCGCACTCTTGAGCAGATTCAGCGGCTTGCGTGGTACAATGAAAGAATCCTTTTGCGGGCAACTTACATCGGTACGCATATAACGTACCAGACGATGTGCATCAGTAGCCACAAATGTGAGCCCTTTTTTATCCAGTTCAAAAAACACACCGGTCATGGCAGGGCGGAGATCATCGCTGCTCACCGCAAATATGGTTTTATTAATCGCCGTTACCAGTCCGCTGGAACTCATTTCAAAACTGTTGGCATCGTCGGCTGCCGGTTCTTTCGGGAAATTATCCGGGTTTTCACCCATCACCTTGTACTTACCATTATCACTCGTAATTTCTACCGAAAAACTCTTATCAATAGTAAATGTAAGCGGCTGTTCCGGGATATTTTTCAGTGAATCCATCAGGATCTTGGCCGGAATACACACCCTTCCACTGTCTTTGGCTTCGATATCCATATGGATCTTCATCACCGTTTCCAGATCTGTGGCAACTACGGTCAGCTTGTTTTTATCGATCTCAAACAAAAAATCCTCCAGTATAGGCAGTACGGTATTGGAATTAATCACCCCGCTGATCTGCTGCAACTGTTTTAATAACCCCGAAGACGATACGATAAACTTCATAATGCTATGATTGTGTTAAAAAACAAAGATAAAATAATGGCGCTAATCAGTACAACTATTATTTATCCCGGCCAATAACACCACCAGGAAGTACCCGGGCAAAGCTTTCAGGAGCCGGTTTACCAAAGCCGGGGCGTGAAAAATCATCCCGCAAGGTTATTTTAACCCAAATCGTAGTTATTGCGGGGCTTTTTTCTATTTTTAGGTTTCTTACCGGGTACGCGACTGGTACTTCCCCATCAGGTATGTAAAAGCCTCCCCCGCCGGGTTAAAGCCAGGATACTGCTCATGCAATCAAAACTGCTGTATATCATTTGTATGTTGCACTTTGCCATTTTTGGTAAAGGGTTCGCACAATCAACACAGGCCGTTACCTACACCACAAAGGATGGACTGCCTTCCAATAATATATACCTCACCCGTATCGACAAAAAAGGGTTTTTATGGATCGCTACCGACAATGGGTTAGCCCGGTTTGACGGAAAGAGATTTAAAGTATTTACCACCGCACAAGGCCTTACCGACAATGAAATCGTGGATCTGCATATCGACAGCAATAATGTTATATGGGCCATACCATTCCTGCACACACCCTGCTATTTCAATGAAAAAAAGCAGCGGTTTGAAAATCCGGATACAGATCCCGAGTTGGGAAAGATTATTGTTGGTAATACCAACAGCGTCAGCGCTTTACGTTTCGGAGGCATTTTGTTTGGCACCAATACCCGTAATGCCTATCTCTACCGCAATGGAAAAACAACCCTTTACCAGGAGTATATTGGCAAAAGACTATCTGCATTCAGAAAAGCCGTGGACTACCAGCCGGATAAGTACCTGCTCTTTTCTGATGACAGTATCCGGCGTTTTGAAGAGGGAAAAATAAGTGCCTCATTTGCAGCGCCCAAAACACTGTCGTCCATCACACTCCTTTACGACCGTGTTGCCGCAGTAATGAATGACGAAGTAATGGTGATGCGGGTAGCCGGTGATGGTATACCACAGGTGCTGCACCAGAAAAAATTCAGCTTCCCGGTTACCTTTTTTTCCTTTACGGGCAAACATTTTATGGTAGTAACCCATACCGGCAGCAAATACCTCGTGGATACGGCTACGCTGGAGATCAGGGAAGAACTGGTAAACAGCAATACCGTCAGAAGTGTGCTTGAAGACAACAATGGAAATACATGGCTCTGTACCGTCAACAGCGGACTGATCAAAATACAGCCCAAAAACATCAAACCATTTTTTCCGGCAGAACTCGCGGCAACCTTCAATACGCTGGCCAAAACCAGCCAATTGCTGATATCGGGTAATAATTCCGGCGAACTCATCTCTTACGATGGCCTGTTTCACATCAATAAAGTACAACTATCCGATGCTAAAAAGCTCGATGGCACCATACGTAAAATTATACCCCTGCCCGAAGCCATATTTGTATCCTGCCAGGGAGGGTCGGTATTGATGAACAAATCGGGTACAAAGATACTCAGGCGGTTTGAGCGATCGCGCAACAACGCATCCAAAATGGCGGCTAAAATCAATGATTCCATGATTTGTATGGGGTCGCATGCCATGGCTTATAAGTACAACTATTACCGGAATACCTATACAGACAGCGTGTTGAAACGGGTATCGGCACTTTGTGTAGACAAGGACGGAGACATTTATATCGGCTCTACAGACGGCATTTACAAATGGACCGCCAACCACCTGCAGACCTTCGGTCAGCGCCATAAAGCCCTTTCTTACCGTACCAATACCATCATTCAAAGCCCTGAGGGACTGGTTTGGGTGGGTTTGGGCACCGATACACTGGTCGTAATGCAGCAGGATAACCCGATCGCCTTCATCCCCCTTGGCCGGGCCATCATTGGCAGTATGTGCAAGGCCCTTTATTGCGACAAACCGGGCCAGGTATGGTTGGGTACCAATAAAGGATTGAATAAAATCAACTACAGTTTTGCAGACAATACATTTACCTACAGCAGCACAGCATTTGGCATGGCTGATGGCTTACCCGGCGAGCAGGTTAACGACATCACCGGCTTCAACGATACCATGTACGTTGCTACACAGGGAGGGCTCTGTTTTCTGCCGGAAAACCTGCGGGTTGACACAAAGGACATTCCCTCCTTTATCAACAGCGTAAGCATCAACGGTACAGACCGGGTACTGGAGCCATCGTACGAGCTGAATTATGATGAGAACAACATCAGCATAGATTTTTCAGGAATTGACCTCAGCGGATTTATTCCCCATTTTGAATACAGCATCAATAACGGGTCCTGGCTACCCACCGAACGCATCGAACTCAGCCGGTTGGCTCCGGGGTCGTACAATATCCGCATAAGAGCCATCAATCGCGACAGCACACCCTCTGCCCGGGAAGCAAGGATTGATTTTTATATCCGTACCCCCTTCTGGAAGAATAGTCTTTTCTGGTTGCTGGCCACGTTCCTCTGCTTTGGAGCAATCATTTATTTTTTACAGAAACGGAGCCGGGAAAAACAGCGGCTCGCACTTGCACGGTCGGAAACGGAAAGAAAACTCGCACAATTGGAAATGCAGGCGCTGATGGCGCAGATCAATCCCCACTTTGTATTCAATTGCCTCAACTCCATTAAAGGGCTGGTATACGACAAAGCCTACAAACAGGCCGACAGCTACCTGGATAAGTTTGCCGATCTTTTACGCAGCACAATGGATAATGCCGAAGCTTCGGTGATCACGCTGGAAAAGGAAATCAATTACCTCGATACCTACCTGCAATTGGAAAAGCTTCGGTTTGACAATACCTTTGATTACGTCATCAATGCCAATGCAGCCATAGATGCCCGTTCATGCTATGTACCGGCCATGCTGCTGCAGCCATATGTAGAGAATGCCATACGCCACGGTGTCCGTTACCTCGACAGCCGGAAAGGCAATATTACCATTTCGGCACATACAACAAAAGATACACTGGTATTTACCATTGAAGATGATGGCATCGGCCGCGCAAAAGCCCAGGCACTCAAAAGCAGCCGGCATATGGAATACCAGAGCCGGGGAATGCTGCTGAGCAAAAGAAGGGCTGAGTTGTACCAGATCGGACAGCAAGTGATCGACAAAACAGACGAAACAGGAAACGGTACAGGAACCATCATTGTATTACAGATACCGCTGTCACTTAAACCATAAATCAAAACATGACTACAATCAGTTGTATTATTCTCGATGATGAGCCCCAAAACGTAAAGTTGCTCGGACACATGATAGCAGAATATTGTCCGCACCTGCAGGTACTCGCCGCAGAAACCAATGCAGAAAAGGGGCTTACCCATATAGAAGCCCTCCAGCCGCAGTTGCTCTTTCTTGATGTGGAAATGCCCAGACTTAACGGGTTTGATGTATTAAAGAAACTGGAGCCTGTTGACTTTGAGGTCATCTTTGTTACAGCCTATAACAAATATGCCGTAGAAGCCTTCGAAGTACATGCCACTGGTTTTATCACCAAGCCCGTAGCCGCTGAAAAACTAATCGCCGCGGTAGAAACGGCAACCCGCCGTATTGCGGAAAAGGCCGTTAATAAAAACATTTTCAGTCTTCTGGCACAAACCACAACCGATAACCACGCACAGAAGATCCCGCTATCAACTTCAAACGGATTGCTTTTTGTAAAAATAGCAGACATCATGTATTGCGAAAGCAGCGGAAACTATACCCATTTTTTCATGAACGATGACCAGAAAATTGTAGTAAGCCGCCAGTTGGGCGAATATGAAAAACTATTGCCCGAAAAAGATTTTATCCGCATACACGACAAATACATCATCAACCTGTCGTATATAAAAGCCTATATTAAAGGTAGTGGTGGTGATGTGGTGCTGGAAAATGGGCGCGAACTCCCGGTAGCCAGCCGGCGCAAGGATGATTTTTTACTGCGCTTTGAGAAATGGCTGCGGCGGAAATGATTAAAGATACAGGGGAAGAGAAGCAGGATGTGACACATAAGACATAAGAGGACACCCGTTATGTAACCCGATGTTCAAGACACTCTGCTGCCGCTCCGGATTTGAGATAAAAGACGCCAGATTCAGAAAAACCCGGTTCTGTAGCGCGTACTGACTAAGTAGTCAACCCAAAGTTGAAACACGGCTTCCGTCCGCTCAGGTTCTGCAAATACAGCTCATGGAAGCCGGTAATAGTAGATAATTTGGCAGAAAGTGTTGCAGCAACCATTGCAGCTCAATGTTACGGCAGCATCCCTTCTCCAGTTTACGGCTGCTGCGCATTTTGTTGAAATAGTCGTACAGGTAGCATTTTAACAGTGTCCCGGATTCTTAAGGTGGCCGCCCTTCCTGTCTGGATTATTAAATAATACTTGTCTTAATTTATCCTCCATCGAATAAAAATATGTCCATTTACTGGCCGGGAGGTACTTACAGAACCAGCAAATATGCTGGTGATTGGCATATGTGCATCACAGCCAATTTCAAACGTCTTTAAATTGTATGATACCCCAAGTCTTGCTGAAATAAAAGAGGATTTAAAGTATTTCCAGTCTTGTGATGATTTTTTAATTCCATATAACGAATCAGTAAGTAATACGCCACTTGACAACCGTGTTGTTTGCTGATTTATCAACGCTGCATACTGCCAATTAAAATTAAGGCCGCCACCAATATTCCATTTAGTACTTAGATGGTAATTGTATTGCAGTCCTACGTATACAGAGTTTGTTTTAATTAAAACCGTGTTTCTCCGGATCAGCGTTGAATCCTGAACAGAAAAAGAGCCAGTAAAGGTTGCAACAACTTTACTTCCGGTAAAATATTGCTGCTCCGGTTTCAGCAATAATAATAATTCATTGGCCCGTTTTCCGATAATTTTACTTACCCATAAACCAGGTAGCAGTAAATTATAAGGCTGGTTTTTAGCATTTGTGCCGGTAAAATATTCATTAAATCCATAGACAGGAATATTTACATTCCATTGGATACCGTAATGAAATGCCGCTCCGTTTTTATTGTTTTTCCTTCTGCTTTTGTTGGTGGAAGTTGTTGGTGATGATTGGTTAGCCGTAATGCTATCCGTGTTTCTGGAGGCTGTAACAACCTTGGGAGAATCAATCAAACTTACCTCCGTGTTTACCCTGGTTGGTTGGGAAGCCTGTTTGGTATTAACTGTTTGGGCAGAATCATTCAAGCCTTTATTTTCTGCTGTCCTTTTTTGATTCTGTGTGCCACTCAGGGTACTGATGTTCTGGTCAGGATAATTACTCCCCGTATTTGGAAACCGTATTGGTTTCTGTTTTACTGTGTCTTTGAGCAAGAGGTTTCGTACAATTGCATCCTTTTTCTTTATAGTTTGGTTTTTAGTTTTGAGGTTCCTGTTTTGCAATGTAGCATTGGCTTTTGCCAAAGGTTTTTTGCTGATATTTGTGTTTACTTTCTGCGGGTCTGGTTTTTGTCTCTGCTTTGGAGGGTTATCCTGGAATATCACATATCCGGAATAAAAGGAATAATATAAAGAAGTAGTTTTTCTTATCTGCTGAAGAATTTCCTGGATAGAATACCGGGATTTTTTAAAATTAATTTCTTTAGATCCTTTCACCTTTACTGAGTTAAAGGAAAATCTAATTGCACTTCTTTTATGAACAACTTTTGTGAGTGAGTCCAATGAAATATTTCCATCAAGCAAAAAAATGTCTTTATCCGCTTTTGACTGCTTCAGTTGCCCTTGTGCAATAGTGTATTTACTCGCTGAAAAAACGAGAAACAATATCAGGCAAATAAAATATCGCTTATTCACATCCTTCTCCGGTTAATACAACTTGATTATTCTTTTCATCGATTTGATAACTAAAATTGAGTGTGTAAGCCAGTACATCAAATACTTCTTTCAGACTCCTGTTATCAAATCGTGTTGTTATCCTGCAGTTGTACAGGTTCTTATTTTTAAATACTATGGTAACCCCATAAGTGTTTCCTATAGATTCAGCAGCTTCTTTAAGCGGGGTATCCATAAATTCAAAGATCCTTGTGGCATAACTGAATAAACTTACATCAACCTTTTGCTTATCACTCATATGCCTGGTTTTTTCATCATACTTCAAGGCCTCTCCTGCATTGAGTGTAATTTTTTTTCCATCTGCTTCAATTACAGCGCTTCCTGATTGTATATGTACAGATGAAACAGCCAATACTGTATCAAAAGATACATAAATATCTGCCTGTACGGGTACTACATCAAGAGTGCCGGCTTTTAAATGATGTGCTGGTTGGTTACTGATTTGTCCTTCGGCGAAATAAGCAGCGCCCTTAACAGCGGTTTGCCTTTCTTCAGCCGTATTACCAAGTTCACTGATGCTGCTGTTTTTGTTTAAAAATGCTACCGTGCCATCTGATAAAATAACTTTCTGCGGTTGGGCATGACTATAATATGTTTTTACTGAAGGTTGTTTTTGGGGTGTATCATTCAAAAAATAATATGCAGTTACTGCCATAATTATTAATCCAATTCCTGCATAAGTAAAATATTTTGCGGGAAAAGGTTTGCCTGATTTACCCAGGTTCGCTTTTCCTGGCATATTGTTAAGCAGATTTTTCATATCAGCCCATGCCTCATCTGCAGGAATATCCGGTTCTGGATAATTTTTTTGATTCAAGTGATTGCTATGTAAATTTTTGTCATCCATTTTTTTTAATATTATGTTGTTCAAAAATTATTTTAAGCCTGCATCGGCATTCACTGAGGTGCCATTTTACCGCTCCTTCTTTCATATCAATAGAATCTGATATTTCTTTCATAGAGAAACCTTCCAGGTAATAAAGGCTGCAAACACATCTTGTTTTTGCCGGTAATTTATCCAGGTAATAGTAAATATCTTTCCATTCAAGCTGCTTAAACGGGTTGTTGTCAGTTTTTTCTTTTACATTTTCAGTCAGTTCAAAGGTGAGGTTTGTTTTCTTATCCCTGATTACAGTAAGTGCCGAATTTCTAACTATTGTATAGACCCAGTTAAAAAAAGTGCCTTTACTTTCATCATATTGTTCTATATTTTTAAAAACCCTCAACATTCCATTGTTTAAAGCAGTTAGTATATCATGATTATCTTCA
Organism: Chitinophagales bacterium; assembly: GCA_013298665.1. Taxonomy (GTDB): domain Bacteria; phylum Bacteroidota; class Bacteroidia; order Chitinophagales; family Chitinophagaceae; genus Ferruginibacter. Next base: position 30,364 of record JAAFIK010000017.1, read on the forward strand.
AAGAAGGTTTTGCACAACGCAAATAAAGCAGGGTAAAATTGCCGGTACAATTTTTCCTGGCTCAGTTGATTCTGCTTTTTACAGCCTGCAATAATATGTGAGATATTTTCCAAAACTTAAAATGGAGCCGTTTTGCTTTTCCCGTCCAAAACGGCTCCGTAAATTTAATTTATTTACTATAAACTGGTTGGAGAAATGATAACACCTGTTGTGTAAGGCCAATTTATTGTATAGCTGTTGCCGGTTTTAACAATTGTTCCTGAATAAGTCGTACCATTAAAATTAATGGTAAGCGTACTCGTACCACTCGCAACAGGATATAAATAACTAAACCCGCCTGCCTTTGCTGTTCCCGCAGTACAACCAGCAGGTACAGATACTCCGGTGAAGTTAATTCCGTAGCTGTTTGTTCCTGAAGTAAAGGTTGACAACAAGGAATTGCTTAAGCATGTATAGCTATTAGTGGTTAAAGCAGATAAAATCAAGCCTGAAGCAGAACCGGAGTCCATCCTTGATGCTGTAATTTTAATTACTTCCCCTGCAGAAAATGATAATGTGGTTGAGGGAGTTCCGCCACCGCCACTACCGCCGCCTGTGTAACTTGAATCTGAAACAGAAACAGACCTGGAAGCAGAAACATTTCCTGCAACAGCAGTAACAACGTAATTACCCTTTGCCCCGAACATTATTGATGCCTGGTTTCCACTGGCATTAATTTGTGTATTGGCGGAAGGATTTACACTCCAGTTTACTGTGCTCCCGGCAGGTTGCGATAATGTAAATAGCACCGGTTCACCTTTTTTAACTAAACTGGTTTTGGTAGCATCTAAGCCGGCAGTACCAATAGTATCATTTTTTTTGCAGGCCATAAAGCCAATTGTCAGCAGTAACCCTAAGGTCAAGATTTTTACTTTTTTCATTTTGTAATTGCTTTTAATTGAATAAACTTATTTGTCTGATAGATAAACTACAGGAGGATAACAAAAGGTTAGGTCGGGTCAGAATTATTTTAGCGTACAGCAACGAAAGGGGGTAGCACTAAGCGGGTGGACAGTAGCAGTTTGTTGAGTAAATATATTTGTAACAGTAATAAATAACTAATTTATCCCAAAAGTAAAATGGATCACAAAAACACTAAGAACCACGAAGTGCACAAAGAAAATCTTACAGGTTTTCCTGCCCTCGTGCTCTTTATGACGGCTTTGCGCCCTTTGTGTTCCCTTACGAAAAGGACTTTTGAGATAAGTTCTGGTCATATTTTTCTGCCACAGGGAATGCGGTTAGCTTAAACCTCGGTGGTTTTTTGTTTAATATAGTCCAGCACCCTCCATGTTTCCAGCAGCATTAAAGCAGCGCTTTTATTTGCATTTGCACTGCCACTAACAAGCTTGATAAACTCCCGTAGTTCATTGTAGTATCCATGCAGGTAAACAGGGTTTTGCTCAAGTACAGGTGCGCCATTGTTCACATTCAACAGTTCAATGTACTCGGGCTTCCGGCTAAATATTTTTTCTGCGGGAATGGAGAAAACACCACCTTTTTTCTTTCTAATGATAATTTCACCGGGGTAAGTTGCTGTTGCGGTCTTATCCGGATAATTAATGGATATTTTGTCTGTAAAACTCTTCCAGCTATAGGCAGTAGACAGTTCAACATTACCGATTACTCCGCTCTCATGCAGGATGTTTATTGCATAACTGATATTGTGGCCGCCGGTACGTGAAAGGATATTTATTCTGCTTACGCTTCCGAAAAGAAAAACAATATTATCAACAGCATGTGAAAAGAGTTCATACAATGCATCTCCCTCAGGGTATGAACCTGTGAGGTATTGATAATTATACGACAGGGCATTGGCAGATTTCTTCAGGTATTCATTTACTATGCCATACCTTTTTTGAAATGCAATCAGGCATTTAGTCCCACCCGTTTCATCAAGTTGTTTTAATTCTGACATGCTGAAACAAGGAGGCTTTTCTAAAAAAACATATTTGCCTGCTTTTAATGCTGCCATGGCATATTGGAAATGAAGCGAAGGTTTTGTGCAGATAAAAACAGCTTTTACAGCGTCATCGGTTAAAATGGTTTCAATATTTGTGCAGGGTTGGCACCCTGGAAATCGCTGTGCAGCCATTCCGGCAACTTCTGCATCTCTTGAATAAATATATTTTACCGGGATACCCAGATAATGCAGACAGGGAAATAGATTTTGACGGCTGTGGCTTCCCACCCCGATAAAAGCAAAAAAATCTCCCTGCCGGTGAACAATGCCCAAAGAGGTTTTCCTGCGCAGATTCTTTAGTTGGTTAATAAGTTTGTCCTGCATTTGTACTGTTTCTGTTACTTGCTTTCAGAAATATAATTCTTATAAGAAGTATTCTCAGTTTCGCACCATTGATAATAACCTAAAAGTTTTTTTGTAGCATTTCGTCCAAACATTTTTTCAAAATTCCTGAACAGCACAATATCATACTTACGGTGAAAATTTATCCAGCATTTATTGCAGTTATGCACATAGTACTCCTGTGTTTTCTTCACGGCTACATCGTTAATAATTTCATCAAGGGATGTACTGTTTACATTTCCCAGCATAACATCCAGGTTCTGACAAATAGGGACATCTCCGTTTGGTAAAATAACGAGGTTGTCCCGGATAGAATAGCAGGGCAATACCAGATCTCCCTTTTTCCATTCTTCATAAAGCACAATGAAATCGTAGTTTTCTTTAAACTGACTGATTTTCTCATAAATTAATTTTCTATCAAAGGGTTTTTGCAAAGTATCAGTGGCTTTTGAAGAAGGCGGCGTGTTGTTTTTTATACCCACCATATTTTTCAGTTCAGAAACCTTGAGTGGCTCTTTTATTTTCAGCGAAGAAACCTCATTAGTGTGCGCTTCATCAATGGTGTCAAAAAAGGCGATATTATTGTAAATACCGATACGCAAATCAAGGCTGTATTTTTTACACACTTCCGCCACATGAAACATATCATCAAAACCATTGTATGGCGACAGCGTAAACATTACAGAAACAGGAACTGTTTGATGAAGTGACTCTATTACTTTTATCACCTTTTTGTATCCGTCTTTTCCCCGCATATACAAATAAGTTTCTTCTGTTCCATCAAGAGAAATAAATAACCGCCTTGGTTTGTATTTCCCTGCTAATGTAATTAACCTTTCTGGTTGTAAACAATTTGAAAGCAGGTCGTAGTTCTTATGATTAAGGCTGAACCATTCCAATATTTCTTCAGCTTCAGGATGCAATAGAAACTCACCGCCCTCCAGCCCAACGTTCGTATTCTGAGTAACACAGGAACTCTTCATTATTTCCAGTATTTTACTCGTGGGCATATACACAATTGGGCGTTTAGCCCAAATAAGACAATGTTTGCATCGGGAATCGCATATATCAGTTGCGTAAAACATCAGTTTACTCAACTTCTTTTTGGAAGAAGGCAGGTATTGCTGCTTCAAAAAGTTAACACCCTTGGCCAAGTAATCAGTTGCTGTATACATTTAGTCGATTTTATATTAAGTAGATTAGGGTAGCTATGAGAAAACCGATTCCCGTGATGGCTATAATAAGATAGTAGATTGCTTTTGCAAGAAGCCACCATTTCTCTTCTTCATTATTATACATCTTATTTTCTTTACTGAGCTGATTCTGATTTTTAAATGATTCGCTGCAGGACAATAATTACTCCACACTAATTCATGTAAACCATGTATGAATAAGTAAAGCAACTGATGCAGACCAGTTTAGAAAATGAATCCTCGTGCAGATAGATGTACTACAGAGAATGCAAGAAAGGTTAGGTATTGGCAAAGGTTTACTTTGGCAGGTATGGAGTGTTTGTAAAGCAGTAGTTTAACAGGCTTTTAGTTTTAGGAAAGAATTTAGGCATTAGACTAAACCAGCAGAAATAGGAAGAAAAGTAGATGCGACTTTTTTTCATTGATAGTAGAACATCGGCTGGTTAGGGTGACGTACAACAAAAATAAATGTACGCACCTTTTATTGTGACAAATTAGGGTTTACTTCACAATTTATCCCAAAAGGGGAATATGCGAGCCTTTTCGGCTATAAAATAACATATTATAAAAAAACACAAGGGGAATTGCCGCACTTTTTACAGGTTCAAATCTTCCAACTCCCTTCTATTTTATTTAAATCTCTTGTGGTTGCCCCAACTGAGTACTGCTCTCCCTCCTGCTCCTACTCCAGGAGGATACGCCCAGACCATCCCCCTTTTCCACCCCTGTTCCGATAGTGATCACCCACTGATATCCCACTTCCCTTTACAGTGGGATATCCTACCTTTTGCCCACCCTTTGCCATGGTTAGGCATAAGATATTGAGACGATAGTATCAGGGACCCCCTCCCCATACTGCTTATCCTGCTGCTACCCCAAACGATCAACCCGCCGTATGGTCAGCCATTCATCATCCAGCAGCACTACGCCCGGTGTTTTGCCCGTATCAAAACTACCCAAATCGTCTTCCATACCCAGCGCAAGGGCACCATTAAGGGTGGCCCATTGCAGAAGCGTTGCGGGGGGCAGGCCGGGGCAGGCCGAAAGCAGGGTGTTCAACTCGGCCAGTATGCTGAGGCTGTTATTACTGGCAAGACTATCCGTACCCAGGCAGAGCCGGATATTGTGCTGGCGCAGCAATGCTACAGGAGGGAGTTTTTGCTGTATATACTGATTGGCATTCGGACACAGACAGCAAAATGTACCTGCCGGCAGGAGAGCAGCATCGATAGCCGTCATGGCCACATTGTGTACAAGCAGCAGGTGCCTGAGTCCGGTAAACCGGGGCAGACAGGCCGCAAGAGCCGATTGACCCGTTGGGGTAAAAAAGTCAATATCGATACCCAGTGTCTTATACAGGCGCAGGAAATCGCCTGACTTATCCCGGAAGAACGCGTTTTCTGCCGCAGACTCCTGGTTGTGCATCGACAATATCTGCCCTGCTGCCGACGCATTCACCAGCGAAAACAGCGCCGGCGATACCGAATAGGGGGCATGGGGCACAATCGTATTTAATCCCGGATGATGCTGTTCAAATATGGCCCAGACCTCCTTTGCAGCAGCAAAACGGGTAGCAGCAGACGCAGTTACAAAGCCGGTGGTTTCAATAAAGTTTCGCCAGCGCAGTACACTGTTCTGCTTTATGGCAACCGAATCGGCAGTATTGCAGATATCGCCCACGGCTACAATGCCATTGCTGTACATTTCGTGAATGGCTGCATCCATCGCAGCGGCTTTAACCTCAGCACCAGCCTCGCGCTGCTGTACTACAGCCAGTAAAAAGTCAACCAGCCCGCTGCCCCTGGGTACTGTTCCTTTAAGGTGACTGAGTTCCAGGTGGCAATGCGCATTGATAAAGCCCGGGCAGAGTAGGCCGTCAAATTGCCGGATATCATCCCCCGCATCGGCAGCAGGCACTATTTCCTGTATCCTGCCGTTGCCATCGGTAATCAGCACCGGGCTGCCGGTGCGGATACGGTAACCATCGAACAACCGGGGAGCCTGAAATTTTTGCCAGCGCATGCGATGATTTGGTTTAAATTTGCGCCCACCAACAGCAGCAGGCTCCGCAAAGGTATAGCGCTGAAGGGAGTGACACAACAATGACCGGCAGGATAACTACCGCCGGTAACCAATTGACCTGAATATGTTAGATAAATTAGACGCAATAAAGGGAAAGTTTGACGAACTGGGTACAGCACTGACAAACCCGGAGATCGTGGCAGACAATAAACGTTTTGCCGCTATCAGTAAGGAATACCGCAGCCTCGAAAAAATTGTGCTCGCACGCAATGAATATGTAAAAACCCTTGAAGACATTGAATTCAACAAAGAAGTGCTGAACAGCGATGACGAAGAAATGCGTGACCTTGCCAAACTCGACCTGCCCGTACTGGAAGAGAAAAAGGAAAAGCAGGAGGCGATGTTGCGGAATATGCTGATTCCTAAAGACCCCTACGATGAGAAAAATGCCATCCTCGAAATAAGGGCGGGAACCGGGGGCGATGAAGCAAGTCTTTTTGCCGGGAACCTGCTGCGGATGTACCTGAAGTATTGTGAGAAAAAGGGTTGGAAAACAGCAATACTGAGCGAAAGCGAGGGAACAGTAGGGGGGTACAAGGAGGTGCAGGTAGAAGTGGTGGGAGATGATGTATATGGTGTACTGAAATTTGAGAGTGGTGTACACCGGGTACAGCGGGTACCCGATACAGAGGCCAGTGGCCGGGTGCATACCAGCGCAGCCACCGTGGCCGTAATGCCCGAAGCCGAAGAAATTGACTTTGAACTGAAGGAAAGTGACGTAAAGATGGAAACCGCCCGAAGCGGCGGAGCAGGCGGGCAGAATGTAAATAAGGTGGAGACAAAAGTGTTTCTTACGCACAAGCCTACCGGCATTGTGGTGGTTTGCCAAACAGAACGAAGCCAGTTGGGCAACCGCGAGAAAGCAATGAATATGCTCCGTACCAGGCTTTACGATGAAGAAGTGAGAAAAGCCGAGGAGGCCATTGCCCACAAGCGTAAAAGCCTTGTAAGCACCGGCGACAGGAGCGCCAAGATACGTACGTACAACTACCCGCAGGGACGGGTAACGGATCACCGGATCGGGCTTACGGTGTACAACTTAGACAGTGTGCTTAATGGTGAGGTACAGGAGTTTATTGACGCACTGCAGTTTGCCGAGAACGCAGAGAAACTAACCACACAGGGCTAAACCTGACGGTGCATTATTTTCCCGTTAAATCTGCCCAAACTACCAATTTTTTTCTACCTTGGTACCGGCTTAAATATTTTTCACGATTAAAACTATAACGATGTTAGAGAATCTTTTTAACCTGGTGAAGGAATTTGCAGGCGATGCCGTTGTTAATAACCCCGATGTACCCAATGAACACAATGATGCGGTAACCGCGGAAGCCACCAAGACCGTAGCCAGTGGTTTACAAAACCTGATGGCAGGCGGTGGCCTGGAAAATGTGTTGTCTATGTTCAGCGGTGGCAACAACCAGGCTGGCGGCGGCGGATTAATGAAAAACCCCATCGTGAATATGATGATCGGGCATTTTGCCGGCAAACTGATGAGCAAGTTCGGGCTGGGCAGCAACCAGGCCAGCGGTGTGGCCGGCAACCTGATTCCCAATGTAATCAGCAACCTGATCAACCGGACCAACGATCCCAACAACAGCAGTTTCAATATCAACAGCATCATTGGCGCGTTAAGTGGTGGCGGGCAGCAAGCCCAGGCTGCAGGCGGTGGTGGTGGATTTGATTTTCAGAATATCCTCAACAGCTTTACCGGTGGTGGTAATGGCGGTGGCGGCGGATTGGCCGATATCATCAGCAAAGTAACCAGTGGTGCTCAACAGCAACAGCAGCAACAGGGCGGCGGCGGCGGCGGCGGACTGATGGATATGATCAAAGGATTTATGGGTTAAGCCAACCGGTCGGATCAATAAAATATAATTATTATAGAACAGGCGACCGTATAAAGGGTCGCCTGTTCCATAATAAAACTGTTGCGCTATTTATTTAAGCAGGGTTTTAAATACTGCTTCATCAATTTTAACAGGGTATTTTTTCCTGAGTACATCCACCCACTCCTCTTCAAGTTGTAACTGATAATCATTGATCACAAGACCGCGGGCCTCCTCAAAACTCCTCTGCTGCCCGGCTGGATACAGACGCAGTATCTTCACAAAAATTGCTGTACCATCCGTATTATTAACCAGGGGTTCTCCAATCATACCTGGGGTGGCTTTTGTGCCTTCGGCCAGGGGTACCTGGTTAAGTTCATACCTGGCAGAGTCGGCCTGTATAGCGCCCGAAGAAGAATCGGCAACCGCTTTCCAGGACCAGCCGTTTTTGAGTAATGCAATGCCATCAGTTGCGGCTTTGCTGTTGCTGCAATTGAACACCAGCACATCCGCGCTTTCCGGCCAGAGATAACTGCTCTTCTTATTCCTGTACAATTTTGTCAGACCTGCAGAGTCATTTGCAGCCTTACTCCACACATTACGCTCCATGATTTCAAAAAGCATATTGCCTTCCCTGAACTCCTGCATCTGGTATTTAAAGTCTGGGTTGTATTCTTCCAGGTGCTTTTTGTAGTATTCCAATGCCGTAGCTTCCTTATATTTCTGCAGCAGATCGGTATTGGACTCATTGCGGTACAATTCGGAAGACTTATAATCATACACAAAATTCAGAAAGTCGCCTGCGGTTATACTGCTTTTAGTAAAGGAAAAGATGGGCTTATTACTGATGGCAAAACCGCGGATCGCCGTTGGTGCCATGCCTGGTTTTACGCTATCAGCCATCCGGAAAAGATCTGCATCCTTCACCCGCAGGTTACGTTTATAACCAACCTTTACAATAACATCGCGGATGAATTTTTCTCTGGCGGCTGCCACCCGGTCATCCTGCAATACTTTTTGCTTCAGCTCATATTGATAACCGGCATCATTAGGATCGGAGGGGGTCGGCACCTGGCTGATCCGTTTTACAATATGGTAACCAAAGGGGGTTAGGATGGGCTTTGAAATTTCACCGTCTTTCTTCAATTTAAATACTTCATTCTCAAAAGAAGCGTCAAAACGTCCGGTACCAAATTCAGGGAGTTCACCACCGTTCAGGTACGTAAGTTTATCCTGGCTGAACTCTTTGGCGAGTGTTGCAAAATTGCCTCCTTTAGCCAATTCACGACCCAGAGAATCTGCTTTGGCTTTGTAATCGTCGGCACTGAAAGAGGTACCCTCAGGTGGAAAAGCCAGCAATATCTGTGCTACCTTCCATTTACCGGCACTCTTTCTTTCATCCACCACTTTAAAAATATGCCAACCCGATTTAGAGCGGTAAGGCTGACTCGCTTCCCCCGGCTTTAATCCGAAAATAACCGTTTCATATTGATAAGGCAGTGAAAACCCGGTTATAAAACCAAGATCAGCTTGTTTTACAGGAAACCCTTTACCCGACACTTCACTGGCAATACCCCCATAATTGGTATTGCCTTTTTTAAGGGCCTCATACACTTCCCCGATGGCTTTCACCGCACGAAGCGTATCTGTGGCCAACATTTTCGTGTCAACTGCCGCATAGAAATGTATCACCCGCAAGTCTTTCTGGCTGCGGTCAAATGCCTCTTTAACCAATTCATTTACGCCATGTTCGTCATTCATATAACTCTCCTGCACCTGGTTGCGGAAATTGGCCACATCAGCCTTCAGGGTTTCGAGTGTATCAAGCCTCAATACAGATGCCGCCTTTACTTTCAGCTTAAACCGGATGTAGAGATCGAGGTATTCACGCAGTGCCTTCTCCTTATCGGTAACGGGGGTTTTATTTTTATTATAGGCACGCAACAACTCTTGCGGATCCACTTTATCACCGCCGTAAGTAAAAATGGGTTGTGCCGAAGCCATTACTCCGGTAAGCACAAATGCCAGCAAAAAAAATAATTTTCTCATAATCTGTTCTGTTAGTGTTTTATTACTTCTTCCACTTTTCTTTTAGTACTTCGTTCAACTGATCCCAACTCAGGCCTTTTGCAACAATTCGTTTCTCTTTGTCCAGCAGGTAAAGTTTAGGCGTTTGCGTAACATCGTACAACTGCCGGTAAGGTGGCCTTTGCGCTGCAGCTTCCGCATCAGCCATTGCTTTTGTCTGGTAAACGTGTATCCAGTCGCCCAAATGATGGTCGCGGATATAAGCTACCCAATCCTTCTTCACATCTTCGGTAAGAATGGCATAGATTTTCAGGTTGTGCGATTTCCAGGACAACTGATAAACAGAGTCCAGTTTTGGAACCACTTCCTTACAATGACCACAGGTGGGATCCCAGAAGCAGACCACCGTATAGTCGGCATTCACGTCATACAAGGCAGCAGGCTTACCTGTACTATCAATCAGTTCAAGGTTCGCTGCCTTTTCGCCGATCAGGTTGGCCATGAGCATATAGGCCCTGCGACTGAGTGACTGCATCTGCTTTTCGTTGAGCCATGGACTAAGACCCTTGGAGTGATACTTTTCAAACAGGTGCACAAAAATGGCGTCCTGTCCCATGTACTTCGGATTATAATACTCGTCCGAAACCCAATTGAGGATATACTTGTACAGCTCTGGGGCAGATCTTGCGAGCAGCAGTTTATAATCAACATCCTGAATGATACTGTCTGCCGACTGTATGATTACCTCCCGGTAATACCTTTCCAGCCGGGGCAGGAAAAAGGGTGTACGCAGCACACGTTCATCCATAAATGTCAGGCCATCCCAGTAATGCGCTTTGTAGTACCTGTAATTGATCAGCGAGTCTTCATGTGTAAGCGGAATCCTGATCGGGATTTCAGGCTCCTGCATGGCATTAAGTAATACTGCCATCATACTTTTGGGCTGTTTGGTCATTATGCCCTTACGGTATTCATTCAGTTCCCTGTTATACTTATTGTAATTGGCTTCATATAATACGGAGTCGGTCTTTGTCCGGGCCTGGGCATAACCCATTTTTGCCTCCTGCAACTGCTTGCCCTTTACAGACACAAAACGCTGGTATTGGGTAAACAGGATGTTTTCCCTGGATCCGGTGACCGTCACCTTGTTCAGCAGATCACTGGTATCCGTCACAACAATTGCGATCTTTTGCTCCTTATCCACAAAAAAATCAAAACTTTGGCGCTTTCCGGGCAATACGATTACATAAATACCCCCGGGAAGTTTGCTTTTCCCCTTAAAAATGGCCAATCCCTTATTGCTCAGGGCCGCCGAGTCCTGTACCGTAAGGGCCGCCCCCATACGGTAAGTGAGATAAGCCAGGCCACTCTTATATTGCGGAGCCCTCAGGCTAACCTCATAGCCCTGGCCAAAACCAGTTGCTGCAAGCAGGAGCAATACTGCTGTAAATATGCTTTTATATTGTTTCATACAGGATTGCAAATGTATTCAAAAACGGCTTTTGAAATGCTTTTATTATGCCATAACCCTTGAGATTGGAGAAGCCTGAACCCTGTCGTTTCCCTTTTGTATCCGTAATTTTGCGCCTTATGGCCAGAAAAAAGAAAGTTACCCTGCAAGATGTACTGGTAACCGATTATGCAGCAGAAGGGAAATCCATCGCCAAACATGAGGGGAAAGTGATTTTTATTGAGCAAGCCGTTCCCGGTGATGTGGTGGATTTGCTGCTCACCAAAAACAAGCGTGATTGGGCAGAGGGGCTTGTACTGGGTTACAAAAGCTACTCTCCGCAACGGGTAAACCCTGTCTGCACGCACTTTGGCACCTGCGGAGGTTGTCAATGGCAGATGCTGCCTTACCCGCAACAGCTCTTGTACAAACAGCAACAGGCAGCGCAACAGCTTCAGCGCATCAGCAAGGTGGCATTACCGGAAATACTCCCCATCGCCGGAGCGGTAAAAGCGATGGGCTACAGAAACAAAATGGAATATACTTTTGGAAACAAACGTTTTATTCCCCGTAAAGAACTTGATGCCGCAGCCGGAGCCGTGATTACAGGTGATGAAAACTTTGCGGGAGCCGCGGGTTTTCATGCACGGGGCGTGTTCGATAAGGTTGTCGATATTACCGCATGTCATCTCCAGCCCGAGCCTGGTAATGCAATACGGTTATGGGTCAGGCAATACGCCATCGACCGGAAGTTGTCTTTTTATGATATCAAACAACACACCGGTTTTATGCGCAATATGCAATTGCGTATCTGTACCACCGGCGAAGTGATGGTTAACCTTATTTTTGGCGAGGCCGGCATGGAGCAGATCACCCCCATGCTTGAAGCACTGCTGAAAGCCTTCCCCGCAATCACGACCCTGCTTTATACCATTAACCTCAAGTGGAACGACAGCATTAATGACCTGCATCCGCATATATTTTATGGAAAGGGCTATGTGATTGAAAAATTAGAGGACCTGATGTTTAAGATCAGCCCTAAATCTTTTTTTCAGACCAATACCCAACAGGGCGAACAACTCTACAGCATCGCACGGAACTTTGCTGCCCTTACCGGCAGGGAGATTGTATATGATCTTTATTGTGGTACAGGCAGTATTGGTATTTTCGTGAGTCGCCAGGCCGCGAAAATTATCGGGGTGGAAGTAATTCCCGAAGCCATTGCTGACGCCAGGGAAAATGCCGCGCTCAATGGAATTGATCATGCACATTTTTTTGCGGGTGACGTGATTGAAGTCTGTACTGACGATTTTTTTACCACACACGGCCGGCCGGATGTGATCATTACTGACCCGCCACGCGCAGGTATGCATGAAAAGCTGGTTAATAAACTGCTGGATATTGCTGCACCGGTAATTGTATATGTCAGTTGTAATGTGGCTACACAGGCACGCGATATTGGTCTGCTTTCACAAAAATATAAGGTGGAGAAAGTGCAGCCGGTAGATATGTTTCCGCAAACCCATCACATCGAATGCGTGGCTTTGTTAAAATTGAAATAACTTTATGCTATGGCATACTATAACTCCGGTAATTCCATTCAACGTAACAACCCGGTTGTATTCAATTTAATTATCATCAACGTGCTGGTACTGGCCGCACAGCACATTGTTACCCAGTTTGATATCACCACATGGGGTGCCCTGCATTATTTTAAAAGTAATGGATTCAAGCCCCACCAATTGATTACCCACATGTTTCTTCACGACAAAGCCAGCTTTGCACACATCATTTTTAATATGCTGGCTTTATGGATGTTCGGGGCAATACTGGAACGCTTCTGGGGATCAAAAAAATTTCTCATCTTTTACCTGGTTTGCGGCCTGGGCTCCGCAATACTGGTGCAGTTTACCATTCCATTCAGCGCAGAGCAGGTAGCCAATGCACAGCATATCCCCGTTTCGATCGTTGAAGAGCTGTATCAGTCAATCGGTGCATCGGGCGCTATCATGGGCGTGATGGCAGCTTTTGCCTATCTTTTCCCCAATACCGAATTGTTTATGTTCCTGATTCCTGTGCCGATCAAGGCTAAGTTTGCGATACCCATCATGGCATTAATCGACCTGTTTGGTGGTCTTTACCGTATAGAGGGCGACTCCATCGGTCACTTTGCGCACCTTGGCGGGGCTTTGGTTGGCTTTTTGCTCGTCTTATACTGGAATAAAAACAGGAAGACCTTTTATTAAACCGGTTGTCAAACCGGTACATTGCCTAACTTTGCAGGTAAATACATGAACAATGGGGGAGTCTGAACGATATCAGGATTACCAGCGTTACAGCCGACGCCGGAGAACGATTCTCCTTGGTGCTGAAAACAACGCGCTGCTTTGGCTGACTGCCATAAATATAGTTGCTTTTCTCATCCTGCTTTTTATCAGCATCTCTTATACATTTACCGATGGCGGCACGCAGGCTTTTAATAATAACGCGATGCCATTTTTCCGGATGCCTGCACAATTAGGCTTACTCAGCGAAAAGCCATGGACTTTTTTCACCTATATGTTTACTGACGATAACGTAATCCGCCTCATCAGTAATATGTTATGGCTATGGGCATTCGGACGTATCATGCAGGAGTTAACAGGCAATAGTAAGCTGATTCCGATTTTTATTTACGGAGGTTTGGCAGGCGCTGTTCTTTTTATTGCGGCCTACTATATTTTTCCCCAGATTGCTGCTGACAGACCTGGGGCGGCACTTATCGGTGCCAATCCTGCCGTAATGGCGGTTGCGGCGGCGGCAACCACCCTTGCACCTGATTACCGTTTTTTCCGTAACCTGGGTAATGGCATACCCATTTGGGTATTGTTGCTTATTTACATACTGGTCGCTTTTGCAGGTATAGCCAGCCATGGTGCCGGATACAGCCTTGCCACGCTGGGCGGAGCCGCTGCCGGTTTTTGCTTTGTTGTATTCCTTCGGCGCGGACGGGATGGCAGCATCTGGATGTTAAAGTTTCACCATTGGATCACTAATCTTTTTACCCCGGCACCCTCGCCCAATACTACCGAGAAAGACAAAATCTTTTACAACAGCCCCAACCGCAGCCCATATACCAAAACGGCAAACATCACTCAACAGCGGGTAGATGAAATTCTGGATAAAATCAGCCAGCAAGGTTATCATTTCCTTACAGAAGAAGAGAAAAATATTCTGAAAAAAGCTGCCGAACTGGATCTCTAACCATTTAGCACTTCATTTGGGCAACACGCCAAAAAATCGGTACTTTCGGTATTGTAAATAAACCTTTTCCGATAGCAAGCATGCCAAAAAGTATTTTCAGGAGGCTTACAAAAAAATTTTTCATCATAGCCAATATTGTTGTGGCCATCCTGTACCTGCTGGGCAGCTATGTATATTGGCTCAATCCCGCGCATTGGTGGTGGCTCGGGTTACTCAATCTCGGTGCCTTTTACCTGTTGCTGCTGTTGCTGCTCTTTCTCCTTTTCTGGTGCTTTGCCAAACCACGCTGGAGTTTGTTGTCAATTATTGCCATTGCGGCGGGTTTTCCTTCGCTGCGGCAAATGATTGCCATGCGTTTGCCTGGTCAATTTGCCATGACACAAAGCGCCGGTAGCACAAGGGTTATGAGCTGGAATGTTGAGCATTTTGATATCCTTAAGCACAAAACGCATCCCGAAAACAAACAGGTTATGCTGGACCTTATCAAAAATTACCACCCGGATATTGCCTGTTTCCAGGAAATGGTGGGAGCCGATACCGATAGCCGGGCCATCAACTATATTCCGGACATACTGAAGCAAACCGGTTTTTCTGATTATCATTATGCTTACAACACCAAGCTGGACTTTGATGCCAATCATCACTTTGGTATCATGATCGCCTCCCGCTTTCCCATCATCAACAAACAGATGATCAGCTTTCCGCCAAACGATTACAACTCGATTTTTCAATACGCAGATATTGTGGCGGGGCAGGATACCGTAAGGGTTTTTAACATTCACCTGCAATCGCTGAGGTTTACCAATAATAACCGCAAATACCTGGATAATCCCACAATCAATGATGATAATGCTGTAAAGGAGTCAAGAAGCATCATCAGCAAACTCAAGCTTGGTTTTATAAAGCGCGGCATCCAGGCCGATCGTATTCACGAGCTGATTAAGCAGAGCCCCTACCCGGTTATTGTATGTGGCGACCTGAACGATCTCCCCAACTCATATGCCTATCATACCATTGGCAGCGGTTTGCAAAATGCGTTTGCGGAAAAGGGGAGCGGGCTGGGACGTACATTCACCAGTATTTCTCCAACACTCCGGATAGACAATATTTTCGCCGGCACAACCATGGATGTTATTCAATATACGCGTATTGCCCGTCAACTGAGCGATCACTTTCCGGTGGTGGCCGATGTCAAAATAAAATAACAATCCGGGTGTTTGCAGAGAAACGCTTTGCATCGTGTCACATATTTTTCAGATAACAAAATGCTTTCTTTCGCAAAAATCCCTATTTTTGAGGTACTGAGATGATCAATACATTATTTACATATCACCACTCCTGCTGTTGCCCTTGCGGCTGCATATAATTTTCTCAGAACCCTGTTCTTCTTATATTTTTGTAGTTGCTCACATCATTTTCCGGAAATATTGTCCCGGATGCTGATACAGTAAAATCATAAAATCAATCATTACCATGTCACTTAAAGTATATAATTCTTATACCCGTACCAAAGAAATTTTTGAACCCCTTACACCGGGCCATGTAGGTATGTATGTTTGCGGCCCCACTGTAAGCGGTGAAAGCCACCTGGGTCATGCACGGCCTTTTATCACCTTTGATATTATTTACCGTTATTTGTTGCACCTCGGATACAAAGTGCGTTATGTACGCAACATCACCGATGCGGGCCATTTTGAGGAAGAGGGTCGTGATGCAGAAGATAAGATTTCGAAGAAAGCAGTACTGGAACGATTAGAGCCGATGGAGCTGGTGCAGAAATACACCAACCTTTTTCACTGGGCTATGAAACAGCTCAACAACCATGAACCCAGTATTGAACCCACTGCCACCGGGCATATTGTAGAGCAGCTCAACATGATCCAAACGATCATTGATGCCGGCTATGCCTATGAAACCAATGGTTCTGTTTATTTTGACGTGAAAAAGTATGCTGCCAGTCACGACTATGGCAAACTCAGCGGCCGTGTGCTTGACGACCTGCTGGAAACCACGCGCGAACTTGATGGACAGGAAGAAAAGCGCGACCGTGCCGATTTCGCCCTGTGGAAAGCTGCTCCACCGGAGCACATCATGCGCTGGCGCAGTCCGTGGGGTGAGGGTTTCCCGGGTTGGCATATTGAATGTTCGGCTATGGCCACCAAGTACCTTGGCGCACAATTCGATATTCATGGGGGAGGGATGGATCTCATGTTTCCACACCATGAAAGCGAGATAGCACAAAGTACCATCTGCAACCATCATACCCCGGCAAAATACTGGCTGCATAACAATATGATCACGGTTGGTGGTAAAAAAATGGGCAAGAGTTACAACAACCACATCAAACTCACTGAAATGTTCAGCGGTAATCATCACCTGCTTACGCAACCGTTCAGCCCGATGACCATCCGCTTCTTTATACTGCAGACGCATTACAGGAGTACGCTCGACTTCAGCAGCGAGGCATTGGCAGGTGCTGAAAAAGGCTTGAAAAGACTCTGGGAGGCGTATACATTACTACAACAATTGCCCGCTGAACATAGTGGTGAGGCTGCGGATCCTGCATTGGACGAGCGTTGCAAATCGCTGATCCTTGCTTTTGATGAGTTTATGAACGACGATTTCAGTACGGCCAAAGTATTGGCGAATATGTTTGAACTCGTACCCGTAGTTAATTCGCTTAAAGACGGGCATATAAAAAGGGATGCAGTTGCTGCTGATACAATACGACTCATGCAACAAAAATTTCGTATTTATCTGGAAGATATTTTTGGTCTGGTACAGGAGCAGGCAGCAGACAACAGTAAGCTTGCAGGGGTTATGCAGTTGCTGATCGACATCCGCGGGGAAGCAAAAAGCAAGAAAGATTTTGTAACATCGGATAAAATCAGGAATCAATTGACCGGGCTGGGTATCCTTTTAAAAGACGAGAAAGACGGCAGCGTAAACTGGACGCTTGCCTGATCATAAAAATATACTATGCCACATTTCGATCATCTCTGTAAAGACAAAAAATTGGCTGCCGTACTGGCTGGCCAGCAAAAATATGTGCTGAACAAACGGAAAAACGTTTGTCTGCATCTGTGCAGCAGTATCATGAGCCAGCAGCTAAGTGTAAAAGTTGCAGATGTTTTCTGGGCACGTTTTCTCAACCTCTTCACGACAAAATCGCCTTCCGCACAAGACATCCTGTCTATCCCGTTTGAAACCCTTCGCGGTATCGGGCTGAGTAATGCAAAAGCGGGTTATGTGCAGAATATCTGTCGTTTTTTTATTGACAATAAAACAAGCGATCGCGAACTGTACCGGATGAGTGATGATGAAGTGATTACATTCCTTACGCAGATCAAGGGTGTGGGGCGGTGGACGGCAGAGATGGTGTTGATGTTTACACTTGGCCGGGAAGATGTGTTTCCCGCAGATGACCTGGGCATACAGCAAGCCATGTGCAGCATCTATAAAATAGATGCCACAGATAAAAAGGCGATGAAAGAGAAAATGGTGCTGCTGAGTAAAAAATGGAGCCCATACCGCACATACGCCTGCCGTTACCTCTGGGGGTGGAAAGACAATAGTCCGGCAAAAAATAACCAAAAGTAAGTTAGCACCTGACCAGCCGGTAATACCCATGCGCTGTGGGAGCATAGCCATACTCATAACAAAACCGGATCGCCTGACCTTCTTTGTCTTTACGGGCGTGGGTATAGTACTCAAAATGAAATCCGCGCCGCAACATGTCGTCGCGGAAAACAACTGCATCAGGTCCGATCGTTTCCAGAAATAGTTTAATGATCTGCCTGTTTCTGCGGAGCAAACTGTTGATGCTTCGTACAAACTGTTCGTTTGTTTTCTGCTGGTTGTTATAACTGTTGCGGCAATACTCACTACAGAACTTTTTGTCTGACCGGCCCTGGATGGCCGTACTACATGCAGTACAGGTGCGGTTTTGTGATAACCTCATCATAAGTTAGTCTTTAGCAGGGCTAAGGTATCACATTTTTCATTTTTATCCGTGTATAAACACTTATTTCAGAAGTAAATACTTTTTTACCGGGTATTCGTTTCTGCCGGTTGCATATTTGCATTGTTGTTCAATACTACAGCAACGAAAACAATAAACGATCACCACCCGGATCGCGGGTAAAAACAAAAACTTATGTCTACACTTCGAAACAAAGTAATGCTGATTGGTCACCTGGGTAAAGTTCCTGAAATGATCACTACAGATAAAGGTAAAAAATTAGCGAGATTCAGTCTCGCCACCAATGAAACCTACCGGAATGCAAGTGGAGATAAGATTACCGAAACACAATGGCATAATCTGGTGGCCTGGGACAAAACCGCAGAGTTGGCGGAAAAGTTTCTGAACAAAGGCAGTGAGGTCGCCATTGAAGGGAAACTGATTAACCGTAATTATACAGATAAGGAGGGAAACAAGAAATACATTTCTGAAATACAGGTTAATGAAATTGTATTGCTTGGCGGTAAATCCGCTGCCTGAAAGTTTACAAATTTTCAATCGCCACGCCCGTGGTAAAAGTTAGTCAAAATTGTTGTTTTTTAAGGTTAGGTGTTGGTAAACAGGGCAGATGCTGGTAGCATCAATAGGGTGTTTCCTGCTGAAATCCCTGGTTACAAAGGGGTACCGGTGTGCAACTGGCTTTTGCACAAGGCTTACGGCGAGATCGGCAAAACGGCTGGTATTATCAACCTGCTGTTTGCGTCAGATCTGCTTAAGGCTTCCCAACCGGTACTCCCTTTCATATTCTGCAACTGCCCCCTTATCATTATTTACTGTATATGCTCAAATGGCTGTTGCATGATGTATACTGAAGTATCAAATTTAAAATTCTTGCCACATCTCATCAATATTGACGATACCAGTTGCGTTTTTTTGTGTAGATTTCCATTTCATCAGATATGCAGGGTACAGATACAGATAATGAATACTTCAGGTTGGCAACAGCCTTTGTGAACCACACTGGTCAACATATTTTTCTTACCGGTAAAGCCGGTACGGGCAAAACCACGTTTCTGAAGTATATACAGACAACCACCTTCAAAAAAACAGCCGTAGTAGCACCAACCGGCGTAGCAGCAATCAATGCAGGTGGCGTTACCTTGCACTCTCTTTTTCAGTTGCCCTTTGGTTGTTTTATTCCGGTTACCCACAGTGGGTGGAACGTCAACGCAGTTAATCGCCAGGGGCTGCTGCAAAAAGTGCGGCTGAATAGCGCCAAACGTGAGTTGTTGCAAGAACTGGAATTGCTCGTCATAGATGAAGTGAGTATGGTAAGGGCCGACCTGCTTGATGCAGTTGATACCTTGCTTCGGCATTACCGGCAACAGCCCGATCGCGCTTTTGGGGGGGTACAGGTATTGTTTATCGGTGACTTGTTCCAGCTTCCGCCGGTAGCAGATACAACAGCCTGGGAAATACTGGCACCTTATTATAAAAGCCCATTTTTCTTTGATGCACAGGTTTTGCAGGAAAATCCACCCGTTTGTATTGAATTGAAAAAGATTTACCGCCAGCGTGACATCGGATTTATCGATCTGCTCAACCATATCCGGAATAACGTAGCAGATAAAACTGACCTTAATGCGCTCAACGCACTTTATCAACCGGGTTATCAACCCCGGGAAGACGAACATTACATCACACTCACCACACATAATGTTCGGGCAGACGCCATCAACCAATCCCGCCTGAAACAACTGCCCGGGCAAACCCGCGATTTTAAAGCTGTCATCAAAAAAGATTTCAGCGAAAAAGCCTATCCGGCAGATGAAGTTTTACAACTCAGGGAAGGCGCACAAATAATGTTCATTAAGAATGATAAAGGAGAAGTGAGAAGGTACTATAATGGAAAGATCGCCACTATTACCAAACTCACCGATGAAAAAATTATGGTGACTTTCCCGGGCGAAAAAGAGGAGATGGCCGTCGAGCTGGAAACATGGTCAAATATTCGTTACCAATACAATCGCGATACAGATCAGCTTGAAGAAGAAGAGCAGGGCAGCTTCACACAGTATCCCATCCGGCTGGCGTGGGCCATTACCATACATAAAAGTCAGGGACTTACTTTTGATAAAGCCATTATTGATGCGGGTGATGCATTTGCGCCAGGGCAGGTCTATGTGGCACTCAGCAGGCTTACAGGGCTGGACGGTTTAGTGCTGTATTCCCGAATATTACCCCAGAGTATCAGTACAGACAAACGGGTTATAGAATACACCGAAACCCATGTCCAGGATACTGAAACACTCAGGCGTATCCTACAACAGGAGCAGGAAAGGTATATACAGGAATCGCTGATCAGGAACTTCGGCTGGCAGAAAATCAGGCATGAGGCCCTTGCTTTTCACGACGCTTACGAAAGCCGTACACTACCAGATAAAGTAGATGCCGTAATATGGTCGAAAGCACTGCTATTGGCTATTACCAATCAGGGGGAGATTGCTTCCCGGTTCAAACAACAATTATCCTTGCTTCTCCAAACAGCAAAAGCCGATCAATACCGGCAGTTGCAGGAAAGGGTAACCGCAGCCAAAGACTATTTCCATCAGTTGCTGGATAAAAGTATTACAGAAGTAGAGCTTCATATGAACGCCTGGAAAAACAAACAGCGCACGAAAAGGTATATTGGTGAGCTGAAGGCCTTAACTCTTTTGCTTACGCGTAAACAACAGCAACTCAAACAGGCAGAGGCAATTGCAACAGGCTTGCAGCAAGGAGTAGCCCCTTTTGAACTGCTTGAACAGGTGGACGCCTTGCGTCAGTCGGCTATTAGCCCTGAAGCCGGGGCTGAAAATGCGGCTAAACCCACAAAACTGCCTAAAGGAGAGACAAAGCGCATCAGCTTTGCCTTATTTAAGGAAGGAAAAACGATTGAGGATATCGCAACTGAAAGAGGTATGGTTAAAAGTACCATAGCAGGACATCTTGCCGAATTTGTAAAAACCGGAGAGTTGGATATCACGAGTCTGCTACCCGCAGAAAGGATCGCCGTCATTCTCAATACTATATCAATCGCCGATGGGGAAGTTTCTCTGAATGCAATCCGTGAAAAACTCAACAATGAATATGATTTTGGTGAAATACGGCTGGTACTCAGCTATCACCAATGGCAATCAGGGTTAAAAACACCAGCCACCGGGTTAACCTGAGTGCTGCATCAACGGATCAATACAGTTGTACCCCGCTGCGATACAGGCTGGCCTGTATCCCTGTCTGTATAGCGCAGCGTCCATACATAAGTTGCAGGTTCCTGAGGTATGCCTTTAAAAGTACCATCCCAGCCTCTCCGCCAATCGTTGGTGGTAAAAAGCAATTGCCCCCAGCGATTATACACCCTGAAGTCGAGGTTATTGGCCTTAATGGCATACATGGGGAACAACTTATCATTACGACCATCCCCATTAGGTGTAAATCCTGTAGGCACACCAATAAAACAACTCCGTACAACAGTTATTCTTTTAGTAATCGATTTCTGGCAGCCCAACACATCGGTAACTGTCAGGCGAACAGCATAGGTTTTATCGGTATTGAAAACAGGGTATAAGTGATTGAGGGAAATACCTGTTCCCACATCCCCATCACCAAAGAACCAATCATAACGTGCAATATTACCCACACCTGAAAACCGGAAGCTGACAGGCTCGTTGGGGCAATTAAATTCATTGGCTGTAAAATCGGCAGAGAAGAAATTGGTTAGCGCTACTTTCCCGGACGCAGTATCACTACAGAATCCATTACTCACAATCAACCGTACTGTTTTTTCATCAAATATCCTGTATCGTGCCTGGGGATTTTGTATGGTACTGCTCAACCCTTCATCAAGGCTCCAGTTCCACCGGTCAACACCATTGCCACCCGGATGAATATAATCCACCGTATCAAACAGACAGCCTTGGCGGATGATGAAGCTGAAATCGGCATTTACAGTATCCTTTACAGAAAAATTGAGGAAAGATCCTGCAGGAGTTTCTTCACTGCATTCGTCTAAGATAGTATTCCCGTCAGTACCCGTGCGCAAGGTAAGGGTGAAGTTTCCTGCAGTTAACAGAGGCTTTGAAAGATTAACAATAATTTCCCTGGCATTAGCCGTTCCGCCAGCGCAAGCCGCTCCGGTAACCGTAACCGGGTAGCTGCCCGTAACACTAAAATCACTGCCATCCGGTGCTACTGTGCTGCACCTCATCGGTTTACGGAAAACCAGGCGAAGGCTTTGTGGTGCGCAAGCTACCGGTGCCAGGCTATCCATCGGGGTGGGTGCGCGCGGTACGATCACAAAGTCCAGCTTATCTGTTGTGGGGATAGGCTTATCACAATAATCAAGGATCGTGTTCCCGTCCGTACCTGCTCTCATATTCAATTGATAGTTTCCCGGAGGCAATGGTTGGTTGAGCAAGAGTTCAATGCTGTCGGTATCAAATTTGGCTGAGCAATCAATTGCTGTTGCGCCTGTAACCGTAACTATACCAGCAGGGGTAACAAAAAATTCGCTGCCACTACCCGTGATGGTACTGCATTTCATTTTTTTATTCAGTTTTACCCGCAGGATGTCACCCCCGCAATTGGCCTCCACCCTTTTAAGATGGGGCTGTGTAGAGTCGGTAATAACGGCCGTACCACCGGTAAACTGTAAATTATACCCACTTTGTGAATCTGAAAAGTGGCTGACGAGCAGCAGGTAATCGTGTCCCACCACCAGGTTAGGCATGCTGCTGAACAGTGGTTGCCCGAATCCTTCACAAACAAACAAACGGTTACCCGCGGTTGATGCACCGGTAACCCCTCCCTCACCACTCCAGTTACTACCGATACCCAGGCTTACATTTGTATATACCTCATCCGGATTGCGGCCGGTTACATCAAATACCTGCCAATCGTAATCTTCAGATAATGTGAGTGGAGTAATCCTAAACCCCAGCGAACCCGATTCAAAACAGGTAAATTTATACCAGAAGGGGTTCTTATCAGTAAGTATATTGGAGTTGCAACCGGAATTTGGAACTGCCCTGCCACCGCAAATAGGTACAGAAGCCTGGGCAAATACACTCGTACCACATACCGGGAAAGCGGTAGAAGGGTTTTGACCTGGGGTTGAGCAGGATTGCGCCCAAACCTCATCCGTTGCTACCAGCAATAAAAGCATGCCCAGCAGTGATTTCATCAATCTGTTCATAGTAGACCCAAAGTTAATACAATATGATCGGTCAGCAGACCGGTGCCGGAATAGATCTGTTAAGGTTTTGTAAATGTAATCTTTCTCTTTCAGAGCCATTTCGGCAGCATCACGCTGCTTTGCGTGGATGATTGGCCGTGCCGCCGGACGATGAACACCCGATGTTTTTTTTAGCTAAATTTATGCCATGGTTTATCAAAAACTCCTTATTCCCCTGGCAATACTCTTGCTGGGTATCCCGACCCGGGCGCAGGATCGCTTCGGGCGCAACCCTGCTTCCGCCCGTTGGTTGCAAATTAACACCGACACGGCCAGGATTATTTTCCAGCCTGAACAACAGGCACAGGCACAGCGTATTGCAAGTGTTATCCACCAGATCAACCGTACTACGGGCAACACAATCGGCGAGGCGCAAAAGAAGATCAATATGGTCTTGCAGCCGCAAACAGTGATACCCAATGCCTATGTACGTATGGCACCCTTCCGCAGCGAGTTGTTTATGACACCCGGGGCCGATAACTTTACCTCGGGCAGTATTCCCTGGGCCGATAACCTTAGCATACACGAATACCGTCATGTGCAACAGTTTACCAATTTTAACAGGGGCTTTACCAGGGCCTTTTCTTTCCTGCTGGGCGAAGAAGGGCAATTGCTGGCCAATGGTATAACTGTTCCTGATTATTTTTTTGAAGGCGATGCCGTTTTTCAGGAAACCCTCGTGAGCCACCAGGGCAGGGGCAGGATGCCTTTTTTCTTCAATGAGCATAAAGCAATCTGGCAGGTAAATAAAAAATTTTCCTGGATGCGTTGGCGCAATGGGTCTCTCCGCTCACTCTCTCCGGATCACTACCAAACGGGGTATATTTTAGTAGCCTATGGTTATCAGAAATATGGTGCCGCTTTCTGGAAAAAGGTAACCGGTGATGCTGTGCGGTTTAAAGGGCTTTTCTACCCGCTCCCACAAGCAATCAAAGCACATACAGGTATTTCGTACCAGCAATTCAGGGAAGATGCTTTCCGGTACTTCCGGGAAAAATCCTTCCCCGAAAAAAACACCTTTTATAACAACCTCAACTATATCACCCCCATTGAACGGGGCAATGTGGTCAATTATTACCATCCACAGTTTGAAGACAACAACAAGATTATTGTATTGAAGGAAAGCAACCGTGATGTACCCGCGTTTTACCGGCTGCAGAATGGACATCAGCAAAGGATCAGGGTAAAAGATATTGGTATTGACAACTACTTCAGCTATCGCAACGGCAGGATTGTATATGCAGCCTACAACATCGATGCCCGCTGGACCTGGAACGAATACAGCGAGATCCGTCTGCTTGATGCCGCAACCGGCGAACAAAAGAAACTAACCACCAAAACACGGTATTTCTCACCCGATATTTCTGAAGATGGCAGCCGGGTATTAGTGGTACAGACTAATACAGATGGCAGTAGTGAACTCCGCATTATCAGTGCCGGTAATGGTGAAGTGATCAGCCGCATTGCTAATCCCAATCATTATTTCTTTACACAGCCAAAGTTCATCAGTGCTAATGAAGTCATATCAGCGGCACGTCACCCCGATGGCCGGATGGCATTGGTAAAGGTTGATCTGCAGACGGGGAATACTGAAGCGGTTACCCCGTTTACACATCAGGTAATGGGTTATCCGCTTGAAAAAAATGGTACGGTATATTTTTCCATGACACATCAATACGCTGATAAGATATTTGCACTGCGCCTGTCAGACAAAAATCTGTCGCTCATAACCAACAATGACAATGGTGTTTATCAACCTGCGGTAAATGATAATGGTGATATGCTTTGCAGTGTGGTGTGCTATGAGGGCAGACGGGTAGCCAGGATTCCATTGTCAGCGTTACAGCCGACACCTGTGTACGAAAAAAGCATCAGTCGGGCAAATGATATCTACACTGTTGAGGCACTCAAACAACCGGGGGCAGCCCTGCTTGATTCCGTATCTGCTGTAACTTATCCCGTAAAAAAATATAGAAAAGCTTTTCAATTGTTTCATTTTCATAGTGCACGCCCCGTCATCGCCACACCCGAATACGGGTACAGTATTTTCAGTACCAATATGCTCAATACCCTTACCAGTACACTTACTTATACCTACAACGAAAATGAACGCAGTCATAAAGGCGAATGGCTGACCACCTGGGGTGGATGGTTACCCGTATTGTACATGGGCGCAGATGGCACTTTTAACCGCAACTTTACGCTGAATAACAATTCAAGGGTCAACTTTAACAGCGCAACATTAAAAGCGGGAGCCTATCTGCCCTTCCGGTTCGGTGGCGGCCGTACCGCACAAAGCCTCTCATTCGGGGGTGGATTCAATGCTGAACAACTCTATTACACGGGAATAGGTAAAAATATTTTCAGCAATAAAAGTTTTAACTACTATAACCTCTTTTTAAATTTTGCATCATCGGCTCAGCAAGCAAAACAGCACATTTTCCCACGTTGGGCGCAGAACCTGACCATAAGCTACCGCGATGCCATTACCCGCACCAACAGCCACAAACTGGTGGCTACGGGTAATCTTTATTTTCCGGGATTATTCAAGAACCATAATCTGGTGATCAACCTGGCCTACCAGAAAAGAGATACCCTTGGCGATATTTTCAGCAATACATTTCCCTTCAGCAGGGGTTATGAAGCCCTGCGTACCAGAAGGATGTACAAATGGGGGGTAAACTACCATTTCCCGGTTTGCTATCCCGATTGGGGGGCAAGCAATATCGCTTTTGTACAACGCATCCGTGCGAATGCCTTTTTCGACTATACCCGGGCAAAAGCGCGGCTTAATGGTATATTACAGGAAATACCTGCACGTACTGCCGGAGTAGAACTCTATTTGGATGGAAAAATCTGGAATGCGTTACCTGTCAGCATTGGAGTCAGGTACAATCGCCTGCTGGATAAAGACCTGCTCAACCGGGGTGTGCAAAATGTATGGCAGATAGTATTACCAATTGGATTGATTCCCAATTAAGCCTTTACACCAATGGATGTACCGGTTATTGCATCTTCAATTGCAATTGTATTCCTGTAAGGAAACTATATGGCGCATCATGCATTGAACGTGTATGGGCAGCTAAGCCATCAGTTTAGCCTGCGATTTAAGGATTGTATGGTCTGGTCAAAAATAGTTACAGAGTACCGCAGTACATAAAGAATAGAGCGATATTATTCCTGAAGCGTGCTGGTCGGGCTATTTTGACGAAGGTTAGTTCTTATTATTGAGGAAAACGAATGGTTTTTCTTTATGCTGACGAAAATAGTCGCGAAGGAGAGCCGGCTTACTGATGATTTTGTATCGATTCAGGTCAATGAGTTCATGGGCAATAAGAAGCTTATCCGAACACTCTACAGTGTACAATAATTCATGAAGCATTTCTACCTCATGTTCCATCGCCCGTTGGCTGATGGGATCCTGTTTGAACAATACGAGTAAATCCCGGTTGGACCTGCTCATCTGTAGTGTTGGTTTTTCGGAGCTGTTGTTTAGTAGCCAACCATACCATTTTTGCCCGGGCAACCACATTGGCTCTTCTTGCTGGAAGAACATCCGGTAATGGCCAAACTGGCGATCAGTACCAACAACATTGTTATTTTAATAAAGCGTTGCATAATATCAGAATATGAAATTAAACTATTTTCACAATTATTTATTGCTTTGTTTTGCGAATCGGGGAAAAATTTAACAAATCAGGTAATGTACCCAGGGTACTTGTAGCACCGCTCAATTGGGGTTTGGGTCATGCTACACGTTGCATTCCCCTGATTCATGCGCTTACCGCAAACGGTTGCGAAGTAGTTATCGCTGCCCCGGAAAGTATACGCAGACTATTGCAGGAAGCCTTTCCGGAACTGCAAATATTACCCATTATCGGATACACAATACAATACAGCAAATCCCGTTTTATGTTCCCATTCAAGTTACTGCTCCAGTTACCCGGACTGCTGCTTACAATTTACCGCGAACAAAAATGGCTAAAGAAGGCAATTGTTGCTGAGCGGTTAGACGCAGTGATTTCCGATAATCGTTTTGGTTTACACAGCCGTTACATTCCTTCCGTATTCATCACACACCAACTGGCCATTCAGGCTGGCAGCAGATTGATGAACAGACTCAGCCAACGGATTAATTATTTTTTTATTCGCCGGTTTAATGAATGTTGGGTACCCGATGCAGCAGGAGTGCCTAATCTTGCCGGCAGTCTCTCGCACCCTTCGGTGCCTTGTCCCACCAAAGTAAAGTACCTCGGCCCTTTGTCGCGATTGGAAAAATCAGCCCCGGCAGATAAAAAATACGATCTCCTGATCCTGCTCTCAGGACCAGAGCCACAACGCAGCATATTTGAAACAATGATATTACAAGAGTTGCAGGGCTTTCCCGGGAAAATTTTATTGATCAGGGGGTTACCTATGCAACACAACCACCGCATCAGTCGTCTGCCACAAATGGATGTTGCCGATTATTTAGCTGCCCCTCAACTGGCAGACGCCATCAGCCAATCGGCCACCATACTTTGCAGGAGTGGTTATACTACCATTATGGACCTGGTTAAACTCGGACGAAGCGCCATTCTGGTACCCACCCCCGGGCAAACAGAGCAGGAATACCTCGCCAGATACCTGGAAATGCAGGGATTTTTTACCACAATAACACAGAGCAATTTTTCACTGGCGGCTTTAACACGAAAAATGACCACCATGGCGGAAACAACACCTTTCGCAGGAGCGGCAGATGATTACAGGATTGTTGTACAGGATTGGGTAGCCATATTGGCAGATAAAGGCAATGGTTAATAACCCAGGTAGCGGTAGCCCCGGCTCAGTTTGCGCAGGTCTGTATAAACAGAAAAACCCGTAGCATACCATTCATCAGATATCTGCAAGCTTTCCGGGGGCAGGGTATTGATAGATGCAGGTAAGGCAGTGGATGTAAGTACGCCTGGCCGCAGGGGCGGTAAATGTCGAGGGGATACAGCGTATCCTACCCATGATTTTTTTCGCAACAATACAGCTAGAATATTTTTCAGGAATCCGCCAGGCCGTTTCTGTAATAACAGGTGAACGGGTAAACTGGCTATAAACAACAGTACTACCAGTATATCGGCTAAACTTTTATGCCGGCGGTTGACGTCGTTTCCAATGGAATATTTATTTTCGACAGACAGGTATTCGCCACCCATATCTTTACTGTCGCTGCCTACAATGCTGCTGCTTCCCGAGGCGTGAAATTTGTTCCTGACACCGACGGGCAATTGTTGTATAACATGGATAATTTCTTTAAAAGAGTATCCGTCGGCGCAGAAAATGATTTCCTTAACGGGATACATTTTTATAAGATTAACCAATTGCGCGGTATTCCCCAGTGTGCCAGTTGTTGTACTTGAATCATCATTTATCCTGCCAAGCACCCGCTCCCGCATACCCGCCTCTTCCATCAGAACCCCCACTCTTTTATAATCCAATTCACTTGCAACGATAATTGTTTGGCGGTGTTCATCGTCTTCATCAGCAGTATTCATCAATTGCCAATAAATAAAAAGTTTGCGCAATAAACTCATACAAAAAAAGGAGAAGATAATACCAAAAACAAGGATACCTCTCGAAAACCGCAGCGATTCAGGCAAAAGCGCATAGCCGCTCAGCAGGATAAGTGCTGCCGAAAAAGTGGAGCGGTTGAGTCTTGCCTGACGGTACCCTTTATCATACAAACCCGAGTAGTAGGAGGCTGAAAGGAAAATGATGCCGTATACAGGAAAGGCGATACCAAGCATATTGGAGGAATAATTAACATCATTACGTATGCTTGTATTCCACCAGAGTTTAACAAGTGAGAAACTCAGCAGGATGATGGTTGCATCAAGCAGGGGCAAGCCGATCCGCTGCACCAGCCTTGCGAGTGCAGACAAGGCCGCCCGGCTCCAGATGGCGGTTTGCACAAAAGCATTGAACAGACCCGCACGGCTGCCGCTATAATGCTTTTGTACGAACTGGCTCATGGCTTTATAAAACAACCGCACATAATTCAGGCTTCCCTTTTTGGTGCTTTCTCCCTTAAAATGAATAATGGTAGTACCCGCAAAATAATAATTCTGATATGGTTTCCCCTGTTGTATACTGGTAAAACGCTGTATACGATAGCTCAGGTCCACATCTTCCCCATACATAAAGAAGGCCTCATCAAAGCTGCCAACCTGATCCAGCACCGGCCGGGGTATAAGCATAAAAGCACCAGCCAGTACGTCTACAGCGTGATTTTCGTGCTCGGAAAGATGCCCAAGATGATAGCGTGCAAAAAGGGCAGAATGAGGGAAAAGACGGGAAAGGCCGGACAATTTATACAATGACGTCATTGGTGAAGGGAACGCGCGTTTGCTTTCTTTCAGAAATTGCCCCGCACCATCCACCATACGTACACCCAGGGCACCAGCATCGGGATGATCGTCAAAAAAAGCCAGACAGTTGCTGAAACAGTCTTCCGGAACAATGGTATCGGGGTTGAGGAATAAAATATACTCTCCTTTAGCCTGCGCAAGAGCCTGGTTGTTGGCCCGGCCAAACCCTTCATTGGTGGTATTCCATATAAACCGTACCTGTTGCTGAAACCTTTCTGTCAGAAATTCCCTGCTGCCATCCGTTGAATTGTTGTCCACCACTAATATTTCGGCAGCAATACCACGGCAAGCCTTCAGTACCGAGTAAAGGCATTGCTCCAGGAAGTACCTGACGTTATAGTTTACTATGATGATGGATAAACGCAAACTGAAATAACTGCCCCCGCAGGAAATAGAACGCGTAAAACTATCACAAAATAGGGGATATCAGTTTAAAAAAAGAAATCCGCGGGGGTGAATTGCTTAGCAGATAAATTGAAAGGCGAATGGGTATCTTTGCAGGATGCTGAAAACAACATTATTAGACGCCGTACAGGCAGGTGCAGCACAATTGCAGTATTTTTTTACCCGCGAGTTTCAGATTGCGGAAAAAGAAGGGGTTAACAACCTGGTTACCGAAGCCGATCATGCGGCCGAAAAAGCGATTATTGATGTCATCCGAAGTACATTTCCCGATCATTACATCCTGAGTGAAGAAACAGGTACGCAGCCAACGAACAGTGATATAAAATGGATCATTGACCCGATTGATGGTACAGTTAACTTTGCTAATCATATTCCCATTTGTGCAGTGAGCATCGGGGTTGAAAAAAACGGGGAGATGATTCTTGGAGCCGTGTATAACCCTCTTATGAATGAGCTTTTTGTAGCAGAACGCGGCGCAGGAGCCACACTAAATGGCAAGCCTGTAAAAGTTACCACTAAAGCTACACTCCCAAAAAGTTGCCTGGTCACCGGTTTCCCTTACAGTTATACCGAATCGCCCAATAGTCCGCTGCAGGTAGTATCCCGGCTCATTAAAGCTGGCATACCCGTCAGGCGCCTCGGCAGTGCGGCCATCGACCTCTGCTGGGTGGCTGCGGGTCGCTTTGACGGCTTTTACGAACACCATCTTGAGGCATGGGATAGTGCGGCTGGCTTCCTTATGGTACAGGAAGCAGGTGGACTCGTGACAGATTTTGACGGCAACCTCTTTTCACCTTATCAGCCACATATTATCGCAACCAATGGGCAGCTCCATGAAGCACTCAGGGCTGTAATCAATGGTGCGGAAGTCGCATAAATTACAATACAGAAAAAAGATACGCTTTATGATGCGAACAGAAATAGGCAGTTTGGGTGAGTTCGGCTTAATCCGCCACCTGACGAAAAATAATGAGACAAAGAATGTTTCCACCATTGTAAGTGTAGGTGATGACGCTGCAGTGATTGACCACGCAGGTATGCAAACGGTCATCAGCACCGACCTGCTGCTGGAAGATATTCACTTCGATCTGGGGTATACTCCGCTCAAACACCTGGGGTACAAATCAATCGTGGTCAACCTGAGCGATATATATGCCATGAATGCTACACCTACACAGGTTACCGTGAGTATTGGCATCAGTAACCGGTTCAGTGTTGAAGCACTGGAGGATTTTTATGAAGGCGTTTATGCTGCATGCGAAAAGTACGGGGTCGATCTTGTGGGCGGTGACACCAGTTCTTCAAAAAAAGGTTTTATCATCAGTATCACCGCCATCGGTGAAGTACCTATAGATAAATATGTTACCCGGTCAGGCGCAAAAAAGGGCGACCTCATTTGTGTAAGTGGCGATCTTGGCGGCGCTTTTCTTGGACTCACCTTGATGGAAAGAGAAAAGAAAATATTTGAAGAGACCGGAGCACAGCCTGATCTTGAAAACCAGGCCTATATCGTGGGGCGTCTGCTCAAACCCGAAGCGAGGAAGGATGTGGTGGAATACTTTGCTACTGAGGGAGTTATGCCCACAAGTATGATGGACATCAGCGATGGCCTCAGCAGTGAATTACTGCACCTCTGCCGCGAGAGTAATTGTGGCTGTTTACTCTATGAAGACAAGATACCGCTGGCAGAAGAAACACGACAGTTTGCCTATAAACTTGAAATAGACCCGACAGCCTGTGCCCTTAGTGGCGGTGAAGATTATGAGCTGGTTTTCACGCTGGATCAGTCATTATATGAAAAGGTAAAAAATAACCCGGATATCAGTATCATTGGGTACATTACTGATCACACTGAGGGTAAACACATCATTACCCGTGGCGGGAACAAATATGAGTTGACTGCTCAGGGATGGAATCATCTCGGAGGGGCATAATCACAAAGAAAGCCTGTTCCGGCTCCACAAAACTTTTAGGTTTTGCCGAATTAATTTAAGTTTACTATTCAAAAAATTATCTCATGTTCAAACAGTGTTATGCGCAGCAAAAAATTCCGTCTTCAGGCCTCGTGATTGTTTCATCAATTTGTCAAAGACTGTACCCCCAATATGCATAGCCGATTATGGAGGCTTTCCGGCCTCTTTGCTGTACTTGTGCTGCTGTTTTCCTGTTCTGCATCAAAAAAAGTGTATCATCCCGCTAAAAAATATGCACGTCAGGTTTTACAGCAAGATTATACCCTGCTGCGTAATATCCTCGAAAAAAAACACCCTTCACTTTATTGGTATACGGGTAAAGACAGTATGGATTATTATTTCAATCAGTATTACCAGGCCATTACAGATAGTATGACAGAGATGGAGTTTGGCTGGAAAGTACTGGCACCGCTTACCAATAAGATTCATTGCGGACACACAAGTTTCGGAATGAGCAGGGGCTTTAATCGCTGGGCATCTGGTATGCGCTTTGCATCCTTCCCCCTTTTTATGAAGGTATGGAATGATACCATGGTCGTAACAGGAAACCTGAACCGTAAAGACTCCATCCTGAAAAGGGGTACGCTTATCACCTCGGTAAACAGCCAATCGCCTGTGGCACTCATCAATAAGCTGTTTGGGTATATGACACAGGACGGGTATGCCGGCAATGTAAACTACCTGCGCCTGAGTGCTAATTTTCCTTATTATCACCGGCAGGTATATGGACTCAGCAAAAAATATACTGTTGGTTATATTGACAGTACCGGTAAGGCAGCTACTGCCAGTATACCATTCTACGATCCTTCAGCAGATACCCTTCAAAAAAACAGGATTACCCCACTCACAAAAATGAATCGGCGGCAAAGAAAGAAGCAAGCACTGCTTGCTTTACGTTCGCTGACAATTGATACGGCACAAAATACGGGGATCATTACGCTCAATACTTTCAGCGGGGGGCGACTGCGAAGGTTTTTCAAACGCTCGTTCCGTACGCTCGCGAAGAGAGGCATCACCAATCTTGTGCTGGATCTGCGAAGCAATGGTGGTGGAAAAATCGGCATGTCTACCCTGCTCACCAAATACATCAGCCGCCAGCCTTTCCGGGTTGCCGATTCGGCAACAGTGGCTGCAGGATCATTACGGCCTTATACACGGTATATCAAAAATGGGATTCTCAATAATCTTGGCTTGTTCCTCTTTACCAGAAGAAAAGCAGACGGGCGACGGCATTTTGGTTTCTGGGAGCGGCGGATTTACCAGCCCAAATCAAATGATCATTTTGGCGGAGATGTATATGTACTCATCAATGGCCCCACATTCTCGGCTTCCACATTGTTTTGCAATGCTGTAAAGGGACAGCCTGGCATTACACTTGTTGGTGAGAATGCCGGTGGGGGCTGGCATGGCAACAGCGGCGTAATGATCCCGGATATTACCCTTCCCAATACCCGACTGCGTGTACGGTTGCCGCTGGTACGGTTGGTGCAGTATCATCATGTGCCGAAAGAAGGGCCGGGATCGCTGGGAGTACCACCCGATATTTATGTGGGGCCCAGCTATGATGCATTGGTAAAGGGCTATGATAAAAAAATGGAGGTGATCCGGCAATTAATCAAAAACAAAGCCACGGGTAAACCAACATTTAGTCCATAAGCATAAATCCATCAGCATCCTTGCCAAAAGGCAGTTTTTCACGTACCGTTGCAAGATCCTGCTTCTGTAGTGTAAGCGTAAAGATGTCTTCCGCATCAGCCCTCTGGTAGAGCGTTTCACCAAGGGCATCCACCACCATACTATCGCCGCTGTGGTAAATTCCGTTTCCATCTTCCCCCACACGATTAACTCCTATCACATAAGACTGGTTTTCAATAGCCCGCGCCTGCAGGAGCGTTTTCCATGCATGGTTACGCCGCTGAGGCCAATTGGCTACGTATAACAAAAGATCATATTCTGGCTGGCCTTCGGTAGGCTGTTGTCTCGCCCATACCGGGAAACGCAGGTCATAACATACCTGCAGATTGATACGCCAACCTTTTACAGAAGCTACCACACGTCTGTTGCCTGCAGTATAATGCTTGTCTTCTCCCGCAAAGGCAAAAAGGTGTCGCTTGTCATATTGACCATGGCGGCCATCCGGCAGCATCCATATCAGGCGATTGTAATAATTTCCTTCTTCTTCAATAATAAGGCTGCCCGCCATGATGATCTTCATCTCCATCGCTTTTTGCCGCATCCATGTTACGGTTGGTCCATCCATTTTTTCTGCAAGTTCAGCAGGCCGCATACTGAAGCCCGTGCTGAACATTTCGGGCAGCACGAGTAATTCTGTTGCGGGATCTATACTGCTGATCTTATTACCCAGCATCCTAAGGTTAGCAACCTTGTCTTCCCAGACAAGATTTGTTTGTATCAGTGTAATGGTAAGTGATGACATTGTAATAAAGTTTTGTCGCTGAAAACAGTAAGTTGAATAGCAAAAGCTGTCGTCTCAGGATAAAATATCGAGTTGTTCCCTGATCATGTCCCCCTCAAAACCTTTCTGCAAAAGCCAGCCCTGTACTTTTTTTTTCTTGATAAAGATATTGGTTTCTCCCTTTAGCTGCTGCCATCTTTCTGTCACAAGTCTTTCGAGTGCAGCAGCATAATCATCATTATCGATCTGTGCAAGTGCTTTCTTTATACAAACCGCGCTTACACCCCGCTGTTTCAATTCGTAGCTGATCTTTATCCGTCCCCAGCTTTTCATCCTGAACTTGCCACCGGCAAAAGCTTCAGCGTAGCGCTCTTCGTTGAGATAGTTCTCAGTAATCAGCGTTGCCAGTACCTCATCCACATCCCGGGAGTATAATCCATAACCGTATAATTTTTCTTTTACCTCATTATGACTACGCTCCTGGTAAGCACAATATTGTTTTACTTTTTGCAGTGCCTGATCCTTTGTCAGTTTTTGTCCGCTCATCTGCAAAAATAAAAAGAGCTGCTGAAAAGCAGCCCTTTATTTGATACACATCCCGTTGGTGATACCAATCGCTTAAGCATACACTCCCCGTGTGTTTAGCCATAATGTGGCTCTTGCTGCAGACTTCCGTTTGGCAGGCTGTACCTGGAATAATATGGGTTGGCTCCTGCCATCATTGTTAATATTACCATCACCGACGGGCAATCCCCGGGGATCAAGCGTTTGTATGGTCCAGATGAATTGTTTCACCGGCATTACGCTGTCCGGGCAATTACTGCAAACCGTCATATTCAATTGGGGCTGCCAGATATACTGGGTGGTACCCCGTATGTCTTTATCCACCAGAGGTGGATTGCTGCGGAATGCCTGCATGGGCTTTTGTCCTTCCAGAACCTCAAATACCTGGAGGCGGTATGTGGGTGCCAGTGTCGTAACCGGCGCCAGAGGAGTCCAGCGGAATGTAATAGCTGTCTGAGCATGCGCAGCATCAAGCACCGATCCATCAAAGGGCATAACGGCAATGGGCAACTGATAAGAAGCAATACTGAAATTTCTGCAACGCTCCTCGGTAATGGGTACAAAATCAACCGGAGATACCAACTGCACACAAATTATATAGACCTCAGCCGGCAACTTTCCAGTCCGCTCCAGCGAGGCTTTATACTTCCCTGTAAATACCATCGTCCCCAAAGGAAGAGCGTCGTTGGCGCCAAGGATGGTGTTGCCGCCCGGGAAACTGAAAGGCATAGCCCTTGCCAGGTCGGTTGATCCTGCAATATTACCATTTGCCCCCAATAATGTTGTTTTAATTATGGCTTTTCGGGGTATAGTACCCTGTGGGTTGAATACCAGAAGGGTAAAAACCTCTTTCCGATTACCCCAATCGCTGAGCGTACCCGGGGGCGTGGCACTCACCACAAGGCTGATGTTGAGCTGGGCAGATACAGTCGTGCCTATAAGGAGAAAAAAAAGTATATGGCTCAGATATTTCATTGTATGATATTTTATTTGCCTTTATTTATTTTCCAAACCGGTATTGCAAGCCGGTACGCAGGTTGCTTTCCAGATAACTGGCTCCCGCTGGCGTAATCTCATTGCCATATTTATAATAATTGCTTCCCATAAAATTGCTCCAGGTAAGCCGTTCATTGAGTTTCCAGTCGATATTGGCAGAAGCAATAAAATTGTTGCTGCTGCTGAAACTGTTGTTCTTACCCAGTGTATATTGCAATTGTCCGCGAAGACGTAGTTTCTTTTGAGCAGCGGAAAAGCTGATTCCGCTGCTGAGGGTAAGCAAGGCCGTTTTGAAACCCGGGAAGTTGTTGTAGAAGTACAGTACGCTGAAATCGGGGGTCAGGTCTTTATTGAAATAGGTGGGCACATAGGTAAGCAAGCCCATGTGTGTATTATTACTGGTAAGCAGTCCTGTCATCACATCGCGTTCATCGTACTTGCTGTAGTTGTAGTTCAGGCTCAGCAAGTGGCTCATGCTGCTGTTGCTCCAGCTATAGGAAGGATTGATACCAAGATCATTACTTACATTTTTGATGCCATAAGGGTTGATCCCTCCTGGTGCCTGGAAGCCAAAATTATTGTAGGATAGATTCAGGCTCCAGTTGTCATTGAATTGGGTAAACCAGTTGATATTGCCAATCAGTTGTTTGGCGCGCAGGGTGGTATTGCTTACATTGTTTACCCGCTGTCCTACGCTGGCTACAATATTCATTTTCTGTTTCCAGGTATTGATCCGGGTATTTACTGTATAATCGAGCCGGTCAGGTTGAAGGAAGGGATAGCCGGGGGTTTGAAAGCCCGCACCCAGAAATTTCAACTTTACCCCAATGTCGAACAATGAGGAGCGTTTGCCGATACTGCCCTCACCGGCAAAGTCGCGGATGGTGGAAGTGTGGCCTTCAATAAAGGGTTTGAAAGAATTGACGGTGGTTGAGAGCGGGGCGTTTAAGTCTTTGGTATAGAAAGACTGTGCGCCCTCCGCTGTAAAATACCAGCCGGCCTTAAAATAGATCTTTGTAACGAGGCTGGTGGTAAAGCCTTCCTGCGGAGTTACCAGGGGCGGGGGAACTGCGAGGGAAGAGACCTTATCCTTGGCCTTAACAAAATTTAAAGCCACCAGGTATTTACCTTCCTTTTCCTTCCCGATCTGAAACATCCAGTTGTGCCTTGTGTATGCGCCGGTGGTGGCCGGGGAGCCGGTGAAAAAATTGACCGCGCGCTGTGACACCCCGGTAAAGAACTTGATGCGGTAAGCACCGGGTTTCAGGTCGAACCCTGCACCAAATACACCGATGTCACCTGTACTAAGTTCTGAATAGTTGAGGTATTGTGTACCCAATTGCAGTTCTGCCCATTTATAGGAAGGGTTGATGCCGAAACTGTTCATGGGATTGGTGACGAACTGGCCGATATTCTGCTTACCAATACCACTGTATGGCCCGGCAAAATTGGTGGCCTTTGTTGCAAAGTTGATATTGAACGGGATCGACCAGTTTTTGCCAAACTTCATTGTTGGTGTAAAGCTGAAGCGCAACTGGTTCCAGGGCTTACGCGGGTTGAATCCCGTCCAGCCCGCCGGGTTGCGGGTAAGGCCATAGCCTTCATAGCTAACACCCATTGTACCTGAAATCTGGACTGCTTTTTTCAGGTTCTGCGACCTCGCTGTTGAAAGCAGCAAACAAGCAACAGCGGGTATGATCAGTCTATTCAATTGCATAGCGGCTGGTTTTATTTTTTAGGGAGCAGTACCTCAAAACAAGACACTACTTCACACTCTTTACAATCCTTATCCCTGAAAGTAAACTTTACACAGATTTTTGCCCTGATCTCACAACAAGGCAGTACAGTACCAGGTGGCAGAAGGAACGACAGGCTGATGGCTGATGGTAGCGGAAATGGCACAGTGCTGTTCCAGCTTACCTCCCTCGGGTTCTGGTACATACCAGTTCCCGAAGGATTAAAGCTTCCTGTAGCTGTATTGTAAAGGGTAATCTGCGGCGTTAGGGTACCAATATTACCCGGCTTGTATATACTGGCCCAGGTGTAGGGGTAACTTTTGCAAGACAGGCATTCGGTATTGAAATTATCGGTAAGGGTATAACTCACCACCTCCGCGCGCACTTCGGTAAAAAGATTACCCGCTGGCCCGGAAAATCCAAAACTTGTACTGGCTATAGTGGCTGCAGGATTGGCAAGTGTTGTGGTTTGTACCGCCGCATCATTTACTTTAATGCCATAGGGGCAGCAAGGTGGTGGTACACACTCCGTTGTAAACTTGATTACACAGCTATCACAAAGTGTAGTACCACAGTAGCCATAAAGTATCAGTGTGTAGGTACCGGTCTGGTTAGGGGTAAAGCTTAGGGGTACAGCACCCGAAGTAACAGTATTGTTGGGTGCCGTCAGTTGGTACTGCACATTACCTGCACAATCTGCTTGCGAACAGATATATGCTGCATTGATGGTATAAGGC
This sequence comes from Chitinophagales bacterium, assembly GCA_013298665.1. GTDB lineage: Bacteria > Bacteroidota > Bacteroidia > Chitinophagales > Chitinophagaceae > Ferruginibacter. The sequence goes on from JAAFIK010000017.1 coordinate 68,991, forward strand.
TGGTTGCATTTCAGTGGATAGGTTTTACCACATACCAGTTTGCTATTACCAACACCAGTTACGGCTGCCTTCGTGTCTTTGGCTGGCATAATCCCTTCCTGCAGTGAAATGGTTTCCCACTTACTGCCTTTACAATTACATGGCTTTTCCGGGCAATCCTTTTTAATAATGATCTTACACTCACTACAGATAATATCCCCGCAATAAGCCTGTATGGTTATGTAGTACCCGCCATTGGGCAGGCTCACTGGTATCGTAAGGCTGTTGGTACCCGTAGTAATGACTGCATTGGTATTGATGTCGTATAAAGTGTAAATCACTTTTGGCGGACAATTACCCCCACAAATAAAAGTACCACCAAGGCTGAATGTGGTATTACAGTCTTTTCCGCTTATGACATAAGTTTTACTACCACCTTTTTCACAATCAATTTTATCCTTAAATCCTGTTGTATTATTGATCCAGTAAGGGCCATCTTTCCAGTAGCTGCCCTTACAGCAATCCGCGCAGGTTACTTCAAACTTAATGATACAGCTATCGCATATTTTATCGCCACACCAGCCATAAAGTGTCATTACGTAAACGCCATTCTGGGTTGGGGTAAAGGTGAAAGGTACGTTACCCGTTACAGTTGTATTGTCCGGTTGCAGCAGACTGTACGTAACTTTACCGGGACATTTTTTAGGATCCTTACAGATATATCCTGCGTTGATGGTATAAGGCTTGTTACATTCAAGCTTCATCCCTGTATTGCACTCCAGTGGCTTTTTTACCGGCCCGATGGTGATATACCTGTCTCCCCACTTACTGCCCGAACAATCGCAACCACCGCAGGGTCTTACGTATACATTGTAGTTACCTGATGTGCTGCTGCAGCCAAAACCATTGGTTACCACAATATGGATATTATGCTGACCAGGGTTGGGTACAAGTGTATTGAGGTTCAGGAATGGCCCCGTATGGATCAGTGTGGCACCATCGTACCATTTGATGGTATAGATGCCATAGGTTTGATAGGCAGCGATCAGTGCCAGTGGTGGTACAAGTTTCACGGTATCGCATAGTGTATCGCATTGCGAAATCGGAAAGAGACTGACATCCGGAGAAGGGTTGATGGTTCCCGCGTATTTTGTAAGCTGGCAACCACTTACAGGATCCGTTGCGGTTACTGAGTAGTTACCCGCAATTGAAGTAATCATACTGGATCCATTCACACCATTACTCCAGAGATAACTGTACGCAGCAGGGGGAGCCGCAGTAAAGGTATAGTTTGTACCCGCACATCCGGACGTAGTGCCTGTGGTGGTAAATACAGGAGAAGGATAAGCCTTCAGGCAAACCGTATCCTTTGTCTTACATCCTGTTATAGTATTCGTAGCCGTCAGCTCAATGATATAATCTCCCGGAGTCGTAAAGCTGGCCACAGTAGTAAAAGCCGGGTTACTGTTGTTTTGCGAGAAACTCACTGCCGGTCCGCTCAGAACGGTCCATCCATAATCAGTACTTAATTGCTGCACAGCGTTGGAGAGCGTAGCGAACCCCGATCCTCCCGACAGACAAACCAATGATACAGGCTGTATATCAGCAATGGGTGCCTGCTTCAGTTTGATGATGACATGCGCCGATGTGGCCTGGCAACCACCCCCATTACTCGTTACCGATACCCAATACTCGCCGGGTATGCCGGTGGTATAGTTGGGGAAATTACCGATTGCCGTAACCGGGTTGCCATTATAAAACCATTGATATGCAGTAAAACCACCAGGGTTGGTACCCAGGGTTATCAACTGCCCCGGACAAATATCCTGCGCACCCGTTAATGCTACAGTTAAGGGAGGTAATATATTTACCGGAAGGGTTTGCGAAGCTACACAGCCATTGGCATCTGTTACAGTAAGCGTAACATTACTGCTGTTGGGCGGAGGGGCGGCGAAAGCATGCGTCGCGGGATTAAGGTTTGACTGATAGCCATCGCCGAAATTCCAATTGTAAAAGCTGGCACCTCCCGGAGCCGTAAAGACTACCGGTGTACCCGCACAGGCTGTTGCCGGGGGAGTGAAGCTCGCATTGGGCTGGTTGATGGTGATGGTTTGCGTATAACTTACGGTACAACCACAGGATACTGAGTTCAATGTCAGGGTAATGGTATAACTACCCGAAGCCGAAGCCGTCATGGTCGTCGGATTGGCCATTGACGTGTACAACCCACTTGCTGCCGGTGCAAAACTTACTGTACCCGGCCCGGTAGCCGTCCATTGATAAGTAAAATTGCAGGAGGTCTGACAAACAGAAGAAAGATCCTGAAGAAAGACTTTATTACAATTTACCGTCGTGGCAAATTTTGCAACTGCTGGTACAGTTACCTGTATCGTATCACTCATATGACAAAAAACACCGGCACTGCAGTTTACCCATACATGCATAACGACCATATAAGTACCACAGTTGTTGTAAGTATGGGTGGCGGTGTTGTTGTATGGCCCTGTGCCCGATCCGGTTTGTGATCCGCTGGTACTGGTGCCATCGCCAAATTCCCAGATCGTTTGTGACACACTGAATGAAGGATCCCCAAGAGTATAGGTAGAACTGAATGTGCCTGTGCCGCTGCAAAGGATACTGCTGTTGGCTGGTGCTGTAATGTTTACTGTACCCAGGCTGGCTGGTAATGTAGTTTCATCATCAAAGCCACCGCCAACATGAGCCATTGGTCTTCTTACCCGGATACTGCCGAATGGACAATTATTGGTTGGTGGACAATTTCCGATTGACACCGTCAATTGGTTGGAGAGTACTACGCAGCCACCACAAGTTACCCTTACATAAAAGATATTGGAGCCAGGATTGTTCTGCAGGGTGGCATTTACCACATTTAGCGCCGGGCTGGTTTGTCCGGCCATGGGCGAGCCATTCTGGAACCACTGGTAAGTGCATCCGGTATAGGGAGAAGAAAAAGATGCCGTAAAATTAATGTTAATGGTATTACTGGTACAGTAGTTCAGCGGCGCGCCATTAGCGGTAATGGTTACCGGCGGCAGGTATTTGGGTATCACGTATGTGGTGGCATGTACGGGACAGCCATTGGTTCCCTGTGCATTAACCGTATAAAGACCGGGCGCAAGAGCATTGGCGGTATTGCCGGAAGGGCTGCTTACCGATGGACCCGACCAGGCGTAACCCGTAAAGCCGCTTGTAGCTGTCATCTGTACACCGGTTGGATTGCAAAGGTCGCCGGATTGACTAATTGCAATTGGGTTAGGGGTGATAACGGATACAGTAGTACTGGCGCTCACACCACACTGGTTAGTTACCGCTATGGTGGCAGGCGCACTGCCCGGAGCGATGGCACCATTCCACTGTACGTTCATTGTATTACCCCCCTGAGGCGATACCAATGCTCCGAGACTGTTGTTGATCGTCCAGGTATAGCTGCCCGGAGACAGCACTGGTGACGCAGTAAATGTAGTACTGCCATCCATACAGAATGGTCCGGGGTTGGGCGCGATGGATGGGTTACCCAATACATTTACCATAAGCGTTTGTGCAGGTGAAGTACAACCCTTAACTGTTTGGGTTACAATGATGGCATAAGTACCACTGTTGTCCCACGTAACCTGTACGGAATCATTGTGCGAACCCATCGGTACCGATGATGCAGCACCCGTAAAACTCCAGTTGAATGTACCACCGGTAATATTGCTGCTGATGCTGTAAATATGCGTACTGCCTTTACACACTTTATTATTACCCGTTATGGGGTTCAGAACAGGGATAGGGTTTACGGTAACCACTATTGACGAAGGATAACTGCAATAGTTTGCTGTAATGACCGGGGTGGCACTGATCGTATAAGTATTGGCAGCCGTCCAGGTACCCGAAATATTCGGAACATTGGTTAAGCCGGATACGGTATAACCACTGCCCGGTGTGATCGTCCAGTTCGCATTTCCCGAAACCATACTGATATTGCTATAGTTGAAGGGATAGCCCACACAGGAAGTAGGTGTAAAGCCAATAACAAATGGTGGCTTGATATAGACCTGCGTGGTGGCCGTACCCTTACAGCCTGTAATGGGGTTGTGGTAATTGCAGGTAATCGTATAAGGTCCGCCACCCGCGGGCAGGTTGTTCCAATGAATACTGATATTATTGGTATTACTGTCAGGGCCAACGATAAGTCCGCCACCGCTCAGCGTCCACATATAAAATGTGCCCGGCATTGACGGTAGTGAATAATTGGTGGAAGTGTTGGGGCATACGGTTTGGCTGCCGCTGATGGGCAGCGTGGGGAAAAGAACGGGTACCTGCAGGGTTGCCGTATTGCCACAACCGGCAGGGCAACTGCTCGCCGTTACACTCACAGAAGCAGGTACAGGGCTGTTGGCATTCCAGGTAACTTTGATACAATTGCCGGTAGCCGTAGCCGGAGTACCGCCGGTAACCGTCCAGGTAAAAGGCCCGGTACAGTTTACCGCACAGAACGTAGCTGTATCTCCGGGACAAAACATTCTTTTACAGGAGACAGGAATAATCTGCAGACCATTACCCGCATTTACTACAATTTTTATAGTGTCTGTACTGATACAACCACAACCGCCTTGAGTGGTGTCACCTTTTACGGTAAGCACAGCGTAATAGGTACCGGGAATGGTATAGGCATGTGTAGTTGTAGGTGTAGTACCCTGTTGCTGATTGCCGTCGCCAAAGTTCCAGTTGAATGATGAAACAACGCCGGTGGATATGTTGGTGAACAAAACAGGGGTCCCTGTGCAGACAGGATTGGGCGCAGCGGTAAACTTGGCGATTGGCCCCTCAACAAGGCATATCTTCCGGTTAATTTTTTTAACACAGGTACCTCCAGGTCCCGTAATCACCACCTGTATCTGTACACTGGTACCACTGCCCCAGGTAATATTGACAGGGTTTCCTGTAAAGCTCGTGGGTGAGCCTCCCGTAACTGTCCAGGTATAGGTATAACCCGGAAGATTAGGTATTACAGTATAACTATGTGTACTTCGGCAGGATACCATCATCGCACCGTTTGCAGTTCCGCCACCCGCTGGATTGCCATCTTCCTTACAATTACCCCGGCAGGGTGGGGTATAATCCTGCTTCAGCTCAAAATCAGGGCAACAGGTTAACGGGCCTTGCGCCACAATTGAGGCTGGCAGTAAAAGAATGGCGAGTATATATATTAACTTTTTCATTGTACTTGTTTTAATGTTCAGGGTTACTTACAGTCGCACTTTTTTGTGTGGGTATAACAAACCAGCTTATTGCAAACGGTACAATCGCTGAACGTCACTACATAACGGATACACCATTTTACTACGGCTGCGCAGCACTTGACGGTAGGGGGCATACTGATCGTAAACTGGAGTGGCATACCCGTAATCACCTGGCCATTTGTATTAGCACTGTTCCATTCCGTGGTATGCGGCCATGGCAGTCCTGCCGGTTGGTTATTGAACTGTGCCGATATGAAGTTGCCAAAGGTTTTACTGTCTTTATTGCACAGCATACAATCATCACTGTCAGGCTTGTATTCAAAATAGACCAACTCCCCGCGTATGCTTTTTACCGGCTTGGGAGAGATGGCGATATTGGTGTTGAGTATAAGATTCCCGTTGGCATCTGCAATAATATCAGCCTGATCGGGTACCTGTATTTTTACACTGTCGCAAGCCGAACACCTGCATTTGAGCGTGTAGGTGCCTACTTCTGTTTCCTTATTATCCGGATCAGCTACATCTTCTGCATCCACCAGAAATTTCAGGGAACTGAGGTTGTCAATACAGTTGATGGATGAAGTAAAATCCTGTGTTCCATTACCACTAATCGTTACCGGTAGTGCGGGCGTAAGCGGCGTAAGGGTAATGGAAGGGCCGGCACCATTTATTTCATACTTGATTGCTGTTATACTAACATTATTCAACAGATTATTTTTCACACGGATAAAAATATTCTGTTTCCCTTTCTCACAGCAGCCTACCAGCAGGCTGTCAATCTGGATATCAATGTTATTGCCTACTTTAAATATGGTAGGCTCACTCATCCCATTGTTCTCGCCATAAGGTTTACCCTCCCGGTTAGTGGCTTGAACCGTCCATATGAAGTCGCAGATATAGGGCGGCTTGCAGGGCCCGGTATAGAGATCGTTGACAACGGCCTGCTGTTGGGCATTTACTTCCTTTTCCACAATGGGTGGGTTGGAACGCATAGCCTGTGTACTGTTCTGACCTTGCATTAACTGCCATACCCTGAGCCGGTAAATGATATCCCGGTTGGGTGGAGGAGGTACAACGGGACTCCACTTAAAATTAATCACCCTCGCATCTCCGGGCCGGAGAATGGCTTTGTCGACCGGAAAAATATTGGTTGGTCGTGAATAATCTGCTGCCCTGGGCGACTCCACCCTGAACTCACGGCATACTTCCTGACTTACGGCTACTTTATCGATATTGAAAAATTGGGCACAAAACGAATAATTCCCATCCTTAAGCTCACGGCAATTACCAGACATGCCCGTGAGCTCTGCGGTACTGAATGTTCGGGTGGTCAGGTCACCCACAGGTATGCCATTGGTACTGGCGTTGCCACAAATAGTATTGCCATTGCTCTTGATTTGTATCACCAGTTTCAGTTCCCGCACCTGGGTACCCGGTACGCGTTGAGCCACCATAAGCAATGCGCCGGACGTATTACCCCAGTCGTCAATCTTTGCCGGCAGTTGGCTTTTTACCGTTAGGCTTACAATTTTGACCTGGTTGAGTTGCGCTTGTACACCCGGGCCTGCAAGCCCGGCCAGCAGCAGCAATAGGGTTAAGAGTCGCTTCATATTGATCCGTTTTTGAGTGGCAAAATATTTCGCCGGTACAAATATGTACAATACAATCGACCAAACAGATAGGAATGTATAAGTGCGGGGATTCATTGTACAGGTGAATCAGGGCGGATTGTTAAGCGTAGGTTTAACCGTTAGGGTCAATGTATTTCAAAACAGCAGGTATATCGGATATAGCTGTAACAAATAAAATACCTGTATACTTATGATACCGTTCCCTCATATAGCAAGTCCGTTTGTGAGGGGTGGTCATCGCTGAACCATTGCGCTGACAATAAAAATATCGCAGCTAAGTATGCCGGCCGGAAGGCATAATAAAAACTGTCCGGGGGCAGAAGCCGGATTTGCGGGATGCTGCCGGTTCACTTATTATCCCTCAGCAATCTGCCAGCCTTCTCTGTTATTTTACGCAGAAACAGGTTCTCATTTCAAATCGCCCGCACTCACTTACCTTTGCAGTATGAATCTTTTCAGAGTCATTATAGAACTTTTTGTGTTTTACATGATCTACAAGTTGATTTTCGACTTTATTATTCCCGTGTATAACACAACAAAGCAGGTGAAAAAGCAGTTTGGTGATATGCAGTCAAAAATGCAGGAACAGATGAACCAGCAGCAGCATGCCCAAACAAGCTATACCAAAGAAGAAACTAAACAGCGACCCGGGAAAAACGACGATTATATCGATTTCGAAGAGGTAAGGTAAATTTATAAGCCCAGGTTCTCGATTCTTTCCATTGGTAATAATTGGTGCGTCTGTATCCCCAGTTTAGCCGCAGCGGCTATATTCGATGCCAGGTCGTCGATAAATAATGTTGCTTCGGGGGCTAATCGTCCATCCGCAAGCACAGTTGTATAAATTTCAGCATTGGGTTTACGAAGACCCAGTTCATGCGAAAACCAGGCTTTTGTAAAACAGTCTTCCAGTTTTACCAGGCCGGTATCCCGTATAAAATATTCAGAAAAAGCAATATAATGAAGGTGGTTGGTGTTGCTCAGCAGGTATAACCGGTATCTTTCTGCAAGATGGCGCAAATGAAAAACGCTTTCTTTCCTGAAGCCGGTCAGGATACTGTTCCACGCCCTGAGCAGCGCTTCATGCTTCACCGGGGTAGCTGTTTTTCTTGCAAGCGCATCTAAAAAATCTTCATTCTGGATCTTCCCCCTCTCAAAATCTGCAAAAAGACCAGCACTTTGGTGTAAATTAAACTGGTCAGCGATATCGGTAAAACCAATTTCTTCAAAAGCCCGGAGGGTACGTTCAAAATCAATATCAAGCAAAACACCCCCAAGGTCAAATATGATATTTTCTATACGATTCATACGCCAAAGATAAGGTCATACCCGGAAGCCAGTGCTGTTAGCCCGATTTGCCGTAAGCTGCCGAACACCCCTGAAAAATCAATTTACACGGGTTTAAGACCCATTCTTTGGCAATTTATCATGCATTTTATTATCTTTGCAGCCGCCCCTGAATTTTATGGGGCACGGGCCTATAGCTCAGTTGGTTAGAGCACCTGACTCATAATCAGGTGGTCCCTGGTTCGAGCCCAGGTGGGCCCACTGAAAATCAAGCAGTTATGAAGGTGTTTCATAGCTGCTTTTTATTTGCACGCAATTTGCACGCAAAGGCCATTTTTGAACGACTAAGAACACTAAGAGACCGGCAATGTGGAGCCATTGGACGTTTGGTAGCGAAGGTTAGAACTTCTTAAGAGGATGGTAAATCGGCTTATTTTGTACTGCTTTATATCCATCGCTTCAAATCATCCGGGCCAAGCCTGGATGCAAAAAAGAATCTTCTAACCTTCAAAATGTCGCTAAAAAAATCTTTGTGACCCTCGTGTCTTCGTGGTAAAAACAGGCACTGGAATCGAAAAATCCCCTAACTTCATAGTCAAAATAAGACCCAACACCATGGATGTCATCTGCCTTGAAGAAACGGCCTTTTATACGCTTGTGGAAAAAGTCGTTGACCAGTTAAAAGATAAATTTTCTTACCAAGATAAATGGGTATCGGGCGAAGAAGCCATGGCCCTGATGCGGATTAAAAGCAAGACCACCCTGCAAAAACTGCGGGACGAAGGCAGTATTCGGTTTTCGCAGCCAGAAAAGAAAATTATCCTGTACGATGTCGATTCAATCAACGATTATTTATCTCAACACGCCAAAGACACATTCTGATGGAAATACAAAACGAGAAAAACTATATCAAGGGCTTTAATGCCGGGTATCTGCTTAGCCAACACGAGCCGGAATTGATGAAGAAAATCATGGCCTCCCCAAACGACCGGACAAATGATTATTACTCCGGCCTGCAGGACGGCAAAAAACAACGCGACAAAGAAAAAATCCTGGCACAGATGAAACAAGCACAGCAAAAAGGGAAGGAGAGAGAACGGGATAGAAATTAGGCTATCTTAGCGCTGTTGAAGCGAATAAAGGATTTGAATACCAGCAAAAATGGCTAATCCGACTTTATAACTCGGCTCTTGAACATTCAATTCGTGGCTTTCTCGGTTGCGAATATCCCTGATTAAATGTGCGTAAGCATGCTCTATTGGATTTATCCAACTACAGTTTTTGGCATAGTCAAGTAAGTTACAAAGTGTTGGCTTAGCTTTAAAAGCACTATCCTTTTTTGCTTTATCTTTCAAAGCCTGTTCAATAATCTTTGCCAATTCCCTGACCGCTTTTTCGCCTTTACCACTCCTCACATTTTCAATGACAGAGCTTAATTCAATATGTGCATCTTTCCCTAAACTGTCGGCTTGTATTTTTAGCTTTTCGAGTTCTGCAACAATTTCATTTGGTGTGTTTTCTTCTAAGAGCAGATATTGCTGGAACAAATCCAAATAGGCTCGCTTAATTTCTTCATTTTCATCGGTCAATCGTTCGATTACTTTATCTTTTAACCTACTTTTCCTTTTCTCATCAAGAACAATCCAAAAGAGAAGTATAACCAGAACGATAGTTACTACAATAAGATAATCTTTAATTCTCATTATGCTGGCTTAGGTGATTTACGCTTTGAAAGATGTAAATTTCTAAATAAGTTTTGGATTGCAAAGGTAAGGCAAATCTCTATTGACTATTAGATGCTTTATTTCACCCGCACTTTTTCCATCCATTCCAATTTATGCGCCAGGGTTGCGCCATCGCCGTACATGGGTCGGTGGAATTTGTGTCCCATCAACTCGGCCTGGATGCGGTCGGGCGCATTGACCGATAAAATCCTGTCCTGAAAACTATGTCGCAAGCTGTACACGGAATGTTTATCCGACGGTAATAAATGATGCGCACGTAGATATTTGTTCACCACCCCCGACAGGCTGTCGGGTCGGTCATGGTAATGCGGGAACCCATCAGGACAGGCTTTGAACGCATCCAGTGCAAACCCCACCAAAGGGATTTTCCGTTGACTGTGCGGCGTTTTAAGTGGCTTGTCGGGGCGGTCAACAATACTGATATGCGGCACATCCACATCCATGACAATATCCTGTGGCCGCAGCCCGGTCAGCTCCGAAATCCTTGCGCCCGTCTCGGCCATAGCGTACAAAAACCATTTTGCCTGATGGTTCAGCCCCGATAAATTTTCTGGCTTCAACAACACATCACGGATAAAATTTGTGTCAAACGGCATACGCGCCTGTGTAAACCGGTCTTGCAGTGTTATTTTTCTGAACAGATGCGGTGTATCAAGACCGAGTTTCAAATGCTCGTTCACCGCTTCCACAATGGATTTGACGTGAATGAAATCTTTGTTTGCACTTCCCGCTGACATTTTGTGTGTTTCAATCCGCTCAATCCACCACGCCCGGAACGCCACGATATGGTCACGGGTCAATTCGGTCAGTTTCCTGTTGCCAATCACGGCGATTAAATTATTCACCGCCTTGATACGGGGTGCCTTGTACTTGCGCAACTGGTTCGGCGATTTGTGCATCGCCTTATCCCCCGCCAAGGGCCAGTAAGCGGCGAGTAATTCTTTTAACTCGATTGCCGTGGGCTGTACGCCGCCCAACAAGGCTTTAATTTCATCCGTGTTATCCTTGTTGTCGGCAAGGGCAAGCCGTGCCGCAATCTGTTCCGGTGGCATAGTGGCCAGTTGGTCATTCGGCATATAGGCAAAGCCCTGCAAACGTGCGATGTGAATGACTTTCTGGTACTCGTTTTGGGTGTGGTGCTGCCCGGTCTGAATAAGTTTCTTCCAGTATTTTTCAATCTGCTCGTTATAGATATGGGCCTTGCGTATGGCCAAATCCCGGCTATCGGTTTTAAGGGCGACCCGAATCAATCGCCGTTCATCGAGGCCTAATAACTCTTCCGGCACCCGCCGGTTATAGTAATAACGCCCATTGATTCGCAGGATATGTTTCATGGTCATCCGGGGGGGGGCTTGTAGCCGCTTAGGTGTATGGTCATGTGTATTGTTTTAGAATACCAGTTAACCGCCCATAATGTCAAGGCCATTTTTTCAGTCGTTTACTTTGAACCACTTAAATCGTTTATCGGTAACATATATAAACATAATTTTGGCGACCCCAGCAGGATTCAATCAAATTTCACCACTATATTATCTTGTTGATATAGAACACTTATTTTATCCATCATTTTTTCATGTGTGTTGCAGTGTGTCTATTTTTGTGTATTGTTTTGGCCTTGTCAATGCCCCCTGTTCTCTTTTGTAACAGCAATGGCCAAGGCCTTCAATCCTTCCGTTTTCTTGGCTTTTTCCAATTCGTATTTCATGCGTTCAAAAACGGGTAAATAGGCATCTCCATAGTCAGCGACAATCCGCGCAGCGATGATGTAGCACCTTTCCAATTCTTCTAATGTCAGACCTTTTTTTGTGGCTTGTTTTAGCACAGATACCCCCGTTAAAAAAATGAGAGAAAGGGCATAACAGGTTTTGGATTGACTTTGGAAAAAACCGCACATCAATAAAACTGGTTAAACCGGGTAAAAGGGTGATGTGCCAACCCACACACTGCTATGGATTCGGGATAGCGAATCGGGGCGAATCACCCAAACGAATCCGCACAAAGGAAAAATGATGCACAATACCCAAGTATGGTGCACCAACGCCGGATAACGCCTGTTTTACATTAACGGGTATTATTTGTTATTAACCATAAATTTTTTACTTGACTTTTTCTGTCTCGGTTCGTTATCACCCCGACCCGAGATTGCGGCGGCATAATTAGAAAAAAACTGCAGCAATCATTTTGCAACTTTTCAAGAAAGAAAAATCATGACGATAAAAAACATGACCACAAAAAGCCTACCTTGTGAAAACGATGAACCCTTACTCGACCGCAAAGCGGCGGCAAAATACCTGAACGTATCGCCCGGCACCTTGGCGGTGTGGGATTGCACCAAGCGGTATGATTTACATCCCATCAAAGTGGGTCGGCGTTCCGTGCGGTATCGCCGTAGTGCGCTTGATCAATTTCTTGCCGACCAATTGACTGCCGAATAATTCCGGCCACATTTTTCTTCCCTCATAATTTATTTTTGGAGACGTCCTATGACTATTTCCCCAAACATTTCTTGGGCGAAAGCCATTCCGCTTGCGCAGATTTTAGACACACTTGGCCATACCCCAACACGACAGAACAATCATGAGATTTGGTATCACTCCCCCTTTCGCCAAGAAAAAACAGCCAGTTTTCACATTCATATCCAGAAAAACTCCTGGTACGATTTCGGGATTGGCAAGGGCGGCGATAGCGTTGATTTTGTTTGTACGTATTTGAAAACATCCGGCGAAAGCCACACTGTGGCCGATGCGTTACGCTGGCTGCAAAACATGACGGGCGGCGTGAATGATATCCGTAATATTGAAACCTATACCCCGCCCAGCGATACAGCATCGCCGTTGTTCATCAAAAGCAGCAAACCGGTTGAACACCCGGCACTGATTGAGTTTCTGAACAAACGCTGCATTCCGTTGCCCCTGGCAAAGCTCTATTTAAAAGAAGTACGAATCTTCAACAACCAAACCCAGAAACGCTTTTTTGCGTTGGGGTTTTTAAACGAGGATAACGGCTGCGACATCCGCAACCCGTTTTTCAAAGGCTGTGTCGGTACAAAAACCATCAGCTTTATTCGTGGGTCACGCACCACACCGCAGGGTATTCATGTATTTGAAGGATTTATGGATTACCTGGCGGCATTGGTCATGCATAACGCCTCCCGGTTTAATGATGATGTGATTGTGCTGAATTCATTGGCCTGTTTGAAACATGCTGTACCGTATATCAAAAACTATGGCTATCGTGTGGCTTATACGTGGCTGGATAATGACAAGGCCGGGCGGGAGGCAACAACCATCTTGCATGAATTTTTCGCATCACAGGATAATCTGCAACACAAAAAAATGAATCACCTCTATGAAGGCCACAAAGATGTGAATGATGGGTTGATGGCCAAACAAACTTTGACGATTGACGGTTGAATAATAGTGAACCGCAAGAGCTAAACAGAGATAGACAGAGAAAGTGGTAAGTCGGTTAGTGCGATATTTATTCTGCATCGGTGTTTTTAAAGCACCCTGCGGATGCAAAAAATCTCTGTTTAACTCTGCCTATCTCTGTGGTTCAAAACCTTCATTGAAAAACTCTTTTCACCACAACAACAGGGTAAAACATGACACAGCTGATAATCCAACGCCTGTTTCAGGTGTCCGAAGTGGAACTGACTTATCGCACGAAAATTCCCTATGCCGACCGGCCTGTGATAACTGAATCACAGCACAGCTATGATATTTTGATGGCGTTGTGGGATCACAACAAAATCGAATTGCTGGAAGAGTTTAAAATCCTGTTACTCGATAGCCGCAATGCGGTGCTGGGGTTTGTCCCCGTATCCAGCGGCGGCATATCAAGTTGCATCGTTGATCCGAAGATTTTGTTTGCAGCGACACTGAAAGCACATGCCTCAAGCATTATCCTGGCGCATAACCATCCGTCGGGTAATCTGCACCCCAGCAAGGCAGATACCGACCTGACACAAAAAATAAAATCCGCCGGACTGTTGCTCGACATCGCTGTCCTTGACCACTTGATTATCACCAAAGAGAATTACTATTCCTTTGCGGATAATGGGTTGGTGTTATAGGATTCTGATAAAAGCTAATGCTGCTTTCATTCTGCTGCCACAGGAGTTCCAGTGCCGATGTACGGTTCCGAATTTGTGAGGCGTGGTAAAGTAAAGCTTCTTTATCATCGGTAAAAACATGCACAGCGAACCGGCCACGGGAGACGGATACATAGAATTGTTTCAAATCTGTGGCCGGAAACGTGGCGGCGGGCTGGGCGATAAACACCACATCCACGGTTTTGCCCTGTGATGCGTGGGAGGTGATACAATAGGCATGGGCCCAATGCCCAAAATCATGCGGTACTGTATAAATGACCTTACTCGTTTTATTGCGTAAGATAACCTAGTCTTTTTTGTCAATCGTCATAACTTCTAATATCTGGCCGTTATTCATCCGGCGACCAGTGCTATCAAAACCATTGCGGGTGATGCGGATAGTGTCATGTTTTGCCAGGGCGATTTGTTTTTGCTGGTACACTTCAAAACTGTACCCGTTGTTTAGGTGAATCGTTTTTGTTTCGCCTTCACTACTTTCAATGCGTAAAGCGTTGTGTTCCGTTTCTTTGACAACCCAGCGACTACCCTTTTTGATGCCTTTGGCGTGTTGTGAAAACTGGATGACATCGCCCGGTTTATATTGACTTAAATCCTTTTTTTCCGCCTCGGTCAGGGACAGATTGACCAGCCGTGTCAAGTTAATTTCTGTGTCGCCAATCAAATTACGACTGCGTAATGCTTCCCTGATGGCTGCGGTGACACTTTCACCTTGCGCATGCGTTGGCGCAATCACTAAAACCGATTGTCGTTTTTTAATGGCGGTAATATAATGATCCACTAATTCTTTAGTGGGTTGCATCGGGTTCATCCCATGCACGGCATCCATTTTGTCCAATTGCTCAAAAGCGGTTTGCGCATTACCCATCGCCAATGCCGTAACCGCCGCTTTATATTGTTCATTTTTTTGGCGGTAGATTTGATTGACACCGATAAACTCGATGCCTGATAATGACTCCAGCATGCGTAACGCATCGCCCCGCACCACGGCGGCATGTTGCCGTGTATCGCCACTCAAGATAAACCGTGCGTTTTGGGTGGTAACCAACTCGAACAAGGCCAGCATATCGGTCAATCCCAATAACCCCGCTTCATCAACCCACAACACCTGGTCTTTGAGTTCATTCTGCCTGATTGTATCGGCAAGCAATGATGCAACCGTGTCGGCGTTGGCAAACCCTTCATCCCGTAATACACCACGGGAGGCCTCGGCGGTCGGGGCAACAATTGTAACATTTTTCCCAGCCTTCTCAATCAAGCGGATGGTTTCTTTCATGAGCGTGGTCTTGCCACTTCCGGCCCGCCCGTGAATGACCGCAGTTTGGTTGGTTGTTGTCAAGACATGCGTGGCGGCAACTGCCTGGTCGCCTGTCAATTCAAGTATGGGCGTTGTAGTACAAAAAGGCGCAAACTTATTTTTTCCAATATCGGCCAGCTCAATCAAGCGTTGTTCCTGGGCCAGAATCTCGGTTGTGGTGTACAGAATTGCATCATCAACACTTAGCTTGACCAAACGCTTATCATTTCTAAAAGATTCTTCAATCGCCTCAATACTACAATCGCCACCGATGCCCAACCGAACCGCCGCTTCTAAAACCCGACGTTCCGGTATCACCGATGCCCTTTCAAAACAATGCGAGAGAGCAAAATCAAGACAGTCTTTCGGACTGAGTGCGTTGCTTTGGTTTTGTCCTTTCATACGCAGCACATCATTTTCGTTTTGCAATGACCCGGCCTCGGCAATCTGTTTGCGCCAATTCTGTTTCAGGTCAACAAGGGTCAGGCCTTTTTGTTTTTTCGCCCGTGTCAAGGCACCCAATTTATCCAACGCCGTGGCATCGGTGATGCCCTGTTCTTTCGCCATGCGACCGATTTCGTCCGTGCGTTTGGAAAATAATTCCAACGCCGCCACCGGTACACCCTCCACATCGAATCCGGTTTTTCGGCGGCGAATGCGATATCCCAATTGCACCAGTTTATCGGCCAGCCGTTTGTGAAACAATGCCTGATAATACGGCATATCCCGTTTGATATCCCGGAACTGCGCCGCCTTGAAGCGTTGCTCAATATCATCCCACGTGACATTGAACACAAAGCAATGGCAATGCAAATGCGGGTCGGGCAGAAACCCGGAAACAGGCCGTGCGGTCTGGTGGATAAAATCCGCCCACAGTAATGACCCCGTTTGTCGGTTCTCATCGGCGTTGTTTTTACGCACCCGTGTTTG
>JAAFIK010000018.1 GCA_013298665.1 Chitinophagales bacterium
TTAACCCCGGTTACACAATCGGAAATCTACTGTGCAGCCGGGGTTAAGTCAATGTATTATTGCACCTGTATTATCTTTTTGGATAATGACTGGCAAAACCGCATCAGGGTCTGCAATCGGGGCATATGCCAAACAGACCTATGGCCGAGCCGATAGCGGTGAGCGTGGGTAGTAATACTGCGCAGGCTGGCGGGATAGCGAGGCAACCGCCCACACCGGAGAGCATACCCATTCCATCTCCTGCTAATATTCTCCAGATATTGGCCCTTACGCAATTGTTGCACCTGGAGTTGTTGCGGCGCACGGTACTGCCGTTTTCTTCATTGATAAATGGGGCATAGCAAACGCCGCTGTTGTAGCAGGTAGCCATGAATTTGGTGAGTTTGCATTTCTCTTCGTCAGATAGTGCAGGGTTATTGTCCACATGGCTTCCCTGAAGTACCGCAATCTGGGCATTAACCTCGTCGATGGGTTTGCTGTTGTATGCCTCCATAACGCTGTTGATGCTGAGGAGGGTTGTGTACTCACGATCTGTAATAAGTCCGTTCATCTTCATTTTTTCTAATGACTGCGGGAGGCTCATGGTTGACCAGTCCAGATAGTTATTGGCATAGTCCTTAATTTTTTGCGCAAGGTCGTCATTGATGGGGATCCCGGTGAGCTCCTGTGCTTGCTGGATCACATAGTCGGGATACTGGTTGGAAGAAGTATCTCCTGCGGGCTGGGCAAAGATATTGGTCATAATGGTGTTGTGTACCGCGAGGGCATCACTGATTTCGGCAATACAACTGTTGTTGGCCGTAGGAAGCTGGCTGCTGCGTTGTGGTGGATTGGTGCGGGAATCCTTGTCGGATAGCTGTTCGGCTTTTTTGTTGCAGGCAGCTATAATCAACAGGCTGGAGAAAATGGCGGCAACTGCTGTTGCTACCCATGTGTTACGTTTCATCGTTTAAGTTTTTTTAATCTTCCCGGTTCTGATATCGGGCCCGGAAAATGACCCTGCAACAGTTTTTGTTGCAGGTACGAAATTGCAGCAGGATGTATTGCCGCACAGTAGCTGATTGACGGAATGTGTATGCGGCAATAACGGAATATGCAACCGGGGAAATGACGGAGCAGGTATGGGTAAATAACGGTAATGCGATGAAGGCGGAGGCAGGAGCACAAGGTTTTTTCTGTATCTTTAGTATATGCGTACTTGCCTGACCATACTGGTCTTTGTCTTTTCAACAATAGTGCATGCCCAGCCGCTGCTGTGCAACCTCAAAAAGGATTTTGGTGCCAAAGGTGATGGGAAAACCGATGACCATGAGGCTTTCCGCCGTGCAGCGCGTTTTATCAACAACCGTAAGGGTAATGTGAAACTGGTTATTCCAAACGGCACTTACCTGGTAGGGAAAAAACTTGATCGCCCCCTGCACCTGGGGCGCAAGTTCTGGTATGACGAAAACTTTGACGTACCCGATTCTATCGATCTTTTCCGCATCAAAAACAGCAGTAATATTACGATTGAAGGTGGAAGCAGTACCCTGCTGAAAGTGCATGATGGAGTGAAGTTTGGCAGCTTTGATCCTTTTACGGGTACAGTACCCGATGCCAATGCACCTGCACCGAAAGTAACGCATCCCTTATTGCTGCAGGGATTTGAACTCATCCGTCCGCCAATTGGATACCTGCTTCTCTGCCCGCCCTATACCACAAAACTGAATGGTAAAACCATCAGCAAAAGGGATACACTGAAAAATAATTTCTCCGGCCTGCCGCCGGCACAATTGTTCCGGCACCAGTACAACAGCTCGGCCTACACTTTCCAGGGTTACTACCATTTCACCAAAAATGGGGTGTCCGATTCTGTCTACCTGGTTTTCAGTCCGGAGTTTGGTTACCCCGATAACCAGAGTGTGGAGATCAATCCCGGCAACCTTTTTGTTTTTATGAATTGTACGAACGTCAGCATCAATAATGTATTCATTAACGGGAACAGCGACAACTATGTTATGGGGGGCTCTAAATACAGCGGCAGCCCTGCAGGATATGAGTTGCATGCCTCTGCTTTTTATTTGGAAAACGTACAGCAGGTTCGGTTCAACCGGGTACATGAAACGGGTTTTGGCACCATCGGCATACAGGTAAAGAATGTAAATAGTGTACTCAAAGCGAGGGATCAGCAATTGCAATTTACCCATTGCAGTTTTACAAAAAATGGCTGGGCTAATTTCTACATTTCCGGTGGCAGAGGGATTGCCATCCGTCATTGCCGCTTTGATAGCTGTGGTTTTGCCGCCAGGGGCAGTATTTTTACCGCCCCCTGCTCAGGTGCCGGCTTTGAAGATGAGACAGGGGAAGGCGTACAGGATGTATTGCTTGACGATGTAACCGCATTGTACAACAAGGGCGCGGCGTTTAACAACAGCTATGAAAAGGATTCCAATTTTGTGATCCGGAACTCGCGGTTTCATGCCATTGATTATTACATTTTTGTGGCTGCAAAACAGACCCGTTTTATCAATTGTATTTTTTACAGCCCGGTCAATTTCCTCAACAGCAGCTCACGTAACCGGGAGAAACTCAGCTTTACGCGGTGTACTTTTACTGACCAGCTCAGTAATGGGATGGTTACCTGGAAAGAGATGAAATTCCTGTTTTGCAGCGGCCATATTGCCTCACCGGTATTGCTCGATAGTTGCACGTTTACAAATGTCAGTAATTATTTTGATTATATTCCTTCCTCAGACCCGGGGATGGTGGACATCAGGAACTGCGTCTTCGACCAGCGGCACAGCAATATGCAGTATGGTTACCTGTATATGAACGGGGTAAAAATGCGTAATAACCGTATCAATATCCCGCAGACCAGAAAGAACGCTGGTTTCATCAATGAGGCTGAGCAAAAAGCACCGGGTATGGTAAGAAGGGTGGCGGTAAAAGAGTAAGATTTCAGTACAGCAATGGTTTTATAAAATGGCGGCATCTGCTTCACCACAACCAGCAGGTGCGAGCCAGGGTTCGGGGTCAATCATTTTTTCTTTACAGGTCAGCAGAAAATCAAGTGTATAGGCACCTTCGGCTGTGCGTATCAATTGCCCGAGTAACTGGCCCTGCCGTACCTGGTCACCTCTTTGCAGGGAACAGTTTGACAAGCCATAGTACGACAGGTAGATCGTGCCTGTTTTTACAATCAACAACCAGGCTCCATCGAGTTCGCTGACTGCTGCTACGGTGCCGGCCCAACTGCAACGGATATAGGCAGGGCCATCGGTAATGAAACTGATACCCGGATTATACCAGTTGAGTGCATCCTTACGGCGCAGCCCAAAACCGACTCGATCTGTAAAATGCGCAAGGGGCAACAGCAGCCGTCCCCGCATAGCTGCAATAGTACTGTCTTCCCTGCGATCGTTTTTTTTATGCTGGCGTTGTGCATTGAGGGCGGGTGCCAGCAGCAGCAGCAAGATTCCTGATAAGTAATGGCGATAGCGCATGCTGTAAATGTACAGCACTTAAACTAATTAATTAGTTAATAAAACTATAAAATTAGTTTAATGCGCAATATGGCTCAGGACAATTGTTCGCGCATCTGCTGGGCTTCTTTTGCATCCCTCAACCCTTTTACGAGTGTAACAATGATGATGACCTTGATAATGATGCCTTTGTAAATGGTGCTGATGTCGAGAAAGGCATTAAGGAGAATGAAAAGGCCATAGAGGGTAAGGGCGCATATAATCGCTGTATAGGGTTTCTTTTTTGTCCAGAAGCCCAGTACCACAAAACCCGCAATAAACCCGCCCCAGAGCAGCATGTCCACCCACATGTATTCATAGCCCCCACTGGTAACCATGATAAACACCAGGCTCAGCGCAAGGATGATGGCGGCTGCGAAAATGGCATTTCTGGCCTGCCGGATATGCTTATCGTAGCCCTCCAACGCAAATTGCTCCTGTGTAAAGATGGTTTCGTTGCTGTCTGCCGGCTGTTCGGGTGTTGGGGATGTATTATTTTCCATGGAGTATCCGTATTTTTACAACAATAATACAAAAAATGCGTATCATTTCTTATAATGTTAACGGCATCAGGGCCGCTATCAAAAAAGGGTTTAACGACTGGCTTAAAACTGATCCTGCGGACATTATTTGTCTGCAGGAAACAAAAGCGGTTCAGGGCGATGTTCACGTGAAAGAATGGGAAGACCTGGGCTACCAGCATTACTGGTTCAGTGCACAGAAAAAAGGATACAGTGGCGTAGCTGTACTCACAAAGATTAAGCCCGATAATGTGGTAACGGGTAACGGGCACCAGGAAAGCGATGACGAAGGGCGTGTGCTGCAATTGGATTTCGGAGATATCCGTCTGATCAATGCTTATTTCCCCTCGGGTACTTCCGGCGATGAACGCCAGGACTTCAAGTACCAGTGGCTGGATGCTTTTCATGCTTACCTCAATACCCTGAAAAAGAAATACCCCAAACTCATTCTTTGCGGTGATTATAATATTGCACACGAGGAGATTGATATCCATGACCCCAAGGGTAATAAAAAAAGCAGTGGTTTTCTGCCCGAAGAACGCGAATGGATGACCGGTTTTCTTAAGGGTGGCTGGGTTGATACATTCCGCACCCTTCACCCGGAGCCGCATCGTTACAGTTGGTGGAGCCAGCGTTTTCCTTCTGTCAGGCTCAACAACAAGGGCTGGCGGATCGACTATATCACGATTACAGACCCGCTGAAGAAGCAACTTGTCGCATCAGATATTTACCCCGATGTCAAGCACAGCGATCATTGCCCCGTTTTTGCACAACTGAAGCGTTAGGAGAAAGCAGCATACGGTACCTTAGTAAGGCAAAATGTTTGGTGTTCATCCCTGAAGTCTCTGCTCATCGCTGAGGTGCTGTTTGCTGACGGTATATATAATGCAGTGCCGTTCCGGGTTATACAAATTTCAGGTAGTCGTATTTTTTGCCAAGTATCGTCTTGTCATCCGTTGACAGCCACCTGTTGAGTATTGTGGCATATACCTGTTTGAAATCAATTTTATATTTCAGGTCACCTTCGTTCAAATCACCCAGATCGGGTAGTGGATTCAGTACACCTTTTTCTTTGAGGCCCCCACCGATAAAAAACATATTATTGGCCGTACCATGGTCTGTACCCCCGCTGGCATTCTGGCTTACCCGCCGGCCAAACTCACTGAAGCTCATCATCAGCACGTCTTCAAAACGGTTATTCTTTTTGAGGTCGCTGGTAAAGGCTTTTACGGCATCGCTGATTTCGGTAAATAACCGCTTTTGTATGGTTTCCTGTGCAACATGTGTGTCAAAACTGCCAACGCTTACATAATATACCCTTGTATTGATGTCGGATAAAATCAGTGAGGCAATGGTTTTGAGGTTCCTGCCCAGGTCGGTATTGGGGTAGGTTTCTGCGGAGGGGTGCAACTGGCTTTGCTTATAGATGTACTCTGCGCTCGACAGGGTTTCCGACATTGTTTTGTAGAGATAATCCACCGGGCGCTCATGTTCGTACTGGTGTTGTTTGGCCAGTGCTTTGAAATATTGTGATTGCGATGCATTCATCAGTTTTTTGGGATCTTTGAATGCCAGACCTTTTACCTGTTCACCCTTCAGCGCAAGGCTCAGTACATCGTCCAGTTCCATGGCCTGGGTGGGTTTGTCGCAGTTTTTACACTGTGCGTCAAGGTACTTGCCGATCCAGCCCGTACTCAGGTATTCGTTACTGGCGGATGCTGTATGCCAGATGTCCATGCTTCTGAAATGGCTTCGGTCTGGCTCAGGATAACCCACACTGTTCAGGATACTGAGGTTACCTTCGTCAAAAAGATCTTTAAAAGCGATGAGGGCGGGATTCAGCCCCACTTCGTCTGTAAGCTGAAGGGCTTTGTCTTTGGTAATGCCCAGCCTCGGCCGCTCACGGTAGTAGATGTCGTTACGCACGGGGATCACAGTATTGAGGCCATCGTTGCCCCCGCTAAGCTGGAGCACCACCAATACTTTATTACCTGGCGGTACCATTTTCGGTTGTTCAAATGCTTTGAGGAAACGTGGCATCAGCAGAGCGGCAGTGGCGAGTGAACCGGTCTGTAAAAAATTTCTGCGTTTGATTAACATACTATGGTTATTTAAAAATTGATCAATGTATTAAGTTACAGGTGCTGTGTCATCAGCAAAGCTGGTATTCAGGGGTGGCCATAACGGCGATGGTTACCGTTCGGATAAACGCATCCCTGCTGTCCTGGTCTGCTGCCAGCATAATGGCTTCTTTGCGTATGGCTCCATCGGGTGTCTGCAGCAATACCGTTGCGACTACATCTGTCAGTTGTTCCCTTGGTACATCGGTGAATACACGGCTATAAGCCTCCCAGTCAATGTCGGCGAGGATCATTGCCCCGCCACCTGCATTTTTTCTGAAGGGTTTTATCTTTTCCTTTTTTGGGCTTTCCATTTCCATCATACCCATTTGTTGATCATCATCTGATTTGGCACTGATGTTGAGGGCTTCATTATCCCTCAGCAGTTGCGGCATACGCAGGCGGAACATCAGCGACGAACTATCAATCCAGTTTTTACCTCCCGGCCATCCGGCTACATTTGGCGGATAAAAAAGCACCTGCCCGAGTACCCGTTGAAAAAGCAACTGTACCTGTCCGGTCTGGAGTTCCATCGGCAACATCCGGCGCATACCGGCCATCAGTTCTACCGGTGATTTGATCTTGCTGCCTATGTTTTTTTCGGCATAAAACCAGTCTGCCGTAAAAATGTCCTGCATCAACGGCAGGATTTCATAGCCTGACTGGTAAAACCGATCAGCCAGCCAGTTGATCTTTGCTTCATCCGGCTGATTTTCGTTGACAAAGAACCGGTATATTTTTTTGCAGATGTATTTTGCCGTGAGTTTATTGTCGAGCAGCATATTGAGTACATCTTCGCCTCCAAAATTGCCCGTTTTGCCAAAGATGGTTTTGCTGCCACTGTCGTGCTGGTTTTTACGGAATACAAATTCACCCCTGATGTTGAAACTCCAGCCTGTGAATGCCCTGGCCGCTTCCTTGATGTCATTTTCAGTATAGTTGCCCCTGCCAAGGGTAAATAACTCCATGACTTCGCGTGCAAAATTTTCGTTGGGGTGCTGCTTGCGGTTCTGCTGGTTGTTGAGAAAGGCCAGCATGGAGGCAGATTTGCTTACCGCATTGAGCAGGTCGCGGAAATTGCCCAGTGCATTGTTTCGTATTTCGTGTAATAGCAATTGCTGGAAAAAGATATTGATGTCGCGGCAGGCAAAATGGCCATGCCAGAAAAAAGCCATCTTCTCCCGCAACTGTGCTTCACTGTTGATCATTTCATCGAGCCAGCGCAGGTTAAGGCTTTTGAGGTCCTCACGGCTTTGCTGGCGAAGCATCTGCTTTTGGTCTTTGCTGAGTGCCTCAGCTTTCACCTCGTTCTGTATTCCCATGATTACTCCCTTGATGGCATCATTGGCTACATCAATATAGCCGGGTTTTTTTGCCGAGGTTTTCACCAGCAGATCCCATAACTTTTTCTGGGAGAGTGCATCGAGTTCGGGACTATGTTCTGCCATTGGTCCGAATGCGGCCCGCCAAAGCAGGTGTTGATTTTTTAAACGGTTGGAGACTGTCATAATATTGTATAAGTTATTGGAGCAATGCTGTGTTAACGTTGTTTTGACCTGTTTTGTTACGCAAGGTTTAAACCATATTTTGTTAAACACCTTAACTTTTATGTACTTTTCTGGTTTTACAGTTGCTAAAATACTGCCGGATTGTTGTAAATTGCTTATCCAATAGTATGTCTATGCGTATCAATGCTTTGAAATACCTGTCTCCACTGCTGATCTTTGTAATGGCGGGTATTGCTTTTACGGGTAAGGGTTGGCTAACGGGTTTGCCTTTGTTCTACGCCTGGATTTTTATTCCCCTTGCAGAATTGTTCATCCGGCCCGATAGCAGCAACTTGTCTGCCGCTGAGGAAGAGCTGGTTAAAAGGGATCCGCTGTACGATTATTTTATTTATGCCATTGTGCCTTGTCAGTTTGCGGCACTGGTCGTTTTTTTGTTCAGTATGCGCGAAGAAGGGCTTACCGGCCTGGAGGTGACGGGCAGGATATTTTCGATGGGACTGCTTTGCGGCACTTTTGGCATCAACGTTGCGCATGAGCTTGGTCACCGGGTTAGCCGGCTGGAGCAGGCATTAGCCAAATCGTTGCTGCTGACCTCATTGTATATGCATTTTTTTATTGAGCACAACAAAGGCCATCATAAAAATGTGGCCACTCCGGAAGATCCCAGTAGTGCCCGCTTTAATGAAGCTATTTACCTGTTTTTTTACCGCACCATGGTCTACTCGTATATTTCTGCCTGGCGTATTGCGAATGATGACTTGCGCAAAAGCGGGCGGCCTGTCTTTTCGCTGCACAACGAAATGCTGCAGGCGCACCTGATCCAATTGGCTTTCCTCTCGGTCATCTTTTTTGTTTTTGGGGGTTATATCACACTTTGTTTCCTCGCAGCAGCGGCCATTGGTTTTACCCTGCTGGAAACGGTTAATTATATTGAACATTATGGACTGCAACGTAAAGCCACAGCTCCCGGCAGGTATGAACGTGCCATGCCGGTACACAGTTGGAACAGTAATCATATTCTCGGCCGCCTGATGCTGTTTGAACTCAGCCGTCACAGCGACCATCATTATATGGCCAGCCGTAAATATCAGGTACTCCGCAATCACAACGACGCACCGCAATTGCCCACGGGCTATCCGGGGAGTATGATCCTCGCCCTGGTGCCGCCTGCCTGGTTTTATGTGATGAACAAAAGAATACGCAAATTGAAAGACCCGGCCATACGAACTATTGCTGAGCCGTAATCGTAGCTGCGTAATCCCAATAACTGCATGGCATACTGTATAGGCTGCCCCGGTTACCCGAAGCCGGTTGTTTAGATACGGGCAATAAAAAGTGTCTTCATTGCCTTTACCAGAATGTTCTTTCCGGTTAAAGTTGTGTATTTTAGTAACCTGCCGGAGAGTCTGCAGTCAACTACATGCCTTCTTTGTTTTTTGGCGCGTCTTTGGCATAATGCTGTACATAGGCCAGCACCTGCGTTTTTTCCGTTTCATCCAGCCTGGCCTTTGGTGCCATGCGCACCATAATACCGGTCCAGTCGGTGGTGGTATAGTCGTCTGTTTTCTTGAGGCCATGACATTTTCCGCAGCGGGTCTCGAATACTTTTTTGCCCGACTCGATGAGGGCTACATTAATTTTCCCGGTTGCCGGATCGGGTGCGGGCGTTGCGGGTATAGCTGCGGGGGGTGGAGCGGGGGATACTTCAGCCTTTGGAGCCTCAGCAGTCTTTGGTGCCGTAGGTGCTGCTTTTGGCGTGCAACCCCACACCAGTGCAAAAAGAAGCGAAATAACAGTAATCGTTTTCATTTTTTATTGTATTGATTCAATTGCCTGCAACATAACCTCCGTGCAGAACGGTTCGGGCTATTGTTGTTGACTAAGTGGGCTAAATATACGATTTTACTCATAATAATTACAATAGCAGGTGGCGGCATATGTATGTCCGGACAAATTAATGTTAACCCGTAAGCGCGATGATCAGGGTCTGCTGATGCTGCTGCTGCCAAAATAAGGATGCAGTGCTGCCGGTAACCTGATCTCATCCGGGGTCTGGTTGTTCTCCAGCAACGCTGCAACGATGCGGGGCAGTGCCAAAGAAGAGCCATTAAGTGAGTGCAGTAATTGCGTTTTGCCAGTGGTATCCTTATAGCGGATCTTCATCCTGTTGGTTTGAAAGGTTTCAAAGTTGCTTACAGAACTGCATTCCAGCCATTTTTCCTGAGCTGAGCTGTACACTTCAAAGTCGTATGTAAGCGCACTGGCAAAACTCATATCTCCTCCGCACAAACGAAGCAGGCGGTAGGGCAGTTCAAGATTATTGAGCAATCCTTCTATATGCGCCACCATGGCTTCTTGTGTTTCATAACTTTTGGCAGGGTCAACCAATTGTACCACTTCCACCTTATCGAACTGGTGTACACGGTTCAATCCGCGTACATCCTTGCCAAAACTACCGGCCTCCCGGCGAAAGCAGGGGGTATAAGCGGTCATGCGGATGGGCAACTCGGTTTCCTTAACGATGGTATCCCTGTAGATATTGGTAACCGGCACCTCTGCAGTGGGAATCAGGTAAAAACCATCTTCTGTAACATGGTACATTTGACCTTCCTTGTCGGGTAACTGGCCGGTACCGTAGGCCGTTGCTTCGTTGACTAAAAGTGGGGGCAGGTATTCTGTATAACCGGCTGCGGTATTGTAGTCGAGAAAATACTGGATGAGTGCGCGCTGAAGTTTTGCTCCCCTGCCCTTATAGAGTGGGAATCCGCTGCCGGTGAGCCTGGCACCTGTTTCAAAATCCACGAGGTCGTATTGTTTGATCAGATCCCAATGCGGCACGGCAGCGCTGTACAAGACGGGTTTAGTACCGCCTTCGCGAACCACCACGTTTTCTTCGGGTGTTTTCCCTTCCGGTACACTGGTATGGGGCAGGTTGGGCAGCAATACGAGTGTATCATGTATTTTTTTTTCGAGAATGGTCAGCCGCTCCTGTTTCTCCTGCAGATTGGCCTTACCCTGGCTAACCTCGTTTTTTTTATGTTCTGCGGCCTGTGTATCACCTTTGGCAATATATTGCCCGATTTCTTTTGACGCGATGTTCATCGATGCCTGCAGGGTTTCTGTTTCGGTTTTCAGCTTGCGTAGTTCTTCATCGATGGCGATCACCTCGTCTACAAGCGACAGGTCGGCTACATGTTTCACTTTCAGCCTTTTTTTTGTAGCCTCCGGGTCTTGCCGGATCAATCCGATTTGCAACATGGTCTTTTTTTGCCCCAAAGGTAACGGAAGGCGGGGACAAGAGCAACGCCGGTGGTGGGGCTTGCGGGAGGAAATGTATGCTTCGGTGAACAGCGCTTTGTCCGAAAATCGGCAGCATACCCTTATTTTTGTGCTATGCAACACATACAGGACGATCTGCAGGGGCGGTGGTGGGCATTAGAAGCAAAATTAATGGAGCGCTTTGGTAAAAAGCCTGACCTTAATGCAATCCTTATGCTTATTGGTATGCAGGAAACGGGGAAAACGGGCGATACGGTAGATAAGGAAGCAAAGCAGGATTTGATGCACGTAGCTGTATGTACATTGCTGGCCACCAGTGGGTATTACGCACTCGAAGGACACGATGATGAGGGTTGGCCCCACTTTGCTCAACTCAGGGCATTGCCGGAATACAACCTGATTGAACAGGAAAATTTTTTAAAGGATCATATCCTGCTGTATTTTCAACATCAGGGATTTATTGACTAAAACAGTTGAACAGATCATGAAACCAGTACTCGCTATTTTTATTGCTATGCTCATGTGCGCAAATATTATGGCACAGGTTAAACCAGCACAGAAACGCACTACCACCAAAAAAGTAAATCCGGCTTATCAGAAGACGAGCAAGCCAATCGGCATCTCTCCCATCGGAACCAAACCAGGTATCCGGGTCAAAATCACCACCGACTCCGGCGTTATTCTTGTGCGGCTCTACGACTCCACGCCACTGCACCGCGACAATTTTGTAACGCTGGTGAAAAAGCGTTTTTACGACAGCCTGCTTTTTCACCGGGTCATCCAGGGTTTTATGATCCAGGGAGGCGATCCGCAGAGTAAAAATGCCGTAGCTGGTGCAATGCTGGGTAATGGTGGAGATGATATGGAGCGCATACCTGCAGAATTCCGCTCCACACTGTTTCACAAAAGAGGGGTACTGGCTGCCGCCCGGGACGGCAACCCGCAGAAAGCGAGCAGCGCCTGCCAGTTCTACCTTGTGCAGGGACGTAAAATGACTGATCAGGAGCTTGATAAGGCTGAGGCAGCTACGGGTAGAAAATACAGTATTACGGAAAGGATGATCTATAAGAACATTGGCGGTACTCCCTGGTTAGACGGGGGCTATACCGTTTTTGGAGAAGTTGAGTTTGGGCTGGATGTGATTGATAAGATTGCGGGAGTGCCTAAAGATGGGAATGACCGGCCGATTGGCGATGTGCATATGAAAATGGAGGTTGTTGAGGTAAAAACAAAAGCTCGCCGTTGATCAAAAAACAATTATTTTGCAGGATAAATCAATCATCAAATTTTCAAATTTCGTTTCAATGAATCTTCCTTCCAACCTCCGCTATACCAAAGACCACGAATGGATATCTCTGGATGGCAATACTGCTACCATCGGGATTACTGATTTTGCACAGCAGGAACTGGGTGATATCGTATATGTTGACATCAATACTGCGGGTAAAGCGCTTGCGGCTGAAACTGTGTTTGGCAGCGTGGAAGCGGTTAAAACGGTGAGTGATCTTTTTTTGCCGGTGGCGGGTACCATTACCGAAGTAAACCCCGTGCTTAACAACCAGCCCGAGCTGGTTAATACTGCTCCGTATACGGATGGCTGGATGATTAAAATGACTGTTGATAACCCCGCTGATGTGGAAGCCCTTATGGATGCTGCTGCATACGAAGCGCTGGTAGGATAAGCAGACGGAAACTACATGCAAAAAAGAATAAAACCCGCTTTTAAATCCTTTTTACCAGGCATTGCCTGGTTTTTTGTTGTGTTGCTCCTGCTCTGCCTTCCCGGCAACCAACTACCCAGAAGCAAACTGTTCGCCATCATTTTTTTCGATAAAATGATACATGTTGGGTGCTTTGCCCTGCTGGTGTTTCTTTTCTATTGGCCTATGCGGCAACAGGATGGCCGCCACCAATACCTGGCAAGGTTATGCATGGCCACCATTATCTGGGGGATTACCAGTGAACTGATCCAGAAGTATTTTATCCCCTACCGCAGCTTTGACTGGTTCGACTGGCTGGCCGACAGTACCGGGGTATTACTGGCTGGCGCGGTATTGAAACGATGGCCAAAATAGCCTGCTTTTGCTGGTTGCGGCATTATTTTACTGGTATGGCAGGGCTAAAATCCCCCCTGCTGCTGTTCTTCAGGATTAAATCATTCGCGAAACGGTATGGATTTACACATTTTATATTACCTTTACCCTCTTCGATAATTTTTTATGCAATACAATACAGTAAGAAACCACCTCGTGATGAAGGAGTATGGTCGTCACATTCAGCGGATGGTGGAACATCTCCTTAGGATAGAGGACAGGGAAGAAAGACAGAATAACGCATATACAGTCATAGAACTGATGGGTTTTCTGAACCCTCACCTCAAGAACGTGGAAGATTTCAGGCACAAGCTCTGGGATCACCTGTTCCTCATCAGCGATTTTAAGTTAGATGTAGACAGTCCTTACCCCATCCCTACGAGGGAAACACTTAAGGCCAGGCCAGACCGGCTGATCTATCCCAAACGCTATCCACGCTATAATCACCTCGGTAAGAATATCGAGATTGTGATTAATAAAGCCCTTAATGAAAGTGATGCTGACAAGCGCCAGGGTTTTGCCAATGCCATCGCTTACTACATGAAACTTGTGTATAGCAACTGGCATAAAGAGTTGATGCACGACGATACCATTCAGAATGAACTCAACGTTATTACTAAGGGACAACTTGAGTTTAATAATAAACCCTTTGTGAAACACCGGGTAGATATCCGTCCGGAGCGTGACGAATATGCCCGTGGCAATACCCGCAATGTGCGTGGCAACTACGGTCAGCGTGCAAACAATCGTGATGGTAACAGCCGTGACGGTAATAGCCGCGATGGCAACAGCCGAAACGACCGCGACAATCGTATGGGTAATGGCAATAACCGCGACAACCGTATGGGCGGCAATGGTAACAACCGCGACCGCAACAACCGTAATCCTTACGGAAAAAAAAGATTTTAGTAATTTTTAAGATAGGCTGTAAGCAATCCTGATCGGGTAACAATACATTGTTCTGATCAGGATTGTTTTTTTATGACCCTGCTGATCTTTTCAACTTCCCCGGCGAACCCCTATTTTTGTGTCATGGCATCATTTGAAGTAACAGGCGGTAAAAGACTTTCGGGTAGCATTACTCCGCAAGGCGCCAAGAACGAAGCACTACAGATCATTTCCGGCGTATTGCTTACCCCGGAAAAAATGACAATTCATAATATCCCGGATATACTCGATGTAAACCTGCTTATTGAACTCCTGGGCGAACTGGGTGTGAAGATTGAGCGCGTTGGCAAACACAGCATCGTTTTTCAGGCCGATGACGTGAATATCGACTATCTCCACAGCGAAGCCTATCATAAAAAGAGCGGCCGCTTACGTGGTTCTGTTATGCTTGCCGGTCCTATGCTGGCGCGGTACAAAAAAGCATTTATTCCCAAGCCTGGCGGTGACAAGATCGGCCGCCGAAGGCTGGATACGCATATTATTGGCTTTGAAAAGCTGGGCGCAACATTTACTTTTCATCCGGAAGACGGATTTTTTCACCTGGAAGCGCCACGTTTGCGGGGTTGCCATATGCTGCTTGATGAGCCAAGTGTAACGGGAACGGCCAACCTGCTCATGGCAGCAGTAATGGCTGAGGGAATTACTACTATTTATAACGCCGCCTGCGAACCATACCTGCAGCAGCTTTGCCGTATGCTCAACCGCATGGGTGCAAAGATCAGTGGTGTGGGAAGTAATCTGCTTCGTATTGAAGGTGTTGAAGCACTTGGCGGAACCGAACATACGATGTTGCCCGATATGATTGAGGTAGGCAGCTTTATCGGGCTTGCGGCAATGACACGCGGCGATATCACCATCAAAAACGCAGGTATTGAGCACCTGGGCATCATCCCTGAAAAGTTCAGCCAGTTGGGCATCGCTATGCAGTTCGATGGAGATGATATTCATGTGCCTGCGCAGGAGTTTTACGATATTCAAACCTTTCTTGATGGCAGCGTACTTACCATTTACGACCATCCATGGCCCGGCTTTACACCCGATTTGCTGAGTATTATACTGGTTACTGCCATACAAGCCAGGGGCAGTGTACTTATTCACCAGAAAATGTTTGAGAGCCGCCTTTTCTTTGTGGATAAACTCATTGATATGGGTGCACGGATTGTACTCTGCGATCCTCATCGTGCGGTAGTCATCGGTCTTGAACGGGAATTGGCACTCAGGGGGATTACCATGAGTAGTCCTGACATCCGCGCAGGTGTGGCACTGCTCATCGCCGCACTGAGTGCGGAGGGTAAAAGCACCATCCAGAATATTGAACAGATTGACAGGGGTTATCAATACATCGATCAAAGGTTGCTGGCGCTTGGGGCAGATATCCGAAGGGTTCCCTAACTTGCTGCCGGGTGCAGCCTGCTTCAACAACCGCTTCTGTATCCCTTCATTTGCCCTACCTTTGCCGTCATGACAGAGTTTGCACATGATGGGGTAGTGCCGTACAAGGATTCGAAGTTGAACAAGAAGGAGCAGGTTGCTGCCATGTTCAATGATATTGCCTTCCGGTACGATTTTCTGAATCGTTTCCTGAGTGGGGGTATTGACATCCGTTGGCGGAAAAAAGCATTACAGGAGCTGAAATCACTTGCACCCAAACAGGTGCTGGATGTGGCTACCGGTACCGCCGATGTGGCCATGCTGGCCGCTGCAATGCTCAAACCTGAAAAAATAACCGGTATTGATATCAGCGATGGTATGCTGGATGTGGGTCGTAAAAAGATTGCCAGAGCCGGGTTGTCGGGCATGATTGAGTTGTTAAACGGAGATAGTGAGACAATAAATTTCCCTGATCACACGTTTGATGCCGTAACGGTGGCATTTGGGGTACGTAACTTCGAAAACCTTGAGAAAGGACTGGCCGAAATCAAACGGGTACTCAAGCCCGGTGGTAAGCTTGTCGTTCTTGAATTTTCTCAACCCCGGAAGTCAGTCGCCAAAGGATTCTATACCCTGTACATGAAAATCGTAACCCCTAACATGGGTAAGCTTTTTTCGAAAAACCGCAACGCATACCAATATCTCGATGAATCCATCAGGAAGTTTCCCGAAGGGGCAAACTTTATTCAAATCCTGGACAGGCTGGGATATCAACAGACGTATTGTAAATCATTGAGCTTAGGTATATGCAGCATATATTGCGGACAAAAATAACTTTCCTCCTCGCAGGAGTTTTTATATTCTCTTCTTCTCTTTTTGCTCAATTGCGGGAGAGCATCAACCTGCCCGATCACGACGACAAGCCCTATCATTTTGGTATTAATCTC
Source organism: Chitinophagales bacterium (assembly GCA_013298665.1). Taxonomy (GTDB): domain Bacteria; phylum Bacteroidota; class Bacteroidia; order Chitinophagales; family Chitinophagaceae; genus Ferruginibacter. The sequence continues at coordinate 16,288 of JAAFIK010000018.1, forward strand.
GGTTTCAATAAATCGCATTTCAGTTTTGATCACCATCCGCGTTTTCTGCAGTATGATACAGTAAATGTGGTGGAAAGCATCAACAGCAGCGGGCTTAACCTGGCCTGGCTGGTCAGTTTCCGCCTCAGCGATCATTTTAATATCCGCACTTATCCCCTCAACCTGACGTTTACAGAGAAAGCATTTGAATACAACCTCAAGTATCTCGAATTCGGGGAAAGGAACCCTGTTGTAAAAAAGATACAATCGATTTCACTGGCACTACCGGTGCAACTTCAGTTTACAAGCGACCGGATTAACAATTTTAAGGTGTATACCATTGCCGGAGCCCGGGCAGAATATGACCTTGCAGCCAACGCAGGTGCCAGAAAAACGGAGAACCTTATCAAGCTGAAGAAATTTGATTTCAGTGTGGAAGCGGGTGTGGGGTTTCATTTTTACTTTCCCGTTTTTGTACTTACGCCGGAACTGAAAGTAGGCTGGGGGTTTTCCGATCTGCACAGCCGCGATGTAAACCTGAAGTTTTCCAATGTCATCAGCCATATCAATTCCCGTATGATCAGCTTTTCACTCACGGTTGAATAGTGGCTTGCCGTAGTCTGCCCATACCATTTTGCCCGGTTATTCTTCAAAGTAAATCCGTTGCACACGTTGCGAAATACCTGTCAGGATTTCGTAAGCAATGGTTTCTGCCTGCTGTGCCAGTACACTTACGGGCAGTCCTTCTCCAAAAACGATAACAGGATCGCCTTCTTCGATGTCCGGAATACCGGTAACATCAAGCATGGTCATATCCATGCATACATTGCCGGCTACGGGTGCCAGTTGACCGTTTACGAGCATACTGCCCCTGCCATTACCCAGGCTCCTGGGATAGCCATCCGCGTAGCCAATACGTACAGTAGCAATCAGTGCCTCACGGGTAAAAACACCGCTACGATTATACCCAACTGTTTGTCCGGATTGTACCCGCTTCAGTTGTGCTACCGTAGTTTTCAGTGTGGTAACGTTATTGAGTTGCTGCTGAACATGCGGAATGGCATCAATACCGTACAAACCAATGCCCAGTCTTACCATATCAAACTGGAGGTTGGGGTGACGACTAATGGCTGCGGTATTGGCAATATGCGCAAGAAAGGGATAGGGGAGTAACTGGCGGAGGCGACCGGTAGCTTCCTGAAAAAGAGCAGCTTGTTGCTGTGTAAAAACATCGTGTGCCGGATCATTGCTCGCAGCCAGGTGAGAAAACACCGTTTGTACCTTAAAGGTATTCGCCCGGGAAAGGCTATTCCCCAATCTGTCAACATCAGCAGGTTCAAACCCAAGCCGGTGCATGCCGGTGTCCAGTTTAAGGTGTACGGGAAAATTGCTGATGCCCGAGCGAAGGAGGCAGGCTTCAAAACTGCTGTAAATGCCAAAAGAATACAGTTCGGGCTCCAGGTTGTGTGCCACCAACGCATCAAATGTGGCTTCCTCAGCATTCATGACCATGATGGGCAGACGGATGCCAGAGCGGCGTAATTCCACTCCTTCATCAGCATAGGCTACGGCAAGATAGTCGGCTTTGTGAAACTGGAGCAGGTTGGCAATCTCAAAACTGCCGCTGCCATACCCCGAGGCTTTTACCATGGCCATGATGCGGGTACCCGGGTTGAGCGACTCGCGGTAAACATTGAGGTTGTGCGCTATGGCCGACAGGTTGATCTCCAGCACAGTCTGGTGCGCCTTTTGTCCCAGCAGGTGTACCAACTGTTCAAATGCAAACAGCCTTGCCCCTTTAACAAGGATGGTTTCGTGGCTGAAATGCAGGGAGGAGAACTGCCGGATCAGGGCGTCGGTTGAGTCGAAGAAGTGTGTATGGGTAATGTGTTTGAAACAATGTGCCTGTTCGCTGATGGCCGGACCTACCCCGATCAGGCGATCGATCTTTTTCTGTTTCAGGATTGCCGCCAGTTCGGTGTACAATGTATGTATGCCGCGCCCCGAACCCGCAATATCGCTGAGGATTACTGTACGTTTGCTGTGCTGCTGCTGCTGTTGCAGGAAGTCCAGTGCAATGATGAGCGAGTTGAGGTCAGCGCTGTAGCTGTCGTTGATAAGGGTGCAGCCGTTAATGCCTGCTTTCAGTTCCAGCCGCATCTCCACATGCTGCAGCCCGGGCATACGTAAGACGATCTGTTCCTGTGGCAATTGCAGCACACAACAAACCGACCAGCAGGTCATGGCATTTGCAATGGCTGCATCATCGGTAAAAGGGATGCTGATTTCCAGTTCCCGGCGCTGGTATGTGACGCGGATCAGGGTTTGTGTTTCCTGCTTTTCAATACTGGTGATGCGCAGATCTGCGTGAGCACCTTCACCCCAGGTAAATCGCCGGATGGTGCCGGGTAAGGGAAGTTGCTGTGCCAATGCCTCCGGGCATATCACCACAGCGGATCGTACAAACAGGCGGCATTTCGCCGCCAGTTTCTCCTGGCGATCAGAAAAGCCATCGTCATGTGCTGCACCAATATTGGTCAATACACCGATTGCGGGGTGAATGATTTTTTCGAGCATATCCATTTCCCCGACTGTAGAGATTCCTGCCTCAAAGATGCCAAGGGTGTCTGTTGCCGACAGGGGCCATACACTCAGCGGTACACCGGTTTGTGAGTTGTAACTGCGCGGGCTGCGTACAATTGTATAGCCAGGCTGCAGCAACTGGTACAGCCATTCCTTGACGATCGTTTTGCCATTGCTGCCGGTAATACCGATCACCGGAAGCTGAAACTGTTCGCGGTGGGCGATGGCCAGTTGCTGAAGCGCAGTCAGCACGTTTGGCACCCTTAAAAAAACGGCTCCTGTGTCCAGTAACTGCTGTGGTGTGGTATAGTGATCATCGACCACAAATGCACGTACCCCGCGGCCAAACAATTCATCGATAAACTGTGCGCCGTCGCGTCTTTCTGTTTGGATAGCAAAGAACAAGGTCGTGTCCGGAAACAGCAGGCGTCTGCTGTCGGTCAGCAGGTGTGCAATCTGCTGATTGGAAACCTGCCCTGCGGGCTTTGCACCGGTAAAGACAATGATATCGGAAAGTGTATACAATGCAATGATGCGTTAAAAAATTGAGTTATTACTGATGGCCTTTTGTTTGCCGGATCATTCCGGGCCTTCTTACCCTGTTTGTCAACAAACGTCTCCGGGTTATATGCAAAGGAATGCTACCCCGGACATTGTAATGACTATGCTGCTGCAGTCTTTGCAGCAGTAACCGGGCGGCCATATTTTCTTTTCCGCCACCAGCCATACACCAGTCCAAACAACACAACAAGCATAACCGGGACTGCAATATTAAGCAATGTCCAACTGGTCTTTTGCGCATTAACTTTTTTGGGGTCGAGCAAACGCAGGCTGTAATCCTTTGCCTTGGCCGCACTTAACCCGTTATTATCGAGCAGGTAGTCTAGGCAATTGTTGAGGAACGATTTATTGGCAAACTGGTATTCGTACTGACTTCCGGCTGTAAAAGGGTTCATACCCATGGGGATGGGCTCCTGTTTGATAAAAGCATTGAGTACAAGATCGCCATCGGCTACAACAATGATCCTGTTGTCGTTGAGGCATTCGCTCTGGAACATGGCACCAACGGCCCGGAGGGAGTCGAGCATGGCGGTAGTGGTTCTGTTGCGGTAAAGCGACCGGAACCGGCCTTCCAGCAGGACAGCAGCCGCTAATCCCGATTGTTTGAATTTATCATCTGAGGGGGCATTCACGTTTTCCCGCCCACTGATCAATGCTGGTGTGGCTATGGCTCTTGCATTGGGTGAGGAAGAAAGCAGTACTGTTTTACGGATGCCTTCTGCCTCAACGGTATCAATGGTGTTGACAAAACGGCCAGATACAAGCCCCAGCCCTTTATTGATGACATGGTTCGACCGGGATTCGAACAATGGAAAATAGTTCCAGTGCAGAAATTCAAACTGGTCTTTCCCGTTTACCGCGAAGGGCAGAAAATCGCATTGCAGATCCATCAGCAGGTCGTTGTTGATGCGCGCACCATATTTAAAAAGGAGGTCATCCAATGCCAATCCCCGATCGTAAGCCACGACTTCATTTTTAGCGGAGCGGAGGCTGTCCATTTCTGCTTCCAGTTTATCAACAAACAGCAACAGCCGCCCGCCGCGCATGACAAACTGGTCAATTTTTAATTTGGCTTCCGGGGTAAAAGGAACCGTTGGCTTTACCACCACCAGTAGTTTGAAGGTATCCGGGATAACGGCGCCTTTATTGAGGTCGAGTTTAAAGAGGTTGTAATCTGGTTTGAGTACATTTTCCACGAGGTCGTAGCTTGCATCGCCCTGTACTTCGCCATTACCGCTGCTGTAAGCAACCATGGGCTTACCGGTCTGTGTCATTTTTGTAATAACCGAGGCAAACTTATATTCCAGCACCGCTTCTGCGCTGTTGAGTTCGCTTTGGGTGATGAATGCCTTTGTGCCTTCATAGAGGCTAACAGGAAGTACTGCATCTTTGTAATGGACAAGTGCATAGGGATAAACCAATTGCTGCTGCTGTCCTTCCTTTACCTGCGAAGTGAGGTTGAGCGGGGTCAGTCCCAGCCCGGCGAGTGTATCGCCATAGGTAACTCCGGCGTCACCCACCTCATCTTTAGGATTGATAAATCGGTATTGCAATCTTGAGCCGGCAATTTCACGAAACTCCTCCAGCATATCCTCTGTTGTTTTGGATAAGCCGGTAAAGCCACTATTGAGCGCGCCTTTCAAAAAAACATCTACTGAAACGGGCTCATCCAATTGCCTGAGCAGCTTGTGTGTTGGTGCAGAAAGTGTAAACCTGTGTTCATTGGTGAAATCGATGCGCTGGTGAAAACGGGCTGCCAGCCAATTGAGTAATACCAGTATGAGTAGTGTTAATGGCAACCACCATTTGCCCTGAAGTATTTTTTGCAGTCCTTTCATTATTTTTTGCGCAGGTTTTTAGTGGTAAACAGGAGAAAAAGAAAAACCAGGCTGCCAAAGTAAACCAGATCCCGGCTGTCGAGTACCCCCCGGCTGATGCTGCGGTAATGGAAGTCGATACCCAGCATCCCGGTATAATAGTCTGCCCCTCCCTGTAAAAAAGGCAGACGGGCGAGTTGACCAAAGCCAAAATACAATATCAGGCAGGTAAAAGCACTCAGTAAAAAGGCAACTACGGCATTGCTGGTAAAGCTGCTGCAACAAAGCCCCACTGCAGCAAAAACGGCCATCAGCAGAAAGAGTCCGATATAGCTGCCGGTAATACCGCCACTGTCAATACCGCCCTGGGTAGAAAGGATTTTGATGGTAAGCACATACACAAAGGTGGGTAGGATGGCAAAAGCCATCACGGTGAGTACGGCGCAGTACTTGCCCCATACCATCTGCCAACGGGTAAGGGGCCTGGTTTGAAGGATTTCAAAAGTACCGCCACGAAATTCGTCGGCCATGGTTCGCATGGTGATGGCCGGAGCCAGGAAGAGCAGCACCCATGGCGCCAGTTCAAAGAATTTATCCAGACTGGCATAACCTGCTTCAAATATATTATCCCGCAACAGGAAAAGGAAAGCCCCGTTGATGAGCAGGAAAATAATAATCGTTATATAACCGGTAAGACTGCCAAAAAACTGCCGCAGTTCTTTCTTACAGATACTCCACATGCGTTTAAAATTGTTGCAATTTACTATTTACCCGCCAATGTAGGTGATATATGCGCAGGATACCCGGGGTGCCTGGTACTCCATACATAGTCCTTCGCAATGCAGGGGATACAAGATATGGGAAGCAAGACGCAGGATGAGAGCCGCACAGGATGATTCCCGGCTTGCTGCCTGCTGCATCCTATCCTGCCGAACATCTGCTACCAGTCTGCAATAACAGTTACACCGCCTTTTACAACTTCGTTTAATTGAACATGTACTTTTGTGCCGGGCGGGAGCAATAAATCGACGCGGCTGCCAAATTTGATAAACCCAAGTTCTTCGCCCTGGCGAACCTGCTGCCCGGTTTGCAAATAGTTGATGATCCGCTTGGCCAATGCACCTGCGATCTGTTTTACAAGTACTTCTTTGCCGTTTTTGCGGAGTACCACGGAATGCCGTTCGTTTTCGGTGGATGATTTGGGATCCCAGGCAACGAGGTATTTACCCTTGTGGTATTGGTTGTACACAACTTCGCCACCGATGGGGTTGCGGTTGACGTGTACATTGGCGGGACTCATGAAAATACTAACCTGCAGCCGTTTATCTTTAAAATACTCGGGATCGACAGTCTCTTCGATCACGACCACTTTGCCATCGGCGGGGGCAATGAGTTGTGTCTCGCTGAGGGTGAGCGCCCGGTTGGGTATGCGGAAAAAAGAAATGATGAAAAGCAACAGAAAAAGGGTAAGCAGGAAAATAACCCAGCAGAGCAGGGGAAGGGTAGCGCTGAAGAAATAAAATACAGCGAAATTAATGGCGCCAAAAACCAGTGTGCAGATGGCAATGCTTTTATATCCTTCCCTGTGAATGGTCATTTTTATGATTTGAGCCGCAAATGTACAACAGAATCAGTGCTTTTACCAAAGACTGGCGGATTGTATCTGTAAAAACGGGGATTATGTTTTTACAGGAGGTAACCGGAATGAACCAGCCTGGTGTAGAGCCATGCCAGTGGTACGGCCACCAGCAGGGAGTCGAAGCGGTCGAGAAAGCCTCCATGTCCGGGCATAAATGTACCGCTGTCTTTTACACCGGCCATCCGCTTGAGCTTGCTTTCAAGCAAATCGCCTGCGGTACCAAATACCGCAGCAATGGACGCAATAACGAGTGCGTCTTTCAGGGATAGCCATTTTGTGCCGTAGGCTACGGCGGTCATGACCATCACGCAAAGTAAGGCACCGCCAATGGTGCCTTCCCATGTTTTTTTAGGCGATATGCTGGAAAATGGTGTTTTACCAATAAGGGAGCCGGTGATGTATGCCATAGTGTCGTTGACCCAGATGGAAAAAATAATATAGCAGGGGATGATCCAACCGGTATCCGAAAGCAGTGTATCTCCCCTGTAGGTCAGTCCCGCCAGCCGCAGGTTGATCAGCATCAGGCAAGGGAGGGTAATGTACAATAAGCCTAATGGCAACCGGGGCAGGTAGGTTCCGGGGTAGATGCGTTTCAGCAACTTTACCCATTCCCACCAGGCGCCAAAATGAATGATGGTAAACAGGGCAATAAAGACCCAATGGAGCCAGAGCAGGCCTGTCAGCATTACCGCTGCAAAAACGGCAGCAGTAAGTGCGCGGGTTTTTAACGTTTGAATATTGAGTGCCATGATCAGGTAATGTTATCGGGGATATGGGCAGGCTGGTTGAACATGGGTTTTGCTCCGGCCAGGAGGACTTGTTCCTGCAGGGCAATGGCCGTCCGGTTGCGGGCAGAGCGTTTACTGAAAACATAAGCCAATGCCGCTGTTGCTGCAACGGCTGCTAAAGAAGCCCAGAGCGGGAATTGCGGATCGGCTTTTTCAAGATCGATTTTGCCGTTTACCTTCGGTGTAAAGTACAATACGAGCAGCACAATGGCATTGTTCATAAAGTGGGCAATGGTATTGACCCAGATGTTGCGGCTTTGGTAAAACATCCAGCCCAGTACAAAACCGAGCAGTGCTCTGCTCAAAAACAGGTAGTAAGAACTGTGTATGAGGCTGAATATCAACGATACCGCAATGATTGCGGGCAGGGGGCGGTTCCACCAGCGGGTAAAAAGATTTTGGAGTACTCCCCTGAAGAAAAGTTCTTCAAAGAGTGCGGGGAGAAAAGCCATAATGACCAGTGCGATCAAAAGTTCACCTCCCCCGGTAAGATGGCTGATTACGCTTACCTGCGCGGCATACGCGCTTTCTGCTGCAATGGCTTTGGCATTGATGGCAGGCCATTGGGAGAGTATTTCTTTGGTAAACAGTTCGAGCGGTTTGGCCATGATATTGGCCAGCAGGATCAGCAGAAAACCGATCAGTACCTGTATGCTGTTGAGGTAACGGTTGAAGCCAAGCCAAAACTTGTTTTTACCATGGCAGAGGCGGAGGTAAAAGATGGAGGGTACACAAAGCAGGAAGAAAGTGCCAACGGCTTGTCCGGCCCTTGCCCAGTTGGCATTTTCGGATTTGGCCATGGCTTTGAGCAGACCGTTTTCCATATCGCTGAAGGGTATGTGCATCCCCATCGTATAAATTGCAGCCTGGGCGAGTCCGGCCAGCACCAGTCCTGCGCCAACGAAGGCCAGCAGGATGCCCAATTGTGCCCAACCGGTAAAACCCTTTATGCTTCTGTATTCCATCGCGTTTTTATCCATTTAGTATGTACCTTTGCCTCTATTTTTAGTATGGTAAACTTTGGCAAGATACAACTTCCTGATTTTCCGCTGCTGCTGGCGCCGATGGAGGATGTGAGTGATCCCCCGTTCAGGGCGGTGTGTAAGGACAACGGAGCCGATCTTATGTACACGGAATTTATCAGCAGTGAAGGATTGATTCGTGATGCCATAAAAAGCCGTAAGAAGTTAGACATATTTGACTACGAACGCCCTGTAGGGATACAGATATTTGGTGGTGATGAAGAAAGCCTGTCACTGGCGGCAAAGATTGTTGATGTTACCCAGCCGGATCTGCTTGATATAAACTTTGGCTGCCCGGTTAAAAAAGTAGCGCTTAAAGGGGCTGGTGCCGGTGTACTCCGGGATGTGGATCTGATGGTTCGGTTAACGGCTGCGGTGGTGAAGAGTACTTCCCTGCCCGTAACCGTTAAAACCCGCCTGGGCTGGGATGATAAAACACTTAACATTGAAGAGGTAGCCGAACGGCTGCAGGATGTGGGCATACAGGCGCTGGCGATACACGGACGCACGCGTACACAGATGTATAAAGGCCAGGCAGACTGGTCGCTCATCGGTAAGGTGAAGAACAATCCCCGCATCCATATCCCCATTTTTGGTAATGGCGATATTGACAGTCCGGAAAAAGCATTAGAGTACAAGAACCGCTATGGTGTAGACGGCATCATGATTGGCCGCGCGGCTATTGGTTACCCATGGATATTCAACGAGATCAAACATTTTGTACAAACAGGCGAACATGCGGAACCACCCACGATTGAAGAAAGGGTGAATGTGGCGCGTAAGCACCTGCACAAATCGGTGGAATGGAAAGGCCCGGTTGTCGGGATAAACGAAATGAGGCGGCATTATGCCAACTACCTCAAGGGCATGCCCAATATTAAGGAATACCGGGGTAAATTGGTTACGCTGAAGGAGATGGCGGAAATCGATGCTGTGCTGGATGATATTGCTCGCGAATACCGGGGTTTTGTATTTCAGAAAACCCCTATTGAACTCATTAACTATCATGAAAATTGCCCGGTTAATTAATGCCGGGCAATCTTATCGCAGTAGTATTTTTGATTTAGTCGGGGAGTTAAAAGGGCGCTTCGTCATCAAATTCACCATCATTCATTTTGCTGCCTTTTTGAATATAGAGTTTGGCATTGCCGCCACCATCCAGATCGCTTATTGGCTTCCAGTTTCCACCACCACTGCCGCTACTACCTCCAGTTGGAGGAGTAAACCCACCACCGCCGAAACCTGTTTCATTTTCATATTCCACAAATTTCTGGATGTGCAGTAATGCCTGTAGTTTGATGGTTTCAAGGCTGCCATTCCTGTGCTTGGCTATGCGTACATGGGTTTCGCCCTTATTGCTTTCACCAAATTCATTTGCGGTAATATCGTAGTATTCGGGGCGGTACAGGAACATTACCATATCGGCATCCTGTTCGATGGCACCCGATTCGCGCAGATCGCTCAACTGCGGCATTTTGTTGCCATCTTTTCTTTTCTCCACTTCCCGGCTCAACTGGCTCAGGGCAATGATGGGTACCTGGAGTTCTTTGGCCAGTCCTTTAAGGTCGCGTGATATTTTGCTGATCTCCTGTTCGCGGTTGGAGTTGCGGTCTGAACTGCCGCTCATCAACTGCAGGTAATCGATCAGTATAAGACCCACATTGTGTTTGTTTTTAAGTCTGCGGCATTTGGCACGAAGCTCAAAAATGTTCAGGGCGGCGGTATCGTCGATAAAGATGGGTGCACTACTCAGTTTTTCAATGCCCTTTTTGTAGAGTTGTTTCATTTCATGCTCTTCAAGCTTACCCCGGCTGATCTTTTCGAGCCAGATTTCGCTTTCGGCACTCAGGATACGTTGTACCAACTGGCTGCTGCTCATCTCTAAACTGAAAAAGGCTACTGCTGTCGGCTTGACAGGGTTGAGGGCAGCGCTCCGGGCGAGGTTGAGGGCAAAAGCCGTTTTACCTACGGCAGGACGTGCGGCAAGGATGATCAGATCGGTAGGCTGCCAGCCATATGTTACCTTGTCCAATGAGGGGAAACCACTTGTTACCCCGGTAATGTCTTCATCCCGGCTGCGCATGTCTTCGATGCGCTGTATGGTTTTGACCAATACGGTATTGATGTCATCAAAGTTTTTCCGGAGGTGATTGTTGGTGATCTCAAACAGTTTACTTTCGGCCTCATCCAGCATATCAAATACGTCGATGCTGTCTTCATAAGCATCGCCGATGATTTCGCCGCTGATGCGGATCAGTTCGCGCTGGATAAATTTCTGCAGAATAATCCGCGAGTGGGCGTCTATATTGGCGCTGCTCACCACCGCGTTTGTCAGTTTGGACACATAATAGGGGCCGCCAACGACTTCAAGCTCTTCCCTGAACTTGAGTTCTTCTACCACTGTCAGCAGATCAATGGGCATGCTTTTTTGTGCCAGTCCCTGCATTGCCCGGTAAATGCGCTGGTTGGCGTCAACATAAAAACACTCGGGTTTCAATATCTCCACCACACTGTCGAAAGCGCTTTTTTCCAGCATAATAGCCCCAAGTACAGCTTCCTCCAGGTCTTTCGACTGGGGTGGTACCTTACCATACATCATTGTACTCAGGTCTAACGACGATTTACGCCGCGCTTTACGATCTTTATTATTGACATTCGACAGTTGATCCATGATGTTGCCAGTTCTCTCTTTTAACAGTTATGATTAATGCCAGGCCGGCTACGTTTTTCGGAAAGGGCTGCTAAGGTAACAGCAAAATACAAATCAATAATTCACATTTGGGTGATTACAGATGTCCACACTGATTTTCCACAGTGGATTCACAGCAAAGATAGCTTATTCAGGGCTTATCCACAGGGATATTCACAGGGTTATCGCAGCAAGAGCGGGTTTTTTAAGGGAATTATCAACAGCAAAAGAAAGGGCATTTTTTTTTCTGCACGAGGCTGTGCTTTTTTTTGTCTTTGCCGGATAGAAAAAAGAAGTATATGGGCTTGTTTTCCGGGAGGCATTAAGCTGCTTTAAGAGGCTTCTCTGCCTTGAATTTGCTATGGTGTAAACGCTTCCTTCGCTTTTTTGTACTTTTGTACCCAAACTGTATAAAACGAATGACGATAAGTTACCATTGGCTGAACGAATACCTGCCCGAACGTATGGAACCGGAGAAACTGAGCCGGATACTGACAAGTATCGGATTGGAAGTAGAAGGGCTTGAACAATACGAAGGTATAAAAGGAGGATTGGCAGGACTGGTGATTGGGGAGGTACTTTCTTGCGAAAAGCACCCGGATGCGGATAAACTGACGCTTACCCGCGTGGATGTGGGCGCCGCAGAACCCCTGCAGATTGTATGCGGTGCACCCAATGTGGCCAGTGGACAGAAAGTGGTGGTGGCTACTATCGGTACTACCATTTACCCGGTTACGGGCGATCCGCTTACGATGAAGAAAGCAAAAATCCGCGGGGTGGAAAGCCAGGGCATGATCTGTGCGGAGGATGAGATCGGTATCGGCAACAGCCATGCTGGTATACTGGTGCTCCCGGAAAATTGTATAGCAGGAACACCGGCTGCAGATTACTTCAAGCCTTACAGCGACTGGATTTATGAAATTGGTATTACGCCCAACCGGATTGATGCCATGAGCCACCTCGGTGTAGCGCGTGATGTATGCGCGTGGCTTACGCACCACGACAAAAAGGACGCTTCGGTGCGTCTCCCCTTTAAAAACAACTTCAAAACGGCACACCAGGGCTTACAGTTTAAGGTACTGATTGAAAATGAAACGGCCTGCCAGCGGTATGCGGGTGTGAGTATAGCCGGGGTGACCGTAAAGGAGAGTCCAGAATGGTTGAAAAACCGGTTGAAAAGTATCGGTTTGCGCCCCATTAATAATATTGTTGATGCTACAAATTTTATCCTGCACGAAACGGGATCACCTCTTCACGCTTTTGATGCTGATAAGGTGGGCGGACAAACGATCAGGGTAAAAAACCTGCCCGATGGTACGCCTTTTACAAGCCTGGATGGAAAGGAACGGCGTCTGCATTCAGATGACCTCATCATTTGTGATGGGGACGATCAGCCCATGTGTATTGCCGGCGTTTTTGGGGGAGCGGGCAGTGGGGTAAGCGATACGACTACCAATATCTTCCTGGAAAGTGCCTGGTTTCAACCAGTCAGTATCAGAAGGTCTTCACTGCGGCACGGATTGCGTACAGATGCTGCGGTACGTTTTGAAAAGGGCGTTGACATCAGCGGTATGGTTACCGTACTCAAACGTGCGGCATTACTTATTCAGGAAATTGCCGGTGGGGAAATCGCCAGTGATATCATTGATGTATACCCCCATCCTGTTGCCAAAACGGAACTGGCGATCAAGTATCATTACCTCAAGAAGCTGAGCGGAAAAAACTATCATCCCGATACCATGAAAAAGATCCTGCTGTCGCTGGGCTTTGAGCTGATCAAGGAGGGGATGGATGAGCTTTGGGTAACAGTTCCGTACAGTAAGCCGGATGTAAGGTTGCCTGCGGATCTTGTAGAAGAAATTATGCGTATTGACGGGTTGGATAATGTGGAAATACCCGCTGCGATCACGATTACACCGGCCGTTGAAACACTGGGGCATGAAGCGGCCTGTCGCGAAAAAGTTGCTAATGCCCTTGCGGGCAGCGGGTTGTATGAAATCTTTACAAACTCCATTACCAATAGTGCTTATTTTGACGAAACGATACTGGAGCAATCGGTAAAAATGCTGAACAGTCTGAGTGCAGAACTCGACATCATGCGTCCTTCAATGCTTGAGAGTGGTCTTGGAGTTGTGGCGCATAACCTTAACCGGAAAAACAACGACCTGCAGCTTTTTGAATTTGGCAAGACTTATCATAGTGCAGGCCCGGGCAATTATACTGAGCGGGAACATCTCTGCCTGTACATCAGTGGTCATGCGGTATCCGGTAGCTGGCAGCAAAAAGCCATACCGGCAGATTTTTTTTACCTCAAAGGGCTTCTGCAGCATATTGCCGGCGTGTTGGGGATTGGTATTACGGGTTACCAATCGGTGGATAATGCCGCATTTGCGGGTGCTGCAGCGGTGCTGGTAAACAACCAGGTAGTTGCTATAGCAGGTAGTGTGCACAAGGCGACGCTGGATCGCTTCGGTATCAAACAACCTGTATGGTATGCTGATATTGACTGGCCAAAATGGGTACAACTCAATAAGCAAACAAAGATTACTTATAAGGAGCTTTCAAAATTTCCGGCCGTACAGCGCGATCTGGCGATCATTGTAGACCAGTCGCTGCGTTATGATGCGATAGAGCAGACAACGGCGGCCACCCGTATCGGAAGACTTACCGGTATATCGCTGTTTGATATTTTTGAAAGTGATAAACTGGGTGTGGGGAAAAAGTCGATGGGGGTAAGCTTTACCTTTACTGATGAAGAGAAAACCCTTACGGATAAAGAGGTGGATGGAATGATGAACCGGCTGATCAGCGCTTATGAAAAAGAACTGGGTGCCGAGGTGAGGAGTAAATAAGCAGAAAGATATTTTCTTCCGGAAAAAAGCAGGTATGGAACAACGTTTACAGCGCATCAACGAAAAGATTCAGCAGGTACTCCGGCGGTACCGGCTGTTGCAGAAAGATAATGAACGGTTGCAACTGCATTTACGCAAACTGGAAGACAAAAACAAACAACTGGCCAGCCAGGTGGAAACCTTGCAGCAACAGGTACTCGTGTTGAAGGCGGGTAATGGACAGATGGATGCTGCGGATAAAAAGGAACTGGAAAGACGGATCAATCACTATATCAGGGAGGTCAATAAATGTATTACTTATCTTAGTGAATAAACACTGGCTGACATCTACCAACTGCTTTTTTGTTTGAGGTACATCTGGTAATATAATCCCTCCAGAGAGAGCAGGGATTGGTGTGTACCCTCTTCTGCAACTATTCCTTTATCGAGTACAATAATGTGATCTGCGTTTTTGATAGCATATAACCTGTGTGCAACGATAATCCTTGTGGTATGATTAAATGCCTCATTTAAATTTGTCAGCACCAGGTGCTCAGTGATGGCATCCAGTGCATTTGTTGCCTCATCAAGTATGACAAACATCGGTTGCCGGTATATCATTCTGGCAATGAAAATCCGCTGCCGCTGTCCATTGCTCAGGCTTAGTCCTCCATTGCCAATCATGGTGTTATGCTCTTGCGGTAAGGATATAATAAAATCGGAAAGTTTTGCTCCTTCAATGGCTTTCAGATACCGGCTGAAATTTATATCGGCTTTCTCTGCAAGTGTTACGTTATTGATAACAGTATCATTGAAAATATACCCATCCTGCATCACAACGCCGCATTTTTCCCGGAAAGAAGACAGGTTGATGCCGGATATGTTTTGCGTACCCAGCAATATCTCGCCAGCCGTTGGGGGGTAAAACCCGAGAAGAAGTTTAAGTAAGGTGGTCTTTCCGCTTCCGCTGCTTCCAACAATAGCTGTTGTTTTACCTCCCTCAATGGTAAGGTTAATGTCTTTTAATTGGGCAGTTTCTTTCCCGGTTCCGGAGTAGTTGAAATAAAGATTTCGTAAGTACAGCGAAAATGGTTTGTCGGTTGCTGCAAGCTTTTCATGCCCATCCCCCTCTTCCTGCAGCTCGTTAATGCCCCGGATCCGTTCAAAACTGATCTTCAGGTCCTGTAAAATGGAGAAAGAATTGGTGATTGAAGACGCAGAACTGTTTAGCTGCCCGATTACAAACTGGATCGTGACCATTTCGCCGAGTGTGATCCCGTTATTGGTCAGCAGGAAAGAGGTATAAAGTGTTATGGTAAGGTTGAAGATATTCGCGAGCAGGCCGGAAAAAGCAGACTGTTTCTGCGCGATGTTAACATCGCTGGTATTATTGGCATAATAAGCATGCATACTTTCTTTCCACCTGTGTAAGTGAAATTGTTCGCTGCCTGACAAACGTATATCCCGGAGGCCTTCTATAATCTCAATCATTGTACTGAATGAATCTGATTGAAACTGGTATCGCAAAAGGTTATGTTTTTTTCTTTTCCTGAGAAAAAATGCACTGACCCATACATTGATCAGCTGGAAGAGTAAAAAGACAAGAAATATCCTGTACGAAAAAGAGAGCAGCACAACAGTAAAAGCCACTAAAAGTAAAAGTGCAATAAAGAGGGAAATAGCATTGTAGGAAATGAAAGAATCTATGCGGGCAAAGTCGTAGGTGCGCATCAGAAAATCAGCAGTTTTATAATTGTCGAAAAGACTGAGCGGCAACCTGAGGATTTTTTTTAAATAGTCGTAAACAAGTGTGGCATTAAGATTTTGCGATAACCGGGTCGCTAACTTTATTTCATATATATGGGTGATTGATGACCCGAGGTATATCAATAGCTGGCCAATCAGTGCAATGATAATATAGTGCTCACCTTTACGCGTAAATCCATTGTCAATGATACCTTTTGTAATAGCAGGCGTCAGCAGCCCAAGCAATATGCTTGAAAAGACGAGTATGAATACAATGCTGAACGTCTTCCTCTGCAGCAGCAGGTGTTTTTTCAAAAAACCAAGGATCGGGAGATGGATTGCCTTTCCGGATTTTTGTGATCCAGGCACAGGATATTCAAAAATGAGTGCATATCCCTTTTGCGTGTCTTTGTTGATCCAGAACGGACGGAACTCTTCTTTGGCAATATTGACACGACCGATTGCGGGATCAACGATGGTTACTGCTTTTTCCGTTATCGCTGTCAAAACGACATAATGATTTTCTTTCCAATGCAGAATAGCGGGCAAAGGCACATCATTAAGATCATTGATTTCATCTTTTACTGCTGTTTTGCGTTCAAAGGGTAGTTGTACAGGGTAGGCCTGCAGGTTCATTGCAATACAGGCTTTTTGTAATTGCAGGAGAGATGTGCCCGCTGTATCGGTATGGCAAAGGGTTCTGATGTTGTGCAGCGTGTGCGTGGCGCCATAATAGTCAGCAACCATTTTAAGGCAAGCAGGGCCACAGTCATTTTCATCCAACTGGGGTTGAAATTTTATTTTCATCATATCAAAAATAAGCATATATTTGATGTGTAACTGGGAGGACGCCTAAAATCCCTCCAACAGAGTAGACGATTTGTTAACTTAAAATTCTTTAAAATGCGAACCGTAAAACAAATGCTATCCGCAAAAGGAGTTATGCTCTCCGAAATGGAATCTTCAATGGTAAAAGGTAATTATGTTAAAGTTGGTGCAGGCACATCTTATTATGGCCCATCAAATCCAACCAGTATTTCAACGTATGTTGATGGATTTCCCTGGGGCGAGGATGGCCTGTCCGGCAGCCTCTTTGGAGACTCATGGGCAGTTTATGCTGTAGCTGGTGCTGATTCAGGTCCGGGTAAACTGCTGACACGCAAAGCAGACTCCAACGGTGGCTGATGCCTGTAATTTACGTTAACTATACCTGAGGGTTGCTGAAAACAAAAGATGCCTTCAGGTATAGTTTATGAGATACTCTGTTCCAATAGTATCTGACAGATACCTGTTTTTATTTCCGGATCAAACAGAAAAAATGATTCTCATTCAATCCAGCAATGAAGATCCAAGTACTATTCATGTTGTGCAATGGTTGCTGTATTACAAGAAGAAATTTTTGCGGCTGAATGACGTGCAGGAGATCAGTGCCATAAGATTGACTGATGAAGGGATTTCAATAACCATCCCCCCGGTAGACATCGACTTAAAAGATATTACAGCATACTGGTACAGGCGGGGGTTACTCACCTTGCAACACCCGATGCTGCAGGAAAAGGATAAGCAGCCCGACCTTGAGGAAGCTTTTCATCACCATGCAGATGAAGAGGGAAGGGCATTGCTTGGTTGGCTGGTGGCACAACTCGTCAACCATAAAAACGCCATCGGAAATCCCTTTAATGCTGTTTCCGTGAACAAACTTACTGTTCTCGAAGAAGCTGCTAAAGCAGGGTTTGTTGTCCCCGAGTCTATGCTTACCGATCGCAAAAAGGACGTCATCAGTTTCAGGAAGAAAGTAAAACGGCTCGTGACAAAAGCCATTGCAGGTGCATTTAATGTGGCAACCGATACATACTGGTACCCCAATTATACAACAGAACTCACTGCTGATAAAATAAATCTGCTTCCGGAGCGGTTCCGTACAAGTTTGTTTCAGGAACTGATTGAAAAGAAAATTGAGATCAGGGTTTTTTACCTGAAAGGGAAGTGTTATGCTATGGCTATTTTTTCTCAGAGTGATGACCAGACAAAGGTTGATTTCCGTAATTACAACTACGAAACACCTAACCGCACCACTCCCTTCAACCTGCCTGTGGCCATAAAAAGGAAAATTACCATGCTGATGAAAAACTTGTCTTTTCAGACCGGTTCAATTGATCTTATCTATACTGTAAATAAGGAGTATGTTTTTCTTGAAGTGAATCCTATTGGCCAGTTTGGCATGGTCTCTTATCCCTGTAATTATTACCTGGAAAGAGAAATGGCCCGAACCCTTTGTGTATAAGTATATTTATATATTTATGAAAAAAGTGAAAGATGTTTTCCACGAGTTTATTGCTGTAAACAAGGATAATGTTCCGGCAAGCTACCATTTTTTGAAACGTATTGAGAAACGGCAAAAAAAAGCCAAAGCCATGCGGCAGGTGAATGTTGATAAATTACAAACCTCATCATTGCTGGCAGACAATTTTTATAAAGCAATATCCCGCCCGGTCAACATAAGTGGCATGCATGAAAAAAAATGACCCATATATATTGCTTTTTTCCTGTTGCGCACTTACAAAAGGCGTAACACAAACACTCATGGCAGACTTTCAGCGATTTATGTTTGAGCTATTGCCTAATGAGTTTTATAAAATCCTGACGTCAACCTGCAGGAAGAAAACGTATGCTGAGCTTCTTGATGGTTTTGATGAGGCAGACAGGGAAACGGCTAAGGAGTATTTTGAATACCTGCTTGCTAAAGAATATGCATTTCTTTGCGACAAAGATGAAATCGCCCTTTTTCCCCCACTCGCAACTACATGGGATTATCCTGCTGAAATATCTAACGCCATTATCGACTTCAAAAAAGTACCCGCCTCATTTGCTATGCACCACTCATTTATTCAGCAGTTGGATGAGCTTGGTTGTTGTGATATTCAGTTCCGTTGTTTTTGCAGCATGCCTGTTGTAAAGCTTAAGGAGTTGTATGCAATGATTGCAAAAACAGGCATATACAGAACTGAGTTACTGATCCGTTACGACCCGGAAGTTTCATTAGACGAGTACAGTGCTTTCATGAACGCAACCCCATACGTTAACACGCTTTTTTTACATGGATTTCCCGAAAATAAAGCCATTACGCTGGCGTCAGACCAGAAGTTTTATTGTATAACGGAAGTATTGCCTGATGAAAGCTGTTGCGGGAATATCGGGTTTCATTATTTCAACCTTAGTATTACCCATTATACGGAATCACTTCATTTTAATACCTGTCTGAACAGAAAAATTTCACTCAGTGCGGACGGGCATATCAGGAATTGTCCTTCTCTTAAAGATAGTTACGGGCATATCAGCAAGGTGTCATTAAAGGAAGTCATCCGTAAAAAGAAGTTCTCCGGATTCGGCAGGATCCGTAAGGACCAGATTGATGATTGCAAGGTTTGTGAGTACCGGAATGTCTGTACCGACTGCAGGGCTTATACCATCGGAAACAGCATTACCGGTAAGCCGGCCAAATGCAGGTATGATCCCTATAAAGGAGTATGGCTTTAGCAGGTCATGTACCATCACCTGAGGATTCACCGATACCCTGCCTTCTTTTGTTTTACACGTTGTTTCGCGATTAATGCTATTTTCGTAAGGCCATTGCGGTTGGTGTAAACATTTATGCAGCAAATATGACAGATCTTATACCCATCAATATTATTATCGGCGACCGGAGTTACCGGATCCGTATTGCCCCTGCGGATGAGGAGCATGTGCGAAAGACGCTCAAAATTATCAATGAGAAGATCGTTGAGTTCAAAACACAGTTTGCCGGCAAGGATATGCAGGATTATATCGCCATGGTGATGACCTGGTATGCTACACAGGCGACAGCAGGTCATGAGCCGGGCGGGGATAAAGCAATTACTGATGGACTTGATCGTATTGAAAAAATGCTGGGGCAATTCGACTGAAACATAAAGCCAACGCATTGTTACAGGCCTGTACTGGTGCCAGTATCAAAATGACAAGAGGAAAACCATGGTTTTTTGCCCCCATGGTTTTCCTGTTTTTTACCGGGAAAAGGGAGGAATCGTGTGTAAGGTGCGCGCAGCGGCATTTTTGCTGTGTAGCTTGCCTTCACATTATTAAACCCTAAACCCTTTTTATCATGTTGTTCAAAGTAACAAGTACGGCCAAGGCCAAAGGAGAGGATCCTTTTATCAGTGCAAAGGCAATCAACCAATTGGTTAAAAATTTTTTGGAATTCACCATGAAGGTAGACACTACAGACGGCTCGCTCAGAAAAATGCACTGTCAACGCGACAGTTACAGTATCTGGTACAGCCTTGATGAGATCAGGCAACTCATACGCGACAATACGAATGAGCGCCAGACGCCATCGGGTATCAGGATTTACCTGGGTGTACACAGCAATACGCAGGTTGAGTATGACGAAATGCCCAACCGGCCCCCTGAATACATCAACCACCACACGGGTGTGCTGGTAGCTACCTTTTGTAATGAGGAGGGTGTTAATGTGGATATCTTAAATACAGAGGATTATATTTCCCTCAGTGGAGCCACCGGTAAGGGAGCCGATGAAGGCAGTATCTCCCCCCCTCCGTACCCTATCCCCGGATCGAAAGTTGACCCTTCATAAGTATGATTGTACCATTAGAACCATACTTTATTGTTGAGGTGCTTGCGTTCCTTGCTTCATTGCGGGTAATTGGTAATAAAAATTATCCGCATACCATGAAGCTTTTTGTACCCTACCTGTTCCTGACGGTGATGGTGGAATGGGTAGGGTATATTATTGTGCAGAAAAAACTGGCTCCGGGCAACCATTTCCTGTATAATATTTATGTACCGTTGTCTGTCCTGTTTTACCTGTACCAGATGCAGGCGTATACCGGCAGCGGCCGTTTCCGGAAACTCGCCATGGGGATGGGCCTGTTTTACCTCGTAACCGTAATCACGGGCTTCCTTTTCTTTTTCAGTATCCTCAAATTTGTTAATTACAATTTTATCATTGGGGGATTTATGGTTTCAGCGTTTGCGTTTCTGTATTATTACGATTTGCTGGAAAAGGAAGACAGGGTAACTATTTACAGCACACCTGCTTTCTGGATCAATACCGGCCTGTTGTTGTACTACCTGCCTAAGATAATTTTCTACACCTGTTTCGAATATTTTGCTTACATCAATGTAAACCCGGTATCATTGCATATCCTTTTTTTCCGGTTAAACAGGTTGTTTGTCATTATTTTATATGGTTGTATCATCATCAATTTTTTATGTACGAGCCGCAAAGTAAAATAGTGGTGGTTGTTTGCGTAAGCACTATCGCCATCCTCTTCGCAATAGCATTGTTTGTTTTTTTGGTGATCCATTCACGCAAAAAATACAACCAGTACAATTATGACAAAGACATGCTGCGTCAGCAGTTTGCACAAACCTTGCTCCAGGCACAGTTGGAAATAAAGGAGCAGACTATGGAATACATCAGCCGTGAGCTGCACGACAACCTGAGCCAGATTGCTTCGCTGATCAAAATCAATCTGAATACGATGCGGTTAGACCCTTCATCACCGGTCGCTGAGAAGGTGGAAGACAGCAAGGAACTGCTCCGCCGCCTGATTACCGATATCAAACTCTTGTCGCGCAGCCTCAGCAGCGACAGTTTTGCCAGTGCGGGGTTGTTGAAATCTGTTGAAAATGATATCCTGCGCATCAACAAGGCAGATAATGTCTCCGCTCATTTTATCCATAACGGTAACGTGCAGGAACCGCCTTACGATACCGCGCTGATCATTTACCGGATGGCGCAGGAGATACTGAATAACATACTGAAACATTCAAACGCAACATATATTGCATGCACTGCTGAGGGTTTACAAAATAGCCTTATATTAGCGTTTAAAGACAACGGTGAAGGCTTTGACCCGGTGGAGATGAAATACAACGAAGGCGCAGGATTACGTAATCTTAAACAAAGGGCTGAACTGATCGGCGCACAACTTATCATTGACAGTAAACCGGGAATGGGTACAACCGTGCGTATAAATATATCTATTAAATAAACCATTGTATGGCTGATCAACCGGCTACCATTGCCCTTGTGGATGATCACAAATTGTTCCGGAGGGGTATGCGTGGTCTTATTGAAATGGTAGGCGACCATTACAAAATTGTTTTTGAAGCCGATAATGGCATGGACATGCAGGTAAAGTTGGCTCAGCATCCTTTGCCGGAAATTATACTGATGGATATTACCATGCCGGGGATGGATGGATTCACCGCAGTGCGCTGGCTGGCACAACACCACCCGTCTATAAAGATACTTGTGGTATCAATGATCGATAAGGAAGAGAGTGTTATCCGGATGCTCAAACTCGGCGTTAAGGGGTACCTTTCTAAAGATGTGGAACCTGAAGAACTTGGTGAGGCACTTGAAGCAGTAAGGAATAAAGGTTTTTACTACACCGATTTTATTACCGGTAAGCTTGTACATTCACTGCAGCGGGGAACGGGGGAGTGGGATGCAGAAACAATACCAGACCTGACCGACCGGGAGAGGGAATTTTTGCAATATGCCTGTAGCGAACTCACCTACCAGGAGATTGCGGGTAAGATGCACCTCAGTTCCAAAACGGTGGATGGCTACCGTACCACCCTGTTTGATAAACTTGGTGTTAAAAACCGTACCGGTCTGGTATTATGTGCCCTGCGCAACGGACTGGCGATGTTGTAACCATACAGGCTTTTAATTGAGTGCACTGGCTTCTTTTACCACTTTTATCCTGTCCTGGGTTTTAATCTCCGCCCAACCACCATTCACATTACGGATATTGTGTAAGCCCTGCCTTTTAAAAAGGCTGGCAGCAATGACACTTCTGTATCCACCGGCACAATGCAGATAGAGATTCTGGTGATCATCGAACCGGGCAAGTTGAGCAACATCGGTCATTTCATCCAGCGGGAGGTTAACTGCATTTTTGACATGGCCATCAGCAAACTCGGCTTCGCGGCGCACATCTACCACAAGCAGGTTATTGTCGTGCGGGATATCCATGGCCAGCTCATCAGCATCCACATTTACCAGCATATCAATGGGTTTCCCCGCTGTTCGCCAGGCATCAAAGCCGCCATCAAGGTAACCGATGATTTTTTCAAAACCTACACGGGCCAGGCGAACAAGCGATTCTTCCTCTTTACCAGGTTCGGTAACCAGTATTAATGGACTATCAAAGGGCAGCAGACTGCCAGCCCACTCGGCAAAACGGCCCTCCAGGCCAATAAAAATGCTGCCGGGGATAAATCCGTCTGCGAAAACCGGGGCTTCACGGGTGTCGAGCAGTATTGCAGCCGTTGATTGCATGGCTGTAGCAACTGCTGCTGCGCTGAGCGGGGTAAGTCCCTTGCTTTTAACGCTATCCAGGGGCAGGTACCCTTCCTGGTTGATGCGTGCATTGATGCTGAAATAGCGGGGGGCTTCATTCAGACCGGTGGTTACGACCCGGATAAAATCTTCTTTGGACAGGGGCTGCAGGGCATAATTGGTTCTCCGCTCTTCACCAATAGTACTGTGGGTATTGGGTCCGAGGTTTTTTCCGCAACTGCTGCCGGCGCCATGCGCAGGGTAAACCACCACATCATCAGCTAAGGGCAGTATTTTATGTTGCAGCGACTCATACAATATGGCGGCCAGTTCTTCGCTGGTCATATCACCGCTGCTCAGATCGGGCCGGCCAACATCTCCTACAAAAAGCGTATCTCCCGTAAAGATGGCTTCAGCCTTACCTTTTGCATCTTTGAGCAGGTAACAGGTGCTTTCGAGGGTATGTCCCGGCGTGTGCAGGACTTCAATACTACTATCCCCCAGGGAAAACACTTCACCATCGGCTGCAACGTGTACCGGAAAAGCGGTTACTGTTTCCGGGCCGTAAATGATTGGGGCGCCTGTCTGGCGGCTGAGGTCGACATGGCCACTTACAAAGTCGGCGTGAAAATGGGTTTCAAAAATATATTTGATCGCTGCCTTACGCTCCTTAGCCAGTTGCAGGTACACTTCAGTATCACGCATAGGGTCGATGATCGCCGCTTCTCCGCCATTTTCTATATAATACGCCGCTTCGCTGAGGCATTGCGTGTACAATTGCTTAATAAACATAGCTTACCCAGTTTAGGTTTTCGATGGAGAATTCCTCACATCCTGTTACGAACCGATTGTTGAAACTTACCCCGCAAAGATACGAAGGATGTCAAAATGAAACCGACTGCGTGGCCGGGCAATAAAAAAGCCGCCATTGGCGGCAACCTGACCGTATATTTCCTCATGCTCAACCCACCAAATCTTCAACCATCCGGCTGATTTCTTCTATGCGCTTATGATTGACGGTATAATAGATAAATTTACCGTCGCGCTCCGTTACAACGATCCCGGCCTTCCGCAAAATAGCGAGGTGTTGGGATGCAACGGATTGTTCGAGGCGCAACCGTACATAAATTTCTGTTACGGTGAGCCTTTTCTCGTCTTCAATGAGTTTTACCATTTGCTGGCGCAGTTTGTGGTTCATCGCCCGCAATACAAGTGCTGCTTTTTTAAGATTGTGGTAGTCCATTGTGCTGTTGTCTTTTACGTGGTCTATGGTGGAAATTTCTTCACCGTTTACCTTGGTTACGATATACATATTAACTTAATTTTTGTTTTTATATGTGTAAAGTGTACGCGAAGGTAAAAATGGTTGCATAAGAAACTATTTTTTAATGGCTAAACATTATAATATGTCTGTTGCAATTACCCGGGTTGTCTCTTTTGTGTAGAAAAGAAGGACTTTCCATAATAGGGTTCACTGTATGCAAGGGTTGTAAATTGTTGATTATCAAATAGTTGTTGGGTAAATTGGCAAAAAACAGGTGCTGTAACGCTACAGGAGTCAAATAAGGCTGCCGGATGGGTACAACAGGACTGCCATTTATTACTGCCGCTGCCAAAAAAGAGTACGGGGCCTTTTTCAAGGAATATTTCATAGGCACCTGCTTCCAGTATACGTGCGCCGGGTGCTTCGAGAAGAACCAGCCCCGGCGTGTATGCAGCGGTAAATACTTCCATCCGGCGGGCATCGATCATCGGGCAGAGTACCGGGGGGAGGGTGCTGCCGGCTATATTTCGCCGGGCGATGGCTGCTGCTGCCAGCAGGGTGAGGGTATTGACCGTGATGAGCGGAATGCCGAGGGCATAGCAAAGCCCCTTGGCACTGCTCATACCCACCCGCAGACCGGTATAAGAGCCCGGACCTTCGGTAATGGCTATGGCATCAAGACTGCTCATTGGCAGGTTTGCCTCACGGAACATCTCAGCGATGGCCGGTTGAAGAAAGGCTGCGTGCGACTGCCGTTCAGCGTTGCGTCTTTCGGCAACCACAGTACCACCAGCACCAATACAAATCAATGCCTGTTCTTCTGAAGTATCAATATTTAGGATCGTACCCATGCTTGCTTACGTTGTACATTACACGCGGATGCAGTTTAGGAATTATATTTGAATCCAAAAAATTATTTTGATGGATCATGTACTATTCCTGTGATTACCTTAGGTTACGACCTTTGGGCAGGCAGCGGTAAAGACATACCGTTTTGTCAGTGCTTAACAGTTGCGAGGCTGCTCATCAGGGGAGAAGGGGTATACAGTTCATTCTCAAGACTCATTTTTTCAAGCAGTATCCTGATGTGCCGGATGCCAATGCGGTCTGCCCATTCGAACGGACCATAGGGATAATTGGTACCAAGTTTCATCGCCGTATCAATCTCTTCCCTCGTACTAACTCCTTCGCCTAAAGCAAAAAAAGCTTCGTTGATCACCGTGGCAATGACCCTTGCCGCCACGAGGCCGGGCAGGTCTGCCACGGGAACAAAGGTTTTTTGCAGTACTGCAGCAATCGCTGCCATTGTTTCGGGCACCCTCCCTGCAACCTCCCAGGTGCTGCGTTCGAGAAACCCCGGCCAGGCATTGATGCGCAAAATATTGGGCGGCAGGTGTTTTTCAGCGAGGGTGCCGGTTACGGCATGTATAAATACCGGCTTATCTTTTACGAGGTATTGCTGTTCGGCTGCGTCTTCAAAAAGGTTAAAATACACATCGCCTTCCTCTGCTGCGGCTGTTTCCCAACTGCTGCAGGTGATATATTCCCCTCCTGCCCCCTGCTGCAAAACTGCCGCATCTTCACCCCGCCCCGCTATGATTATCTTCATGTATTTTGTTTAACGGCGAAATTCGCTAAAAAATCAGTTTATACCAATTGCTTCCCTATAAAAGATATATTTGCACTTCAATAATCATTATCATGAGCAAGCAAATCATCAATACAACAAATGCACCTGCCCCTATTGGCCCTTACAGCCAGGCGGTACAGGCTGGAAATATGCTCTTTATTTCAGGACAGGTTGCCCTGAAACCGGGTACAAACGATCTTGCCAATACCGATATTATCGAAGAAACGCATCAGGTTATGCAAAATATCAAATCTATCCTGGCTGAAGCAGGGATGGATTTCGGTAATGTAGTTAAAACAACAATTTTCCTGAGTGATATGGCGCTTTTCAGCGATGTTAATGAGATTTATGGAAAATATTTTGACGGTGACTTTCCTGCCCGGGAAACCATTGCCGTTAAAGGGTTGCCCCGCCAGGTTAATGTGGAGATCAGTATGACTGCTGCAAAATAGCAGCCATCTGCTCCTGTTTATTCATCCTCTTTTCGCTCCGTATGGTCATTATTACTGCCAAGGTGCATCCTTACCTGGTTGAAGCCCTGCAAAAAAGGGGGTACGAAACGCTTTATGCCCCTGATATCAGTTATGCCGGATTAATGGACAACATCCCCGGGGCAGAAGGATTGATCGTAACGACAAGACTGAAGATTGACGCTGCTTTATTGGATAAAGCCAGCCGGCTGGAATGGATAGGCCGACTGGGTAGTGGTATGGAGCTGATTGACGTGGCCTATGCCTCACAAAAAGGCATCCGCTGTGTGAGCAGCCCGGAGGGGAACAGCAATGCCGTAGGTGAGCATGTACTGGGGGTATTGCTTGCATTGATGAATAATATCGTTAAAAGCCATCATGAAATACAGCAGGGACAATGGTTGCGCGATCCCAACCGGGGTACCGAGCTTTCGGGTAAAACCGTAGGGATTATCGGCTATGGCCACACGGGGAGTGCTTTTGCAAGGTTACTGGCACCTTTTGGGGTAACGGTACTTGCCCATGATACTTATAAATACGGTTTTGCGGATGGTTATATCAAGGAAGCGGGATTGGAGCAGGTACAACGCTATGCTGATGTAATCAGTCTGCACCTGCCGTTGAATACAGCAACAAGGCATTATGCCGGCCGTGGTTTTTTTGCTGCACTGCAGCAACGCCCCTGGCTGATCAACGCTTCCCGCGGAGGGGTGGTGGATACTGCTGCGCTTATTGAAGCGGTGCAGACCGGAAAAATAAATGGTGCAGGACTGGATGTGCTTGAAAACGAACAATTGAATACGCTAACGCCCGTACAGCAGGAACAATTGAATTTCCTGCAGCAGCATCCCGCTGTGATCCTGACTCCGCATATTGCCGGTTATTCGCACGAAGCCTTTTATAAGATGAGTTCGGTGATTATCGAAAAACTATTTCCCTGAGGACACCTTCCCGGTGGGTAGCTCCTGTTCCATTTCCAAAAATATGCTCGTTCCTGCTCTGGCGGATCGGCAGCAGTGTCAGGCCGCCTGATTGTCAGCAAAGGTATTGTGTAAGCCAGGTATTGGTCGCGGAGTTATACTTGGTAGCAGGATAATACACTGGCTACCCAAAGGGTAGGCAAAAGGCAGGATATCCCACTGATGCGCCACTGATGCGCCACTGATGCGCCACTGATATCCCACTGTAAAGAGAAGTGGGATATCTATGGGTGATCATTGGCTGAAAAACGACTGAAAAGGGGTATAATCTACGCGTACCCTCCTGAAGTAACAGCAAGATTACAGGTAGCAGGTAGCAAGAGGGTAGTGCTGAGTACTTGATGCCCAGCCCTGGGGTCGCCCCGGATCTCAACTCCTGTGTCTCAACGCCTGTATCTTGCTCCTATGCGCAGAAGGGTAGAAATATCCCTCCCTGACGTTGTGGTGGCACCGCCGCCGGGCAGAACCACGGAAAACCATTGTATTTAAGTACCTTTGTACTTATTCGGAAAAACCAGTTTACATTCAAACCCATTTATTTTGCGTTTTACAGCTTTTAATTTTCAACCGGAACTCTTAGAGGGTATTTCTTTTTCAGGTTACGAAACGGCTACACCTGTGCAGGAGCAGGTTATTCCCCCCATTATGGAGGGGCGTGATATTATTGCCTCGGCCCAGACCGGTACGGGCAAAACGGCGGCTTTCCTGCTGCCGGTGATGAACCACCTGATGCAGCATCGTATTGAAGGACAGGTGGGGGCGCTCATTATTGTGCCTACACGGGAACTGGCGATACAGATCGGGCAGCACCTTGAGGGGCTGTCTTATTTTACCAATATCAGTTCTATTGCGGTGTATGGGGGTAATGACGGGATGAACTTTGTGGCCGAGAAAAATGCGTTCAAACTGGGCGCAGATATTGTGATCTGTACACCTGGCCGGATGATTGCCCATATTGGTATGGGGTATGTGCAATTGCAGCAACTCCGGTTCCTGGTGCTGGATGAGGCCGACCGTATGCTGGACATGGGTTTCCAGGAAGACATTGAGCGGATCATCAGCATACTGCCCGCGAAACGGCAGAACCTGCTTTTCTCCGCTACCATGCCCGAAAAAATCAGGCGCTTGGCCCATAAAATCCTTACGAATCCGCTGGAGATCAATATTGCGATCAGCCGTCCGCCGGAAAAGATCGTGCAACAGGCCTGTGTGGTATATGAAGCACAGAAACTGCCGGTATTGAAGGATATCCTGAAAAAAATGACCTATAAAAGTGCCCTTATTTTCTGCAGCCGCAAGCAAAGTGTAAAACAACTGACTATGACCCTGCTGCGTGCAAAAATGAATGTGGCGGAAATACACAGCGACCTGGAACAGGACCAGCGTGTGGATGTGTTGAATGGGTTTGCCAGTGGCCGGATACCGGTATTGGTGGCAACTGATGTGCTTTCGCGTGGTATTGATATTGACACGATTGATCTGGTGATCAATTATGATATTCCTCATGATGCGGAAGATTATGTACACCGGATCGGGCGAACTGCCCGGGCAGAAGCGGATGGCGTTGCGATTACACTGGTCAGCGATAAGGAAATCAACAAGTTCAGCAATATTGAGAAATTTCTCGGTAAAACGGTAGATAAGGTACTGCTTGACCCTGCTTTTGGTCCGGTTCCGGACTATGTACCCATGAAAAGAAGTAGCGGTGGCAGTAGCGGTGGTAGTGGCCGTAAACCCCAGCGGCATCATTCGGGTCGTAAACCCCAGCAACGATAAAATAATAACCCATCATACAGGCAGCATGAAACGCATGACCCCTTTACTGATTACGTTGGCCATTATGGCAACGGGTTTGTTGTACAGTTGCGGCAAGTATGCAGCCACCAACAGGATGTATAAGCGGCAGGCTAAAACCTACGCGAAGTTGTTGCGGCAGTACCCGCTGAAAGATTCTGTTACGAACGCGCCTGATTTTGTGGGTACGACCAATTTCAGTATGCGTAAACCCAATTTTGTCATTATTCACCATACGGCACAAAACAGTTGTGAACAGACGCTGAAAACATTTACGCTTACCCGTACTCAGGTGAGTGCGCATTATGTGATCTGCAGGGATGGTATTGTACACCATATGCTCAATGATTACCTGCGTGCGCATCATGCGGGACTGAGCCGCTGGGGCAATACTACAGACCTGAACAGCAGCAGTATCGGTATTGAACTGGATAATAATGGATTTGAGCCATTTACCGCACCACAGATCAGCAGTTTGCTGGGATTGCTGCAGCAGCTGAAAAATGCGTTCAGCATACCTGCGGCTAATTTTATTGGTCATGGGGATATTGCGCCTACCCGCAAAAATGACCCCAACTGGCGCTTTCCCTGGCAGCAACTGGCTACCAATGGATTTGGTATCTGGTATGGAGATACGACTACTGTACAGGTACCGGCTTTCTTTAATACCCTCGAAGCGCTCCGGATAGTAGGCTACGATATCAAAGATTCTTCTGCTGCAAAACTTGCTTTTAACCGGCATTTTTTACAGGATACCACGGTAAGGATTACTCCTGAGGGAAAAAAGATTCTTTATTCCCTGTACAAAAAATATTAAGGGATATTACGGGGCTCAATCGCCCAATTCTTCACAATCAAAGCCAGCAAGTTTTACCCTTGCGATGACCGCTGTTGGCGGAACGATATTGGTTTCTACACGCAGGATATGGTCACAGTCGGTGAGGTCAAAATTGCAACGCATGACCCCATCGAGTTCTTTTACGTGGCGGAGTACTTTATCGGCATATACCGGGTACTGTACATTGGTTTTAAAAACGTGTACCTGCATACTATAGTTGGTTTTGGTGATGGCGAACGGCTTCCCGGTTTACCGGATTTCTTCTGCGTCCTCTGCTTCCTGCTGTTTGGTGCCCGGGTTGCGCCAGGTACTGCACCTGCGGCGCATATCTTCTTTCCATTGCTGTCTTTCTTCCGGGGTCATGCCCTGCCATTTGGCTTTCCAATCGTCTTTCCAGCGCGACCGGCCTCCCCAACTGCCGCCGCGGCCTTTCCATCCGCCAAAGAGGATTTTAGAGAGGAGCAGCAGTCCCAGCGCCTGCCAGAAACCAATCAGTTTTACACCGAGCAGATCGGGCAGGGTATTGTTCCACAACCACATCACCATGCCACCCATGGCGAGTACGGCTATTGGTGCAATCAGCAGAATGGCCAGTATTTTTTTTATCCAGAAACCTTTTTTCATCGTCTTTTTTTTGTGGAAATAACTGCAGGGATTCTTGTTTGCATATACTTCCGGGTAATCAATGTATTTATTCGTTCAACAGTTCGTTTTTCAGGATCAGCAATCTTTCCCTGAGGTGCAGGATGGCATACCGCTTCCGGCTCAGGAGGGTATTGATGTTTTCGCCGGTTTGT
The DNA here is from genome assembly GCA_013298665.1 of Chitinophagales bacterium. Classification (GTDB taxonomy): domain Bacteria; phylum Bacteroidota; class Bacteroidia; order Chitinophagales; family Chitinophagaceae; genus Ferruginibacter. The sequence goes on from JAAFIK010000018.1 coordinate 47,070, forward strand.
TCGGCAATGACTTTAAAAGGAATGTCTTCCATTTCAGTCCATACAAAAATGTCTTTTTGTTCGGGGGGGAGTTCATCAAGGGCATCCTGTAGCTGCTCCCAGAACAGGCTGCGCAAATAATCTGTTTCGGGATTGTCGTCTGCTTCGCCCGGGAGCGATGCCCAGTCAAAATCCAGTTCATCATCCGGGGTTTGCATGTCGCTGAAACTGGCTGGCTTTTGCTTGCGGCGGCGATCGGTTATTTTATTTTTTGCCACCTTATAGAGCCAGCCCGATACCTGGTTGATGGGTTCGGTATTGCCCACCAGTTGCTGAAACACATCCTGCAGAATGTCTTCGGCATCGGCTTCATTGCCTACCCTGCTGCGGATAAACCCCAGTAGTTTCCGGCTGTATTGCTGTATGATGCCTGTGATATTTCTTTTTCGTTCGCTGGTCATGTTTGCCGGAAATGTTGCCGGAATTGTCATATTACAGATGACGGATGAGCGGTGATGATATTGTAAGTAAAGAAAAATAATCTGTACAATCGCTTATTGCATATCAGCCAGCACTTGTTTGAGGCTGATGGCTTCGAGTACTTTGCGTTGGGTGCCGGTGGGTTCGTCGTACCATTTTACCAGCCGGATATCGCCGTTACTGATTTCAATGCCGGTGATATCACCGTCTGTAAAGCAGCAGCATCCGGTATTGAAATAAGTGGGTTTCAGTGGCAGGGCAGCCTCTTTATCGATCTGGTTGGCGGGGTGATCGCTGTAGAAACCACTGGCAAAAACGGGCTGGTGTGTATGACCGGTGATGAGGAGGAGGTTGTTTTGCATTCCGCTCCACTGGTACATGATGCGGTTGTGTTTGTTGCGGAGGGTGGTTGTGCTGCTGGGGGTGTTGATATTGATGCGCAGGTAGCGCTGGAGGGGTGCCCAGAGGTGCGCTACCAGCCATGTGCTGAGGGCATTGTTGTCGCTGAGGCTATCTCCCTGGTGGCCGTGGGTAAGCAGGATCCGGAGCGATTGGCCATCAATGGTGGTGCAGAGCAGAACGGCTTCCCAAACGGGCAGGGGCAGGGTGAAGTTTGTACCCATGAGTTTCTCCAGGGTGAGCCGGTCTTTCCATAAGAGGTCGTGGTTGCCAAATGTTTTAATGTAGCGCTGGTGGGGTTGAAAGGCGGCCTCCGCTTTAAAGACTGCTGTGCAGGCATCGATCACTTGCTGCGGCTGGTATTTCCAGAGTTCTTCACTATCGCCCAGGTTAATAAAGCTGAAGCCCGATTGGTAGTAGTGGGTCAATGCCTGGATATAGTTTTGTTCGCTGTAGCGGAAATCATCGCCCTTGTCGCCATTGCCCTTGTGCTGGTCGCTGAATACCACAAACTGATCCTTTTCCGCATCAAAGGAGAGTACTTTGATGATCCGGCCCTTCCTGCCTGCCATCCGGAGGAGCCTGTTCAGGGATTTGAATACGGCCTCTTTATCCGGCGAACCTGAAAATTTTGCGAGCCAGGTGAGTGGTCGTTTGAGTAAAAATTGAAACAGCCTGCGCATAGGTAAATTTAGGAATAACCGGGAAATGGTGTGTTACTTTTTGAAATACCGGCCAATGATGGGCAGACGTGCCAGTTCTTTGGCTTCTATACGGCCTGTAAACCATGCAAAAAAACCAAACAGCAGCAGGCCGGTAACCACAGAAAACCAGAGTTTGCCGGGCATGATGCGGGTGAGGCCCAGGTGAATAAAATAGAGCAGGATAACGAGTACAATATAGGCGGTTAGTTTTTTACGGGCATAGGGTATGGGGTAATGTTTCTGACCCATTCTGTAACTCATGATCATCATAAAAAGATAACAGCAGAAAGTGGCGATGGCTGCACCGGCATAATGCAGTACGGGGATGAGCAGGATATTGAGTACAACGGTGATGACACCGCCGGCAAAAGTGATATAGGCTCCGTAAGCATTTTTATTGGTGAGTTTATACCAGACGCTGAGGTTGTAATAAATACCGAGAAAGACATTGCCGAGTGCGAGGAGGGGTACGATGTAGAGTCCTTCCGTATAGCGTGGCGAGAACTTTTCAAATATCCAGTAAAAGACATCAAGAAAAAGGCCGATGCCGAGCAGCATGAAACAGCAGGCCAGTACAAAAAACTTCATCACACGGGCATAGGTCCGGGGTGCGCCTTCCTGCTGGCTCTGCCGGAAAAAAAAGGGCTCGGCTGCCATACGGAAGGCCTGTATCATCACGGTAATGAGTACAGCTAAACGGTAGATGTTGGCAAATATGCCCAGTTCGTCTTTGGCTTGTTTTGGGGGCAGGTCAACAACGTGCTGGTAAATAAGCCGGCTCAGCATATCGTTTACAATACCGCCCATGCCAACGATGACCAGCGGGTAGCTGTACTTCATCACTTCTTTCCAAAGGCGTTTGTCAAAAACAAATCTTACAGACAGCAATTCTTTGCGCAGGAGCAGCAGGGTAAACAGGCTGCCACAGATATTGCCAATAAGGTAATATCCGATGCCTGTCTGTGGGTTCCAGATCTGACGGATGCTGCTGGTGGGATGGCTTTGCAGGTAGCGGGGGATGATGCCCATAAAGAGAATGACCACGCAAACATTCATCACAATACCGGCTACCCTTACAAAGGCATAGCGGCGGGGTCTGTTTTCCTGCCGGAGCCGGGCAAAGGGCAGGGTGGTGAGTGTATCGATCAGCACAATCCAGGCCATCCATACAATGTATTCGGGGTGCTCGGTAAGCGAGGCCGCCCCGGCGATGGCTCCCTTTGAAAGCAGGAGCAGCGCGGTGAGTATGCTGGTGGAAATGGCAATGGAGATAGAGAGTGTGCTGTACAACCGGTCGCGGTCTTTCTGCTGGGCATAGCGGAAGTAGCCGGTTTCAAGGCCATAGGTAAACAGTACATTGAGGAAGGGAATGATGGTGTACACCTGTACAATATCTGCTGTATCGCCGGGTGTTTTAAAAATAAAAGGCAGGGCCATGTTCATGAGGTAACCCAGAAAGCGGGTAGCAATGGTGGGGAGACCATACCACATGGTTTGCCCGGCAAGTTGTTTAATATTACTCAATCAGTACCAATTTGAGGGTCAAAAGTACTTGTTAATCCTGAAGTGGCGTATATAGAATATGAAATACGGCGGAAACCTGTTTGCGGATCACCGATTTCCTTGCAACGTTTTTTCAACAAAACATATCTTTATGCTAAATATCATCACCATGAAAAAGTTTTTTGCAGTTGTTTTTGCTGTTGTGCTGTTCAGTACGGCTTTTGCACAGGCGCGTTATACGGCTATTGATTACCTGAAGGTAAGCAGGCCTGCTGTGGCTATGGAAATGCCATTTCCCGAAAAAACAGTGAGCAATGCTATTGAGGATAAGTTTACCAAAATGGGCTATAAGGCCAAAGAAACCAAGGGCTTCCTGATGTTTGGAGGCGCCCGTATTCCTGAGCTGGGTACAGAGAGTTATGACGTGTATTTTTATGTAGACCGGGTAAGCCGCCGCGAAAAAGGAACTTCTACGGTTACGATGATGCTGAGTAAGGGGTATGAGAATTTTGTAAGTGATACTTCGGATGCCACATTGATTGGCTATGCGAAGCAATACCTGGCTACCACCATCAGGGATGCTGTGGCGGCATACGACCTTGAACTGCAGATTGCCGATCAGGAAGACCAGATTAAAAAGGCAGAAAAGAAGTACAATAACCTTGTGGATGATGGGACAGATCTGCAGAAGAAGAAGCGTAAGATTGAGGAACAGATTGTTGAGAATACGGCTTCACAGGGAGCACAGAAATCGGAGGTGGATAAGCAACGCCAGGTGCTGGAAACCCTGAAGGGAAAGAGAAAGCAGTAGTACTGTCCTGGCTTATCCCTGTTGCAGGGTAAAGCCAAAACTTGACCCTACATCGGTCTTGCTGCGTACATGAATCGTTTGACCGTGCGCTTCGATGATGTGTTTGCAGATGGCCAGCCCCAGACCACTACCCCCTACTTTGCGGCTGCGCGCAAGATCGGTACGGTAAAAGCGCTCAAATATCCTGGGCAGGTGTTCCTCTGCAATACCACCGCCATCGTCACTGATTTCTACAAGGATGCGTTCGCCATCCACTTTATAAAAGCTCGCTTCTATATGGCCATTCTGTTTGCCGTATTTGATGGCATTATCGATCAGGTTGACCAGTACCTGCCGTATTTTTTCCTGATCGGCAAAAACGGTAAGGGGAGAATCGCAGCCTTTTTTGATATTGAAGCCAATATTCTTGGCGTCGGCCCTGATTGAAAGGGACTCAAAGGTTTCCCGGAAAAGTTCCTGTATGACAAAGTTGGATTTGTACAGCAACTGCTGCTTGTTCTCCAGCTTAGAAATTTCATCAAGGTCGTTGACGAGATTAGCCAGGCGGTCAATATTACGGGCTGCATTCTGTAAAAACCTGTGGTTGACTTCCTTATTGTCCATCGCTCCGCCCAGCAGTGTTTCTATATAGCCCTGTATGGCAAAAATGGGGGTTTTAAATTCGTGAGAGAGGTTTTGCAGGAACTCTTTGCGATAGGCTTCATTCTGCTGAAGGGTTTCGATTTCCGCATTGCGTTGTATGGCCCAATTTTCCACGTCTTTACGCACATCATCGATGCCTTTCTGGGGCAGGATATTTTTGTAATAGAATTCTTCCCGCTTACTGGCCTTGGTTTTATAGATCAGTTTATATACGAGCTTGATCTTGCGGTAGATGAACCGCTGGAGGGTAAACAGGATGAGCAGGAAGCATCCGCCGAAAACAGCAACAAAGGCAATTGCAGTAATCCACCAGACTGGCCGGAGTATATAAATGCCGGTACAGACGGGTATGGTAATGAGCAGCGCCGTATAGGCCGATAATTGTTGCGGAGAGAAGTTTTTGCCTGAGAGCATAGATAGGCTTTACCACAAAGGTATTTGAAAGCAATGGAAAAGGGTGATGGTTACAACTCGAATTTGTACCCCACACCTTTTACGGTTTTGATACAATCCAGCCCCAGCTTCTGCCGGATCTTGCGGATATGTACATCAATGGTACGGTCGCCCACAATAACTTCTGTGCCCCACACCTGGTTGAGTATCTCGTTGCGCAGAAAAACTTTACCGGGTTTGGACGCCAGCAGCGCCAGCAACTCAAATTCTTTTCGGGCCAGCAGCAATTCTTCCCCCTTATGGATGATGAGGTAGCGTTCGCGGTCTATTTGTATATCGCCGGCCTGGAGTACGCCGTTGTCTTCTTTGTTGATCCGGCGGAAAAGTGCGTTCACTTTAGTGACCAGTACCCTTGGACTGATGGGTTTGGTGAGGTAATCGTCAGCACCCGTTTCGAGTCCTTCAATTTCTGTCTTCTCATCGCTCATCGCTGTGAGGAAGATGATCAGTGTCTGGTCGAATACCGGCTGGAGCCGCAGGATATTGCATACCTCAATGCCGGTTTTGCCGGGCATCATTACATCGAGAATAATAAGGTTGGGCTGGTAGCGTTTTGCGGACTCAATGGCTTCATCGCCGTTTTTGGCCGTATAAACGGTATATCCTTCTGCGGCAAGGTTGAATTGGATAATTTCCAGTATATCCGGTTCGTCGTCTGCAATTAAAATCTTGTTATTTTTTAGCTCCATTCCGGATTCTTTCCGCAAATATAGCGGATGCTGATGCCTGCACAAGGATCGGGTTATTATCAAATTGTTAACGGAAACGGCCGGGGGCAGCACCTGTTGTGAGCGGCCGGCATGGTATATGCAACGGCCTGCCGGTTTCCTGCTACTAAGCAGATGGCAGTAAATACTATCTTTGCGGTATATTGTTTATGAAATATCTGGTTTTATCCATATTACTGGCGGCATCGTTTCTCAACGGCCGTGCCTCGTCAGACAGCATCAAAATACCCCTCAGCAGGCAATTGGTGCACCAGCGTATCGTTGAAGCCCAGGCTATGGCGGATAATCTTGACTATAAAAAAGACAAGTTGCTGCGCCTGACGGGTAATGAGGAGGTCAACCTGCAGATAACGGATGCTATTTTCCGGCATGTGACTGATATGCGCTACGCCCTGGAAGGGAATGCGCGTCTTCAGGCCGATAACAACCGTATGATCGGCTGTCTCCGCCTGCTGCGGGAAGTGGTGGAGGGGTTTACCGGTGCCATCCGGCAAAAGACCATCAGTCCGGCACAGGCTCCCATCCTGATCGATCATTTTGAAAAGATACTATACGGCTCGCTCGATGATAAGAGTATGGCACCTGTTATCCAGGAAAGCCCTTACCAGGTAGCCCGCCTGCTTACAGGGCTTTTCCCGGAGAACAAAGGTTATGCGGAGTGCCGGAATATCATCTACCTCAAATTCATCAACCTCAACCCGGATAAGATTTTACAAACCATTGGCCCTTACGTTAATGAACCCTTTGCCGACAGCCTGGTTACGATTGCCTGCAGAAAAAATCCTGTTCAACTGTATTCCTATGCCCAGGCGATCAAATCGCCCGAGGGCAAACTGATTCACCGCAGCAATGATGCTACGGTAAAAGCGGTTGCTGACCTGAGCCAGACGCCCAATGCGCTGATGTACTTCCCTTTTCTCGATGATATCCTCAAACGCAAACAATCCATCACTGATATCCGGAAATATGTAGGTGATGGCGAACTGGGGTACGATAGTGTGGGGTATTATAAATTGCTGGTGAAAACGGCTACAGACTATTACCGGCGCACTGTAGCGCTGGATACGCCTATTGCGATGTATGACGTGAATGGACTGATGGATGTACTGCACCGTAAATCACTCCAGCATTTTGTAACGCCGATCAATGAGTTGCACGAACAAAACAATCCTGCCATACGTTTCCGTGCAGTAGAGCCACTTGGTGCACAGGAACTGTATTATGTGATTGTGATGAGCGAGGCCGATATCTATACCAGCAGTTACAAATATTGTTTTGAAAAAATGCTGGAGCGGCTGGGCAAGACACCTAAATCGGATTCGCTGCTGGTGTCGGTGTATTTTGACCATTTCAAGAAATTCATCAAAATGGCGGCGAGTTACAACAAGCTCGACACCTTTTTAAAAACCATGCCCCCGCAGGCTGCGGATGCGCTGATGAAGGCCTTTGTAAACAGGCTGGAAGATTCCCGTTCGAATGAGGAAGCGGTGGATGTGGCCGACTCCTATGCATCTGTGCTGGGCAATAAACAGCTCACGGGCTTTATTATTAAAGAGGTGGATCGTAATATTGTGCGGTGTAAAGAATCGGGCAACGACAACGGTGTACTGGTGTATGAACTGCTCAGGAATATCTGTCTGTCGGCTACCGATACCAGTATTAACCTGACTAAGCTGTACGGCATCCCGCCGGTATATTCCATTGATCACAAAGCGCTTACGGATGACAGCGGCCGGGTGGTGGAGCAGGTGTTTTTTTACGGGGATAAGGATGGGCTGACTTTTTATCCGCCTTTTCTGCGTTCTTTTTCACCGGCTTTGTGGAGGCGTACTGAAACAAAGGAATGGGTGGAGTTTCGCAGTATTAAGGGTAAGCCGGTATTTGTATTTGCCAACAAACCGCTGGACAATGATACCAATCAGGATTCTGTAGCACAGGCACACCTGAACGATCACCTGCTGGAAAGAAAGATGGCGCCTTCTATCCTCATTCACCGCGGGCACAGTTATCACCTGCCCTATACGATTAAACAGTTACAGCCTTCTGAGAAACTGATCATCCTCGGTAGTTGCGGGGGCTACAAAAACCTGAACCAGGTATTGGAAACCTGTCCTGAAGCGCATATCGTTTCTACCAAACAGATTGGTACGGGCGATATCAACACGCCGCTGATCAATACGATCAATGCTAAAATGCTGGGAGGCAAGAAGATTGAGTGGGTGCCGGTTTGGGACAGCCTGACCAAAATGTTTATGCGCGACCCTAATAAGGTGCTCCGCGAAAAATGGCTGGATTATGTGCCGCCCCACAAAAATCTGGGCGCCTTGTTTATCAAGGCTTATGCAAGAAAAGCGGAGGGGTTGTGATGGGTGTTCTTCGGTACTTAGTCTCAAACTATGGGTGTCTTGAATCTTGTTTTTTATGCCGCGGGGTTCTAACCCGCGGTGGCGGGCTTTGCCCCGCCATCTTACATCTCAAATCTTATATACCATATCCTATAATTGAAAACGCCGTGGTGCATGGGGACACGCACCACCAGGGAGCAAGACCAAGACGGGGGCTTGTAGCCATTGGTACTTTACCTTGTCTCTCACGTCTCATCTCCTTTATCCCGTCTCTTACTTTGTACTAAGTACTGAGTACCGGGTACTTCTTTTTGCGTCTTCTCCTCCACAGTTCCATCAGCAATAAGACAGCTAATATGCCGGTTAGCCAAAGCCAGCGCTGGCTGTGCGATGTTTGTTTTTCATAACCGATTTGTATAAAGCCTGCCCAGTAATAGGGCGATGCACCCGTGGCTGATGCTTTTTCGAGGTATTGCAGTTTGGCATTGCGCAAGGCCGATGCGTAATGATTACCGGATAGTCCTTTATAAAAATCGCCAAAAAGGCTGGCGGTACTCCTGTCGTCTACCCGCCACAGGCTGGTGATGACATTTTTTGCACCGGCATAATAAAATCCCCTGGCCAGGCTCATCGGCCCCTCTGTTTTTTCGAGTTTACCGATACCGGTTTCACAGGCACTTAATACGACCAGCGGTGTTTTGAGCGATATGGCGTACAGCTCCACTTCGTCTAAGCTGCTGTCGTATAATTCGATGCGGGGGCGCTGCTGGTTGCCGGTATCGCCGCTGGCATGGGTGGCGATGTGCAGGATACCACTGGTGCCGGCATTTTTCCTGAAGTTGCCAATGGTGGCTTCCCTGGCTATGAAACTCCTGCCTGCGGGTTTTGCCTGCCTGATCTGTTCCAGTTCTGTTGCGGTATTGTTGAGTGGTGCCAGTCCGCGCTGTCCGGTACTGAACAGGGGGGCAAAGGCGGTGAGGGTATCGGTAGTGGCGTTATCTGCGGTTTGTTGCCTGAAAATACTGGTCAGGGAGTAGCCATAAGAGATGCTGCAACGCCTGACGAGGTAAGTAAAGCTGCCCGGTTGGTTGCCGGTATTGGTGGTGACGAGGGCTTCAAAGGGGATAAAGCTGAGCTGACCATCGGGGATGACGAGGAGTTGGCTGGTGTTCGGGAGCAATACGGTTTCAAGTCCCAGTGCGGTAAACAATGCCCGGGCGCTGTCGCGGTAGGCGATGGGTGCATTGCCGATGTTGCTGGCATTGCTGAAAAAGGGAAGCAGGTGCTGCGCTGTGGCAGCGAGACCGGGGGGGGCTTTTGTGAATTGTACGGGACTGTTTTGGGTGAAGGAAAAAACATATGTGGCGGAGTCGCCGGTGAAATATTCTGCAATGGCTGTGGTATTGTTGCTGAGTTGTTCTTTGATCCGGCTTATTGAAAAACTGTCTTCACGTTCGGTTTCTTTTTTGTAAGTATCGTGTGTGGTGCTGAAATCGTGTTGCAGTAACGCAATACGGTTTTCAAGATCAGCCTGTCGCCGCAACAAAGGATTTACTGCTGCGGTATCCGCAACGGTGCCATTGTTTTCCCGGATTGTTTTTTCAACAAACGACAATTCGGTTTTAAGTTGCCCGATCTGCTGGTAGGTGCTGTCCTGCTGCAGTATTGCATTGGCTGCATTGTTGCGTTTGATGGATTCGAGCAGTACAAATGCTTTGTTCATTTCGGCGATGGCAAATGCTTTTTCTGCCCAGGCGCCGGGTATAGCCGATTGCTGCAGGGTATGGCAGATGCCGATTGCTTGTTCGCTCCTGATCCGGCTTTCTTTGAGCATGTGCAGACGGCTCTCATCAAAGCTGAAGAGCTGCATAAGTTTACGCTCTACGGTAAAACAAAGGGTATAAGCGTTTAAGGCGGCTTCAAGGTATATTGTTTTGGCAGTGTGCTTATACCAATGCACAAAGAGATTGGCCCGGGCATCAAGGGCTTCCATAATGGTATTCTCGGCGGTGATCTCTTTTGGCAACGGCATCGCAAAAATATCGGTGGTGTCAACATTGGCTACGGTATAGAGCGCTTTCTGGTAGCACAGCATGGCGGTGTCTTCCCTGCCCAGTGCGCGGTAGCAGTTGCCGAGCATGATGAGCGCCTTGCCGGTTTCCCGTTTGCGGGTAATGGTGCCGGTGATACTGCTGTCTTTTTTTATGAGGGCAATGGCGCGGGTGTACTCCCCTTTTTTATACTGGTAAAAAATGTCGGCCTCATTCAGGTCTGTGCTTGCTGTGGCCAATTTCCCACCCTGCAAACGCTGGAGGTGTATGCGGGCTATTTGCAATGCCGTGCCGGCTTCCTGAAAGTTACCTGTTGCGGTAAGGTGCATCGATAGCTGGCACTGCAGCCGGGATTTTCTCACTTCTTCTACCTTAGGGTCATTATACATCTTTCTCAGCAGGGCGATGGCGGAATCGTGGTATTGCAAATCGAACAGTCGGATGGAAATATTGACCATATTCCCTGCGGCATCGTCATAATATTTCTTATCCAGATTAATCGTATAAGCACTGCGGTAATAAAAATCGGCTTGCTTATACTCGCCCAATCGCATATATAAATTACCCATGCGATTGAATATATATTCCTTCCAGCCACGGGTGTCATAACCCGTTTTATTGCAGTGTGATACCCAATTGATCATATATGGATAGGCTTCTGCGTATCGTCCGGCGTTGTATAAGTCATCCCCCAATGTTAAAAGCACTTGTTTTTCAATACTATCGTTACCGCAGCGCTGGATGGGGACCAGGAATTTTTCGTGCATCCACCTGCGGAGGGTATCATGGATGGCGCTGAAATTTCTGTCGATTGTATTACAGGCAGACAGGCAGGCTACCGGGTAGTTGACCTGTTGTTCGATAGCGCCAAGGCTGTCCACATATCGTCCGGCAAACCGGAGAAAAGCCGTACTGTCGGGCTGCTGCTTCCAGGTGGTGTCAAAAATGCTGTCAAAAACCGCCTTCGGGATCGGGGTTACTGGTATGGCTGAACGGGTAATGGCCGCCGGTTCGGGTGCTGATGATCTTTGCTCCCGGCATTGTGTGTGGAGCAGGATAAATGCAGAAAGGTATAGCCCGTATTTTTTCATATTATACAATGAATGTACAACAATTACAGGCAGGTTGTATGGGGTTAGGGTTAACAAAAAGAAAACCCCGCTGTAGCCAACAGGTTGGCGGGCGGGGTTTGGTAGCTGGTCACTTACACATCATGTTATTGCGGGGCATCAGCACTTTTTGCAAAAGAGCCAGCGCCAGAGATTGTTCTTAGTCTTTTTGCAGCCACACTCTTTTTTCTTGTTGCAGTCGCAGCAATCGCTGAACCGGGCCATACCGGGGTTGGTGGTTACGGGGAGATTCTCGGACTGGGTTGGGTCTGTATTAAAAAAAATGATATCGGCGGTGGCTACCACGAGGTTGTGCATACTTTCATTGGCGGGTATGGTAAACCAGGCATCGGCCATGGTATTGGGATGGAAGGGCTTTTTAGGGTCTGCGGCTTCGAGAACATAGCTATTGACAGGATTAAACGTAATGGTCAGTATGTCGGGGTGTGAGCTACTCCAGGTGCCCGTATTATTATTGGGCCCCTTTGCGGTCATCTTGCCATAGTTGATGACCTCCTGTGCCGTTATGCCTCCGGGTAGTCTTACGTGCATGACGACTTTGCTGGCCCGGCCTTTGCCCTCATTCTCGCAATGTACATGGAAGTTGAGCAGTTTGCCGGTTTTGGGGAAGCGGTTGCAGCGTTCGGTGATGATGACATAGTTGGGGTCGTGTGATGTTGCAAAACTGGGCAGGGTCAGGTTGTCTTCCATGCCAGCGCCGGTTTTTCCCTCAACGGGTGCAATGCCGTCTTTGTTTTCCCTGGTTGTATTTGTTGCGGGACGTATCTCTGCAACAAACTGTGCTGAACCATTCATCTCGCTAAGATCGAAGCTGCTGTTGGGTATCAGTGTGATGAAGATACTGTGTTCCCGGTCATCCTTATTCGTTATACCTGCCTCCAGCATATTGCCAAATTCTGCTTTCTGGCTTGTCTTATCGGCAATGGTTTCGCCGGCATAGTTGCGTACCCAGGGTACCGATAAGGCGGCACCGGTTGATACGGTAGTTATACCTGTGACCGGTGATCGGTGATTGATAACAGGCGCAAACTGCCCGCTGATGTTGTTGTAATAAAACCGGATGACCAGGTTGCCGGGAGCCGTCAACATTTCGGGTGGCAGTTTATAGGTAACGACAAATACCATGGGGTCGCCGGGTACTATACTGTTGATATTGGGGGTTATTTTTATCCACTGCCCGGGATCGAGTACACCGGAAATACCGGTTGATCTTGCCGCCATGGGAGATGCACCTGTCATGTCAATCATCAGGTTTTCGCTTGAAATCATGTGTCGTGGTGGCCGGGTACCCTCGTCATAAATGCCTGTTGTTTTGGCGATGACCGGGTAAGAAAGCAGGTTGGAGTTATAGGTATGCATCCCTGCTTCATCAAAGGTAAAACTGCCATCACCAAATTCGGTAAAGGTACTGATGGCCGGAGTAGCCGGACTTGGGGTAAAGGCTGCGGTTCTCCTCGCCATCGCCAGGGCATTGATGTGTTGTGGCGTTATTCTGACAGGTGGCGGTGCTGGCAGCGGTGGTGGTGGTGGCGGGAAGTTATAATTAAACGAATAATTGACCGTATAGGGCGCGGCTATGATTGTTGATCCTGTTGTTGATGGGCCGGTGATGGTTATCTTCTGTGTATGCCCGGTCAATACTGCCAGTACAGTGGCAGCGGCGGTTATAGTTATCTTTTTCATCTTTGCAGTTTAATTGAGTTTAGAGTTTATATACCACGCTGGCGGCGAGGCTGATGAGTGACCGGGGTTCGCGCAGGATGCGGCTGCTGAGGAAGGAAAGCCGGTAGTCGCGGTTGGTCATGGATACCCGGAAATGCTGGTATTCGGCGTTGAGGCCAATGCCATACCTCGGCGTCATAAAGTAATGCCCGCCAAAGGAAATATTCCAGGTAAAGGGGGCTTTTGACAACAGGCTGTTCTGGTACAATAAAATAAAGGTGTTAGCCTGTTGTCTTGTATAGCGGAGGTCGCGCATCGACAGCCGCGTAATACCTGCGCGTATGCCCAGGTGCAGTTTTACTTTGTTGCCGCAGGCAAAGCAAAATTCCGGACCGGCTACCATTGTGACACCGGACAAACCACCACCGGCAACGGAGAGGCTATCGGGGCGATTGAGCAATGCGGGTGGGGGTGTGCTTTGGGCATCGGTGCGCAGCGGGAGGCTGAATCCGTTGACGGCAGTACTGATACCCAGGTGCCCCCAGAAATAAGCGGCGCTGATGCCGCCCTGGAAACCCGTTGTACGGGCAGCAGATAAGGAGTCGCTGCGGGTGGGCTTTGTTGAAAATGCGGCGCCGGTGTGCAGTCGTATCCGCCATTGTGCCTGTGCATGGAAACCGACCATACTGATCAGTAAGGGTAAAATCATTTTTATCATAACCGTTTATTTAATGCTTATTGAACCGGTCAATGATGGTATTGACCATCGGCAGCAACAGTAATATATGCTATTGTGCGCGATTTTTTGTAATATATCCGCAACCGGTATATTTTGTTACCCTGATTGGCAAAAAAAAATTAGTTTTATCCCGGCAACCTCATCATATGGCACAATCACATCCTGACCAACAATACATTGAAGCACTATTGCGGCATGACGACAGGCTATTGGACGAATTGTACAAGAGATTTTCCGGTAAAATAAAGCAGATGGTGCTGCGCAATAATGGCAATGAAAGCGATGCGGCCGATGTTTTCCAGGAAGGGCTGATGGCGTTGTACCAGAAAGCGAGAACCGGTAGTTTTGTACTGACCTGTCCGCTTGAAGCTTATTTATATTTGATCTGCAAGAACCGCTGGATCAACGAACTGAATAAAAAGAGTACGGGTAAGGTAACATTTACTGATACGGAGGGATATGATTGGGGTGAGGATGTATTTACAACCACTGAAACCGTTTTGCTGCAATCGAACCGGCGGAAACTACTGGAAGCCAAGCTGGCAGAATTGGGCGAGGGTTGCCGTGAATTGCTCCGCCTTTCGTGGAGTGGTAAGGCAATGGATGAGGTGGCCACCATCCTTAACAACAGCTATGGTTATGTACGCAAGAAAAAAAGTGAGTGCCTGGCAAAGCTGATTGGTTTAGTGAAAGCATCACCCGGGTTTTCTGACCTTAAATGGTAATACTATGCGAGAATTTAATTACGAAAAAATCGATCAATACCTTGATGGCCAACTGCAGGGTCCGGACCTGGCGGCATTTGAAAAGGAACTGGAAGCTGATCCTGAACTAGCCGCCGAAACCCAGCTCTTGCAGGAGATGCAGGTACTGCTGCGGCAGTCGGTGCAGGATCAGCCTGCGGAAACTGCCCTCCGGCAAACCCTGCGCAGTAAGGGGGATATGTATTTTGCAACACCGGCCGTCTCCACAACACCTCAGGCAAAAGCGGTTCGGTTGACCAGGCGCTTCTGGTACCGTGTTTCGGCCGCCGCCGCAGCTTGCTTAATCCTTTTCTTTGTGCTTTTGCCATCGATCAATGGTGCTCTGTCGGACGAAGATGTACTTGCTAAATATGGAAACCCTGAACCATTGGCTATAACGCGGGGAAATATACCTGATACCTTTTTGGCAAGAGCCATCAGTTATTACAATGCAGAAAAATACCAGGAGGCGCTTCCGCTGATCGACAGCAGCATTGCTATTGATCCCGCGAATACCAGTCTGCTGTTTGCAAAGGGCATCAGTTTATTCAAGACGGGGGATTACCCTGGCGCAACCACAGTATTTGAGGCCATCGGTTCGGGTCAAACCAGTTTTAAAGGGGATGCGATCCGCTGGCAGGCCTTACTCCTGGTTAAAACCAACCAGCGCAAGGAAGCTATAGTGTTGCTCAAAGCCTTGTTGCGGGATAATCCGGATGATAAGGGCACTAAAAAATTATTGGAAGATATCGACTGATCAGCAGCCTGGATGACAGCCAAAAGAAAAGGGGCTTACGCCCCTGATCTGTCCGATTTACTATATATCCACTATTAATTCCGTATTGATGCCCGTTAAAGAATAAATAAGGGCTGTACCAATACCTCGTCTCCGGTACTTACCCGGATCAGGTACTTGCCGCTGCTCATGCCTGTCAGACTAAGGGTTTCCACTGCTTTGGCATTCTTCAACTGCTGGGTGGCGATCCTCCTGCCTTCTGTATCCAGTACCTCAATGGTAATGGCTTTGCCGATCATTTTTTCCGGCAGCCGTACATTGGCCAGTTCTCTTGACGGATTGGGGAAAATGCTGAGGGTACCCTGTTTGTCAAACTTAACCGTACGTGTTTCGCTGTATACGGTGCGTGTGGTAATATCATTGATTTGTAAGCGGTAATAGTTGATGATACCGTCTGCCGGTGTTTCATCCGTCCAGTTGTAGCTGCCGCCTGTGGGTGTGCCCGTACCGTTTACCGTAGCGAGTGTTGACCACAAATTACCATTCTCCGAACGCTGTATGCTGAACCGTGTGGCTGGTTCTTCGGTTGTGGTTACCCAGTTGAGTAATGATCTTTTGCCATACCGGGCAGCGGTAAAGGTTTGTAGGTGGAGGGGCAGGGTCACCACCGGTTTAAATCCGAAATCAATATTGTGGTTGTTCTGGCCATAGCCGCCTGTGATAAAGGTTACCTGTGCACGGCCGCCAGTGAGCCCGGCATCGTTATCACTGTATCCGGCCAGGCCATTGCCGGTAATGCCTTTGGGTGAGAGCATCAATCCGTTGAGTTCGCCAAGCCCGCCATTGTTGTACTGGGCCGCACCTATCCTGAGGAGGTAGGTGGTATATGGCTTCAACCCTCCCGGCACATTGATATGATTGAAATAAAAGTTACCGGTGCCATTGGTGGTAGCAGTGCCCAACAGGGTATTGCCGGTTGAATCATAGAGTTGCAGGGTAATATTGCTGATGCCGTTCTCGTCGGCATCCTGTATGCCATCGCCATCGGTGTCGGACCATACACGATTGCCCACTTCTATAGGGGCAGCATCGCAGATGAACTCGATATCGCCGAGACCTGCACCTTTACCTACCCCGAGCAGATCGGTATTGTCGATTATCTGGTAGGCTTTTTTGCGATCGCCGGATTTATTGGACATGCAGATGCTGCCATTGTCGTTGCCGCCATATACATCAAAAGCCAGTATATGGAGTTCGTCTTTACCGGGTATTGAGGCCATGCCGCCAATGACCACATCGTATGGCGACCAACTGCCAAAGTAATGGTCTCCGCCATAATACTCACCTCCACCCGGGCCTTCCTCGTTGGTAGCGCCACAACCGGTGGTACTGCCGCATACGCCGTTGTTTTCCAGTGTAAAACTGCCATTGTTGTTGTAGGCGCGTACCAGATCACCACTGCCCAGCACATACTGGGTACTGGCGGGATCTGCAGGGTTGGGTTGGCCTGCCGCGCCCTGGTGCGAAAAGCGGTCGATAAACCCGAGTACCATGGAGCCATCGCTGTCGAAGTCGATATCGGCCAGTACAGGCTCGGGATAAACGAGGTAGTAATCGGGTATATCGGGCCAGTTGGGATTCCAGGGCTGCCAGGTGGTATCGTAACCTGCACTCAGCACAGGGCCCCGCCTGTAGTTGAGGGGGAAGTTGAGTACATTGGTAAAACTGTTGGTGACAGGGGAAAAGGCAAAGACGGTAGCTTTCAGGTCGTTGCGGTTGAGTGAGGTAGCGGCATCACAGATCATACCTATATATACCTTACCGCGGTATGCTTTTACTGCAAAGGGGCGCGATTGTCCGCCGCTGCAACCGGGATCGGGCAGGGTGAAACTGCTTACCTGGGCTGCACCGGGTACCATTGGGGTGACTGCATTGCGGAGGTCTATTTTCAGCAACTTTTTTGCATACAGGTTTACAGTGTAGAGGTACCGCCCGTCTTCACTGATGTCCATCCCTCCGATGCCAACCTTACCGACACTGTCAAATATGGCATTGTCATTTGTCCTGGAGTAAGTATTCGGCCCGAGGTTACGCGCGGTATTGGAACTGATGCTTCCGACGTTAACGCCTATGGAAGATAGATTGACAAAGTTGCTGGTTGTACCGGGAAAGCCATTGGTGAGGTCTGTAACATATATACCCCCGATGCCCTGGTTGCCCAGTGCTGCATGTCTTTTCAGGAATGCAGCAGCAAAAAGTCTTTTTGATGTTCTGCTGTAGGCAAGCCCCCAAAGCGTACCCGTTTTATACTGGGTAGCCAGGTTATGCATAGAGTCTGTGTTGAACCAGTCCTGCATACCGGTGGGGTAGGCAGTCAATGCATTGAGTGCTGCTGTATTGCCGGTAATATCCTGGCTGTTGCCGGTAGCATGTACGGAAGTGGCGAAGTAAGTTTTGCTGCTGGTATAGTCGTCGGGATTATTGATGGCGAAATTGATATTGGCAGTGTTACCGGTAACAAATTGCACAGCAGTGCCGTATGTTGCTCCTCCCATGCCGGGGAAATCGAGGTTTTTTACAGCGTCATAGAAACTACTGCCCGTTGCCGGTAGCTCAAACTCAATCCGGACTTTCTGGCCGACTGCTGCTGCGGGGGAGAGGGTATAGGTTCCGGTGGCATTGGTGGTGGCCGTTCCCAGTAATTGGTCGGTGGTGGTATAGGATTTTACGAGGATACCCTTTACGCCGGGTTCATTGGTATCCCTGGTGCCGTTGGCATTATAGTCCCTGAAGGCTATGCCGGTTTGCGACCGGGCGGCCTGTGTTAGTACAGCGCATGACAGGAAGAGTAAGGCAATATATTTGCCGCCTGGGCAGAGATTTCTCATTTCTGATATGAATTTTAATGCTGAAACGGTTTTACCAGCGGTATGTATTGCTTACGTGCAGGGTTAAAAGCAGTTTTGCTGGCAATAACGTTACTGGCTGCCCCTTTTTGATTTATTTCAGGAGATAGCCGGATATATAACGATGAACATACATATTAAGTATGTGCAGCATGAAATTTTCCTGTGGTTTTCCCCAACAGGAGCCGGGAAAAGTACGTATGTATATTGAAAAATGGCAGGATTTATACGGGGAGCACTGCTTTTGGAAGGACGGCGGGGTGCATAAAAAAAACCGCAACAGTCTGTTGCGGTTTCCGGCAGATTATTGTGTTAATCTTATTTCTTGTATTGTGCGGCGAGGTCTTTCGCCAAAGCAGTCATTTTGCTGATGCTGTCGTCGTTGAGTATCCCTTTTTTAAATTCGGCAAGGATATCAGCGTGCTTATTTGTCATTTCCATCAGGAAATGTTCTTCAAACTCGCGTACCTGTTTTACGGGCACATCGCGGATGATTCCCTGTGTGCCGAGGTAAATGATGGCTACCTGTTTTTCTACTGAAAAGGGCGTGTACTGGGGTTGCTTGAGGATTTCCACGTTACGGGCACCTTTATCAAGTACAAGCTTGGTTGCGGCATCAAGGTCTCCGCCAAATTTACTGAAGGCTTCCATTTCGCGGTAAAGTGCCTGGTCTAGCTTCAGGGTACCGGCTACCTTTTTCATCGATTTGATCTGGGCATTACCACCTACGCGGCTTACCGAGATACCTACGTTGATTGCAGGGCGGATACCGGCGTTAAAGAGGTTGGATTCGAGGAATATCTGTCCATCGGTAATGGAGATCACGTTAGTGGGGATATAAGCAGATACGTCGCCTGCCTGTGTTTCGATGATGGGGAGTGCCGTCAGTGAACCACCACCTTTTACGAGGTGACGGATAGATTCGGGCAGGTCATTCATCTGGCGGGCAATCTCATCTTTGCTGATCACTTTTGCGGCTCTTTCGAGGAGACGGCTATGGAGATAGAATACGTCGCCGGGATAGGCTTCACGACCGGGTGGGCGACGCAGGAGCAGGGATACCTCACGGTAGGCCACCGCCTGTTTGGAGAGGTCGTCGTACACGATCAGCGCGGGACGACCGGTATCGCGGAAAAACTCACCGATGGCGGCACCGGCAAATGGTGCGTAGAATTGCTGTGGTGCAGGATCTGCAGCAGATGCAGCTACGATAGTGGTATACGCCATCGCACCATTTTCTTCAAGCACTTTCATTACACCGGCAATGGTACTTGCTTTCTGACCAATGGCTACATATATACAATATACGGGTTTCCCCGCGTCGTAAAACTCTTTCTGATTGATGATGGTATCTACACAGATGGCGGTTTTACCCGTCTGGCGGTCACCAATCACCAACTCACGCTGGCCACGGCCTACAGGAATCATCGCATCGATGGCTTTGATACCGGTTTGCAAGGGTTCTTTTACCGGCTCACGGAAGATTACCCCGGGCGCTTTACGTTCAAGTGGCATTTCATACAGTTCCCCGGTAATCGGTCCTTTACCATCGATGGGTTCGCCGAGTGTATTGATGACACGGCCTGATACGCCTTCGCCTACTTTAATAGAAGCGATCTGACCGGTACGCTTTACACGATCCCCTTCTTTAATGGCCTTGCTGTCTCCCATCAATACCACTCCCACATTATCTTCTTCCAGGTTCAGGGCAATGGCTTTGATGCCATTGTCAAATTCAACCAGCTCACCGGAACGCACATTGTTGAGGCCGTATACACGGGCAATACCATCGCCCACCTGCAGAACTGTCCCCACCTCTTCAAGGCTGGCCGAGGCATTAAAGTTGTTGAGCTGCTGGCGGAGTATCGCCGATATCTCATCTGGTTTAATTTCTACCATAAATGACTGTAATTATACTGTATTTGAAATGTTTATTGTCCGGTCGTTCCTCCTCCTGAAACCCTCGCCAATGCCTGTTCAGTACTTTTCTGCCACCGGGTCTCGTTTTCAGGGTGCAAAGGTAGGGTTATACTGCCGGAATGGCAAAAAAAACGGCAAAAATCTGCACCCGGGATGTGCATTTGGCAGGCAGGCTTGCGGGAGAGGGATAAAAACACCAAAAGCAGCCCGGAGACTGCTTTTGGTAACATATGAAGACGGTGATGCTGTTTTACTGCTTCACAAATTTGGTCTTGTAAACCATATTGCCTGAAACGTCCGTTACTTTTACGATGTAGGTACCGGTTGCCAGGTTGGTCAGTGCTACCTGGTGTTCTTTCAAACCAGCCTGCAGCACCACTTTATCCCTGCTTACTGCTTTGCCGAGGGCATCATAGAGGGCTACATTAACCGATTGTTCGCGATCGGCAATCAGCTCGATGGTGAGGCGATCAGTAGCGGGGTTGGGGAATACCCTGCCGATAGCGAGGGCTTTCTTCTCTGTTTGCAGGCGTACTATGCCGGAGTAGGCAAAACTGCCATCCCTGTCCACCATTTTGAGGCGGTAGTAATTGTTGCCGGGGTATGGTTTGGGATCGGTCAACTGGTAGTTGGTGGTGGCAGTGGGGCTACCCTTTGCCTGTAACTCGCCAATCGGCCCAAAGCTGTTGCCATCGATGCTTTTTTCCACCACAAAACCTTTGAAATTGTATTCTGCGGTTGTTGTCCAGTCCAGTTGTGCTGCTTTGTTGATCAGCTTTCCCGTAAAGGCTACAAGGGTAGCTGGTACCGGATTACAAAGAGCGGCTAAGGTATAGGTAGCCGTAGTAAACTGCCCATCGGGATTGGTGATGGTAAGTGTGTAGGTGCCTGCGGCTTTGCCTGCGGTATTGATGGTACAGGTTACCTGTGTGGGGGATACAAATACCACATTCGATACAGGAACGGATCCGCTGCTGGTAACGGTAAGCCGGTTAAAGCCTGGTCCGCCGGCATCAGCTCCCGGATCAAAGAACTCGGTATTGGCCGAGCTGGTGCCATTGATGGTAACCGCTACAGCAGTGCCGCAGAAATTGCCTGCGGGTGCAGTGGCAGTTGATATGGGTGGGGCAGGGGCTTTTAATTGGATGGCCCGAACACCGTAGGAGTTGGCAGAGTTGCAATATTGGTGAAAAGCCCAGAGGGTCATATTGTCCTGCGGATCCACACAAATCTGGGAGTAATCGCCCCAGCGGTCAACAAAACTACCACCACTGGTGGGACTATAACTGGCTCCGGTAGCGGTAGCATATACAGAGTCTTCAAGATCTCCGGCAGCACTTGTTCTGTAGCGGCCTGCGATGGCAATATCAATAAAGTCTAAGGTTGATGATGAACTGGTAACCAATGCAGAGTGTCCCTGCCCGGTCATGGCAATACTGGGAAACCAGAAACCCCTGGGTGAGGAAGCGGCATCGTTGAAAAACGTACCGGTTTGTGATACCGTGGGGGTTGCTGCCCCAAAGTTGGTGATCTGGTACCAGCGACTGGCATTCCTGTCGTTGTTGGAGGTGGTGGTAGAACTCACGCCTGCGCTGGTTACACCGATATTGTGTGCGGTCCACAAAGAAGACGTACCATTTACTTTATTCTTCATGATCATTGCTGCAAAGAGCCGGGTATTGGATGCGTCAAGGTTGCCGGAAGAGCCAAATGCGGGTTGTTTGATGGGAGAGCGGTTGGTCAGTACCGGTACCGATACCTGGGCCGACATGGAAGGGGTGGCGCCTGAGTACGTTACTTTGCGGATGATCAACTCACTGAAAAATACAGACGACCCGATAAAAAAACCTTCTGTAGCCGCGGGATCATCATTGTGTACGCCCTGGGGGGTACGTATATCATTACCTCCACCCGAACTAAGCCCTATAGCCGGGAAGGGGGTAACCGTCAGTATTCCGCCAATCATGTCTGCTTTGTTCACTACATAGGCAGAAGAGTGGGAAAAGCCTCCTGTTGAGGTGGTGAAAATATTAGATCCTATGTACAGGGAATTTTTATCAATACCGAGGGTGGGGTAATCGAGGAACTTTCCGATATCGGCATTACCAACGGGGAAGTCGCTCAGACGTACCCGGAAGAAGGTAAAAGATGCGGTACCTGCGATGGTCGCGCCGCTGCTTACGGCGAAGAGGATATAGTTATTGGTTGTTTCGTTGGTACTCATCGATACGATGAACCAGCGGCTGGTGAGCCGGTCGAAACGGATATGCGGGTCGGTGGTATTCACTCCGGCAAAAGCTGTACGGAAAAAATTATTCTGCGAAATATCCAGTACGGGCGAAGCCAGCAGTGTTGTTGAAGTGCCATTGGGGGTGGTGGTGGCAGGGCCTGTTACGCTTGGTTTGGCATACACTTTCAGCCGGAAATTCTGGGCAATGAACAGTTGCGTGGTACCCACATCGCCATTGTTATCGGGGGGCCAGCCACCGCTTGCACTGGAGAAATCGGTGGCCATAAAGTTTGACCAGATGGCCTGGGTGGTACCACTGATACCTGTACCCGTACCCATACCGGTTATATCGGTATTGCTATTGGCGTTACCTGCAACCGGCCAGCGGGGGTACTGGCGACTTTCATCGCCCGGTTTAACAAGTTCGTTGGGCATTTCGCGTTCTTCCATGGGTTCGGCTATCGTTGTAGCTGCTTGGGTTTGCTCAGCGTTTTTGCTGAAAGCAATGATTTCGTTGACGGTTTTGGTGATACCTGCGCCAATACGAATGGGTTGACCAACAATGGTTTGCCCAAAGGTGATCGCATTACACAGCACCAACAGCATAGCAAGACCTGTAAGCCGGAGTAAAGTTTTTTGCATAAAATAGATAGTTTGTAACGATAAAGGTACAAAACAGATTGATAATCCCGCTTTCAGAGACGGGTTTCGGGGTTAATGGCATAAAAAAACTCCACAAAATGGAGTTTTCAGGTATAATCTTATTTGCTGGTGTTACCGCAATTTGTGGATATAATCGTTGTTCATGAACTGTTTGCGTACATCTTTAAGGTCGCGCAGTATGCTCGCATCGATGAGGGTGTCACCGGCTTCGAGTACAAAACCACCAATAAGGGCTTCGTTTACTGCTGTTTCGAGTTCAATTTTATCTGCGGGTGTATCACCCTTTACCTGGTCGAGGATGGTCATCTTCAGTTCTTCCGTAACCGGGGTGGCCGTGGTAATCTTTACCCGGCGTATGCCATGCATCTGGTTGTATTGTTCAATAAAGGCATTGATGATCTCCGGGAGGCTTTCTTCACGCCCCTTGCGCATAAGCAGGTTATTGAAAGCCTGGGTGAGCGTACTGATATTACCTGTGGTTACCGCTTCAACAATTTTGGCTTTTTTATCCGATTTGATGATAGGGCTGCGCAATACCGCTACGAAGTCGGGATTGCTTTTGCAAATGGCACCGAGGTACTTCATATCTGCATACACGGCCGCCATCTGGTTTTGCTCAATGGCGAGTCCAATCAAACTCTTGGCGTACCTGCCTGCTAAACGTGGATTCTGCATTTGTAATTGATCAATGGGCAGGGGCTGCTAACGCAGTCCTGCGGTATGAAAAAAATCAGTTCAGCTTTACTTCGCTGGCCAGTTGTTTAATATAATTTTCCTGGTCGGCTTTGTTGCCGAGTTCGCGGCGGATTACTTTTTCGCTTACTTCCACCACGAGGTTACCTACCTGGTTTTTCAGATCGACCAGCGCAGCATTTTTCTGCTGGTTGATGATGGTTTGTGCATCAGCAATGATCCGGGCTGCTGCGGCTTTCGCCTCATCTTTTGCCTCAGTAACCATTTTGTCGCGGGTTTCCTTGGCTTCTTTCAGCATCGTTGCCCTTTCTTCACGAGCTTTAGCCATCAGGGCTTCATTTTCATTTTTCATCTGTGCCATTTCCACTTTCAGTTTCTCTGCCGATTCGAGTGAGGCGGCAATAGATTTTTCCCTTTC
Source organism: Chitinophagales bacterium (assembly GCA_013298665.1). Classification (GTDB taxonomy): domain Bacteria; phylum Bacteroidota; class Bacteroidia; order Chitinophagales; family Chitinophagaceae; genus Ferruginibacter. Next base: position 71,005 of record JAAFIK010000018.1, read on the forward strand.
ATTCAGCCCTTTCATAATGGCGGGCCAGGCAAATTTTTTCAGGATGAAGAACACGATGGCGAAAACCAGTAAGGTCCATACGATGATACCAAGGTGTGGCAATAAGAGTTCCATATCAATAGTTTATTGTTTTAGATAAAATACTGCATCCTCCGCCCTGTGCTTTGGATGCAGTAAATAAGACCGGCAAATCAGCTTTTCAGTACAGCCAGCAGACCCGCGATTACTGCGAAAAGGGCAACACCCTCTACAAACGCAGCAGTCAGGATCATATTTGCACGAATGTCATTGGTCGCTTCCGGTTGACGGGCAATCGCTTCTACAGCGCCTTTACCGATCTGACCGATACCGATACCAGCACCCACAGCAGCCAGACCAGCGCCGATGGCACCGCCCATGTGTGAGAAACCAACTTCAGCCAACAAAGTCATCAAAGTCATGATACTTGGTTTTAATTGTGAAAAAAGAATTTTAATGATGGGCTTCTGCATGCTCCCCTTCAAAAGCCTGGCCGATGAATACGGCGGTCAGGTTGGTGAAGATGAAGGCTTGTATAAAGGCAACCATAATTTCAATCATGTAAATAAATACGGCAAACAATACGGATACGGGGGAAAAGCCCCAGCCGGCCACCTTGCTCATGCCGCCAAAGATAAAGATCAGGCTGATAAAGCTCAGGATGATGATGTGCCCGGCCACCATGTTGGCAAAAAGACGTACAATGAGGGCGAAGGGCTTGGTGAACACCCCAAGCAGCTCTACCGGTACCAGGATGGGTTTTACACCATGGGGTACGGGTGGCCAGAAAATATGCGCCCAGAAATGGCGGTTGGTACTGAACAGGATTACGAAAAAGGAAACAACGCCCAACACTAAGGTAAAGGCAATATTGCCCGTTACGTTGGCAGATCCCGGCAGCAGCCCGAAAATGTTATTGACGAGGATAAAAAAGAATACGGTGAGCAGGTAGGGCAGGTATTTCTGGTATTTATGCCCCAGGTTGGGTTTGGCTACTTCATCGCGTACAAAGGTAATGACGGGTTCAATGGCATTCTGCCAGCCTTTGGGAGCCGTGGTTACGCCTTCCCCTCTTTTGTATTTTTTGGCGATGGACAGCATCAGCACCATCAGGATGGTGAGTGCCAGCAGCATCTGTACTACATTCTTGGTCATCGAAAAGTCGTAAACCTTTACTGTTTCATCTTTCTGCCCGGCTGCATCCAGGGCAACGATTTCGCCATTGTGTTCCAGTTTATAGCCATTGTAAGCCTCATGGCCATGGTGAAACTTAGACGACATAAACATGGAAAAACCGCGCTGGGGTGAGTAAAGGATCACCGGCAGGGGCAAACTGCCATGGATGGTTTTTTCAGGGTTTTCCTTGTTTTCGATGGTGAAAAAATGGAAATAGTGATCATCCATGATGTGTTCCATGATGATCTTAGCCGGATCAAGCTTTTCTTCCTGTCCATTTTCATGACCTTCTTTTGCGCCTTCTTCCGGATGTTGTGCCATGGCAGAAAACCCGGAGAAAAAAAGGCTGAAAGCCAATGCCAGTAATGATTTGATGCTTTTGGATACCATACCTTCCCTGAAATTTGCCGCAAAGATAAGATAAGCCACCCAGAAAGGGAAGCCATTCAGGAGGATTTTTTAAGGATCTGGCTTGTTTGGTGATTTTTCCGGGGTTGCAAGGATTTGCGCTAACACCCGGAAAGCTTTATCATGATTACCCGGCTTTAACTGCTTGTTTGTCTTCAAACTGCATCGCGTAGAGCCGTGCATAGGAACCGTTTTGTGCCAGTAACTCTTCATGGCTGCCGCGCTCGGTAATATCGCCTTTGTCGAGTACAATAATGGTATCGGCTTTGCGGATGGTGCTGAGCCGGTGGGCGATGACCACGGCGGTACGGCCCGCAATAAGGGTGTCGATGGCCTGCTGGATCAGTTGTTCGCTTTCGGTGTCAACGGAGGAGGTGGCTTCGTCTAATATGAGTATGGAAGGGTTGTACAGCAGGGCACGGGCAAAAGAGAGCAACTGCCGCTGCCCCAGGGAAAGGGTGGCGCCGCGTTCCATGACATGATAATCATACCCCCCCGGCAACTGCATGATAAACTCGTGTACCCCGATCAGCTTTGCGGCCTGTTCCACGGCTTCCCTGCTGATGGCGGGGTTGCGCAGGGTGATATTGTCGTATACCGAACCGCTGAAGAGGAACACGTCCTGTAATACAATGCCGATCCTGCCCCGGAGTGCATCGAGTTGGTAGTCTTCAATATTCACGTCATCGATGCTCACGCGCCCCCGGCTCAGGGGGTAAAGCCGGTTGAGCAGGCTGATGATAGAAGTTTTGCCACTACCGGTATTGCCCACGATGGCCAGTGTTTGTCCCGGAGCCACTTCAAAGGAAAGGTTTTTGAGTACGTACTGCTCATCGGTATAGGCGAACCATACATTTTCAAACCGGATATGCCCGGGCATCTTTTCGGGTACATACACGCCATTGTCGGGGGCAACATCTGTATTGCCCAGCACTTTAAATACCCGTTCGCCTGCAATCATCCCCATCTGCAACACGTTGAATTTATCGGCGATGATGCGTAAGGGGCGGAAGAGCAGGTTGAGGCAAAGGATAAATGAAGTGATGGTACCTGCTGTAGCATCGGTACTGTCGCGTGCAGCCCACCACACCAGTAAGCCCGTGGAAGTGGCCAGTATGAGCTCTACCACAGGGAAGAACACTGAATAAGCAAAGATGGCCTTGATATTGGCGTCGCGGTGGTCTCTATTGATGCGGTTGAACTTTCGGGCTTCGCGCTCTTCAGCGGCAAAGGCCTGCACCACACTCATACCGGTAATGTGTTCCTGTACAAAGGCATTGAGTGAGGAGACGGCATTACGCACTTTGATAAAAGACTGGTTGACGCTTTCCTTAAAAATATAGGTGGCGATGATCAGTACCGGAAAGGGGGCCAGGCATACCAGGGTAATCTTCCAGTTGGTGAGGAACATATAGAGCAATACGGCGATGATGGACAGGAGATCGGCAATGATGGGAATGAGTCCGTCGCTGAAAATATCGTTGATGGATTCGATGTCGTTGATGGTGCGGGTGGTGAGGGTGCCGATGGGGGTTTTATCGTATTGCGAGAGGTTGAGCCCCAGTACTTTTTTATAGGTGGCGATGCGCATATCTTTTACCACATTCTGCCCCAGTGAGGCAGTAAGAAAGGTAAAGAGGAAGCGGCAGGCGCTTTCGATGAGGAGGAGCCCGAGTTGTATAATGGTGATGGTAATGATGGCTCCGCGGATGTCTGTCCAGAAATTGACCCGCACATCGCCTTTAACCACCTGGTTGATGGTAAACTGTATGAGTGCCGGGCGTACGGGGGAGAGTACGGCCAGCAATACGGCCAGTGCCAGTGAGGCGTAAAACCTATTCTTATAGGGCGCTGCAAACTGAAAAACCCGTCTGAGTAAGGAGAAATCAACTATTTTTTTTGCGGGAGCTTTTTCACTCATGGTGCAAAGATAACAGATCATGGCAAGCTGCAAGGGATGATCAGCAATGGCTGCCGGTAACAATTGGCCGGTAACCCGGATATACCCCTGTACGGGGATGCCGAAAACCGAAACCAGAGTAGGCGATATCTAAAACAATTGTGTATGAAAAAGTTATTTACCATTGCACTGCTGTGTACGGCGTTTTGCCGGAGCGGCGGGCAAACGATCAATGTCAGTACGGGTGTTAATGCCGGTGGTGGCACCATTGCCGTTGGGGCCAATGCCAGTCCGTGGCTACTCAGCGCCAGTCCCTATGGTGCAACCTCCAGTATTGTTACCAATGGGATTCCGGGTATCTGGCAACTCACCCCGGTGGCGGGTACGAATGCCATGTGGATCAACCAGTCTGTAAATATCGGCACACAAATTCCTGGCTTGTACACTTTTGAGCGTGGCTTTGCTGTACCCGCTACGGCAGCCGGCTTTGTGTACAATATCAGTGTGGCGTATGATGATACGCTGGTAAGCTTAGAACTGGTGCCACCCGTGGGTGCAGCCATTCCGTTGACCGTTACCCCTACTACTACTTATCATTTAAGTGTGCCCAATACAGGTATGGTCAGCAGCCCAACGGGCAACTGGGCCATCAGGGCGAGGATAAGGTATATTGATAACATCGGCGGTTTTATGCTCTCGGGTAATATCACACTTAAAAGAGACAGCACCGTTTATTGCTGTCCGGGTACCAACCTTATCCGCAATGGTAATTTTGAAGCCGGTAATGCTTTGTTCGCCAGCCAGTATGCTTACCAGTCTGCCGCTACACCCAATGCGGTACTGCCGGGTCAGTACAATGTGGTTAACCGTCCGCAGGCGCTGGGTATTTCGCCTTTGTGGAATGTGGAAGACCATACCAAATGTATCAATGGTACCAATGCCCGCTTTCTGGTGGTGAACGGCCGTACCACGCAGCCCATCGGCAGTTCGCGGATCATCTGGCAGCAGGTGGTGCCGGTTACCCCGGATAAGGAATATAAGCTCTGTGCCAACTTTAAAAATATGCCGCAGTGTACCTTTGATGTAAAGCCGCAGGTACGGTTTGAAGTTAATGGTGTATTTGGTGCCTGGACAACGATCAGCACTGCTGCCGGTATGTGCAACTGGCAGTTGCTGTCGCAGTGTTTCCGCGCCAATGGGCAGACCGCAGTGATCCGCATACACCTGCGGGAAGACGGGCTGGGTGATGGCAACGACCTGGCGATAGATGATATCGGGCTTATTGAAAAACTGAACCCCAACCTCAACATCAGCGTTCAGCACCAGGCCAGCCCGCGTGTGGTAACCGCATCGGTGAATAGCCTTTCGCCTGCCGACGACCAGTTGCTGAATGATGTATGCAAACTTGCCGACAGGTACTACTGGTTTGTGTATGAGGTGAGTGGTTTTCCCTCGCTGAGTATTGTGCCCAATACCTTTGCATGGTCTTCCAATACCGGTGGTTTCAACAGCCAGTTGCCGGGCAGCAGCATTACCCCGGGCTGGGCATTGACGACTACTTTTCCTGGCTATACTTTTGCCGGCAACAAGTTGTATGTGGTGGGATTGTATGTACCATCCTGTTGCGAAAGCTGTTATACCGACGGGTTTACCTACCAGTTGACCGCCAGTTTTGGTTTCCGCCAGTCCGGCCCGCAGCCGCAGATGACAGTGGCGCAGCAGGAGCAGATCAAAGCGATGTTTGTCAAAGGTCAAACGGGGATGCCCGCAGCAACGGTTGCCCGCCCGCCCATGCTTTATCCCAACCCTGCGGGCGACCAGCTCAACATCAGCACGGGCAGGGAGATGCAGTTGCTGCAGGTGATTGCTGCGGATGGTACGGTGCGGATGGAGGAGCGGGGGAAGAACCCACTGCGGCTGAATATTGTGCAGCTTACCCCTGGTCTTTATACGGTTAAAATGGTATTCACCAATGGCGAAACAGCCAGCGAGCGCTTTGTAAAAGAATAACAACCTCCTGAATCAATAACACAGACCCCGGGCAATGGCTACGGGGTTTGTTGTTTGGGGTTACCTGGCAACCATGGTGCGGGCATGCCTCGCTGTGCTATGGGGGGTACCTGCCAGGGTTATCCTGTAAAAGTCTTGTGAAAGTCTGGTGAAGGTGAAACAGGTGTTTGGGTTAATATTTTTGTTTTGGAGGGGGAGTAAAAAAATATTTTGCGAAACCGAACAGTTGCGTGTATATTTGCAACTGATTGGTTTCCTATAGTAAATATTACATACATGAGACGGGACATCTTTCAGGCAATAGCCGACCCCACAAGACGAGCGATTATAACACTGATCGCATTACAGGCAATGACACCGAATGCGATTGCCGACAACTTCAACACTACCCGGCAGGCTGTTTCCAAACACCTTCGCATCCTTACAGAATGCGAACTGGTAAAACAGCAACAGCAGGGCAGGGAAATTTATTACTCACTTGAGGTTGAAAAAATGAAAGAGATTGATAAATGGTTAGCACAATTCAGAAAAATCTGGGAAACCCGGTTTAATCAGCTCGATAATGTATTGGCAACACTTAAAAAACAAAAAAGATGAACAACCATTTGCTATTTGATTTTACCGTTGACAAAGCAGCGAAAACGGTATACATCACCAGGGAATTTGATGCCGGCCAGGCGCTGGTATGGGATGCTTTTACCAAGGCTGAAATTCTTGACCAATGGACTGCACCTGCTCCTTATAAATCAAAAACAAAGTATCAGGATTTCAAAGTGGGCGGAAAAAGATTTTATGCGATGGTGAGCCCTGAAGGAGAGGAGCGTTGGGCAATACAGGAATATACTTCCATAACCCCGAAAACTAATTTCAAAATGTTTAACGCTTTTGCTGATGCCAATGAAACTCCGCAATTACCAGGTTCTGATTGGGATTACACTTTCAATGAACAGAACGGTATTACAAAAGTGAGTATTACCATTTTCAATGAATCCTTTGAACGTATGGAGAGCCTGCTCGAAGGCTTCACACAAGGAATGAAAATGGCATTGGGTAATCTGGAAAATCTGCTGGCAACTTTATCAAAAAAGTAATCAAAATGAAAGCACAGGATCAAATCAAAGAATATATTACCGGCCAGCCTGAACCAAAACGTGCCGACATGCAGGAATTGCACACCCTCATTCAGCAGGTAATACCGAAATCTAAATTATGGTTCCCGGATGGCAAAGACGATAAAGGCAAAACTGTTTCTAACCCTGATACAGGATACGGATCTTACCACATAAAATACGCTGATGGAACCACAAGAGAATTTTATCAAATTGGTTTGCGTCCAAACACAACCGGCACCTCTGTCTGTATTATGGGTATTGCAGATAAAAATATCTGGCTGAAGCATTCGGGAAAAAACAGGCAAGGCAGGTGTGACCGGGTATTGCATTAAGTTCAAAGCACTGAAAGATATCAATCCTGATGTTCTTAAAGAAGCCATACGATATGGAGCAGAGGCTGCCAATGAAACGAATAACCCATTGATAAAATAACAAGCGGTAACAAAAATTAAAAAATAAAAACCATGGCATCAATCAACCCTCACATCAACTTCAACGGAAATGCCGAAGAGGCATTTACATTTTACAAATCTGTATTTGGCGGATCGTTCGCAAAGATTATTCGTTTCAAAGACCTGTCAGGCCCTGAATTTCCGGTTGCAGAAAATGAAGCAAATAAGATAATGCATATTGCTTTGCCCATTGGCAAAAATAGTGTGTTGATGGCAAACGATGTTCCCGAGAGTATGGGAAGAACAAACGAAAATGAAAACAGAAGTAAAATTGTAATCAGTGCAGAAAGCAAAGCGGAAGCCGACCAATTATTTAACGGGCTTTCAGCCGGGGGACAAATAGAAGGCCAGATCGGAGACAGCCCCTGGGGTTCATATTTTGGCTGTTTCAGAGATAAATATGGTATTGAATGGATGGTAGATTATGACCCGAAATATAAAGGGCAGATATAGCAAACGGAAACAAACAATTCAGCCCAACCTGTACATTGCAGCCATCGATGCAAGAGGCTTTACCGCAGCGAACAATGGCCATTACGGTATCATGGTAAACCCGATGGTATCGGGCAAGTGGCCGGATTTCAATCTGGTTCCCGTTTCTGCAGTAATACTGAACCGGAATTTTTCAAAAAATTGTCCGGAGTACTGTTTGACAAAAACATTACCAGGCCAATGGGTAACCGGTATAGTGGAATTTACAGCAACTGCAATACAGCACACCACCATTAACCAAAGGCGAAAGCGGTACAGCAAAGCAGGAAGGTAATACTGGCCGTGCCGGGAAAAGCAGGTGCTTACGACCAGCGTATGGCGCGAGGCATGTGGTCTGAATCTATCAGTCATACGTTTTAAATGGCCAGTTGGCAAGAAGTTTTTGCCGTAAATCCCGTCTTGCCAAAAAATACTATTTTTGACCCGATTGCTTTTCCATTTAACCAAACTTAGCTTTCAGCATATATGAAGAAAGTATGTGTGATTATGTACATTTTGTGCATAACCGCTGGAGGGGTTGCGCAGCCGGTGAATGTACTGAGCGACTCCAACGACCAGTACCTGCGCCATTATTCCCTGTTGCCCGATAGTAATTATTCTTTTGAGAGGATATTGAACGATACCACACTGCCTTTTACCACCGGCAATAAACTAACCTGTCATGCCGGCGGGGTGTACTGGGTTAAAATACATATCAACAACCCCTCTCAATACGCCCTGAAATGCGCGTTATTTACCCTCCCCCTTTTTGACAATACCATATATTATTACGACCAGGACGCCAGGGGGTGGGTGCAAAACCGCACCGGTGTATTTACCCCTGTAAGGGCGAGGTTGTACGGCATGGCCGACTGCATCATACAGGGAGGGGCGGACAATACCCTGTATGTCCGCATGAACAATAGCCGCCTGGGTAAATTCTCCGGGTTTGTCAATACCGCTTTCCTGCTGCGAAAAGGCGCCTATGTACAACAGTGGGAACAACTGAACTGGACCATCTGCCTGGCCACGGTACTGCTGGTACTCATATTCCTGCTGTACAACGCCGTTATTTTCTACCATACCCGGGACAGGGCTTATTTATATTACCTGCTGATACAGTTGGGCGGCATCATTTACAGTGTAGCCGCCATCAGGGGTTTTTGCTACTTAATACCCTGGCAGGGGTTTACGCACTGGATCTCGCCCGCGGGTGATTTCTATTATTTCAATCTCAACACTTTTTGCAACCGCATTTCCACCCTCATTATCATGGTCGGGTACGTGCAGTTCGCCCGCAATTACCTGCAAACAAGGTTGCACCTTCCCGGGCTGGATAAATGGGTGAAATGGATTACAATGATCTGGGCAGTTGTTGATTTTGTGCATACCCTGCGTAACTGTCTTGGCTCAGGCATGAATGACCGCATTGAAATCAGGGCGACCAATATCGGCATAGTGGTGCTGGTGCTGCTGATACTGGCGATGGCCATTGTAGCCAAAAGGCGGGATGTATATGCCGCCCGGTACTTTTTATGGGCCAACCTGGGTAGTCTCGGATTTATACTGGCCATTGCCGTGTATTATATTTTTAACAATGGCGGCATACATAAAGTATGGTTGCCGGGTGCCGCATTGGTGATGCAGGCGCTTATGTTTGCCATGGCACTGGTGGCCCGCCTGCGGCAAACAAAACAGCAACTGGCGGAAAAGCAAAGCGAAGCCGAACAACTGAAAGCGGATATAGAACAACTGGAGCAGCAGCAACAGCAATTAACAGCCGAACACCAACAGATAGAAGCGGCCATGCAGCAGGAGAAAAACCGCAATGCTGTGCTGGAAGATAAACTGGCCGCCAATAACCGCCAACTGGCATCGGCCAGTCTTTACATCGTGCAGAAAAATGAATTGCTCACCCAACTGAAAACAAATATCAAAATCCTGGGCAAAAAATTGCCGCATGGCAGTAAGGAACTGGATTCTATTGAAAACAACCTGCAAAGCAGCCAGTTCCTCGACAATGACCGGGAGAAGTTCAAGCTGCATTTTGAGCAGGTACACCCCCGTTTTTTTGACGACCTGAAGGCCAAATACCCCGGTCTCACACAAAACGAAACCAGGCTCTGTGCCTATTTTCACATGAACCTGGGTACCAAGGAAATTGCCGGCCTGCTCAATATTGACCCCGCCAGTGTACGCCGGGCCAAAACCAGGCTGAATAAAAAGATGAAGGGGGCGTTGACGGGTAGCGTGGGGTAGGGTATTAGCGAACCCCCGCCAACCGGCTCCTGACCATATCTAAGTATTTAGTAAACTGCGCATACTGCGGTGCTGCAGCCACCAGCTCCGCCCATAATTTTTCTGCTGCTTCAAACTGTGTACGGGCCCTGGCGGTATCGGTATCTGTATAAAAATCTCCCAGCTTGAAGTACGAAATGGCCAGCCCGTTTTTAAAAGCCACATTGTCCGGGTAAGCGTCATATAGTTGCTGGAACAAAGTTGTTTGATCGGTAT
>JAAFIK010000019.1 GCA_013298665.1 Chitinophagales bacterium
GACACAATGACAGGTGGCGGTTAAGCAGAAGCCATCTCCGGTAAAGCAAAGACCATCGTCAGTCAAACAAGAGGCATCTCCGGTAAAGCAGAAGACATCTCCGGCCAAACAATGAGCATCGTCTGTGAAGCAGGAGTCAACTCCCGTAAAGCAGAAGGCATCTCCGGTAAAGCAGAAGACATCTCCGGCCAAACAATGACCATCGTCGGTAAAGCAAAGACAAACTACTGCAGAGCAAACACCAACGCCAGTCGGGCAGCCCCCAACGCCGGCCAAACAATCACCAACTCCGGTATAGCAGAAGCCAATACCAGTCGGGCAAAGACAAACACCACTAAAGCAGCAATCATTTTCGGTGAAGCAAGAGCCAACTCCGGAGGGTAACGCGGCAACCTCAACACACTATGCTGATGGTGGAAAACTAAAAACGGCATGGCTTCCGCCACACCGCTTTTAACTATTTTACTCCGGTAATGAGTACTGCGTAACCGGTTAGTACCCGATCGTCCGTACATCATCCACCTGGAAGGTCGTAGTCTTGTCATTGGTTGTACCCGCAGGATCGCCACCCACATATTTGAACGCTATATACACATTGCCACTGTATCCGTTGAGGTTGATGATGCCCGAGCCTGTAAAGCCGGAGGCATAACCCGTGGTATTGCCACCGGAAATACTGGCAGGAAGTTCTGTCCAGGCAGACGTCCACGGTGTGGCACTACCCGCGTAGTTGGTGGAAATATAAGCCTTGAAAACCGCGCCATTGCTGAACCCGTCTACCGTGCGGAACAGCAGTGCCTTGTTCGCCTGTGTAATCGCTGTAAGGTTGAGTGCAGGTGTCACCAGCCAACTGATCACAGGATCCTGTGCAGTACTGAAAGCGCTGATCTGCGCATATTTATTGCCGCTGAAACTCTTACCCTGGTATTTCTGGGTACCCGCTTCGGAGAAATTACCCCAGCCTGCCAGCGCAATATTGGCATTAACCGTTGTACCCTCAAAGTTTTCTAAAAAATAAGTTGCGGGTGCAGGGCGGCCAAGATTAACATCAGTGGTATCCCGGATGATGAGTTGTCTGGTGGTATTGAATACCGTATAAACAGAGGTTACCGTGCCAAAACCGCTTGGTGTATTATAGGCGGCAAAGTTTGCAAAACCGCTGCTCCGGATGATGATATTGGTACCACTGATATCGCTGAGGGTACGGTTGATCGATACTTTATTGATGGCATCAGCATAAGGCTTGTTTACATCGGCCGCGGCAAACTGTACCAGCTCAAGTTTGATCAGCATGTTCTGGTAGCTGTCATTGAGCTGACCAATGCTCACTACTTTCGGCGCCACCACATTGTTCAGGCTACCCTTTACAATATAGGTATTGAACAGTGCAGGGAGGATACCACCAAGACTGGGGTTGGATGGTGTGGAATTGTCGATAAACCCGCCCAGTTGAACCAGCCTGCCATAATTGCCAAGGTACAGCCCCTTGCATTTCAGGAACACTTTACGACCAATGGGGTAATCCGTATAAAGATTCGTGCCTTCCATATTGATCAGGATGCCCGCGGTGGAATCCTGGATCACGATTGACTTGTAGTAATTACCCGATTTGTCATCGGCTGTTACCACACCTTCAACAATATAATCATCCGTTACCTGCAGAAAACCAGTGCCTGAGTAAAGGGCTTTCAGTTCTGCAATTGATTTGTTGGCCTTGATGGAAGGCTCAATATAGGAGGGTGGCTCGTCAAATTTCTTACTGCAGGCACTGAAGACCCCTGCTGACAGGAGCAGAAGGGCCAATGAACGCGTGAGGTTAAAAATTGTTTGCATGATTTGTTGTTTATAATTTTTTACTGATGGTTGTGTTTAAAAACGGATACCGATACTGGCAAAATAATTAAGGCCGAAGGCGTAGAATTTCCGGGTAGGGAATTTCTCCGGATTGCGTTCGGCAAAGTCGAAACGCAGTTGTTCAAAGCCGCCAGACACAATCGAGGTATTGTTGAGGATATTATTGATCCCTACATTGAATACTAAGAAAGTATTTTTCTGAAGCGATTTGAACTTACGGTTCATCTTCCACGAATACCCTGCAAACGCATCAAGCGTATATTGTGCCTTCAGTCTTGTCTGGTCAACGATGGTGCGCCATTTAGCAGATTCCGGATCAAGACCCTCCACCGCATTATACGTACGGCGGATGGGGTTAAAATCGAGCCACATCTGATCAAAATAATTGAAGTTTACATTCACAAACCAGAATTTTGGTGAGCGGTAATCCAATCCGATCGTATAAGCTTCCTGCGGAGTTGCTACGCGGAAATTATCCGAATAAATGGTCTCCTTAGAGAGCACGGCCGCGCTGTTGTCCTGCGTGGTTGTAGCCAGTTGACGGGTATTGAAATTATACCGGCCGATATTGGCTGCGGCGTTGATGCTCAGACCCTTGTACAATTTAGCCTCAATACCAATCTCACCGCCAAAATGCTCTTTACCGATATTACTGATGGCATAGTTGACAAAGTTCCGGTAATCATCATGGTAAAATGTCAATACATTCAGTTGGTTATTGAACTGTGCATAGTAGCCGGTAAGCCTGATCTTTACCTTCGGTGCGTTCATTACATAGCCCGCTTCGGCAGACTTAATGGTTTCAGACCGGAGGTTGTCCTGTACAAAATCGCGTGTGCGCGGGGCAATATAGGCATTCTCAAAAAAGGGCGCACGCGTTACCAGACTGCCATTGGCAAACAGGTAGTTCCGGCCATCAATCTTGTAAGTTACCCCGCCTTTAAGCGAGTAATTAAAAAACTCCTGGAGTTTGGCTTTGCCAAACGAGTTCTCCGGGAAGATGCCCGTCCTCACCTTACCAATGCGCTGGAAACTCGTATATGAATGTTCTGCACTGATAAAAAAATCCACTTTCCGGAATTTAAAAACGCCCTGCATCCATCCCGAAGCACGCGTGGTATTGATGTCGTAATTATACCCAAACTTATCACCCGTTTTCAGGATGCGGTTGGGATTGTTCAGGTCATTCTGCGAAGCATTGGGATCAGCGATCAGATCCCTTTCGGCAAACTGGTTCACATCCACATAAAAATCCCCCCCCAGCAAGTCGTTCACTTCCTTGTAGTAGTTGCTTTTCTGGTGCTGGTAAGTAAGCCCTGCTGTAAAGTCGATGTGGTTGCCAATGGTTGTATTGAGTGTTGTGTTAAAATTGTAACGGGTGGTATTGATTACCCGGTCTTCAAGGATATAACGTGAGCGCCTGCCCCTTACCGTATTACCTGCGATGCCATTGGCATTGGGGATGGCATCATTCATGGCGCGGTTTACATTGTAGAGCCTGTCCCAGTTGATCTGGCGCAGGTTTACGTCGTTGCGCATCGCCGCAAGTGCACGCTCGCGCAACAGGGGATCGGTCTGGTAGCTGGGCAGGTAGCGGTAATAATCCGGACGCGGATCGGGCGCATTGTACCAGTCCAGTCCGCTTACACTTCTTTTACCTGCAGAAAACGAAACTGCAGTAACAAGGCTTGTGTTCTCATTCACCTTCCAGTCGTGGGTAAATATCCCGAAGGGCTGAAAGGTTTTGGCAACACTTGCATTTCTCTTCTTCCCATTCTGAAATCCCCAGAAAGAATTATAAAACTGGTCGCCGGAGATATCAATCATTTCCTGAACGGAGGAACTCTGGCGGCCATTCTCGGTAGGTGTGGCAAACGCAACCAAAGATAACAGGTGCCGGTCGTTGATGCGTTTGTCCACACCAATAAACCCGCTCCAGCCATCATAATAGGTACCATCGGCAAAGCCTTCACCGGCCCAGCGGCGTGAGCCCGAGATGGTAAAGGCCCAACCCTTTTTATTCAATCCCGTGGAATGGGTAATCATCCAGCGGTGTACATAGTTTCTGTTGGAAATGGAATAATTGAAACTGGTCTGTTTGCGCTGGCGGGAAGCCCGTGTGTCAAAATTGGTCATACCGCCGATATCACCATGCGCAAAAGTTGTGGTGCGAAGCCCTAAGGTAGACTCGCGGTTGCGCAGTACATCATTCAAACCACCCCACAAGCCAAAAGGCGTAAATCCATTGTCTAAGTTTTCCATCGGCACACCATTCATATACGTACTGAAAAGATCAGCATCATAGCCACGAAAGCGGAAACGAACGGCATTAAAGTGAAAGGAAGCACCGTTAAAGTAGGGATCCCTGCCCGCATTCAACTGGCTGGAGATATTTTGCGCACTACCATCCTGCAGGTCGTTTTCATCAAGGGTTACGATGGGGATATTATCTAACACGGCTTCTTTGCCTTCTTCCACCACCGAAGTGTCGGGTTTGGCTTTGGCCGGGGATGGCTGGGTTTGGCCGGAGGCTGCGGAACCAAGCAGCACACAGGAACAGGCAAGCAGTACCCGGAATCTGTTGTTTTGGAACATATATGGTTTATTAGAAGGCGCAAAGGTAGTACAGACGGGCAATTGGCCATCAAAAAACTTATCCATAACAAAAAAATTACACCACGCACCCCCTGAAATACCCGGGGTTTAATACCTTTGCGCCCACAAACATGGTATGAAGAAGATAACGCTTTGGTTTTCAATGCTTTTGCTGCTATCAATGTCTGCCCGGGCACAGCAACACCAATATAAAGTTTCTTTAATAGGTTTTTATAACCTCGAAAACCTCTTCGACACTGTGAATAACCCCATCAAGAATGATGAGGAGTTTCTCCCCGGCAGCGAGCGGCAATACAATACGCGGATTTATTTCGACAAATTAGACCATCTTGCAGATGCCATCTCCCAGATCGGTACCGAGATTACCCCCGACGGACTGGCCCTGCTCGGCGTGGCAGAAATAGAAAATGATACCGTACTCAACGACCTGGTCAGGCGCAATAAACTCAAAGACCGTAAACTCCGTTTTGTCCACTACGACTCTCCCGATGAACGCGCCATTGATGTAGCCCTGCTTTACAACCCCAAATATTTTACGCCCCTTTACAGCGCACCCCTCTTTGTGCAATTGCCCGGCGGCGCCAAAGATGCTTATTATACCCGTGATGTATTATACGTAAAGGGATTGCTTGATGGCGATACCATTCACGTTTTTGTCAACCACTGGCCCAGCCGCAGTGGTGGTGAAGAGCGCAGTATCCCTGCCCGCGCAGCCGCGGCAAGGGTCTCCAAAATCCGCATCGACTCCATTACCGCACTCAACCCCAATGCAAAGATTGTGGTAATGGGCGACCTCAACGATGACCCCACCAGTCCCAGCGTAACCAAAGTGCTCCAGGCAAAAGGAAAGACAAACGTCAGGTCGCCGGAGCTCTACAATCCCTGGGTAGACTTCTATAAAAAAGGGATTGGTACATTGGCCTACCAGGATGCCTGGGGGCTTTTCGACCAGGTGCTGCTCTCAGCCGGTTGGCTGAATAAGGAGCAGGCAGGCTATTTTTACCAGAAAGCGACCATTTTTAATAAGGACTTCCTGATCCAGAAAACGGGTAAATTCAGGGGGTACAGCAAACGGACATGGGATGGGATTACCTACAACTACGGGTACAGCGATCACTTTCCTGTGTATACCGTGATGTTGAAAAAAATACAGTAAACAACTTTTTGCCCCTTTCCGGCATCTGGTTAGCAATGGATAAATAACGTAAATGCTATTGGGGCAATGCAAGTATCAGGTGAAGCCGGTTAGGTACTGGTATTACACCTGTCAGGTGTTACACATTAATAAATAGTTCACACATTAATAAATAGTTCACACATTAATAAATAGTTCACACATTAATAAATAGTTCACACATTAATAAATAGTTCACACATTAATAAATAGTATACATGAAGAAAATTTTTACAACAATCTTACTCCTCTGCAGCCTCGGCACGTTTGCACAGGTACGCATCAGTCAGGTATATGGTGGTGGCGGTAATGCTTCAGCCACCTATAACCAGGACTTTGTAGAGTTGTTCAATGCCGGCACAACTGCGGTTAATATTGGTGGCTGGAGTGTGCAGTACGCATCTGCAACCGGTACGGCATGGACAGCCAGCGCCATACCCGGTGGTACAAGTATCGGTCCGGGGCAGTATTTCCTGATGGCCATGTCCACCGCGGGCGCAACCGGTATTGCGCTGCCCGCGCCCGATGCTACCGGTACCAGCAATATGTCGGGTACTGCCGGCAAGGTAGCCCTGGTCAACAACACAACTGCATTAAGCGGCTCCACCGCCTGCTCAGCCGCCACGGTTGTGGATGTACTCGGCTATGGCAGCACAGCCACCTGTTCGGAAACAGCAGTACTCTCCACCACCGGTATCACCAATGCCCAGTCGATGTTCCGGGCATCAAACGGTTGCACCGATGCCAACAACAACAGCACCGATTTCGCACTGGGTACTGTGGCGCCCCGCAACAGCGCTACTACGCCCAACAGTTGTGGCGGCCCTGTACCCACCATCAGCGCAGGTGGCAACATCACCGGCATGACCACGGGTATCGGTGTGGCATCAGTATCACAATCCTACAACCTCAGTGCAGCCAACCTCACACCGGCTGCGGGTAATATCACGGTTACCCCATCTGCCGGTCTTGAAGTATCGCTGGACAACAGTTCTTTTTCTGCCGGTTTTACCGTGGCCTATAGCGGCGGTGGCCTTGCTGCAACACCCATCTATGTACGCATCAGCAATAGTGCCGCCCAGGGTGCTGTAAGTGGTACCGTGACCAATACCGGTGGCGGAGCACCAACGGCTACCGTAACCGTAAGCGGAGGTGTTTTTCAAAACTATTACAGTAAATCCTCCGGCAGTTTAGACAACACCGCTACCTGGGGTACCAACACGGACGGCAGCGGTACTGCACCAGCCAACTTCACTACGGCCTACCAATTGTTCAACGTGGTGAACCAGGCCAATGCCACCATCGCCGCCAACTGGGATGTGGCCGGTACCAATGCTAAAATAATTGTGGGCGATGGCACAAGTGCTGCGGTATTGACTGTACCGGTATCCGCCGCGATCACTGCAACAAGCCGGATAGACGTCAATGCGCAGGCTTCATTGGTGATGTTCAACAATACCCGTCCCTTTATCGGTACATTAGCCAGCAACAGTACGGTGGAATTTGCACAGACAGGTACAACTGCTGCCGATACCATACGCATCCCTTCCATTTCCTACTTCAACCTCAAAATGACCAATGGCCTCAAATACTTCAGTTCGGGTACGGTAACCATCCGGGGCAACTTTACGGCTGATGGTGTGGCAAGTATGAACGGTGCAGGCAGCCCCTTTAGCACAGTAAATGCTTTTGGTAACCTGACTTTTATCAATGGCACACAATTTGAACCCGTTGCTACCGGTGATGCTGCGCGTCTTACCCTTGCCATGAATGGCAACTCGGGTACACAAACCATTACGGGCAATGGTACAGACCTGCTCCTCTTCCGTCTGCGCCGCGATTCCACAACCAGTACTGTCGATATCAACCTTGGCACCGGTACCAACCTTGTACTGGGCAATACTGCCGGTGGCGGTCTGCAACTCAACCAGGGTGCAGCAACCACTACCACCCTGAATAAAGGCAATAATAATATCCGAATCATTGGCGCCGGCGTTTCCACCAACAGTTCCAATGGTGTCATCAACTCAACGGGTGGTGATATTACCATCAATAAAACCGCAGGCACCACCAATGCGGGCACCCTTCGTTTTGCCGTTGGTGCAGCAGTAAACCAGTTTATTGTAAACTTTGATCCGGCCATCACTCGCGATTCCATCACCATTGCCGGTACCCTCGATGTCAACAACAGCCTCACCCTCACCAAAGGCCGTGTAGTGGTTACCGCACCGGCAGAGTTGCGCGTCAATACACCGGGTGCTGTTTCGGGCGGATCTGCGGGCGCATTTGTAGATGGTCGCCTGCGTATAGAAACAACAGGTGGCGGCCTGTCTTTCCCTGTTGGAAAGGGTACCCGTTATGCACCCGTACAATTGGCAGGTATCAGTGGGCCAAATAACTATACGGTGCAATATTTCAGCAATGGTTTCGGCAGTTACACGATCGACCCAACCACACTGGCCACTTTCCCCAATTACAATGTAAGCGGTTATGAATACTGGGTGGTTGACCAGGGAGATGTCAGTACCTGCGATATTACCTTTAATTATACTTCAGCATTGAGCCTGATCAATACACCCGCTGCTGTCCGCATCGCCCACCACGACGGTACCGACTGGAACGACCTCGGTGGTACACCTGCTGGTGGCAATACCACCACCAACGGGAGTATAACCGTTACGGGTGTATCTCAATTCAGCCCCTTTACTTTTGCTGCTACTACCGGTGGCGTTATTCCGGTACGTATTGCCAGCTTCACGGTACAGAAAAATGACGAATCAGTAAAGCTCAACTGGAGCACCGCACAGGAAATCAACAGCGCCGGTTTTGTGGTGGAGCGCTCAGCAGATGGCCGCAACTGGAACAGCATTGCTACTGTGACTGCGGCAGGTAACAGCAATACCCTGCTCAGTTACAGCATTACAGACGATCAACCCCTGAAGGGCATCAACTACTACCGCATCAAACTGGTTGACCGCGATGGCCGTGTGGAGTACACTGTAGTGAAAACAGTACTGTTCAGCAACCGCAATCAGGTATTGATTGCACCCAATCCTGCTACAGACGCGATTAATGTGTATGTGGTAAGAACGGGTACCGCACCCGTAAGCATCAGCCTGACGGACATGAACGGTAAACTGATCAAAACAGTCAACACTGCTGATCAGCAGGTAAGACTGTCTACAGCCGGTCTTGCCAGGGGGCTTTACATGATCAAACTCATCAACGGCAATGAAACCACTGTTCAGAAAGTGATGGTACAGTAATAATAAGTTATTGTCGGTATAACAAAACAGGCTGCTCTTTCGGGCAGCCTGTTTTGGTTATGCAGCATAAATGCGTTGGGTTATCCGGCATTACAAGCGCGTCATCAACCGCGGTACCATTTCATTTTTCCAGCCCGTAAAGGTGCCAGCCATGATGTGCGCCCTGGCCTGACGAACCAACCACAGGTAAAAGGCCAGGTTATGGATACTCGCGAGCTGCAGCCCGAGTATCTCTTTGGCTTTGATGAGGTGTCGCAGGTAAGCCTTATTGTAATAATGGCTGAGGGCGCAATCGATACCTTCGTCTAATGGACTGAAGTCCTTTTCCCATTTTTTATTATCGATATTGATAACACCGCTACTGGTAAAAAGCATGGCGTTGCGGCCATTGCGTGTGGGCATCACACAATCAAACATGTCTACCCCCAGGGCAATACATTCCAGGATATTCCAGGGCGTACCTACGCCCATCAGGTAGCGTGGTTTTTGTACGGGCAATATATCGCAACAGTGTCCGGTAAACTCGTACATCATTTCGGTGGGCTCGCCCACACTCAGTCCGCCAATGGCATTACCCGTTGCGCCCTGCGCGGCAACAAATTCCGCAGAAGCCGTACGGAGATCTTTATAGGTACTGCCCTGTACAATCGGGAAAAGGTTTTGGGTGTACCCATATTTGTCCGGTGTGCTGCTGAACCTGTCGATACAGCGTGTTAGCCAGCGGTGTGTCAGTTCCATGCTTTTTCTGGCATAGGTATAATCGCTGGGGTAGGGTGGACATTCATCAAATGCCATGATGATATCGCCGCCAATGATGCGCTGGATATCCATCACCCGCTCCGGCGTAAAAAGGTGTTTGCTTCCGTCAATATGGCTCTGGAAGAGGGCCCCTTCCTCGGTAAGCTTGCGGTTGGCGGCCAGGGAAAATACCTGGTAGCCACCACTGTCGGTAAGTATCGGGCGGTCCCAGCTATTGAACTGGTGAAGTCCGCCCGCGGCTTCCAGTACTTCCAGACCCGGCCGCAGGTACAAATGATAAGTATTGCCCAGGATAATCTGTGCCTGTACATCGGCCTTCAGTTGTTCCTGCGTAACCGCTTTTACACTACCCACCGTACCCACCGGCATAAAAATGGGGGTAAAGATATCGCCATGATCGGTGATGATTTTTCCCGCCCTTGCCTTGCTGCTGCTGTCGGTATGCTGTAAGTCGAATGTTAATGCTGCCATGCTCGTATGCTTGATAAGGCGGCAAATGTACAAACTACGCGGGAGATAGTGGATTGGAGATGTGAGAGAAGATACATGAGATATCAGAGACCCGGTACCAGATGCAGGGTGAACCAGCCCGTTAATTGCTACTTGACGCTTACTGCTTATTTTTGCAGCATGAATCTTAACCAGTGGTGGTGGCTGTTGTTTTACAGTTTTTGCAGCATAACCTTAATTCAACTGTTGTATTACCTGTTTCTTTTCGCCAGGCTGGTGCGGTACAGGCATCGTACACCTGCCGCATCGCATACCCACCCGGTATCGGTTATTGTATGCGCCCGCGATGAGGCTGCCAATCTTGCACACAACCTGCCTGGTATACTGGTGCAGCAATACCGCACTACACATGAAGTGCTGGTGGTGGATGATAATTCCTTTGATGATACCCGTTACCTGCTGGAAGCTTTTCAGAAGGAGTTCAAACAGTTGCAGGTGGTGGAACTCAAGCAGGAGGCCAAACTGATTCCGGGAAAAAAATTTCCCCTCAGTATCGGTATCCGTACCGCCCGGCATGAAGTGGTATTGCTTACCGATGCTGATTGTGTACCGGCAACAGAATACTGGATTGAACGGATGCAGGAAGCGTATGCAGAAAATACAGAGATTGTACTCGGCTATGGCGCCTATCACAAAAAGAAAGGATTCCTCAACAAGCTGATCCGTTGGGAAACCTTTCATACAGCACTGCAATACTTTTCTTACGCACTGGCGGGCTTACCCTACATGGGTGTAGGCCGAAACCTGAGTTATAAAAAAATGGTCTTTACCCGGCATAAGGGGTTTTCTGCACACAACCATATTCCCAGTGGTGATGACGACCTGTTTATTAATATGGCGGCCAATAAACAGAATACCGCTATTTGCATTAACCCTGAGAGTTTTACCCTGAGCGAACCCGCCGCAAGCTGGCGCCAATGGATAAAACAGAAAAACCGGCACTACAGCACGGGCAAATATTACAAGCGGCTACATAAGCTCCTGCTTGGATTATATGCCATAAGTCATTTCCTTTTTTTTCCACTTTTTGCAGTGGCCTTGTGCTGGTCGGGTCATCACTACTACTGGGTACTTGGGGTATTCGGTCTGCGATTGCTGGTACAGGCAATTGTACTTTATCCGGCCATGAAAAAACTGGGTGAGCAAGACCTGTTTCCGTTGTTCTGGTTGCTTGACTTGTGGATGTTTTTTTATTACCTGCTTTTCTCTTTTTCCCTCATTAAAAAACCAAGGCCGTCATGGAACTGATCAATAGCTATTTTACAGATTTTTCGGCGCGTGAACGGGAGCAGTTGGCCATGCTCAAACCCCTTTATGCAGATTGGAATGAGAAAATAAATGTTATTTCACGCAAGGATATGGATCACTTTTACGAACACCATGTGCTGCATTCCCTTGCCATTGCTACAGAGTTTGAGTTCAGTAAGGAGATGGAGGTGATGGATCTGGGCTGCGGGGGTGGTTTTCCCGGCATTCCCTTAGCAATCCTTTTCCCCGATACCCGGTTTTTACTGGTAGACAGCATTGCGAAAAAGCTGAAAGTGGCGGAAGAGATAGCTGCTGCCATCGGGCTGACCAATATAGCCATAAGGCATACCCGTGCCGAAGCCATTAAGGATAAGCGTTTTGATGTAGTGGTATCCCGCGCGGTGGCTCCGCTTAAAGACCTGCTGGGCTGGGTAAAGCCACTGCTGAAAAAGCAGCCCAACACCCCAGGTCTTGCGCGGGGGTTAATCTGTCTTAAAGGCGGCGACCTTGCGGCGGAAATAGCCGCCAGCGGCGCCCGTCCGCGCATTTGGGAAATAGAACAGCGTTTCCCAAGGCCATTTTTTCACCGGAAATACATATTACAGGTAGTTTCCCCGTAGTTTTATACGTAGTTTCCCCTAAAAACTACCACTTTGTGGTATTGCGGGGCAAAACACTTTGATTGAACTTTGTTAATTATGGATATTACAGTAGCTATCGTAGAAGACAACAGCGACATTCGCCAGGCCCTTGAGCAGATCATAGAAACAGCAGACGGGTATGAATTGGTCGGTTCTTGCATCAGTGGGGAAGACGCCTTAAAGAAATTACCAAGAATGCACCCCAAAGTGGTGCTCATGGATATTGACCTCGGCGGTATTACCGGTATTGAAGTGGTGCGACAGATGAAAATCTCCCATCCCGAAATACTGTTTATGATGTGTACCGTTTATGAAGACGATGAGAAAATTTTTCAGGCACTCACCGCAGGCGCTAATGGTTATGTGCTGAAGAAGACGGCTCCCGGTAAATTGCTGGATGCCATCAGGGAATTGTTTGAAGGAGGGTCGCCGATGAGCAGCCAGATTGCCAGAAAAGTAGTCGCTGCCTTTCAGCAAAAACCAGCGCAGCAAACCGCAGAAGATAATCTTGAAGTGCTATCCAAGCGGGAAAAGGAAATACTCGAAAGTCTTGCCAAAGGATTGCTTTATAAAGAAATTGCCGATGTGCTGTGCATCAGCCAGGAAACGGTGCGTAAGCACGTTTATCATATTTATGAGAAACTGCACGTGGGCAACCGGGTAGAAGCCGTGAATAAATTTTATGGTCGTTAGACCCGTACCACCAACGTGGTACGGAGACTTTTTTGCAACCTGACTTTGCATGGCACAAGCATCATACATATATACCATTAAACCTGTCACAAAACTGTTGATTGAGCAAACAGTGAATGAAAAAAAATCCCCCGCTTTCTGTGGCGGGGGACTTTTTTATTGGACAAATATCCGTCATGTATTTAATCATTCCTGTCCTGATTGCCGATAAATTTCCAGTACCACTGATCGGTTTGGGGGGTACTGCCTATCGGAAAGACATGGGTATAACCCGAATCAGTAAACCCGTGATTGGCGTAAAACTTCTTAGCCCTCTCATTGTATTCCCATACACCAAGCCAAAGCACTTCGTAGTTGTGGGCTGCCGCAAAGTCTTCATAAGTTTTGAGCAGTTGCTGCGCGATACCCTTACCCTGGTATGCTGTCAATACATAAATTCTTTTGAGTTCAAGGGCTTTCCATTGCTTCATCAGCGGAAAGCCGGTATAGTCTTCCTTAAACCGCATATAGCCCGAAGACTGGCCGTTAATTTCAGCAAAGAAACAATAGTCTTCAGGATTGGATAATTCCTCAGCCAGTTGACTGGTATTAAACACCCTGTCCAGGAATTCCTGCATATCAGCTTCGGTGCAGGTGCCGGTAAACGTATCATAAAAAGTCTGCCGGGCAATCCGGCTCAGTAATGCTGCATCGTTGGGTATTGCACGTCTGATGATTACCTGCTCCATAAAGGTAAAATAAATGAGGGGATGGTTCGCAGATACAGCATATTGTCAACAGATGATGCGTACCTGTATCAGTTAAAGTTAGAATTTGGGACAGGGGATACCCCTTGTTTCAGCAGGCCGCTTGATGTAGATGACTGAGATCTCCATACCACCACGGCTTTGTGTGGCCGTTTTAAGACTGCTGATGTTGAGGTCATAGCTTGCACCAATGCGTAAGCCCGCAAACTCAAGACCTGCATACGGGATAAATGCGTCATTGAAGCGCATCCATGAACCGAGATATACGTTGGTAGGGTTGTCGAAATCACCATTGATGTTAGCTGCGAGCGCACCGCCCACTGTTGTTTCACTGGCTTTATTCTGTATCTGGTGGATCACTGATCCATGAACGGTAAGCATTTCATTGAGGGGAAAGTAGCCTCCGCCATGTACGGTAACCCTGCCTGTGAGGTACCAGTTTTTATCTTTAAAACCAACTTTTGGTCTGTTGATATGATACATACTGGCACCAAGGTAGAAATTGTTCCTGCCGGATGTCGAACCCGAATACAGTAAGCCCGCATTCATATCAAAATAGCTTTGATTGTTGCCATTCGTCAGCAAATCGGAAGTGGTTCCGGTAAACCCGTTCTGGGTAAGCATATCTTCAAATGTGAGTTTGGCCACATCAATACCTACACTGCTGAAAGTACCCTGGAAACCGGCACCAATCTGGTGGTATCCGTTTTCGTCAAGTGCCTTGTGGTAACTCATGGAAAGTGAGCCGTAATTGAGTTTTAGGATGCCGTTTGCGCTGGCATCGGTAAGCCCTGAAATACCAATACCCCAGGTATCATTATCGGGTATCCGATTTCTCATGATGCCGAAATCAATTGAGGCACTTGACGTTACATAAGCTTTTGGTATGGAAGGCCACTGGTCGCGGTGGTTAACCGCCAAACGCCAACTGCCGTCAAACTTACCGGTAAAAGCAGGATTGAGGGTGAGCGGAGAGGCGAAGAACTGCGAAAAATGCGGATCCTGCGCGGATGCGGATGCGGAAATCAGGAAGAATATGGCTATTGCAGCGATTATTTTTTTCATTGTCGAAAACTTTCTGAATGATTAAAGATAAAGCTTTTCGCGCAATCGGGCGATGTTAAAATTTTTAACGCCTGCCACCAATAACACGAACTGGTATCACCAGATCATGGTATTGCATTACAATTCCCATGCATATAATTTTGCCTCATTATTAACCACTCTTAACAATTTATAAAAATGAAAAAGAATGTAATGCTCTCGTGCCTGCTTTTCGCAGGTCTGGCTTTGACCCTCACGTTTTGTAAGAAGGGCGACCCGGGCGATCCCGGCCGTGATGGAAACACTGTACTCAATGGTGCCGGTATTCCATCCATCTCTATTGGTAAAGTTGGCGATTTCTTTGTGGATACTGTGGGCAAAGTGCTCTGGGGCCCCAAGAATACCAGCAACTGGGGGGCTGGTCTGGCACTCGTTGGCCCACAGGGTTTGCCCGGTAAAACAGTTCTCAATGGTGCCGGTGCACCCGCTGCCTCATTGGGAACTATTGGTGATTTTTACATCGATGTTACGGCGAAAGCGATTTATGGTCCTAAAACGGCGGCTGGCTGGGGTGCTGCTACTTCACTGATCGGACCTACCGGTCCTACCGGTCCGCAAGGCCCTACTGGTCCGCAAGGCCCCACTGGTCCCGTTGGTCCTGTTGGTCCCGTTGGTCCTGTTGGTCCGCAAGGCCCTGCCGGTACGCCCGCACAAGTGATCTACTCTCCCTGGATTACGTCTCCCTACAACTCCCGCGACACCACCGTTGATGGTACCTGTTTGCGGATGCGTCACCTCGATGCGCCTTCATTAAGTGTTGCCATCCTCAGCCAGGGTGTAATGATTACTTATATGCGCGTAGGAAGCATCGGTCCGTATATGCTGCCTTACACCAGCGATGCGGGTGGTGCTACCAATACCGTCAACTGTATCTACAACCAACAGAAAATCTTCGTCTATCGCCATACCTTCAATACCTGTCGTTTCAACAGCGGTATTCCTGAGTCTTATCCTGGTCAGCCTGTATTGGTTAACCTGCCCCAGAGCCTGGAATATCGTTATGTGCTGATCCCCGGCCTGATTGCTGGCGGACGCATGGCCGGCGGTAGCCGTACAATTGATCTCCACAATGTGAAATTGCCTGGTCAGAGCCGTCCAATTGACCTGACCACCACCAGTTATGCAGATGTATGTAATATGCTCGGTATTGCCCAATAATAGTGGTTAATAATGTGATGTGCACGTGAGAGGTTGGCCTTGCTCAAACCTGGCCGGCCTCTCTTTTCAAAGCAGATTTATTAACACACAAACAAACAAATCATGAAAAGAAAATATCTTTTTCTGTTCCCACTCTTCACCGCATTACTCCTTTCGCTCAGTTATTGCAAAAAGGGCGATCCCGGTGACGCTGGTAAGGATGGTGCTACAGTAATTAACGGCGCAGGCATCCCGTCAATCGCACAGGGCAAAGTCGGCGACTTCTTTGTCGATACACTCGGTAAAGTAATCTGGGGGCCTAAAATGGCTACCAGTTGGGGCTCAGGCCTTGCATTGGTTGGTCCGCAGGGGTTGCCGGGCAATGGTCTGCTGAGTGGTAACGGTGCTCCTGCTGCCAGTCTTGGTCGTATCAACGATTTTTATGTTGACCTGACCGCCCAGGCAATTTATGGCCCTAAAACGGCCGCTGGCTGGGGGGCCGCCACTTCATTAGTTGGCCCCGCCGGTCCCACTGGCCCTCAAGGCCCCACTGGCCCTACAGGTCCGACCGGTCCCACTGGCCCTACCGGTCCGCAAGGTCCCATTGGCCCCATTGGTCCGCAGGGTACACCCGCACAAGTGATCTACTCTCCCTGGATTACGTCTCCCTACAACTCCCGCGACACCACCGTTGATGGTACCTGTTTGCGGATGCGTCACCTCGATGCGCCTTCATTAAGTGCTGCCATCCTCAACCAGGGTGTGATGATTACTTACATGCGCGTAGGAAGCATTGGCCCTTATGCGCTGCCCTATACCAGTGATGCGGGTGGTGCTACCAATACCGTCAACTGTATCTACAATCAACAGAAGATCTTTGTATATCGCCATACTTTCAATACCTGTCGTTTCAACAGCGGTATTGCTGAGGCTTATCCCGGTCAGCCTGTACTGGTGAACCTGCCCCAGAGCCTTGAATACCGTTATATCCTTATCCCCGGCCTGATAACCGGTGGCCGGATGGCGGGTGGCGGGCGTACGGTTGATCTCCGCCATGTAAAACTGCCCGGGCAGTCACAGGCAATTGATCTGACCATCACACCTTATGAAAAAGTTTGCAGCATATTGGGTTTACAACCCTGATGTACATACGGATAACAAACACAAAGCGGTTGCCATGTACGGCAACCGCTTTTTTGTATGGTATTGCACCAATTAGTTCACATTTGTCAATATAAAATTCTGCACCTTGTTAAAGGCATCAAAATAAGTGGCATTATCCCAATCACCATGTCCGGCACCGGCATATGACACATATTGGTTGGTTACGCCCGATGTCAGTAGTTTAATCTGCAAAGCCTGTGATTGCCGGGTGGCATTGACCAACGGATCGGCAGTGCCCTGCAGAATAATGGTGGGGCAAACCTGCGAACTGACATAATGGAGAGGGCTTGATTGCTGGTATATCAGCGGATTGGAAGTTGGTGTGGCGCCTACAATACCAGCAATAGCAGCGGCATTGACAATACCCGGATTGTCGTACAGGTCTTTCATGTCGGTAGGGCCAAAGAAATCAACCACGGCCTTGATCTTTAGGGGACTGCTGTATTTGTACGCATGGAGCAGGGCAAGGTGAGCACCGGCACTGGCACCCACGAGAATAAATTTATCGCTTATGCCATAGGCCTGGCGGTTGTTGTAAATATATTCGATGGCAGCCTTGGTGTCCATTTCCTGTGCAGGAAAGGGATTGTTGGGTGGAACAGAGAGTCTGTAGTTGATGTTGAAAATGGCATACTCCGGTAACCTGCGCTGAAAGGTATCTACAAAACCATTAAGCTCGGCTTTATCACCAAGGCTCCACGCCCCGCCATGAATCATGATCACCACTTTTGTGGTGGTGGTACTGCGCCCGGCCGGGAGATAGATATCCATTTTCTGGAGCGGATCAGTGCCATAGGCTACATTGAGCATTTTGGAACTGCCACCCCCACTATCGGAACTCTTTTTGCAGGCTGCCATGCTCAGCAGACATACGACAAGCATTATCCATTTACCCGTCCTCATATCTTTTTTTTGATAAAGTTAAGGAGAAAGCAGGCAGTTGTCAAAATACCCGCTTTTAACCCGGATTTTGCAGTAGAAATCGTTATGAAAGTCGAAAGTCCGATAAAGACGGGTACCGCCAGGTCGGCATTGTGAATATTCCCGCAAGATTTTTCTTTGAAAGCGTAGCAATTCCTACGATGAGAAGAAAAATCGAGGAAATGCCCGTGTTTGCAGGAATTTCGGCTTGCAATAGATTTTCTATTGCAAATTCCGGGTTTAACTGTCTGTTCCGGGAGGTTGCACAATACCGTCAATAAGCGCATCCATATTTGCAGACCGGAACCGGCGGCAGGTACGGAGCAGGAGTACCTGCATGATGAATGTATAGGTGCCTGCAACCGCCAGGAGGAGGAAATAGCCTGTTGAAAAATCATGCACACCGGCTTGATAAGAGCCTTGTTGCGATTGAAGTGATTCGCTTATTTGCACAGCGAGTGCGCACCAGAAAATCAGGAGCACGATAGCGAAAATGATCAGTAAAACGATGCAGCGGGAAAAACTGAACCGCGTGCTTTCCCTGTCGCGGAACACCGTTCGCAGGAGACGGAAACTGTAAAACAGGTTGGCACAATAGCCCATACAGACAAGCAAACATGTCAGAAAGCCGGGCAGTTACCATGGATTTTGGAGAAAAATTTTCTCCGTTCCCAACAGGCAGAGCAGTGAAAGTACCACCGGTATCGTCATGACCAACTGTATGATCAGCATCACCCGGAATATTTTCCAGCGGCGGGGTGAGGGTAGGTATGCCTGTTCGTTATTCATGCCTGTTCTGCTGCCGTATTGGTGGTTATGGCCGGATATTCAGCCTGATTTGCAATTCGTCAAACTGCTTTTCATCAATGGCCGCAGGCGCATCAAGCATCACATCACGGCCACTGTTGTTTTTGGGAAAGGCAATGAAATCGCGTATGCTCTCGCTGCCGCCGAGCAGGGCACATAACCTGTCGAAGCCAAAAGCAATACCTCCGTGCGGCGGCGCACCATATTCAAATGCACCCAGCAGAAACCCAAACTTATGTTGTTGTTCTTCTTTATCCATACCCAATGCGGCAAACATTTTTTCCTGTAAAGCACGCTGATAGATCCGGATGGAGCCACCACCAATCTCATTGCCATTCAGCACCATATCGTAGGCATTGGCTTTGATGCCGGCATAGGGATGCTCAAGGTAGGCAGCAGCATTTTCAATTACAGGATTATTATCGATCATTATGCCGATCTGCTCAGGTTTGGGCGATGTGAACGGGTGGTGTCTCGCCACCCAGCGGTTACCTTCTTCATCATACTCAAACAGCGGAAAATCGGTTACCCAGAGGAGTTTAAATTCATCCGGCTTCCGCATACCCATCTGCTGCGCCAGGTATAGCCGCAATTCGCTGATGGCTTTACGCGTACGCTCTTCAGTACCAGCGAGGATCAGTATCAGGTCGCCAGCCTTTGCATCAGCCGCTCCGGCAATGGCCCTGAGGCGGTCTTCATTGTAAAACTTATCAACGCTGCTCTTGAAACTGCCGTCTGCGTTGCATTTGATAAAAACCAGGCCCTTCATACCAATCTGTGGGCGTTTTACCCATTCGGTCAGTTCATCAGTTTGCTTGCGCGTATATTCGCTGCAACCGGGTACTGCGATGGCGAGCACCGTTTCGGCACCGTCAAATACGGGAAAAGCAGCCCCGTCCACTAGTTTACTGTTGTTGTCTTTTCCGGGAAAAGTATGCGGGGGAAACTTAAGATTGGCCAATGGCATACCGAACCGGATATCGGGCTTGTCGTTGCCGTATGTCCACATGGCTTCCTCCCAGGTCATGCGGGGTATGGTTTCAGTATAGTCGATCTGCTTAACGTCTTTAAAAATGCGGCGCACCAATCCTTCAAACATCCGGAGAATGTCTTCCTGCTCCACGAAAGCCATTTCACAGTCAATCTGTGTAAACTCGGGCTGGCGGTCTGCCCGCAGATCTTCATCACGGAAACATTTGACAATCTGGTAATACCTGTCGTATCCGCTGACCATGAGCAGTTGCTTAAAGGTTTGCGGACTCTGCGGCAGTGCATAAAACTGCCCGGGGTTCATACGCGAGGGCACCACAAAGTCCCTTGCACCTTCGGGGGTGGATTTGATGAGAAAAGGCGTCTCTATATCCATAAACTGCTGCTCGTGCAGATAATTGCGTGCGCTTCGGTTAACCGCATAGCGCAGTTCAAGGTTGCGTTTCACCGCGTTGCGGCGGAGATCGAGAAAACGGTATTTCATACGGAGGTCGTCACCACCATCAGTATCATCCTGGATTTTGAAAGGTGGTGTGGCAGCAGCATTCAGCACCTCGAAACTTACCACCAGTATTTCAATATCACCGGTAGGAAGGTTCGCGTTCTTGTTGCTGCGTTCATTTACGGCTCCGGTTACCCGGAGTACATATTCACGTCCCAATGGGTTGGCATCAAGTGCCTCGTTGAAACTTTCGGAAAAAAGCAATTGGGTAATGCCGTACCGGTCGCGCAGGTCAACAAAAGTAATGCTGCCGAATTTGCGTACGGTTTGTACCCATCCGGCAAGGGTAACGGACTGATTGTTGTGCTGCAGCCTTAATTCGCCGCAGGTATGCGTTCTGTACATAGTCGAATGATTCTGAAATTGAGCGGCAAAGATAAGGACTGGCGCTCTTTCAGCCGAAGAAACAGCGGAGTAGAGGCATTAATAATAAGGCAGGGGATTATTGCCCGGCCTGTGGCTGTTTTAGCCCCTTGCAACATTCCCCGTATTGGCATCTGCAACCGGTGGATTCATGCTCAGTACACGGTGATCGCTGTTTTTCATTTCAGCCTTATTCCTGAGGTACTGGCGAGGGGAGTAGTAGGCGTAATAATATACCAGTGGTACCACTCCTGCGAAAAAGGGAATAAGGGCATACAATTTAAGCCGGTCGTCCACATGTGCAAACTCCGTAACCATCCAGAAAGAGTTGGCGCTGATCCAGAAAAAGATGGCGAGGTTATGGGTCAATTCCGATATGAGGTGACGGGTACGCCAGGCGATGATACCGGCAATGGCCAATGTAGGAACGATCATGGCAATACCGAGCCATTTGATGCCGATGCACCAGCAGATATCTTTGACTAACCAGAACAGGATATGGGTATTCTCCATTTTGCGAAACCTGGCAGGAATGATATAATTATCTTGATCGCTCATTGTCAGATCGGGTTTAGGGGCGAAAGATAATAAAAAATTAATATTGAGGCTCAGTTTGGTACCAAAAAAATGCGCCACAGCGCAGCCTGGGAGCGGGGTTATACAAAACAGGGGCACTTCCCGCGAAGTGCCCCTGCTCATGAATGCTTTAGTGCTGCTTATTCCACGCTCACCCTTACGCCTTCACTGTGGCTGGTAAATTCGGGTGCGTACATACACTGTATGGTTGTAATACCATTGCTGAAATTACCGCTGTGGGTAACGAAGAGCGGATATTCAAATACATAGGTGCCACGCGGCAGCCAGCCAAAGAAGAAGTTGGTACTGGCGTCTTTGGTGCTTTCGTAGTACCCAAGGCCACCCTGCCATTTGTAGGTACTGATCACATTTACCGGTTCCATACAGGCCCCGCGCATATCTTTCATATGTATGTATTCCATATCGCGATCTACCCGAAGTTCAATGCGCACTTTGATTTTATCACCCACTTTTACGGCATCGCCGTCATTGATGGCTTTGAGTACAGGCCCGCGATCCCCCATCGTTTCCACAAAGAGTTGTTTGATCAATTTGAGCGGGGTAGCTGCCGGAGTGATTTTATCAAGGTCTTCAAAGTACTGCCAATAAACGCTTCCCCAGGCTGTTTCCGGCGCGGTTGGTGCTGGTGTACCCGGGTAGGTACGGGTGACTGTAATATTCCCCATGGCTGGTGTTACCCTATTCCCTTCAATACGTTGTTTAAAATAACCCGTACCAGCTTCTGCGGGTTTATCGTTGCTGCTCACAGTCAGGTTGCCCAGCTTTATGGTGATAGCAGGCTCACTTTTCAGCCAGTTGTTACCTGCCAGCAATAGGGCATAACAGGCTTCTGCTGTGGCGCGCGTGGTTTTCCAGTTGCTGGTCTGCTTGTGTTTAAGCAGCCATGTTTTGAGGTCGTCCACTACTGCCATATTCTTGTCAATATCTGCAAAGGTTTCCACCATCATGGCCTGGCTTTCGATGGGCGACTGGTACCAGTAGTACCCGCCATTACCAAACTCCTTCCAGTACATGCCCATCTCTTCTTTTATGATCGCATTTTCTTTGAGTGAGCGGGTGATGGCAGGAGGCGTAACGGTATCACCATCGCGGTGCAGTGCCAGTGCAATCATACCCTGCATATACCTGCTCTGTGAGAGCCAGTATTTTTTGGCCTGGCCTTTATAATAATTCACGGCGGTAACCGATTCACTGCCGGTTTTATACTCGGGGAAGAAACTGCGCATATACAGGTACTGGATAGCGGTGTAGCCGAGGTTGTTACCGGAGAGTTTTACTTTGTATTTCAGCAGGTCGTTATAATCTTCCCTGATTTTCTGGTCGAGGTAGGGAATAGCCCTGTCGACCATTGCTCTTACGGCATCATATCCGTCTTTGTCAAGGGCATTCAGTTTGCGCAGGTGGCCGATACCGGTAATGATGTACTGGGTCATATACCGGTCATCAGGCCCCCCCTTGAACCATACAAAGCCGCCATTGGCACTCTGAAGTTCTTTCAGCTTGCCGATGGCCTTGCTCATCTCCCCGTTCATCCTTACCAGGTCAAACAGCAGGGCAATATTCTTTTTCTGCTGTGCCTCATTCTGTGCATCCATTACCCATGGGGTTTCCTGCAGGATTGCCGATTTCAGTTCTTCATTTTTCTGCAGGTTCGATAGCAGCGCCGCGCTGTCCACCATTTTCCATTGGTCAAATACCTTCCTGATCTTCGGCATACTCCGGGTTATTTGCCCGGCAAGCGTGTTGGCATAATACCGGTTGAAGGTCTGCTCAGCACACTCATAGGGATACTCCATCAGGTAGGGTAGTGCCTGTACGGCATACCATGCAGGGTTGCTGGTAAACTCAACCGTTAGTGCCTGGTGGCTCAGGCTGATGTCGTTGCCCTTTACGGGTGTACCCGAGCGGAGCAGTTTGTCAAAGGTGAATGTTTTATTATTGGTCTGTCGCAGGTTCAGCGGGAGGCTCTCGGTTACTAATGTACGGTTGGTCAATACCGGCAATGCTGATTCCTCCCCGTCGCTGGCATTGGTCGTTTTGGCAATGATGCGGCAGGAGAGGGCGCTGCCAAAATTGATGGGTATTTCGATGGGGAACTTTACCGCAACGCTTTGTCCTGCAGGAATGGTAAAGTATTGCGCAGGAAAGATGTTTTTGAACCAACCATCGAGAGGTTTACCAGTGGCAGCATCTGATAACTCGAGTGTAGCCTGACCGGTTACTTCCCTGCTGCCAAGGTTTACGATTTTGGTACTGAGTTCCATACGGTCGCCCTCACGCATAAAACGCGGATTGTTGGGTTGTACCATCAACTCCTTCTGTGTAATAACGGTTTTGCCTGCACTGCCGGTGGCAAGGTCTTTGGTATGGGCAAAGGTCATCAGTTTCCATTGGGTAAGCGCTTCGGGCATGGTAAAGCTGAAGGATACATTACCGGCAGTATCCGTTTGCAGGTTGGGAAAGAAAAATGCCGTTTCATTAAAGTTTTTACGTACCTGTACAGGATCGTTCCCATGCTTACTGCCACCGGGTGCATTGTTGGTATCCCCATTATCATCATCCTCTTTTTTATCTTTAAGGTTGATACCCGCCACCTTACCGGAAAGCTGTTTGGCCGCCTCTTTATTGGCCGATTTTCCTGCTGCAGTTACCACCACTTCCGCCAGACCGGCGTCCTGCATGGGTGCAGCCATCGGCATGCTGGCAGCACCGCGTAAGCGGATATCCCGCCGTTCATATTCGTAAGGATTCAGCCACCAAAGCGGCTCTATCTCGGTATTGCTCTTGCGTATGCCTAATTGGTCATAGCTTTTTTCGTAACTGATGGTCTTGCTGATGATGCCATCTTTTTCTTCGGATTGTATGGCATTAAAGCCGGGCTCACTCCAATAGTCGTACCCATTGAGCGATGGCCACAGACCGGGAATCCCGTTCCAACTGTGGGGCTTAAACTGGTCAAGACTGGCATCGTACATCGCCGCCAGTATTTCGGCTGCTACTTTTTCTCCTTTTTGCCCACTCACTTTTACACTCCACTGTTCGCTTGCACCCGGCAACAGTTTGTCGCGGAAAGTATTAAAGCTGATCTTGAGTTCCTTATTGCTCCAGGGAACACTGAATAACTGGTTGCCGGTATAGGTCCGGTTGTGCTGTACAAATGCATAGCCCATGGCGATGCCCCCGCGGTCGGCTGCGGTAACCGGTAGCTCAAATGATTTGACCGACCCCTGCAGTGTTTCGTAGCTCACTTTTTTAGTGGTGTTCATAAAACGCTGTTGGTGGATCAGCCAGAGTTTGGCAAACCCACTGCTGAGGAAGTATTGTATCCGCTGCCCCGGCTCTGCCACCGTTGTTGCGGATTGCACCCGGATGGGTTCATATACCGGATCAGCAGACGAAGTGAGTTGTACAAACTTTATCGCTTTTACGGCTTCACCATATTTATCAGTGGTGGTGGCGGTTAATTTATACCAGCCAGCGCCCATTGGGGGCACCGTTGTTGCAGTATTGCTGCTGTCGGTCTTTTCCCAGGTTTTTGCATCAGTGGTGAACTGAGCCACTTCGTTCTCATTTTTATAAATATCATACGGAAAATGCTTGTAGTACTCATCGCGGCTCATCACAAACTGATCAGGCTGTGTCCAGTACCTTTCCCGGAAAAAACGTTGTGGTGCGTTGAGCTTTTCCATGGAGAGGATGATCTTTGCTTTTTCTTCGATCCCATTGAGGTTGGTGCTGCGTACAAGGATTTTTTTAAGACTGTCGGCAGGGAGGCTGCCTTCCATACTGATGTCGAGCAACAGTGCCTGGTAGGCAACCGCAACGCTTGTATTTGCCGACCGGGTTTCGCCATTGATATCGGTTACATCGGCACTTACTTCATAGTAGAAAGTGGGCTGGTCTTTTTTGGGAATATCCAGATCGGGAATGGCTTTGAAGGTAACAGTAAATTCACCCTTCGCATTGGTGGTGGCTTCGCCGCTGCCGATTTCCATGCCTGCACTGCCACGGCCAGGTTGGTAGCGCCCCCCTTTACGGGCATAACTGTAATATTCCCACCACACCGGATAACGTACCTGCCGGGTGATGCGGTATTTCACCTTTGCACCATCAATCGTATTGCCCGCGTATGCTTTTGCTGTACCCGTTACCTTTATACTGTCGTTCAGGCGGTAGCTACCCCCGGGTTTGGCTATCTCTACCATGAACTTTGGCCGCTTGTATTCTTCCACACTGATGGTATGGTTATTCTGGTTGGTCATATCCACAAGGGTGAACTGGCCATTGAGCAGGCCTTCCGGGATTTTGAAGCTGCCGTTAAAAGAGCCGAATGCATTGGTGGTAACAGCAATATCGGTTACTTTTTGATAATTGGCATCGTTGAGCTGTACCTTTGTGGCAAATCCGGGTACGATAGTGCTGTTTCTTTTGCGCTGGTCAGTCTGCACCACAATACCCTTGAAATAAACGGTTTGCCCGGGCCGGTAAATACTACGGTCGGTAAACAGAAAGGTTACAGGGCGGGGTTGTGGCTCCTGTACCGGTTCATTGCTGTAAGTATTGAGCTGATCATCAAGAAACAGTTCATCCCCATTATGGTTGATCTGCAGTACAATATTCCTGTAGTCTTTAAACGATTTCATTTTGAAATAGCCGCTGGCATCCGTGGTATAAGCTTCAGCCTTTGAATTATCGTAGGTACTGGTGTTGTAGTTGTATTTGTTTTCCCAAACCTGCACGTCGGCTTCTGCCAGTGGTTGACCATTGTCGCGGTCAAGTACATAGTAGTCTTCGCCACTATTGATAAAACTGACATTACTTATATAACACAATTGTTTGCTCAGGATATTTTTTCCCGGGGCAAAGTCTTCGTTGAGGCTGCCAATAAGCAGGTACATACCATTGGGCAATCCATCTACTTTGATCTCGGTACTGTGCTGCTGCATATCCTGCAGGTCGGGGAGGTTGACACTCCACTGCCTGAGCGGCTTTGCACGTCCGAGGTCGGCCCATAGGGATTCGTATGTTTTTTTGTTCATCCGCCTGATGTCTTCAGCAGAGGTTTTGATGATGCGGAGGTAGATTTTGCCGGTGTTTTTATAACTTACGAGGCTGCGGAAAGGCTGGTTGACCGTATTCACCTTTTCTGTCTGCAGGTTCAGCGATGGCCGGGAGATTTGTGCGAGGAGATTCTGACAATTGGCGCCGCCTTCACTATCCGGAAATTTTTTGATGATGGTATTGCAGAGATCAGCCGCCCTTTTAATCTCGTACTGATTGGGGGTATTGCTGAGTGGGTCATAGTCCTGTCCGCGGTCGTTATACAAAGCAGCCCTGAGATAAGTGGCTTGCGCGGCTGCGGCATTGTTGGGATAGCGTGTTTCGATGGCTTCGAGGGCCGCTTCATACCATTTGCCCTTATCTGTCATTACACTACGGCTGTACATAAAGCGCAGCCGGATGAGGTCTGCGTCGATGAGTGCATCGGGGCTGGCATCGTTGAGGTGAAAGCGGATGATGTCCTGCAGCAATCCGATCGCCTTGTACTGCAGTGAGGAGGTATCCTTTGTTTTGAAAACGGCATTCACAAAACTACCTGCGGGAGCAAAGGCTTTGTCGTCGCTGATGGTAAAGGCGTAAGCAGGTTTGCTGATGTCGCGTTCATCATTGTCAAAATAATCAAGCGCCCGGTGTGCAAGAAAGTCGTACAGCGTGGGACGGAGCAATCTGGTGTTGACACCCTGGATGAGGATGGGGTTGAAGCCGTCAATACGTGTAGCTTTTAACAAGGCATCACCCTGAAGTGAGGCTTTGTAGAGACGGGTAATATTTTGGTGGAGACGTTCGGCGCTCCAGGTGGTGATATCTTTACTTTTCTCCGCTGTCAGCGCTGTACGATTGTACAACTTCCAGCGGTTGTTCTGCAGGTATTGCCAGAACATCTGTGCATGGAGGCTTTGTAAAACCTGCTTTACCGGTGCTTTGGCTTTATCAATGAGTGTATCTACATAAAAGATATTGTTTTCGCGGCTGTCCTCTTCCACCATGTTGCGGTATTTAATCAGGTAGAGGCAGGCTTTTACCTGTTGCACTTCTGCATTATCCTTTACCGCGAGGGTATAAATAGTCAGTACTTCTTCACGGGCTGATTTGGTCAGCCCCTTCTTTTCCAGTTCTTCGACTTTTTTCCACTGCGCCTGATAATCATTCATGTTTTGTTGTGCTGAGGTTAATTGCGTGAACAAAATGAACAGGGTTGCGAACAACCATTTTAATTTGTTAGCGTACATGCTTCAATTTTTTTACAAGTTATCAAATCTATTGCCAAGAAAGGATGCCGGAGAATCTTTTTTTTCATAAATGGAAGAAAGGAGGGAGAAATATTTTTCTACCCGTTGCTGAAAATCCGGTTCCCGCCGGGAATCCTTAGCGGGAGAGGGTTTGCGCAGGTGATGGTATGCCCGGTGCCGGCTGTGGTTCAGCAGGTGCATGATTGCTTTAACAAATTATTGGCGAATGCCGGCAGTCTGCTGGCACAGCATTTGAAAATAACCATCACAAAGGAGGAAACATATTATGAAACCAGTATTTACATGTTTAGCATTTATCATTTCACTGTCTGCCATGGCAGGCTTTGACGACACCAGACTGACCATCAGTTCCGGAAACGGCGTTGCCATACGGGTAATGGTAGATGGAAACCGGTACAGCCGCAATAATGGCGCTGTGGTCATCAGGAACCTGCCTGCGGGCTACCATATGGTAAAAGTATTCCAGAAGCGTCCGGGTCGTGCTGGTACGGGTTTTGGCAGAAGTTACCAGCAGGTGTATAGTGCACAGTTGTACATCAAACAACAATTCCATACGGATATTACGATTAACCGTTTTGGTAAGCCACTTGTGGATGAGCAAATGATGGGACCCGGCTATGCTGACGAGGACGATGAGGATGAAGATTGGGTGAATAACGGCAATGGTGGCTGGAACAATGGTGGCAATGGTAATGGTGGTGGCTGGAATAATGGCAATAATGGCGGCGGTGGCTGGAACAATGCGGGTAATGTGCAGACGATGGATGTACGTCTTTTTGAGCAGTTTAAACAGACTCTGCGTAATGAGATGATGGAGAACAGCCGTCTCGTCGTGGCCAAACAAACCATTGCTGTGAATGCTTTTACAAGTGCGCAGGTAAAAGAAATTGTCAACCTGTTCAGCTTTGAAAGCAATAAACTTGAAATGGCAAAATATATGTATAAATATACGGTGGACAAAGGCAGTTATTTTATACTGAATGATGCGTTCAGTTTCAGCAGCAGTAAGGAAGATCTCGCTAACTACATACGTAACTACCGGTAGTATCGGCGAAAGTTAAGGTGTAGTCAATATAAGTTGGGTGTTGTTTATAAGGCTCCCCGCCGGATTTTGGGGAGCCTTTTTTATGCGGGCACCGGCGTATAATAAAAAGCAGCGGTATTGCCGCTGCTTTTGTATGAAGATAGTTCTTTTGGTATGTAATTATTTACCCATGGCTTCGGCCATGGTTTTTCCGATATCAGCCGGACTGGCCACTACGTGGATACCACATTCGGTCATGATGGCCATTTTTGCAGCAGCCGTATCTTCGGTGCCGCCCACGATAGCACCCGCATGTCCCATACGGCGACCGGGAGGAGCTGTCTGACCGGCGATGAAGCCCACAACTGGTTTTTTGTTACCATTATCCCTGATCCACCGGGCAGCTTCGGCCTCCATACCACCACCGATTTCACCTATCATCACAATGGCATCGGTTTCGGGATCGTTCATAAAGAGTTCTACTGCTTCTTTAGTGGTAGTGCCGATGATGGGGTCGCCACCTATGCCAATGGCTGTCGAAATGCCCAGTCCTGCCTTGGCTACCTGGTCTGCAGCCTCGTAGGTAAGTGTACCCGATTTGGAGACGATACCGATACGACCTTTCTTGAAGATAAAGCCTGGCATAATGCCAACTTTACAGGCTTCAGCCGTAATAACGCCGGGACAATTGGGGCCGATAAGCCGGGTTGTTTTGCTCTGGAGATAGTTTTTAACCTTTACCATATCCTGTACCGGGATGCCTTCAGTGATACATACCACCAGGCCAATACCGGCGTCTGCAGCTTCCATAATTGCATCGGCAGCAAAAGCCGGGGGTACAAATATGATCGATACATCGGCTCCTGTTGATTTTACCGCATCGGCTACCGTATTGAATACAGGCCTGTCTAAGTGGGAAGTACCACCCTTACCGGGTGTTACACCACCCACAACCTGTGTCCCATATTCGATCATCTGGGTGGCATGAAAAGTACCTTCGGTACCTGTAAAGCCCTGTACAATAATTTTGGAATTTGCGTTAACTAAAACAGACATGGTATTAAGTTAGAGATTAAATATTGTATATAATTTATGTGGCGCAAAGATAGGGAGATGCGGTATTACGAAAATCAACTATTTTGACGCAGACAGCACTTCACGCTGATCACCCGGATGGCAACAATCAGTCGGCTTTTTGCGGGTAGTTTTGGGTTGAAGACGTTGGCGG
The DNA here is from genome assembly GCA_013298665.1 of Chitinophagales bacterium. Classification (GTDB taxonomy): domain Bacteria; phylum Bacteroidota; class Bacteroidia; order Chitinophagales; family Chitinophagaceae; genus Ferruginibacter. The sequence continues at coordinate 29,656 of JAAFIK010000019.1, forward strand.
ATTACTTCAGCATTTCGTCCATATTGCGATCATCGCTGATCTTCCCGCGGGCCTCAAGCATCCGCATATCTTTGGCATCCTGCAGAAACTCACTCGCAAAGATGAAGGCATTAAGGCGTTCGTTTTTCGAGAAAATGATCTCTTTATTGTTGCCGGACCATTCTTTTTGCCCCTGGTACATATACAGGATATTTTCACCAATCTCCATCACGCTGTTCATATCATGCGTGTTAATGACGGTGGTCATACCAAATTCTTTAGTGATGTCGAGAATAAGTTTGTCGATGACCATGCTTGTTTGAGGGTCGAGACCACTGTTGGGTTCATCGCAGAACAGGTATTTGGGGTTGAGCACAATCGCCCGGGCAATACCTACCCTTTTCTTCATCCCGCCACTGATCTCAGCCGGGTATTTTTTATTGGCCTCTATGAGGTTGACACGATCGAGTACTTCATTCACCCGTTTCAGTTTTTCGTTATAAGCCAGGCGGGTGAACATATCCAGGGGAAACATTACATTCTGCTCCACGGTCATACTGTCGAATAAGGCAGAGCCCTGGAAGAGCATACCGATTTGCTGGCGCAATTGTTTACGCTCTTCGTCATTCATCCGGGTAAAACTGATGTCGTCGTAAATGATATCACCTGAATCGGGTTCAAAAAGCCCTACAAGACATTTCTGCAAAACGGTTTTACCGCTGCCACTGGTGCCGATAATAAGATTACACTTACCCGTTTCCATCACATGGCCAACATCGTTGAGTACAATTTTATCGCCGAAACTTTTTTTGATATGGTTAAAGGTAATCATGGGGTGGGTAGCGGTTATGGGTGCGACAATAAGATTTGGGCCAGGATATAGTCGGCAAAGAGAATCATCACACAACTGACTACCACGCTTTTGGTACTGCTGCGCCCGATTTCGAGGGCTCCTCCTTTTACATAATAGCCATAGTAGGCGGGAATGCTGCTGATGATAAAGGCAAAAGTATAGGCCTTGGTCATCGCGAATATGACATTATAGGGGACGAAGTTCTGCAACAAGCCGCGGTCATATACATCGGTAGGTAAAATATCTGCTGCTGAACCCGCCAGCCTGCCCCCCCAGATGCCAAGTACCATCGACAATACAACCAGTAAGGGGATGGTGACCAATGCAGCAACAATTTTAGGCATCACCAGATAGGCCCGGGTATTGATACCCATAATTTCGAGTGCGTCAATCTGTTCGCTTACCCGCATATTTCCCAGTTCACTGGCAATCTTGCTGCCTACCACACCCGCAAGCACGATACAAACAAGGGTGGGAGCAAATTCAAGTATAACGGTGTCGCGCACGATCTGGGCGATGGTAGATTGGGGAATAATGGGGCTGACCAACTGGTAAGCTGTCTGTACAGCACTTACCGCACCCATAAATACGGATATGAGTATCACAATACCCAGCGAACCGATACCGATCTCTGAGCATTGGTGCATAAATTCTTTCCAGTACATACGCATATTCTCCGGTTTGGAAAACATGCCTTTGAGCATAAGAAGGTATCGTCCGAAATGGGTGAAAAACGTCATCAGGGGTCAAAGATAATTAATACGGATCAGAAATCTCACCGGTAATACGCAATGCCCCGGCACAGAAAAAACCCTCCGGGTAAAGGGAGGGTTTTGCTGGTTGGTTGTGCTTGTGTTTGTTATAATATCATGAAGGGCTTTGTTGTTGTCGTTGCTTTTTGTACTACCTGAAGGTAATATGTGCCTGAAGGGAAGCGATCCAACTGCCCCATACGGATGTTGGTGGTACCTTTGGTAATGTTTTCCTGGCGGCTGTACAAAGCTTTACCGTTGGCATCAAGCATACGGAGGGTTACTGTTTCTGCGGCATCAGCAGAAATGCTTACGATGGTAAAATCAACTGCAGGGCATGGGAAAAGGCTTATCTGGTGTTGCTGCTTGTCTCTTTTAACCATTACTGCGGCTGAATAGCTGAATCTGCCATCATGGTCAACCGTACGAAGGCGGTAATAGCTGGTACCGGCAATAACATTGGCATCGGTAAAGTTGTAGTTGCGTGCATTGCTGGAATTTCCTGCTGCAGCTACTTCTCCGATAGCGGTATAGCTGCGGCCATCAGAACTTTTTTCGATGATGAAGCGAAGGGTATTGCTTTCGCTGCTGGTTTGCCATTGTACCAGGTTGGTTTCGTTGCGGCTGGTGGCAGCAAAGGCGTTGAGTACCACGGGAAGTGTAGTAAAGGAAGGGTAGGTAAAGCCTTTAAAGTAAACCCCTTTCTGACGGGTAACTGCATTGCTGTTCATGTTTTGTGCCCCTGCCTTGTAGATAAACTCTTCCACATTCTTATTCGTGATGGTAAACATTACAGCCTTGGCGGAGGTATCTACATTCGGGTATTCTACACCACCTACATTCTGTCCCAGAAACTCAGTACCGGTTTGGGTAACCATAATTTCCAATGTGCTGGCCTGGTAGGAGAGTGTACCACCGCCGAGGTTGAGTGCATCCATTTCGTGCAGGTTTGCATTGCCATCAATATCCATGGCCGTAGCAACAAGGGTATCCATCTTTTTAGGATTATTGCTGTTGCCCGCTACAAATGTTATTTTAAATTCTACCATACCTGTGCTGTTGCCCGGAATGGTGATGCGTGGAGAAAAAGCTTCGGGTTTGGTGAGGTTATTGTCGTCAAGCATATCTACAGTGGCACCGCCGGTAGCACCAACAATGGTAACAATGGCAGACCTGCCGGGTGCAACATTACTAAAGCGGTACACTGAACCAATGGCGTTTTGTGTGCCACTGACTAATGTGGGAACCGAACTGAAATTAACGGAGTAAGTGCCTGTACTGTCTTCGGTGGCTTTTGCCTGTAAGGCTGTAATGGAGGTAAGCAAAAGTGTTGCATACCTGAGCAGAATAGTAAAATTCTTGTTCATTTTCTTTGTGGTTTAGAAGTCTGTTCTAAAAAGGTGGTTGATCGGCCACCGGGTTTTCGGTTATCTTTAATAACCGTTTTTTTTCATTGGTTTTTGTTGTAGTGAAGAACGCCCGAGGTAATGGGTCATTCAGCATTACAGGTCAAAAGTATACATTCCTGCGAAAAACGCAAATTTTTCGGTAGTAATTTTACGGTTCATTCTGTGTAAATCGCGTAGTATTAACACCCGAAAGATGCTTTTATAGTTGATAATCAATATTTTATGTATTTTTTGCTGTTTAAACATTGATAAGAAGTTGGCAAAGGGGCATTTTCCTGGTTTTTGTCTTTTTTTTACTATTTTATATACGAAAGATCGTTTTTTTATTAAATAATAATTATCTAAACTGCTATTGTGTTAGATTTTTTGCAAATTTTCTTGTAAACAAGGCAATGTTGATCATTAATAGGGGTAATCCGCCCCTTTTTGATCACTTTGAGCATCCCAAAAGAACTTGATCGGGCTTTTTTGTGGTGTAATCGAATGTATTTTATCTGATGTTCATACTTTTGGGTTCACTGTTGCCAAGGTGTGATACAAGCACCAAACATATCCCTGAGCAGGTGAGGGAAAACTGTCCATCTCATTGCGTCGATTATCCATTTTCTACCAGTCTTATCCGGCGCACCTTTGCTTTGTCGATTCCGACACAACCATTTAAATATAAAAAAATGACACGTTTACAGGCACTGAATCCCGAAACAGCTACGGGAAAAACAAAAGACTTATTTAACGTTGTAAAAGGTAAACTCGGCAGTATACCCAATATGATGCGCACGATGGGCAACAGTCCGGCATTGCTGGAAGGCTATCTCAACCTCAGCGGCGCGCTTGGGGGGGGTACGCTGGGTGCTAAAACAGGCGAGTTGATTGCACTTACCGTTGCAGAACGCAACGCCTGCGATTATTGCCTGTCGGCCCATACCTATATTGGTATTCATCTTGTAAAGGCAGATGCCGGTACGCTCGGGTTGGCAAGACAGGCTGATGCCACAGATCCCAAAACGGATGCTGTACTGAAGTTTGCAAGGGTGCTGGTTGAAAAAAGAGGGCTGGTGAATGATGCCGATGTACTGGCGGTAAGGGCAGCGGGTATTACTGAGGGTGAAGTGGGCGAAATTGTGGGACATGTGGCATTAAACATCCTGACCAATTATTTCAATAATACTGCACAAACGGAAATTGATTTTCCGGTGGTTAGTCATGCTGATGTAGCGACTGTATAAAAAAAATCCCGGGTAAAGGCAGCGGTGTTTATAAGCACTGCTACCTTTACCTTTTACATACTTTATATCATTATGGACATTAAAAGATTTCCTCTGCCACCATTTACACATGAAACGGCGCTGCAAAAAGTACAACTTGCAGAGGACGCCTGGAATACAAAGGATCCTGTAAAAGTAAGTATGGCTTATACGATAGATACAGAATGGCGCAACCGATCGGAGTTTTTAATGGGGCGGGATGCTGTTCAGGCCTTTCTTACCCGTAAATGGGCCATTGAACTGGACTATAAACTTAAAAAAGAGCTGTGGAGCTTTACCCGCAACAGGATTGCGGTAAGGTTTGAGTATGAATGGCACGACCATTCGGGACAATGGTACCGCAGCTATGGCAATGAAATGTGGTGTTTTGATGATAACGGGTATATGCAGCAACGCTTTGCCAGTATCAACGACCTGGCGATCAATGCCGCTGACCGGAAACTTTGATAATTTTATGGTATGCATAAAGAACAGGTATTTACATTGATCAATCCGCAAAACGGTGACTTTGCGTTCAAACTGTTTTATTTTGATAGTAATGGTTATTTTGACCATGTCCAGCGCAACAATTATTATTCACTGGTCTGGATCACCGGTGGATCAGGCACACTCCGGGTTGATTTTTCAACCTACCCCTTTTTGCCGGGTACGCTTTTTGCCTTTTCTCCCTATCAGCCCTTTATATTGCTGCAGGATGAAGCATTGACTGGTGTGGCGATACAGTTTCACCCGGACTTTTACTGTATTCATATGCACCAGCATGAAGTGGCCTGCAATGGAGTACTGTTCAATAATATCTATGATCCGCCGGCTGTAGCCATTGATGGCAACAGCGCCACCACATTAAATGCGTTGCTGGTACAAATGGCCATGGAAATACAAAACCCTGTACTGGCGCAGTATGAGTTACTGGTATCTTACCTGAAGATATTCCTGATCACAGCTTCCCGATTGAAAGTGGTGCAGCAACCCCGGGCATCAACGCTGATTAGTGATGATAAGACACCTTTTATTCTCCAGCACCTCAAAGATGAAATCGAGAAAGATTTCCGGGTTAAGCACGCGCCAGGGGATTATGCCGGGAGCCTGAACATATCTGCCAAGGCTTTAGCAAAGATTACGCGTGCGCATTTCAATAAAACACTTACCGCTCTTATTGCAGAAAGAATCATTATCGAAGCCAAACGCGAATTGTACCTCACCAATAAACCCATTAAAGCCATTGCTTACGAACTGGGTTATACCGATGAGTATTACTTCAGCCGTTTTTTTAAAACTAATACGGCAGTGTCTCCGCAACTCTATCGGGATACGGTTGGCTTTGGGAAAAATGTGGCCTAAACGCCGGCCGGTTACCCTTCAAAAAAAGGAGCGAGTTTCTCCCGCAATTGCTCCGGTATATGCCGCCGTCTCATGGTTTGGGCATCTACAAAATACAGTACCACTTCTCCTGTATTGAGCAATTTTCCGGCTTCATTAAATATTTCACTAAAAAAACTGATTTCGTGATGGTCAGGTAATGTCTTAAGCGTTGTCCGTACCGTAATCATGTCGTCATATTTTGCCGGACGTAAAAACTTACTGTTGATCGACACTACAGGCATAATAATCCCCATAGCTTCAATCTCTTTATAGGTATAACCGATCTGCCGGATGGCTTCGGTACGGCCGATCTCGTAAAACTGTGCATAATGACCATAATAGACAACACCCATCTGGTCGGTCAGGGCGTAATGGATACGGATAGCTGTTTCGGTAACAAACATGGTGATATGGCTTTAAAATTCAGTAAATAAGTGTATAGTGACAGGACGGTGTACTCATTTCCCCATCATACCATCTATACTCACTTTGCCCGGTCCGCAGAGCAATATCACCAGGTAAGCCACCAGGTAAAGTACTGCAAGTTCTGCATTAAGATTGCCAATAATATTGCCATTGTGTATTTTGAAAATGGCTACAAGCATGGTGATGATGAGTGGAATGGCGGATAGCCGGGTAAACAAACCAATGATCAGGAAAAGAGAACAGAAAAATTCTGCAAAAACCACAAGTGCCAGGCTCATCGTTTGGCCGATGCCAAAAAAGTTAATAAAGGTGGCCTTTTCATTGCTGAAATGTATGAGTTTGCTGTAACCATGCTGCATCATCAATACACCTGCACCTATGCGCAGCAACAACATGGCGGTATTAAAAGCACCTGCAGAATATTTTGTCGATAATAATTTTCTCATCAATAGAAGAATTTTATGTTTTTTTTAACAGTGCCGTAAATGTACAAAACGTTTACTTTACGCAGTTATCCACTTATGCACAAAGCGTTTGGAACGGTGTTTGCAAAAGCCTGATAATGGTTACTTTTACAACCGGCAATATGAACGAAACAATCAACATGACGACAAAAAGCATATACTGCTTTCTCCTTGCAGTAGTATTAACCATCAACGGATTTGGACAAGCCACCAGCACCATTACGGATACCGAAAAAAGGTACAAGGAAGCAAAGGCCCTGTTCGTCAATGAACAATATGGTCTGGCTTATCCCCTGCTGAAAGACCTGAAGCAGCAGTACCCGGATAACGCGGTGAGCGACCATACATATATTAATGAGGACGTCAGTTACTACTATACAGTTTGCGCACTCAAGCTGGAACTGCCGGTAGCGGTAGATGAAGCCACACATTACATTGATGTGGTGAATAATGAACCCCGCCGCCAGTTGATGAGTTACCACCTTGGGAAATATTATTTTTCAAAAGATGAGTTCAGTAAAGCGATTGACAATTATGAAAGGGCGGGACTGGATAATCTTGGTAATGAAGAAATTGCGGATGCCAAATTTGAGAAAGGGTATTGTTATTTTAACCTGCGCCAGTTTGCAGAGGCCCGTCCCTTGTTTGACGAAGTACACCAACTGGCGAATAATAAGTATTATATACCGGCCAACTATTACCATGGGTTTATTGCCTATTATGATAAACGGTATGCGGAGGCCCTGCGGGCTTTTAAACTTGTGGAAACTGCGGAGGCTTATAAGGGTGTGGTGCCTTATTATATCGCGGAGATTTATTATTTCCAGGGAAAGAAAGATGAGGCCATGCGCTATGGAGAAAGTGTACTCGGCAGGGGAGGGATGTATTATGAGAAAGATATGAAGATGCTGCTGGGGCAGATTTACTTTGAGAAAAAGAATTTTTCCAGGGCGCTCCCGCTCCTGCAATATTATGCAGATAACAGCCCAAAGATTACCCGGGAAATATTGTATGAGCTGAGTTACTGCCATTACGATGCGGGCAACCTTACCAAAGCCATCGAAGGCTTTAAGCAGTTGAGTACAGAAAAGGATTCGCTGGGGCAGAACTCCATGTACCTGCTGGGCGATTGTTACCTGCGTACCAACCAGAAAGCCAATGCGCGCAATGCCTTTCAGTATTGTGCGTTCAACAGCAGCAATGCAGTGCAGCAGGAAATCTCCCGTTTCAATTATGGCAAACTCTCTTACGAACTCGGTTATCAGGATATTGCACTTGCTGAACTGAAAAGTTTTATTAACGATTACCCCAACTCGGTTTATGATACCGAGGCCAAGGAAATATTGGTGAATCTACTGGCAGGTACAAGCAATTTTGCCGATGCGCTTGCCCTCTACGAATCCTTTAATAAACCCACTGCAAATATGCAGAAGGTGTATCCACGTATCCTGTTCGGCCGGGCTACAGACTATATCAATGATCAGCAACTCAGCCGTGCGGATGAATTGCTGTCCAAACTTATCGCCCTGCCCAATGCCGGAGCCGCCCTGCCTTATGCCCATTTCTGGAAAGGAGAAATTGCTTATCGCAATGGCCGGTACGATGAGGCGATACGCTTTATGGCACTTTACCTCCAGGGTGGAGCACCGGCTTTGGGAGAAGCCAGCCCTGCCGCAGCCCGTTATGTAACAGGCTATAGCTGGATGAAAAAGGAAAATTATAAAAATGCACTTGCAGCTTTTGAACAGGTGACTACTTCGGTAAGCGCTACATCGGGTAGCCTGGTGCAGGATGCTTATGTGCGCGGGGCAGACTGCTATTTTATGAACCGTGATTTTGTAAAAGCGGGCAATATGTATGACAATGTGCTGAACAGCGCGCTTCCGCAAAGTGATTATGCGCTTTTTCAGAAAGCCATGATTGCGGGTATTAAAAATGCAGCTGATAAAATAAAAGTACTCAATAACCTCACACGCCAGTATCCGCAAAGCAGTTTGGTACCCGATGTCACCATGGAGATTGCCAATACTTATATGGCTGAAGAAAAGTTTAAAGACGCCTTACCTTACCTCAGTACCCTGTTAACCAATACGGGTGCGGAATCGCTGCGGCCACGTACCTATCTTAAACTGGGACTTTGTTACTATAATATTGATAGAAATAAGGAGGCGCTCGATTATTACCAGGCGCTGATTCAAAAGTATCCTGAGAGCGCAGAAGCGGATGAGGCGCTGGACAATATCAAAAGTATTTATGTGGAAGAAGGGCGCCCCAATGATTATGTGGAACTGATGCGGCGTAATGGCAAAAGCATATCCGTGAGCGAAGCAGACTCCCTTACCTATACAGCAGCTTTACTGAAATATAACGCCGGTGATTGCAATGCGGCCATCAGCGGATTCAATAACTATGTCAGCAACTATCCGGAAGGAGCATTCCTGCTGGAGGCTTATTTTTCGAGGGCAGAATGTTACCATAAGAATAAGGATTGGGCCAATGCCGTGAGCAGCTATGCTTATGTAACGGGTAAGGGACAGAATAAGTATTTCGAAAAAGCGGGTCTTGCGGCTGCGCGGATCAGCTATTTTGAGCAGAAGGATTATGCTGCTGCACGCATTTATTTTGAACAGTTGCGCAGTGGTTCCATTAACCAGGATACACAACTGGAAGCACTGCGCGGGGTAGTACGTTGTTACTACCTGCTGAAAGATTATGCGCAGGCCAATACTGCAGCCAAAGAATTGCTGACAAAAAAGGGTACCAGTACAGACGACCGCTCTATCGGCTTCCTGGTATTGGGTAAGTCGCAGCAGTTGGCGAATAACTGTTCAGAAGCCATCAATGCCTTTAAATCCTGCGCAGTCATCAATAAATCTTCTTGGGGTGCAGAAGCCCGTTATGAAATGGCGGCCTGTCATTTTACCGGTGGCAATATGACGGCTGCGGAAAAAACTGCCATGACGGTGATTAAGGAAACAGGTTCTTACGACAACTGGGTAACAAAGTCATACATCCTGCTTGGCGATATCTTTATGCAGCAGAAAGACTATTTCAACGCCAAAGCCACTTATGAGAGTGTATCCAAGAACGCAGCAATACCCGAACTGCGTGCAGAAGCACAACAAAAACTTGACCGCGCCATTGCGGAGGAAAAGGCTAATTCAAAAATCGGCAATTAAAACAGCAGGATGGGAAACCATAAAATGAAACAAATGAACAGATCAGCTCTTAGCATAGGTTTAACAACAACATTACTGGCGCTTTCGTTTGCATCGATGGCGCAGCGGGATACGACCAAACGCCCCAGCATCGATATTACCTCAAGCTATAAACCGGTATTGCGTAATGCAGTAAAGATCAATCTGTCGGGTACCGCTTTGGTGGCAGATACCAACCGCCAGGTAGGCAGGTACACTATACCCGCGCAGAATCTTTTTTTCAGCTATCAGCCGGTAACCCTCAAGCCATTGGCACTGGAACACGATACTTTGCCTGATCTGGGTACACGTAATTACATCAAGGCTGGTTTTGGTAATTTTGCCACGCCATACCTTAGTGCAGGATTCAGCTTTGGCGATGGCCGCAAGGCTCTGGCAAATCTCTATGCGGATTATATCGCTTCAAGGGGAAATATCAAAAACCAGGACTATTCACAATTGTCAATCAGGGGCAGGGGCAGTTATTTTTCCGGTAAGCACGAGTTTTACGCTGGGGCAGGCCTGTCGTCGGGCGATTATTATGCTTATGGGTACAACCATGCCCTCTTCAATTACAAGCGCGACAGTCTTCGCCTGCGCTACCAGGATGTACAATTGATGGCCGGGCTGAGGAATACCAGTACAGGCGATGTACGTTTGTATTATAATCCCAACCTTACCATCAATATCTTCAGCAGCGATAAGCGCGCGTCTGAGAGTCATCTTTTGCTTGACCTGCCGGTGGAAACACGGTTTGGTGATGCCTTCACCCTGAAGATTAATGCCAAAGCAGACATCACCTCTTACACCACCAAAAACCTGGCACGCAATGTAAAGCTGAGTAATAATGTGTTCTCGCTGGCACCATCCTTACTGTTCTCTACCCCAAGATTCACGATCAATGGCGGTATTATTCCCACATGGGCCAACGGCAAACTGGAATTGCTCCCGAATATTTATGGGGAAGCCCAGTTGCAGGAGAAGGTATTCCTGATCCAGGCGGGGTGGGTTGGCCGTTACACCAAGAATACGCTTCGCGCGCTCACGGCGATCAATCCTTATATTCAGACGATTAATACACAGTTCAATACAAAGGAAACAGAAATCTATGGTGGTATCAAGGCCACCATTGGCAAACATTTCAATTTCAGTGCAAAGGCGGGTATCATCAGTTATACGGGGTTGCCGCTTTTTGTGAATGATTCTCTGGGGGGCAATAGTTTCTATGTACGTAACGAAAGCAAGGCATCTAATTTCAGGGTACATGGCGACCTGAGTTATATCAATCAGGACAAGTTTACCCTTACCACGGGCTTAACCTTTAATGGGTATACCGGGTTGCGCGACAATACCCGTGCCTGGGGCACCGTGCCAATGGAGCTCAACGCATCTATGCGCTGGTGGGCGTTCCGGCAGGTGATGCTGAAGGGTGATTTTTATATGTTTGGTGGCGGAGCGTACCTGCAAAAAACGACTTCCGGTACCGGTAAGGGTGGTACCGACCTGAGTCTTGGGGCAGAGTTTAAGATCAATAAAATGTTCAGTGCCTGGGTGGATGTAAACAATGTACTCAACAGCAAATATGAGCGCTGGCACAATTTTGAAGTATATGGACTGAATATTTTGGGCGGTATACGGGTAAATTTCTAATTTCGCCCGGGCGGTATTGGTTAAGGATACTGCTACAACTGTTTTATCGTGTATTCACTCATCACATCATATCTGCTGCAACAGTACCAGTGTCCGCTACCGGGTCTCTTTACGCTTGAGTTGGTCAGCATGCCTGCAGGATCGGATTTTGTAAACCGGGTTATACTGGCGCCGGGGCAGGACGTAAGGCTGGTTAGCAAAGCTGCCGACCCATCTCCGCTTATACATTACATCGCTGCCAACCAGCAACTCAATTATACTGATGCAGAGCAGGCTTTACAGGATTGCTGCAGTACCATCACCGCAAAATTGGGTATGGGAGAGTCCGTGACGTTCCCGGGGCTGGGTACCCTGATGCAGGATGAAAAAGGGTACTACCAGTTTGTGATGATGCCACTGCCGGATGCATTTGAAAGACCGGTGCCGGCAGAAAGGGTGATTCACCCTGCAGCGGAGCACCAGGTACTTGTCGGCGACAGGGAGACTACTTCTACAGCGATGGCGGATTATTATGCGGCTGCGCCGGAGCGCAAACAGCGCTGGTGGATTGGGGCTTTACTGCTGTTCCTGTTGGGGACCGGTGTTATGGCCTATCAATATATACAACATCCGGATTCGGGATTTACGGGTAATGGTCTTGGAGTAACACCCGGTATTGCCCCTTTACAGTACCAGGAAATCAAATAAGGGCTTGCTGCTTAGCCATTTTACATTTTCTTTGCAGCCAATTACAGATTCTCATGCATTATTCTTCTTGTCCGCTTTGCGGTAGTACCAGGGTTGGTGAGGTATTGAAGGTAAAGGACCATACGGTCTCCGGCGAGTATTTCCCCGTCTGGCATTGCTCGGATTGTACGGTGCGGTTTACACAGGATGTACCGGATGAGGCGGGCATTGGCAGGTACTACCAGTCTTCAGGCTATATTTCACACAGCGATACCGAAAAAGGATTGGTAAACTGGCTTTACCATCGCGTCAGGCAGTTTACCCTGGGCAATAAGCGCAGACTGGTACAGCGGCATACGGGGTTGGCCGGTGGTTGTTTGCTTGATGTGGGCTGTGGTACCGGTGCTTTTGCACATACCATGGTTAAGGCGGGATGGTCTGTAACCGGGCTTGAGCCTGATGCGGCCGCCAGGGCAAAAGCAACGGCCTTGTATGGTTTCCGGCCACAGGAAGCCGGGGTATTGTTTAGCCTTGTTCCGGGCAGTTATGATGTGATTACGCTCTGGCATGTCATGGAGCACGTACACCAACAGGAAGCATATGTACGGCGGTTATACGAATTGCTTGCCCCCGGTGGAAAATTGATCATTGCCGTACCCAATTATACGGCTGCCGATGCAGGGTATTATAAAGAAAGCTGGGCGGCTTATGATGTACCCCGTCATCTTTTTCATTACTCGCCGGTGGCGATGACCAGACTGGTGCAAAAGGCTGGCTTTTCGGATCCGGTATTGCGGCCAATGTGGTTTGATAGTTTTTACATTGCGATGCTGAGTGAAAAATATCGTCATGGCCGGGGAAACCTGATCCGTGCGGTATGGAATGGTTTCCGGTCTAACTTGGTAGCGCTTGGTAATAAGGGACGTTGCAGTTCTGTGATCTATGTATTCGGGAAAGACAGACGCAAAACAAGCAACTAATGCTCCAGTCGGCTGGCTCCTTTATTTTACTGTGTACGGAATAGTACAATACCTGTATTTTTGATTCCAAAAACGATTGACTCGTATATTCTACCCCTTTTTTATTGCTGTTTATTCCCTGGTCATAAGGATCGCCGCCTTTTGGAATCCCAAAGCACGCAAATGGGTGATGGGACGACGTGCGTTTCCAAAGATACCGGTGGCTGATGGTGCTGTTGTATGGATGCACTGTGCCAGTCTTGGTGAATTTGAACAGGGGCGTCCGGTACTGGAGCAACTGCGTACGGAATACCCGGCGTGTAAAATAGTACTGAGCTTTTTCTCGCCAAGCGGGTTTGAGGTTTGTAAAGATTATTCCGGGGCGGATCATATCTTTTACCTGCCTGCGGATACACCTGCCAACGCCCGCCGGTTTATTGCAGCTATCCGGCCCAGTCTCGTGCTCTGGGTCAAATATGAGTACTGGTTCAATTATCTCTTTGTATTGCGGCAACAAGGCATACCTCTCTTATTGTTATCGGGGATATTTCGTAAGGACCAGCCCTTTTTTGCCTGGTATGGCCGGCACTGGCGGAGGGTGCTGGGGTGTTTTACACACTTGTTTGTACAGTCGGCAGATGCTGCTGCATTACTGGCCGGACTGGGCTACAGCGAGACGGTTACGGTTGCGGGGGATACGCGGTTTGACCGGGTATTGCAGATTGCCAGTCAGTTTGTACCTATCGCACCCATCGACCGCTTCTGCGCGGGGCATGATGTATTGGTAGCGGGAAGTACCTGGGAGGAGGATGAGGCTGAGTTGGTGCACTATGTACGACAGCATCCTGCACTGCGCTTTATCGTTGCCCCGCACGAGGTAGATCGGCAAAACCTGCTTGATGTACGCAAAACCTTTCCGGGTTCGGTTTTTTATTCTGACTGGGTAAAGGGTGCCGGGGAAGGGGTACAGGTATTGATTATGGACAATATTGGAATGTTGTCGCGGCTGTATCGGTATGCCACCATCACTTATGTGGGTGGTGGGTTTGGCAACGATGGGGTGCACAATGTGCTGGAAGCTGCGGTATATGGCAAGCCTGTGGTATTTGGCCCGGAGTATGATAAATATGCAGAAGCTACAGGATTGGTGGATGCGGGTGGTGCCTTTTCCATTGCACAGGCGCTGGAGTTGGAACAGTTGCTGGATGGGTTGCTTGGTGATCGTGGATCATTGGAAAGGGCAGGGCAGGCGGCAGCAGATTTTGTAACGGCACAGGCCGGGGCAACGGAAAAGGTCTTGTACTATATTCAGGAAAAACGCCTCCTGACCAATTGAGCAAACTGTTTTACGGTATCATTGGCATCGCTCCAGCCAAGCTTTACTTTGAGTTCACGCTGTATCCAGTATTCGGCTTCGGGGAGTATCGAAAAACCATTGATGGTTTTGATGCTGCGTTCATACATGGTCTCGTCTCCGCGGAACAATTCATTGATGTATTGAAACCTGTCGTTGATCCCGATGGCTTTTTTGAGGTCGCGTACGGGTGCTTCTGAAAGCTGTTCACCCAGTTCCATAGTACCCTGCCGGAGGCTATCATTGAGTGAGGGTGCTTCAGTGGCAATATCGTTGATCTCTTTAACCGGTTTTGGTGCCGGCTGATGGGTAAGGGTGGGTATGTCGGGTATTTCTGCAGCAGGTTCGTCAAATAAAATAATGGGCTTGTGGTGGTGACTCATATTGTTTCTGGTTTCGGCATTCAGCCTGATCTCCTCCAGTTCGGCAGCAATAGCTTCTTCATCAACCTGCAGTATTTCAATAATCTTTTCTTCTTCGGCAATAATGGGGGTGGTGTCTGGCAGGGCTTCCGGTACGGCTGCAACCGGCTCCGGCTGTGGAACGGGTGCCTGTGCCAGTGGGGGTAAAATTATAGCGGGTATGTCTACGCTGATGTGCGAAGGGGTTGGAGAATCACTGCCAGACTGCTGGAGGTGCTGCAGTTCTGCTTCAAGCTGCCGCACGGTAAGGAGCAGGACACTTGCCGGTTTCTTTTCTTCCAACTGTGTCTGCAATTTTTGCAGGAGGGTTTCCACTCTTTCCATTAAAATGATACTTTTGAGGTTTAAACCTTGGTTAAAGTTACAAACTGTATCCAGATTAAATTGTAAAAATGTTTATAGAACCGAATTTGCGGGGTGAAAGGCGTGGCTGGGTGGAAGTAGTATGCGGCAGTATGTTCAGCGGTAAAACGGAAGAACTGATCAGGCGGCTGAAGCGGGCAAAGATTGCCAACCTCAAAGTGGAGATTTTTAAGCCGGCAATTGATGTTCGGTACGATGCGGAGAAAATTGTCAGTCATGATGAGAATGCCATCATGAGTACACCGGTAGAAAGTTCGCAAACCATTCTGCTGCTGGCTCAGGGGGTTGATGTAGTCGGTATTGACGAAGCGCAGTTTTTTGATGCAGAGATAACCAATGTTTGTGAGCTACTGGCTTTAAAAGGGATCCGTGTTATTGTGGCGGGACTGGATATGGATTATAAGGGTAAACCTTTTGGCCAGATGCCCAACCTGCTGGCGATTGCTGATTACATCACCAAGTTGCACGCCATCTGTATGAAGTGCGGCAATATTGCCAACATCAGCTTCCGTAAAACGGCAACGGAGGGTCAGGTGGTGCTGGGTGAAAAGGATGTTTATGAACCCCGATGCCGGCATTGTTACCATGAAGAATGAACTGAATACAACGATACGCTGGGAAACCAGGGCTTTTGATGAACTGGGTCCGGCAGCGCTTTATGCGATCATCCGGCTGCGCAACGAGGTATTTGTGGTGGAGCAGAATTGTGTGTTTCAGGATGCGGATAACAAGGATCAGGGCTGTTTCCACCTGATGGGCTGGGCAAATGATGAACTGGCGGCCTATACCAGAATTGCACCGCCGGGGTATATTTATACAGAAGCCAGTATTGGCCGGGTGATTACCGCTGCCGCCTGGCGCGGTGCGGGTTTGGGGCGGTTGCTGATGCAGGTGTCTATACAAAAAACACTGGATATTTTCGGGCAGACACCCATTCGTATCGGTGCGCAGGAACACCTGCTGGGTTTCTACCATTCGCTGGGTTTTCAGGTTGCAGGCGATGTGTATCTTGAAGATGGCATACCACATGCAGAGATGCTGCTTGAAAAATAATTTAACATTTGATACAATATTGCCGCACTGGGGGCGTTTAATGCACTGTGTGCTTGTGTGAGCGGTCGGCAACAACGAAGACTACCGCACAGAACACAATCCAAAAGTCCAAAATTCTGATGTCACATGAAAAATCGTCTACACGAACGAGGTAGCTATGTTTTTCTCTTACTGCTGCTTTTCTCTTTATTATCTTTCAAATCTTATTCCCAACATTTTATTTTTGGCGGTGAAAAAGTGCGCTGGGAGGCCGGTGTCAACTTTGGCCCTACTTTTTTCCTGGGTGATCTTGGTGGCAACCGCGGTAAGGGTACTACATTTCTGAAAGATGTAAATACAGAGCTGACTAAAATGATGAAAGGGGCTTTCATTACCTGCTATCCCAACGATTGGCTGGGTTTGCGGCTGGCTGCGCAGTATACATTTGTAGAAGGACAGGATTATATCATCAATACGCACACGGTGGATGAGCTCTGGCGTAAACAGCGCAATCTCGACTTTAAGAGTAATATGTGGGAGGCTTATATCGCCACGGAAATTTATCCGCTTATGCTCCTGAAGAAGAATGATGAGGAATATCAGCCAAGGTTACGTCCTTTCGGATTTATCGGGGTGGGTCTTTTTCACTTCAATCCGAAGGGTTCGATTTCGGATGCCAATGGCAATAAAACCTGGTACGAACTGCATCCATTGCGTACGGAAGGCCAGGGTATGGCAGAGTATCCTGAAAAGAAACCTTACTCGCTTACACAGGTTAATATCCCCATGGGTGGCGGCCTGAAGTATTTCGCTTCAGATCGTATAAACCTTTCGGTTGAGTTGCTGTACCGTAAAACATTTACTGATTATATTGATGATGTAAGTACCACGTACATTGACCCCAATAAGTTTGATACTTACCTCAGTGCTTCCAATGCAGCCATTGCAAGGAAGATACACGATAAAACGATTGGTATTGTTATTCCCGGTCTTACGCGCTATGCACCCGGTTCGCAGCGGGGTAATTCGAAGAACATGGATGCCTATTTTTCTTTTGTGCTGAAGTTTGGTATCCGGCTTGGGTCTGTTTACACGATTGACAGGGGAGCGATGCGCCAGACACGTTGTCCGGCATTATTCTGATGATGTTTTTTCAACAATGATTTCTAATCATAAAATCCAAATAAGTATGAGAAATAGTTTACCCATGCATCCGATGATGTTTAAAGCTGCAGTATTGGTGACCTGCCTGTTACTGGTGATGGTGTACAATAAGTCGAAGGCGCAGCGCCCCGCAATAAAACATATAACTGCAACCAAGGTTGTGGTTCGATGATAAGGCTTGATGACTAGTGATAATAAATAAGGGCATTGTGTACATTCGAAGTTGACCCCCGGAAAACAACGTGCAATCCTGTACGATGGGACCCCTGAAACCACAATTTTAGAACTTCTTTGCCACGCTTTGCCTTATTTAAATCTTTACCCGCGATAGACCCTGCAGCAAAGGCTTTGCCCCCCTGAACCGCAAGTTATTTAATGTATAAACCCCGCCACGTGCGGGGTTTATGCTTGTATGTAAATGTGATATAGTGCTATATTACTTCTTTCTGAAAAACAGCCGTACGGGTACGCCACTGAGGGGGAAATTCTGCCGGAGCTGGTTTTCAAGATAGTTTTTATACGGGGTTTTGATATCATCGGGAAAATTACAGAAGAAGGCAAATGAAGGTGTATGTGTAGGCAGTTGGGTAATGTACTTGATCTTGATGAGGTTGCTGCGTACCATCGGCGGATGATAGGCTTCCACCGCTTTGAGCATAACATCGTTCAGTGCGGAAGTGGATATTTTACGGCTGCGGTTGTCGTATACTTCAAGTCCTGTTTCCACGGCTTTGTGGATACGGGTTTTGTCTTTGGCGGAGATAAAGAGTATGGGTACATCGGTAAAGGGTGCGAGACGTGTCTTTAATTCTTTTTCATAATCCCGTGCGGTATTGGTTTCCTTTTCCATCACATCCCATTTATTGACCAGTATAACGATGCCTTTTCCTTTTTTTACGGCAAGGGCAAAGATGCTGATGTCCTGCGCGCCAATCCCTTTTTCCGCGTCGAGTACAAGGAGACATACATCTGCTTCGTCCATTGCTTTGATGGCGCGGATAACGGAGTAAAATTCAAGGTCTTCGTGTACTTTGGCTTTTTTGCGTATGCCTGCGGTATCAATCAGGATAAATTCTTTGTTGAAGAGTTTATAATGGGTATGAATGGTATCGCGGGTGGTACCGGCGATTTCGCTTACGATGGTGCGTTCTTCGCCTACGAGTGCATTCAGCAGGGATGATTTGCCTACATTGGGCTGGCCGATGATGGCGAATTTGGGCAGTCCTTCGGTGGGATCAGTAGCGTCATTGTCGTCGGGAATGAGACCGGCCACTTCATCGAGTATTTCGCCGGTACCACTACCGCTGATGCTGCTGACAAAGAATATTTTTTCAAAGCCCAGGCTGTAAAACTCAGAGGCTTCGAGGAGGCGTGCGTGGTTGTCTACTTTATTGATCACCAGTAAAACGGGTTTGGTGGTGCGGCGGAGGATATCGGCCATAGACTGGTCGAGTTCGGTAATGCCGGTGGCTGCGTCGCACATGAAGATGACGGCATCTGCTTCTTCCACGGCAATCAGTACCTGTTTACGGATTTCACGCTCAAATATATCCTGGCTGTTGGGTACAAAACCACCGGTATCAATCACGTTGAATGTTTTACCGATCCATTCGGCGATGCCATACTGGCGGTCGCGGGTAACGCCGCTGATGTCGTCAACGATGGCTTTTCGCTGTTCGAGCAAGCGGTTAAAAAAAGTACTTTTGCCTACATTCGGTCGGCCGGTAATGGCTACTGTAAAACCCATGATCGATAATTGATGATATGAATGGGACAAACGGGTTGTCCCGGTTGATTAATACCCATATTCGCGCAGGTGCAATTCATTGTCACGCCATTTGGGGCGTACTTTTACAAACAGCTCCAGGAATACCTTATTGTCGAGAAAAGCCTCGATGTCTTTGCGGGCTTCGGTGCCCAATTGCCGGATCATCTGGCCTTTTTCGCCGAGGATGATGCCTTTTTGTGTATCGCGTTGTACGATGATTTCTGCCCTTATTTTAATGAGGGTTTGTTTTTCTTTAAACTCCTGTATCACAACTGCTGTATGATACGGAATTTCATCCTGGTACAACTGGAATATTTTTTCCCGCACCAGTTCGCCTACAAAGAATTTGGTGGGCAGATCGCTCAGGTCTTCGCCGCTGTAAAAGGGTTCGCCCTCCGGAACAAAAGTAAGGATGGTGGTCAGGAGTTCATCGATACCGGACTTCCGCAGCGCTGAAATACGAACCACGGCTTTACAGTAAGGTTGTGTGGCAAAAAAGCTGGCTGCTGCTTCCATCTTTTCGGGCGAAACAGTATCTGCTTTGTTGAGTACAACAATGCAGGGTACGCGTAGTTTGAGTGCGGCAAAAATGGCTGCGCTTTCTTCAGCATCGGTTTGTACGTCCACCAGCAGGAGCGCAACATCGGCATCTTCCAGTCCGCTTTTAACAGCCTGCATCATTTTTTCGTGCAATTTGTATTTGGGTTCGATGATGCCGGGTGTGTCGGAGAGGATAACCTGGTAATCGTCGCCGGTAAGGATACCCTTGATGCGGTGGCGGGTGGTTTGTACTTTGGAAGAGACAATAGCCAGCTTCTCGCCCATCAGTGCATTGAGCAATGTGCTTTTGCCGGCATTGGGCTTACCAAATATGTTTACAAATCCCGATTTCATTGTTGTGCTGTACCGCTAAAAAAAAAGGCCACTCAATTGTGGCCCTGTAGTTGCGAAGGGAGGGATCGAACCTCCGACCTTCGGGTTATGAGCCCGACGAGCTACCGCTGCTCTACTTCGCGGTTTAAACGGCTGCAAAGGTAAGGGTAAATAAAATACGAGCCAAAATAAATGTAAAAAATTACCCCAGCCCCTATCCGATACGATTGAGGCTGGGGTAGTTATGTATCATCAATCCCTTTTACTGATGCTGCTGGCACCGCTGCTGCGGCTGTCGGCGATGGTGCAGTTGCCCTTGTACCTGATGTCGCTGGCACCGCTGGCACTGGCGCGGAAAGAACCGTTTACCGTGATGCTGATGCTGGATGCACCGGATGCCCTCGCCGTGCAGTTTTCGATGGCCAGGTCATAACTCCTGATATCGCTGGCGCCGCTGGCTTCCAGGTTTGCACTTACCGCAGTTCCGGATAGCTTACTGTCTGATGCACCACTCATGTCGATGTTGAGGTCTGTTACTTTCAGTACCCCTTTAAAATCGCAGGCACCGGATAGGTTGAGCGACAGTACCGGCGAGGTAAGGGTATCATTGACCCAGAAATTGCAGGCACCGGAACCCTTTATGGCGGTTAAGGTTTTGAAGGACAGGTACACTTTGATTTTTTTATTGCCCATGACCCATTCAAAGCCCTTAACCTCATCCTTATTACCGTAATAGATCTGCAATTCGCCATCGACAATATCCGTGTGGATATTATCCTTATACTTCTCCTTACCGGCACTGATGGCAAGGGCCTCTGTACTGCCCTGCGACAGGTAAACATCGATCCCCCCGGAGGCACGCAGCCGGGTGAAAGAGCCGGAGAGCGTTCTGACTGAAGCATTCGGGTCGTCGATGACCATTTCCTGTGCCATACCGGTAAGGGCCAGACCGCAGGTCAATAAAAATAGCATAAACCGTTTCATGGTGTGTTGTTGTTTAGGGGTGATCAGGCATCCTTCTTCCTGATGCTGCCACCAGAATTGTGTACGTTTTTGCTCAGGGTACAGGCGCCTTTGTACTTTACCGATCCGCCTGAAGTGGCTTTGGCCGACAATGTTTTATTAACGGTAACCTCAATATTTCCACCACTGTTGACATCGGCGGTACAGGTTTCGGCGGCCAGATCGTAGCTTTTGAAGTCGGCTCCGCTGGTACAGCTTACATCAAGTGTGGCTGCAATGCCTTTCAGCCTGACACTGGCGCCACTGTTCTGGTTGATGGTAAGGCTGTTGTATTTGATGGCTCCGTTGACATTGCTGCCGGAGGTAAATTCCCCGCTCAGTTTATCGCCGGACAGTTCACCATCGATGGTGATGCTGGCACCGGAATTGGCATTGAGCTTTTGGAGGCTGCGGGCCGATACATAGGCGCGGGGCTTAACCTTACTGGTGTTCCATTTCCAGGGCTTTTCGGGTTTGAAATAGATTTTGAGTACGCCATTAACAACTTCAGTGATGATGCGGTCACGGTATTCGGGGGTGGTGGCACTTACAGATACGGCTTCTGTGTTGCCTTGCTTCAGGGTAAGGTCGATGCCAGTAGACACTTCAATACCGGTAAAGGCACCAACCGTGCGTACTACGGCGTTGGGATCGTTGACAACGAGGTCCTGCGCTGTGGCAGAAAAGGTGACTATAAGCCCAAATACAACCGGAAATATCTTTTTCATCATATTTTTTTTTATCAATACGGTTGAGGAGGCGTTTTGTTACAGGAAAGAGGTGAGAAACAAGAAGTACTTAGTACTCAGTACTGAGTACGCCTCCTGCTACCTGCTACTTCTTATCCTGCTACTATTCCAGATTTGAGATGCAGGACACAAGTAGCCAGATAGAACCCCGGCTAAGTACTGGGTACCGGGTACTTAATGCCCCTTCTGATACCTGCTACTTCTTATCCTGCTGCTGTTACTACCCTGACGATTTCCCCCCACCCCGGTCTTTACCTGACTGGTGTTTGTCTTTGCTTTACAGAAAAACGCGTTCCGCATCTCCCTAACGGGGATGGCTCTATCTAAGATGACCTTTGCTTTACTGAAGTTGGTTATTGTTTGACCGGAGTGGTGGTTTGCTTTACCATAGGTGGCTTCTGCCTGACTGTACGTTGCTTTTGCTTTACCGGAGTTTGCTTCTGCTTGACTGACGTTGGTTTTTGCTTGACTGAAGTTGGTGATTGTTTGGCCGGAGTTGTCGTTTGCTTTACCGGAGATGGCTTCTGCTTGACTGACGTTGGTCTTTGCTTGACTGAAGTTGGTGATTGTTTGGCCGGAGATGTCTTCTGCTTTACCGGAGATGCCTCTTGTTTGACTGACGATGGTCTTTGCTTTACCGGAGATGGCTTCTGCTTAACCGCCACCTGTCATTGTGTCACCGCCACGGATCGTTGTTTGAGTGTCACGGATCATTGTTTGACCGCCATCTGTCATTGTTTCACAGTAAGCTGCCATTGTTTCACATTCATTAGTCATTGTTTAACTGATACGGTTCATTGTTTGACCGCCACCTGTCATTGTTTCACAGTAAGCTGCCATTGTTTCCCTGTCAGTGGTCGTTGCTTGACTGGCAGCGGTCGTTGCTTGACCGCCAGCGGTCTTTGCTTGACTGTATTTTTTTATTGTTTCCGCGCGGGGCGCGGGTTTCAGGGGGAGGGTGTTTCCGGGTATGACAGGATGGCAGATTTTGGCGGTGAGATACGGGTGTGTGGGCTGGTTGGCTGGATATGTCTGGGAGCCGTATCCGGTGCTTGGTACTAAGTACCGGATACCAAGTACCCCCTGCCTCTAAAACGGATAATTGATCCCGATGGTAAAATTGAAGTTTTCGTAGCGCCACTGCCGGTTGGTGGTGTTGCCGCTGAGGAGGTTTTTGTAATTGACGGAAGGAAGTTGCCACCCGTTGTTTTCGCTCACATCGGGGCGTTTGACGCGGAAACCGAGGTCGAAACGGACGATGAGGTACGACATATCAAAGCGGAGGCCATAACCTGCTGCCACGCCCAGTTGCTGGTAAAAATATTGGGGATCGAACTGGCGGATGTCGCGATCGAGGGCGGCTGATTTTTTAAGGTTCCATACGTTACCGATATCGACAAAGACGCCTCCCTTAAGCGTAAGGGTATTGGGGATGAGTGTGGCAATATTGTGCCGGTATTCAATATTGGCTTCAAACTGGATATCGCCGGTACGGTCGTTGAGGCCGTTGCGGTTGCTGGAAAATGGTGCCAGGGGTTTGCCGCCGGTACCGATACCCCTTACCGGCCAGCCACGCATGCTGTTGGAGCCGCCCCCGGCAAACTGCTTAAAGAAGGGCAGGGTGGAGTCGCTGCGGGAAAGGGGTATGCCGATGCCACCAAAGAGCCGCGTGACAAACTGTGCCCTGGGGTGGTTGACCGTATAAATATATTCTGCATCGAATTTGAGGAATTGACGGAGGTATTTTTTCAGGATATTGTTGTCGCCGCCGGCAACATTTTTAAACAACCCTACAATGATGCCCGACTCTTCTGCATTGAACCTGAAAATACGGCTGCGGTTGGGGTGCTTAAAACCGGTGTAGGCGGAACGGTATGAAAAACTGATGCCGGATACAAGTGCGGAGGTAAAGGAACTCTTGAGAAAGGGGTTCCTTTCGAGCGTATCCAGGAAGCTTTTAGAGGCATTGTACAACCGGGTAAATTCGATATTGGGGAATTTAATGGTGTATTTGCGGTTGGCGCGGTTGGTCCAGTCGTAACCCATACTCAGGTTGAACGACTGAAGGTTGAATAGATTGATGCGGTTGATATAGGAAAAACTGGTATTGATAAAGCTTTGCTGGGATAATAACCTTGGTCTCGAAAAAAAGCGAAAGGGGGCAATGGCTTTTGGAAAGATGAGGCTGTTGCCGGCACTGAATTCGGTGGAGTTGATTAATCCGTTTTTACGGGCATCACCCAGGTTGAGTTCCACCCCCCCCCTGATGGAGTTGGTCATGCGGATGGCTTCCTTGCCTACATTACGTGCAAGCCAGGAAAGATTGGTGGAAAGGCCGAGGAGGTTACCGGCATTGGCACCTGAAATACCGTTGGTATTGCTGTTGACGGAATAACTGCTTTCGAGGTTGGCGTCGAAACCATTTTTTTTGCCGGGGATGAGTTGTACAACCAGGTCAATTTTACCGGTGCTGTCTTTGCTTTTACCATCGATGATCAGGATGTTTACGCTTTGCCAAACGCCTATGCGGGAGAGGTTGTTGATGGTTTTATAATAGCGGTCCTGCGCATAAAGTTCGCCTGGTTTAACAAAGAGCAGGTTGACAAGAAAGTTGTTCCTGAACCTTTTCTGGTGATAGCGGATGATACATTTATTGACGGTGTCTGTGGTGAGCCCGATGGTGTGGAGAGAATCGCCGGCCCGGAAGTCGGGATAGATATATATATTATTGATGTAGTATTTGTGGAGGCGGCTGCTGTCTTTGGTTTTGATGAGGTCTACCGAAAGTTTGACGGTGGGATTGTCGCGGTTCTGGCGGCTTTGGGCCAGTATGGCGAGCTGGTCGAAGGGGTTGCTGCTGATGGTGGTAAGGGCGGCAATGGAACTGTCGCCCCTTACGCGGAGTTCTTCACTGGTGAATTTGTAATAGCCATTGTTGCGGAAAAGCTCTACCAGCCTGCTCAGTTCACCGATGACGGCACTCTTGGTAACGGGCTGGGATTTTTGCAGCAGGCTCTTGCTGATGGTGGGTGCGACCAGTTGTTGGAGCGCAGGGCTGCTGCTGAACCGGTAGCCCACGGTATCGATGCGGGTGGGTTTGCCGGTATTGACGGTATAGGTAATGCTGACGCGCTTCTGCCTGCCGCGGATGGCGGTATCTGCACGAAAGGTGGTGTGTGCGGAGAAATAGCCCTGTTGCTGCATGACCAGGTCCATATTATGGGCAGAAACGGCAGCGGAATTACTATCGTAAGCCGGTGGGTGCATAATGTAGTGAAAAAAGAAAAACCGGTCTTTTACCCGGAGGCGCGAACTGTCGTCCAACTGGTTGTTTAACCGTTGTTTGAGAAAGCCTTTTTCTTCGGGGGTAAAAGCCCCGCCCCTGATGTCTATTTTATTATTATAGAGAAATGGCCGGTCTATTTGGTATTTTCGTGGCAGGGTACACTGGGCAAAAACCAGTATCAACAACAGCATACCTATCCCTTGCCGGTGCGAACAGGTACTGAAGGGGGGTGGTGCTGGCATATTAAAAATTGAAATGCAATGTTATCCAAATCATATGCCAAATATATCCAAAGTTTGCACCACAAAAAATTCAGGGATGAAACAGGGTTGTTTTTTGCTGAAGGGCCGAAGCTGGTAGGGGACTTGCTGGCGGATAAAAAATTCCATTGCCGGAGTTTACTGGCTACTGCTGACTGGCAGGCGCACGCAGTGGGCTGGGGTGGGGTTGCTGCGGATGAATGGATAGCGGTCAGTGCGGCTGAGCTGGATAAAATCTCTGCGCTTACCACCCCCAACCAGGTGCTGGCTGTTTTTGAGCAGGCTGCAGCGGATGGGGATTTTTCACCGCGGGGCGGACTGACGCTGCTGCTGGATGGTGTGCAGGATCCGGGTAATATGGGCAGTATCCTCCGTACTGCGGACTGGTTTGGTGTATGTAATGTGGTTTGTACACCAACCTGCGCGGATGCGTATGCGCCAAAAGTGGTACAGGGGAGTATGGGCAGTATTGCCAGGCTCAATATGGTTTATACGGATGCCCTTAACTGGCTGGCCGGCCATGACGGATTGCCGGTATACGGCGCTGTACTGGATGGTGCGGATGTTACCACGATTGGGAAAATACCGGAAGGAATATTGGTTGCGGGAAGTGAGGGCAGGGGTATCAGCGCTGCTTTACTGGAGCAGGTCAGCCATAAGGTTACGATACCGGGAAAGGGTGGTGCAGAGTCGCTGAATGTGGCGGTAGCCGTTGGGGTGATCCTGTCGCACCTGTGCTGAGTACACTATTTGATTTTGGTGACAATCATGATGAGGCGGGGTGATTTGCGTACATCATAATGGCCGAATTCATAATCACCATACACTTCCTGTATCTGTAATCCATGGTAGGCAAACATCTCGGTGAAATCGCCCAGCGAAAACTTGGCTACTTTCTCAACATACTCTAATGGTACATCAAGGGCTTCATCTTCCACCACGATCTTTTTATAAAAATGTGTTTCGTCAAACCATTTGGTAATGACAAAATTAATGTCATCGATCTCTTTTTCAAACTGGTGTACGAGGTGATCTTCTGCATAATGTACGTTCAGGTAATCCATCACAAACCGGCCACCCGGCTTTATGGATTGGGCAATGGTACGTATGGCATTATCGTGCTCGCGGCGGGTACGGAAGTAACCAAAACTGGTAAAGAAGTTGAAAGCATAGTCGTAGTAATTGATGCGGAAGGGCAGCCGCATATCGTGTACAAAAAATTCGAGGTGGTCGTTCGCGGCCAGCAGGGCTTCGGCAATACTGTCTTCGCTGAGGTCGATACCGGTAACGAAGAAGTTTTTTCCGGACAGGTAAATGGAGTGCCGGCCTTTACCACAGGCAACATCAAGCATGGTGGTGCCCGGGGCGGGTGCCAGGTGCCGGATCAGCTTGTCGATAAAAGCTGCTGCTTCCTGCTCGTCTCTTTTAAAGTAAAGCTGATGATAATATGGGGTATTGAACCAATTTTTAAACCAGGCTTGTTGCATACTGCAAATATAGCGGTAAATTAAAAGTAGTTGGTTTTGCGGGGGACTTACCGGCAGAAGTAGCGGGGGTATAAGTACACATGATGGGGAATTCCTATCTTTGCCCCCTCAAAAAACCGAAGCGAATGGCATTGATCAAAAGTATTTCCGGCATACGCGGAACGATAGGAGGGGTTACAAATGAGAACCTGACACCGCTGGACATTGTTAAATTTACTGCAGCTTATGGCACCTGGCTGATGGGGCAGGGGGATAACCGTAAAGTGGTGATCGGCCGCGATGGCCGGATCAGCGGGGCAATGGTCAAACAATTAGTGATCAGTACCCTTACAGGACTGGGTTTTGATGTGGTTGACCTGGATTACAGCACCACGCCCACGGTGGAAATGGCGGTGGTATTTGAAGCTGCTGCGGGTGGGATCATCCTCACCGCCAGTCATAACCCCAGGGAATGGAATGCGCTCAAACTGCTCAACAGTAAGGGCGAATTTATCAGTGCGGAAGAAGGGGCTACGATATTGTCGCTGGCTGCGGATGAAGCGTTCAGTTTTGCCGGTGTTGATAAACTGGGTTCGGTTACGGCAGACAATGGTTCGCTGCGCAAACACATCGACGCCATTACCAGTTACCCGCTGGTGGATGTACCGGCCATCAGGAAGGCCAAACTGAAGATTGTGGTGGATGCGGTGAACAGTACCGGTGCCATAGCAGTACCGGCCTTGCTGAAGGCCCTTGGGGTTAAGGATATTGTGGTGCTGAACGAAACGGTGAATGGCCGGTTTGCACACAATCCGGAGCCATTGCCGGAGCACCTGACCCAACTCAGTAATGAAGTGGTTAAAGAAAATGCCCACCTCGGTATAGCGGTTGATCCTGATGTGGACCGGCTTTGCTTTGTTTGTGAGGACGGTACCATGTTTGGCGAGGAATATACATTGGTGGCGGTGGCTGATTATGTGCTGGGTAAAAGAAAGGGCAATACGGTAAGCAATATGAGCAGTACGCGTGCACTTAAAGACATTACAGTAAAGCATGGCGGCGAATACCATCCCAGCGCGGTAGGAGAGGTAAATGTGGTGAACAGGATGAAAGCGGTATCGGCGGTTATTGGTGGTGAGGGTAATGGCGGCATAATTGTACCGGATCTGCATTACGGTCGTGATGCCCTTATTGGCATTGCCCTGTTCCTGACGCACCTGGTACACAGCCAGAAAACCATCCGGCAATTGCGCAATGGGTACCCGGATTATTTTATGAGCAAGAACAAGATTACGCTGGAGGCCGGTATTGATGTGCAGGAGGTATTTGCGCGTATCCGGGATAAGTACAAGCACAATCCGGTCAATACTGAGGATGGCCTGAAGATTGAATTTGACGGGGATTGGGTACACCTCCGCACCAGCAATACCGAACCGATCATCCGGATTTATGCGGAAAGCAGTTTTGAAACAACAGCCAATAATATTGCGCTCCGCCTGATGCAGGATATTAAAGAACTGATGTAAAGTACTATGCAACAAACCCGGAAGATGCCTTAAAACGATTTGTATGTCTGCTAAAAGAATTTATTTTGACAATGCCGCCACCACGGCGCTTGCACCGGAAGTACTGGAGGTGATGATGCCTTTCCTGACGGAAAAATATGGCAATCCTTCTTCCATTTACAGTTATGGCCGCGAAACGCGTATGGCTATAGAGGAGTCGCGCAAAACAGTGGCTAAGTTGCTGAACGCGCATCCTGCTGAACTCTTTTTTACCAGTGGTGGAACGGAGAGCAGTAATACGGCTATTACGGCCGCGGTGCGCGATCTTGGGTGCCGCCGCATCATTACTTCGGCGATTGAGCACCACGCTACCAGCCATACGGTGGAAGCACTTGACCGTCGTGATGAGGTGGAAGTGAGTTATGTAAAACTCATGCCTGACGGGCATATCGATATGGACGACCTGGAGAAGATACTGGCGAGGAGTGAGGAAAAATGCTTAGTGACGCTGATGCACGCCAATAATGAGATTGGTAATATATCAGACATTCATGCTACGGGTGAGCTCTGCCGCCTGTACAATGCCATTTTTCATAGCGATACCGTGCAGACGGTGGGTCACTTCCCTTTTGACCTGCGGAATACCCCTGTACATTTTGTTACCGGTGCCGGGCATAAGTTTCACGGCCCCAAGGGCGTGGGGATATTGTACATCAATGAAAATGTACGCATCAGGCCTTACATCAATGGCGGCGGGCAGGAACGGAATATGCGTGCGGGTACGGAGAACCTCTATGGTATTGTAGGTTTTGCCAAAGCGCTTGAACTGGCAACGGCGCATTATGAGGAAGACAGTGCTTATATCGGCACGCTTAAATATTATATGCACGAACAACTGCGGCAGCATATACCTGGTGTTTCTTTTAATGGCGATCCCTTGGGCAGGAGCCTCTATACTGTACTGAATGTGAGCTTCCCGAAAACGGAGAAAAGCGAAATGATGCTGTTTAATTTGGACATCCATAATATCTGTGCGAGTGGTGGCAGTGCATGTACTTCGGGTGCAGATGCGGGCAGCCATGTTATCCGCGCCATCAATAATAATCCCAACCAGGTGGCGGTGCGTTTCAGCTTCAGTAAATACAACACCAGGGCTGAGGTGGATGAAGTAGTGGCAAGACTTGGGGAGATGATTTAAGCATCGTTTGTACCTTTTTTTCTTCCTGCGGCGATTGGTGTTATTGGTATTGCGCCGAAAGTTGGCGTAAGGTATCCATTGCTTTTGCGGCATCTGTATGTGCTATAAAGATATGGTCGTGATAAAGCGCCGCCACTACATTACAACTGATGCCATTCCGGGCAAGTGCACCTGAAAAAGCAGCCGTTAAGCCAACGCCTTCCAATGCAGAATGTACAGTCAGCGTAATCCAGGCTGCGGTAAAGCTGTAAGAAAATCCATACGCGTCGGCGGTTTCACGATCAAGGATAAGCGTATAACCTTCTGTTTCCTTAAAGCGCATAATGATTTTATCTGCCGGTATCATTGCGGGGTTGTTGCAGGCACAAAAAACATAGGCTCCGTCGTTGAGTTTTGGCTGCATGGTACGCAGCATTTGCGTAAGGTTGGTCTCGCCGGGCATCCTGGTCAGTTTGATGATTAATTTTGTTGATTTGGCCGGTCTCAGCCACCGTTCTGCATCCGCCGGATAATGCCGGTTGTGGAGAACCCTTCGAGTATGGGCGCGATGTGTACTGTTCCGCCATTGACAACAACTTCTTTAGCACCTGCAATCTGGTCGGGGGTATAATCACCGCCTTTTACCAATACATCCGGCAGGATCGCAGTGATGAGGTTGAGCGGGGTATCTTCTTCAAAGATCACCACGGCGTCTGTCATGAGCAGGGAAGCCAGGAGCAGGGCGCGTGAGGTTTCGGAGTTAACGGGCCGGCTTTCTCCTTTGAGCCGTTTTACAGAAGCGTCTGCATTCACGCCAACAATGAGTATATGTCCCATGGCAGCGGCCTCACTCAATGAGGCGATATGGCCTTCATGGAGGATATCAAATACCCCGTTGGTGAAAACGATCTTTTTGTTTTTGAGCCGCCAGCGTTTTACTTCCTGCAGTAATGCGGGCAGGGTATATATTTTAGCCGGTATGGCTGTGGATTGTTTCATGTTGTTGTCTTTTTTTATTAATGTAAGGGAGGGCGAGCAGGCAGATGAGTCCTGTTACCACAATAATACTGGTGGATGCACCCCACATGAGCCAGCCAAAGGAACCGTTGACCACGCCGTAGCGCAGGAGCACTTCCTGTACGCCGATGGGAAAGGCGCCGATACCGCCGGGGGTGAGGATCATGGCGAGTGTAGCCAGCGTGAGTACGGAGCAGGCAGCACCCCAACCCAGCCCTGCGGTAGCGGTCATGGCCCGGAAGCCAATATAGATTTGTACGAGGTACATACTCCAGATAAAAATGGAATGGGCAATAAACCACCCCTTTTTCCGGAGGTGCATAATGGTGCCGAGTCCTTCACGGAGCCCCCGGATGATCCCTTTAAGTTTCCGGAGCCATGCGTGTTGTACAAAGCGGCGCAACAGCCAGCGGACAGTGAGCCATAACAATATTGCAAAGGAGATGCCTGCGAGCAGCCAGACCCACCAGGGCAGCGGATTGCGTGCCAGTATGCTTTGGAGACTTTGACGCAGGTAGGGGCCGGCTACGTCCAACTGCACCAGCAGGGTGATGCCAATAAAAATGGCATAGCAGAAAAGGTCGAATAACCTTTCGGTGAGGATGGTTCCGATGAGTTTGTCCACCGGAATTTTTTCATAACGCCCGAGCAGGGTACATTTTAACACCTCGCCGAGGCGTGGTACTGCGGAATTGGCCAGGTAACCGACCATGGTCACGGAAAAGGCATTGGCTAAGGAAGGGGTATAGCCCATGGGACTGATCAGCAGCCGCCACCGGGCTGCACGGCTGAGGTGACTGGCTAAGGAGCATGCAATAATCGGCAAAAGCAGGGTATAGTTGGCTTCCTGTAATGAGGCGCTGAAACGTTGCCGCTGGCCGGGTGTCATCCCATGAAACTGGTACCATACCAGAAACAGGCCGAGACCGAGGAAGAAGAGGTACTGTAGTATGGACAAGACGCGTTTACTCATCATTGGCGGACAAGTTACGACAGGAATACCAAAAGGGAGATAAACTGCTTACGGCAATTTATTGGCGCCATCGGGGAAGATAACAGCGGGTTTGAAGGTTTTGGCCAATTCGAAATCCATCTGTGCATAGCTCATGATCACGATTGTATCGCCGGTCATTACTTTACGGGCGGCAGGGCCGTTCATACAGATTACGCCCGACCCTCTTTTACCTTTAATGATATAGGTTTCGAGGCGTTCGCCATTGTTGACGTTGACGATCTGTATTTTTTCAAACTCGATCATATTGGCTGCATCGAGCAGGTTTTCATCGATGGTGCAACTGCCCACATAATTGAGGTTGGCTTCTGTTACCGTACACCGGTGAATCTTTGATTTGAGTACTTCAATTGTCATAACACCGCAAAATTAGGGAGATCGGGGCAAGTAGCAAGTGGGCCGGTACAGGGGTGGTTACAATACCATATTATCAATTAATCTTATGCCACCGATTGTTGCGGCGATAAGGGCTACAAGTGGGGTATTCCCATCCCAGTGCGTATACAATTGGAGCGAACGGGCATCAGCGATGGCCACATAATCCACTTCAAACCCCTGCGCAGCCAATTGGTGGCCGGCTGTTTGCAGGAGGAGATCGAGCGGGCCGGGCTGAACCTGTTGCCGGATGTACATGAGGGTGGCGTAGATGGCCGTGGCTTTCTGCCGGGCGCTGGCATCAAGCCGCATATTCCGGCTGCTCATGGCCAGGCCGTCTGTTTCACGGAGGGTAGGGCAGGCAATGACCTCAACAGCAAGCTGCTTTAATTCAACTAATTTCCGGATGACCATACACTGCTGGTAATCTTTGCTGCCCAGGTAAAGGCGGTTGGGCTGTATAATATCGAGAAGCCGGTGTACCACCTGGCAAACGCCCTGGAAATGCCCCGGGCGGTATTTGCCTTCGAGTACTGTTTCGAGGTATCCGAGGTGGTAGGGGCTGGAAAGTATGGTGCCGTCGGGGTAAATTTGGGCCACATCGGGCAGAAAGAGAACATCGCAACCTGCATTTTCGAGGAGTTGGATATCTGCTGCTACGGTAATGGGGTAGCGGGCGAAGTCGGTAGCATTGTTGAACTGGGTAGGGTTTACAAATATGCTGCAGACGGAGAGACCGCCATCATTTTTGACGGTGGTGACCAGTGAGAGGTGTCCCGCGTGCAGGGCACCCATGGTAGGTACAAAGCCAACAGGAACACCCCCGGATTGCTGTTCCTGAAGGTGCCGGGTGATCGAACCAGCCTCCTTGAAAATGATCATACGACTATCGTTTTAGGCCACCAAATGTATGGGTTTATCTCATTTGGTTAATTATTTGTACCTTTGCACACCTTAAAAATCTTAGGCAACTAATTCTGCGCAAATGTCAACAAAGAAACGGATTTTATTTATTGCCAACGAAATGTCGCCTTACCTGGAATTGACAGAATTCGCCGAAATGGTGAATAAACTGGCGGTAAAGGCGAACGACAGTGGAATGGAAGTGAGGTGCATTATGCCCCGGTTTGGGGTGATCAATGAAAGAAGACACCGGCTGCATGAAGTGGTACGCCTCTCCGGCATCAATGTTTCCATTGATGGGGATGATTATCCATTGGTGATTAAAGTGGCCTCATTGCCCAGTGCCAGGTTACAGGTGTATTTTTTAGATAATGAGGATTATTTCAAACGCAAATTTGTATTTGCCGATGATGATGAACGTTTTTATGAAGACAATGCCCTCCGCACGGTACTTTTCTGTAAAGGGGCGCTTGAAACGGTTCGTAAATTCGGCTGGCCTCCCGACCTGATTCATTGCAGCGGGTGGATGACCGGACTTATTCCCATGCTCATCAAAACGGCGTACAAAAAAGAGCCGGTATTCGCACACAGTAAAACGATTTACACCATCGGGGAAAATACCTTTACCGAAAGTATGGGTGATGAATTTACCCGGCTTGCAGCCATCAATGAAAATGTAACCAAAAAGGAACTGGATATTTATAAGGAAGCCAATAACAGTGCTATCCAGCGCGGAGGTGCTTTTTTCTCAGATGCGGTCACTTTCGGGGATGCCAACGTAGAAAAAAAGT
This sequence comes from Chitinophagales bacterium, assembly GCA_013298665.1. Classification (GTDB taxonomy): domain Bacteria; phylum Bacteroidota; class Bacteroidia; order Chitinophagales; family Chitinophagaceae; genus Ferruginibacter. The sequence continues at coordinate 63,157 of JAAFIK010000019.1, forward strand.
TGGTGGATGAGTTCAGTAAGCTGAAGGGTAAAAAGGTACTGCACTTCGATGCCGAAAGCGATTTAACAGACTATTTACAATTATATTCCGACCTTGCGAAGTAGTTTGTTCTGTAACCTGCGTATTTAAAACTATTTATGTTGTCAAAAAGATTTTTACCGATAGCAGTAGCTGCAATCATTTTTTCCGGGTATGTGTTCACCGCCTGTAATAAGCTGGATACGACTGATCTTGGTAGTGGGTTGATTCCCCCTGTAGATAACGTGTCTACCTTTGCGGATACCCTCCCTGTCAATCTGACCCAGGGCTTTTTTAACGATTCATCACTGGTGGCTTCAGGTGCAGATTTTCCGTTGGGTACCATTGGTTTATCGGAAGACCCCGTCTTTGGTAAAACGACGTCCAGTATCTACGCTGAACTCAAACCGAATATTTATCCCTTTACGTATGGCAACCGCGATTCAATCAACGCTGCCGGAGGATTTGATTCGGTTGTCCTTTGTCTGGCTTATAGTGGTTTTTATGGCGACACAACGGTACCGCAGCGGCTTGAAATCAGGCCGGTTACTTCCGGCGACTTCCCGGATACTACAGCATTTCCTTTTTCCAAACGCCCGTCCGGTCTTGGCCCGGCGATAGGCTCGGCGGTAATCAATCCGGCAACCCTCCGCAACTGGACGGTTTTCCGGAACAGGAAAGATTCGGTGCGTAACCAGATCAGGATACGCATTACTGATAATGCTTTTCTGAATGCCTTGTACAACCGTGATACCACGGTTACGCCGGGTAATAATGCCTTCCGGTCTGATTCTACCTGGAAGCTGATCTATAAAGGTTTTGGGATCATTACCGATTCTAATTATACGGGTAAGAAGGGGTTGTTTTACTGCAACCTCATCAATGCCCTCACCCGGCTTGAGGTGCATTACCGCATCCGCAATGCCGGTAAAACAGATACTACATTTGCCTCCTTTGGGTTTGCACAAAGTGTAACCGGGGCTACCCGCCGTTCTGCTTATGCCTGCAACCTGAAAAGGACGTATACCGGTGCAGAAATCAATACCCCGGCAGCCGATGCCGCTTACTTACAGGCGGGGCCGGGTACTTATACCAATGTCAGTATTCCGGGGTTACGTACACTCGATAACCGGATCATTCACCGTGCAGAACTTTTTCTTGAGCAGGTACCCGGTGCGCAGGCAGTCGATACAATTTTTACGTCTCCCAACTATTTATACATGGATCTTATTGATACGGGGGTGAATAATTTCCGACCCATACCGTATGACCTCAATCCTGATATAGCCTACCCGTATTACCCGGGATTGACCAATTTCAATATTGGTTATTTTGGCGGATTCCGCCGGTTCAAGCAGGATAATTCTGGCCGTACCATCAATTATTACACATTTAATATTTCCCGCTACGTACAGGCGATTGTTACCCGTAAGGACAGCGTACGTACGTTCCGTGTCTATGCGCCCTTTCAGTTGGACTATACCAAGCAGCTCGGGATATTTGGGAAGGAGAATTTCTACAACGCCATTGCCTGGGGACGTGTAAAGCTGGGTGCCGGTAATAACGTCAACTACCGTATGCGTCTGCGTATTGTGTATTCAAAAATTTAAGTGATTGCGATAGATATTGACAAAGTCTCCCGATTCTGACGGGAGACTTTGTGCTTTAAGTCTGCACCCCTATCTTTGCACCCTAAAAATTTAAGCATGCCTTATTTATTTACATCGGAGTCGGTAAGTGAAGGACATCCGGATAAAGTCGCTGACCAGATCAGCGATGCCCTTATTGATAATTTCCTGGCTTTTGATGCCAGCAGCAAAGTTGCCTGTGAAACCCTGGTAACAACCGGACAGGTGGTACTGGCTGGTGAAGTAAAAAGCAAAGCATACTTAGACGTGCAGGAGATTGCGCGTGGGGTAATCCGCCGTATTGGTTATACCAAGAGCGAATATATGTTTGAAGCCAATTCCTGTGGTATCCTCTCTGCCATTCACGAGCAGAGTGGTGATATCAACCAGGGGGTTGACCGCAAGAAAAAGGAAGAGCAGGGTGCCGGCGACCAGGGAATGATGTTTGGTTATGCCACCAACGAGACAGACGATTATATGCCACTGGCACTTGATCTCGCACACAAACTGCTGATTGAACTGGCAGCACTGCGTCGTGAAAACAAAGCGATTAAGTACCTGCGTCCAGATGCGAAGAGCCAGGTTACGCTGGAGTATGATGATAACAACCGTCCCGTGCGTATCGATGCCATCGTGGTTTCTACACAGCACGACGATTTTGGTAAGGATGACGCGATGCTTGCCAAAATAAAGAAAGACATCATCAATATACTGGTACCGAGGGTAAAAGCAAAATATCCGAAGTACAGTCACCTTTTCAACAATAAAATTAAATACCATATCAACCCTACGGGTAAGTTTGTGATCGGTGGTCCGCACGGCGATACAGGGCTTACGGGTCGTAAGATCATTGTAGATACCTATGGTGGTAAGGGTGCACATGGTGGCGGTGCTTTCAGCGGTAAGGATCCCAGTAAGGTAGATCGTTCTGCGGCTTACGCTACCCGTCATATTGCCAAGAACCTGGTGGCTGCCGGACTTTGTGATGAGGTACTGGTTCAGGTGAGTTATGCCATTGGAGTGGCCCAGCCGACGAGCATCAACGTAGTTACCTATGGCACGGCCAAGGTTGCGATGACGGATGGTGAAATTGCGGCGAAAATTATGGGTATGTCCTGCTTCGATATGCGTCCATACTTTATTGAGCAGCGGTTGAAACTGCGCAACCCCATGTACAGCGAAACTGCTGCTTACGGACATATGGGTCGTAAGAACGAAACGGTTGAGAAGACGTTTATCTCTCCTGATGGTAAATCGGTTAAGAAAAAAGTGGAGTTGTTTACCTGGGAGAAATTAGATGCAGTAAAAGAGGTAAAGAAAGCATTCGGACTGAAATAAATTCTTTTTCATCATCTTGTTAAGCCCTCCGTGCAAACGGGGGGCTTTGTTATTGCGGATGTTTGGGGTAATTGCTGGCTGAACAAACCGCTAATCCTTTACCTTTGCTGCGTGAAAAATTTTCGTCAGCAACAGCACAGACCCAAAAAAAGTACATTGGTTATCGGTTTTGAAGCCGTGAATGAAGCCCTGCGCAATGGCAAGGCACTGGAGCGCATTTACCTGCACAATACGCGGCATGGAGATGTGGTGGAAGACATGCGCCAGCTGGCCGCTGCGGCGAATGTACCCATCAATAAGGTGCCGGTGGAAAAGCTGAACGGGTTTAATGTGGGTAACCATGATGGCTGTGTGGCGGTGATTTCAAAAATACAGTACCAGGATCTGCAGCAGGTGATTTCGTTTATTGTTGATGAAGGAAGGGTACCGCTGTTTCTTATCCTTGATGGCATCACTGATATCCGGAATATCGGGGGTATTGCCCGCAGTGCTTTCTGCTTTGGGGTCAATGCGATCATTATACCAGATAAGGGGGTGGGGGCGCTCAATGAGGACGCCATCCTCACATCGGCCGGTGCGCTGGAGCAACTGCCCGTATGCCGGGTCAACAGCCTGATGAAGGCGGTGGACGAACTGCACCTCAACGGAATACAGGTATTTGGCAGCGAAATGACGGCTGCAACACCCATACAAGCCATCGACTTTTCCCTGCCCTGCGCCATTGTGATGGGGGGAGAAGAGCATGGTATTTATCTCGCCTTACTTAAAACCTGCGACCGGATTTTCCGCATACCGATGACGGGTAACTTTGATTCGCTGAATGTATCGGTGGCTACCGGGGTTATTTTGTACGAGGCTGGCCGGCAGCGGGGAGATGGACTTACCATTTCCTAACTCCCCCAGTTCAGTAACGGCAGTTTACGTTTGCTGTTGACATTCCACAAACCAATCTGCAGTCCCTTAAAGTGTTTGCACACATTGATCAGTCCGATCTGTATGCCCCTCCCATAGACAGATTCATTCCTTAAACCAGCGATGCTGATGCCTTTAAAATCGAAGATGTCGTTGATGACACCGGAGATGCTGATACCCCGGCTTTTGGCTACCCCGCACATCCCGCCATTGATGGCTATGCCCCGTACATTACGACAGAAGAATATCCCGCCTATGCTCAGGCTCAACCCATTGATATTGGTGACATAAAGCTCAGTGTCAGGACTATCGCTCATCTGGGCAAGCGAGGTGGTGGAAAAGACCTGAATCAGAGAGATCATGCTGATAAACATTCCTCCGGCGTCGCCACTGGTATTGAGTCCGTTGATGGTCAGCTTTTCGCCGTTGATGTTTCCGGTATGCAGCCCGAGGGCCCAGCCATTGATCTGGTTGGCGCCTGTGGGTAATACCCAGGCAATATTGTGTGTGCGGAACCGGGTTTCTTTTTTGCTGCTGCTGTCTGCTTTTGGGGTGGTGGTGTCTTTGGTGAGGCGGCCTTCGAAATAGCAGGTGTACCCATTTCTTTCATAGATACGGTCGATGCCCCGGGCAGAGAGATAGGGTACCAGTTCACAGGAGTCGGGGGCATTGGTATAGAGGGCGATGGTATCGGTACGCAGCCGTTTGGGGGCATTACCTTCCGTGAAATAGTAGTTGTATTTACGGAGGGATACATTCCTGAACAAGCCCATCATGCGATCGCTGATGAGGCGTATCGTACTGATATCAGCGGGTGAAATGGTGAGTGTATCAAAAGTGGTTTTTTCCCTGCGGGCCACGGCGGCATTGAGGTGGCTGGTGAGTACGATGCTGTCGGGTTTGATGTACAGGATGCGGGCCTGGTATTGTTTGTGGTTGCGGAGTACGAGGGTATAGCAACAATTTTCGTAAAGGTAAAAAGCCTTTTTACCCGGCATATAATCCTGCGGGTCAAAGTCGAGGTAATTGCTTTTACGCGAAAAACAAAGCTGGGTAAAACGGGTTTGCGCCTGCAGGTTTTTGCTGCCGGGGCAAACGAGGAGGAGTAAAAAGATAAAACGGTACATATGTGGAAGGGATAAATGGTGACAGCATAGTGGGAAGTAACGCGGTGGGTTACCCCATGGGCTGGATAAAATATATGAAAATGGTACTGGTCAGTTTGTGCTGGCCAGGTATTGCTGACGGGCTGGCATCCGCAGACATATACCCGGTACTATTCTAATTTTGCGAGGTTTTTGGAAATGGCCTTTTGTCCTTTGCGCAATTGCTGGTAGTGCCGGGAGCGCAGGGTGATTTGTCCGCTGCTGTTGAGCGCAACGGTGGCAACGGGTTCAAAAATGCCGGTATCGTGGCGATAACGGTTCCATTGTCCCAAGCGTTCCCAAACGGGTTGCCAGTAACGGCTGCGGTAACGTTTACCAAGCGGGTAGCCCGCAAACCCGAATTTGTCGTTAAAAATTCCCGGCTTCGCCATTACCCAGCTTTCGCTGCCGTAAATGGTAGATGTCATAAAGAGCCGGCCGATGCCGATGAGCAACGAGTCGCCGTTCATCCTTCCACAGGGTACGGTGGCGTTGCCGGGAAAATAAAATGTAGCCCCGCTGTAGCAGGAACCGATACCGATATGTGTGGCATCGTCACAGTAGGGGGAGAGTTGCCGGAGTGTGGAGGTATATGCGCTGTCGCTGATGTTGTGGTAGCTGTATTCATCGGTGCCGATGTGAAAAGAGGAGTAGCCTTGTTTGTACAGGCCATGCGAATCGAACCAGAGGCTGCCGATGCGGGCATTACCTGCTGTCCGGAGGATGGTGGTGATGGCGTTTACCACCTGCCGTGTATCGTTTGCAATCACCACCCTGAGCTGTTTGCCGCTGAGCAGGCTTTTGGCCCGGGCCCGCCATAGGATGGTATTTCCGAAAATATCCACTTTTGCGTCTGCATCTTTTGTAAATACATAAAAATTAATGCGCTCGTCAGCTGCTGTGTCTGCGGGGCTTTGCTGTGCCCTGCAATATTGCAGCAACAGGCAGAGCAGGATAAAGAGCAGTATTTTATGTTTGCGGATCTTTGCAGGGTTCATACTGATTGATTTTGCTGTAAAACTATCCCGCAAGTACTGGAGCTGCGAATTGATGGACAGGACAGGAAGCCAGGGATTGGCAGGATACCGTACCCGGGATACCGGCGTGACCGGGGAGTAGCATTTTTTATGCAGGAAGCGACTTTTTACCGGATAATTTGCAATTTTTGCAAATCATAATCAAAAGAAAACGGGATATTGCAAAAGAAATGACTGACCCGAAAGCGATACAACAGGCTCTTTTTCAGCAGATCCGCCAGCAACTGCCGGGTCACCTTGCTGTTGCAGATGAGGTGGCGGCTTTGCTGAACCTCAGTGCAGACAGTGCCTACCGCCGCATACGGGGAGAAAAATTGCTCAGTTTTGATGAGGTGATCCTGCTCAGCCGGACGTTTGGACTGTCGGTAGACGGCTTTCTGCAGGCGAATGGTAACCAGGTGCTTTTTGGCGGCCAGCAGATTGATTTTGCCAACTTCGACCTGGAGCGTCACCTGGGTTCTATTCTCGGTGAACTGCAGCAACTGGCTTCTTTCAACCCCTGCCGGATGTATTACCTGGCAAAGGATGTACCGGTGTTTCATTATTTCCACTTTCACGAACTGGCGGCGTTTAAGTTCTTTGCCTGGCTGAAGACGATCCTGCACAGTGCAGCCTTCAATACAAAGAAGTTTGTACTGGGGGAGCTGATTAACGACAATTGGCAACAACTGAGCAAAAAAATCATCCATACGTACAACACCATACCTTCAGAAGAGATATGGAGTGCAGAAACGATCAACAGTACATTGCGGCAGATTGAATACTGCCGTGAGGCGATGCTGTTTGACCATGAAGAAACGGTGCAGTTGCTGTACCGGCAATTGCTGCTGCTGGTTCACCATATTGAAGAACAGGCGGCTGCGGGCTGTAAATTTATGCCGGGCGGGCATACGGCTCCGGGCGCAGCATTCAAGCTTTATTATAACGGCGCGGTACTGGGCGATAATACCATCCTGATGCAGATGGGGGAGGTACAAAGGGTTTACCTGAATCACGCCATCCTTAACTATATCCATACGGGGCATGAAGGGTTTTGTGGTTATACAGCGGCTTCGATCGGAACAATCATCAAAAAGTCAACCATGATCAGTACGGTGGGTGAAAAGGACCGGAATAAGTTTTTTAATACAATGCGGGTGGAAATTGAACGGCGTATGCAGGTTGGGACTTGACCCGCCGGAAAAGCAGCCGGAATAAAATTTACAATCATTTCAAGCGTATAAACAGCGTCTATATATGAATAGCAACACAGCTTTCAGGTTAATTGAATGTCCGCGTGATGCGATGCAGGGATGGGTACACCAGATACCCACGGCACAAAAGATTGCATATATCAATGCGTTGCTGCGTGTGGGTTTTGATACGATTGATTTCGGCAGTTTTGTGTCGCCCAAAGCGATACCGCAGATGGCGGATACGGCGGCGGTTATCGGGGCATTGGACTTGTCGGATACGCAGAGCAGGTTGCTGGCGATCGTTGCCAATACCCGTGGTGCTGAAGACGCGTTGCGGCACGGGGCGATAGATTTTCTCGGGTTCCCGTTTTCGGTTTCGGAGACTTTTCAGCAGCGCAATACCCATGCTTCCATTGCGGCTTCACTTGAGCGGGTGGATGAGATACAGGAATTGTGTATCAGGAACAACAAGGAACTGGTGGTGTATATGTCAATGGGTTTTGGCAATCCTTATGGCGACCCCTACGATGAAAGTATCCTGCTGCATTGGGTAGCGCAAATGGTGGCGATGGATATCCGGATCATTTCACTGGCAGATACGGTGGGACTGGCTACGCCCGCTCAGGTACAAGCTGCATTAACCACGCTTATACCGGCCTATCCCGGCGTGGAATTTGGCGTTCACCTGCATGCGGCACCCCACCAGTGGCGGGAAAAGATTGATGCCGCCATGGACGCCGGTTGCCGCCGTTTTGACGGGGCGCTGAAGGGGATTGGTGGTTGCCCGATGGCGGATGATGTACTGGTGGGTAATATGGATACCGAGCAGCTTATTCCTTATTTCCGGGAGCGGGGATTTCTGCCCAGCCTCAACATGGATGCGCTGGCTGATTGCAGTCGTATGGCGATGACCGTCTTTGCCTGAGCGTGGTGTGCCCGGTGTGCAATACCACTATCTTTGCAGCGCAATATCAAGCCCAACAAATATGGAATTTCGCGCAGCGTTCACCCCCCGGCCATTGGATACCCTTATCCATTATACACAGCCTTTACTACTGGTGGGTTCCTGTTTTACCGAAAATATGGCAGATAAGCTCCGGCAGCACAAGTTCAGGGTATCCGACAACCCGAATGGCATTCTCTTCAACCCGGTCAGCATCGCCCGCGCGGTTACCGGCTATATTGAGCACAAACTTTATACGGCGGATGATTTGTTTTACCACCAGGAACTTTGGGGCAGTTGGGATCACCATACCCGTTTTTCGGATATGGACCAGGAAGCCTGTCTGCAAAAAATAAATGCGTCGCAGACCGATGCGCATGATTTTCTGAAAAGTGCGGATTGGGTATTGTTTACGCTGGGGTCTGCATTTGTGTATGAACTGGAAAACAAACGGGTGGTAGCCAATTGTCATAAAGTGGCTGCCGACCGGTTTAACCGGCGTTTGCTGGCGGTGGAAGAGGTACTGGGTGCGCTGGACAATATCATCCACCGGCTGCTGATGTTTAACCCCCGGCTCAACATCATCTTTACCATCAGCCCCGTGCGGCACCTGCGTGAGGGTTTTATCGACAACAACCGGAGCAAGGCCGTCCTTATACAAGCGGTTCACCACCTGGTGGGCAAGTTCAACCGGCTGTATTATTTTCCTGCTTATGAACTGGTGATGGACGACCTCCGTGATTACCGTTTTTTTGCAGAGGATATGGCGCATCCCAATTATCTGGCCACCAATTATGTATGGGAAAAATTTGTTGCCACCTGTATGGATGGGCCTACCGCAGTCATGATGAAACAGGTGTATGCACTGCGGGCAGCACTGGTACACAAGCCTTTCAACCCCGGATCGAATGAACACCGGCGCTTCCTCGCCACACATCTGGAAAAGACAAAAGCCCTGCAGATGGCCTATCCCGGGTTGGACTTCAGCGCCGAACTTGCTTATTTCTCCCCTTCTCCCTGAACGTATGTATACCAATGCTGTACGGGTTTTATTAAATGCCGGGTGGAGGCATTTGGTGCGCATGTTCCTGATTTTCCGGATATGGCAACCGGAGGGAAAAATATTCTGCCGCTGTTCGCAGCAAACCTTGTAATTTTGCCACGCAAAACAGCATCTATCATTTAAATTTTACAGCATTATGAGTACAGTAAAAGTGGCCATTAATGGCTTCGGACGTATCGGTCGCTTGGTTTTCCGCCAGATCTATAACATGCAGGGGATTGACGTAGTAGCGATTAATGATTTAACCAGTCCGGCTGTATTGGCTCACCTGCTCAAATACGACAGCGCGCAGGGACGTTTTGGCCAGGAAGTAACCAGTACCGACAATTCGATCATCGTCAATGGTCATGAAGTAAAAATATATGCACAAAAGGATCCTGCACAGATTCCCTGGGGTAACCACGGTGTGGATGTGGTGATTGAAAGTACAGGCTTCTTTACCGATAAAGATAAGGCTGCAGCGCATCTTACGGCCGGCGCCAAACGTGTGGTGATTTCAGCACCGGCTACCGGCGACCTGAAAACGGTGGTTTTCAATGTAAACCATGCTATTCTTGATGGCAGCGAAACGATCATCAGTTGTGCAAGCTGTACCACCAACTGCCTGGCACCCATGGCCAAAGCACTGAATGACAAATTCGGTATTGTAACAGGTATTATGAGTACGATCCATGCCTACACGAACGACCAGAATACACTGGATGCCCCGCATCCCAAAGGCGACCTGCGCCGGGCAAGGGCAGCGGCAGCCAATATCGTACCCAACAGCACGGGCGCAGCCAAAGCAATTGGTCTGGTATTGCCGGAACTGAAAGGCAAACTCGATGGTGGGGCACAACGCGTACCCACGATTACTGGTTCGGTAACTGAGCTGTACTCCATCCTTGGCAAAGCAACTACTGCCGAAGAAGTGAATGCCACCATGAAAGCTGCGAGCAACGAAAGCTTTGGGTATACCGAAGATGAAATTGTGAGCAGTGATATCATCGGGATCAATTATGGCAGTCTCTTTGACGCTACGCAGACAAAAGTGATGACGGTGGGTAATCAGCAAATGGTGAAAACCGTAAGTTGGTACGATAATGAAATGAGTTATGTAAGCCAGTTGGTGCGTACGGTTCATTATTTTGCAGGACTGATCAGCAAATAGGCTCATGTTTCGTGATGTTGCCCGTGTACCGGCAGGTCATGTGCAATAAAAACATAAGGTTGTATTTAAGGTATTTAAAAGGCTTTCCATGCATGGAAAGCCTTTTTTGTTACTTTTACATCACCAAACCGTTTCTAATGGATGCACTAATGACAGAAATACTTTTAAAGAGAATTGTTATCCGGCCGGGGCTGATGGGTGGAAGGCCTGTGGTGCGGGGTTTGCGTTTTCCTGTGGTAGATATACTGGAAATGCTCGCTAATGGTATGACGAATGAGGAAATATTGGAACAGCACCCCGTTCTGGAAGCAGAAGACATACAAGCGAGTCTCCTGTACGCATCCCGTCACATGAACAGAACCCGTGTTATTCATGCAGCTTGATTGGGAAATCTGGTTAAATAGCAATCTTTCGCCAGCGATTGCCAAATGGCTAATGGAGGATACCGGGTGGGTGGTGAAATCATCTTATACATTAGGTATATTGCAATTGGATGATATTGATATCTACCAAAAGGCGAAAGAGCATGGTAAAGTGATCCTGGTTTCGAAAGACAATGATTTTCCAGCTTTAATTGACAGATTGGGGGCTCCTCCTAAATTAATTTTCCTGAAAGTTGAAAACTGCGACAATCAAGTCCTTTGGAATTTTATTAAACATCGTATACATGAAGCGGTAGCTGTACTGGTCAATGATGATGTTGATATTGTTGAATTAGATTAAAATAAGTATAACATGAGTAATTTCGCTGAACACAATTTTTCCGGCCAGAAGGCCCTGATCCGCGTGGATTTCAATGTACCGCTCAACGAGGCGATGGAGATTACGGATGATACCCGTATGCGTGCAGCACTGCCTACCATCCGCAAAGTGCTGGCTGATGGGGGTAAAGTAATCCTGATGAGCCATTTCGGGCGCCCCAAGGGCGGGCCGGAAAACAAATATTCCTTAAAACACCTGCTGCCACACCTGCACCAACTGCTCAATGAAGATGCCCCTGTGGTGGATGGGGAACCAACGTTGACGAATGTCTTCTTTGCAGATGATTGCATCGGCGAACAGGCGCATATGACTGCCGGTATGCTGCGCAAAGGTGAAGTGCTGCTGCTTGAAAACCTGCGTTTTTATGCGGCAGAAGAAAAGGGCGATGCTGCTTTTGCTGAAAAACTGTCGAAGCTGGGTGACATATATGTAAACGATGCTTTTGGTACTGCCCATCGGGCACACGCGAGTACTGCGGTTATTGCACAATATTTTGCTGCGGACAAACGAATGTTTGGTTTGCTGATGGAGGCCGAAGTAAAGAGTGCGGAAAAGGTATTGCACAATGCTGCTGCTCCGTTTACGGCTATCCTCGGGGGTGCCAAGGTGAGCGATAAGATACTCATCATCGAAAACCTGCTGGAACGGGCAAACAATATCATTGTGGGTGGTGGTATGGCGTATACTTTTCTGAAAGCACAGGGTAAGGAGATTGGCAGCAGTCTTTGTGAGGAAGATAAGCTTGATCTTGCCAACGAGTTACTGGTAAAAGCCAGTGCTAAAGGGGTGCACATACTCCTGCCGGTCGATTCGGTTATTGCTGATAAGTTTGCGGCTGATGCACAAACACAAACGGTCAGTAATGACGCTATCCCTGCGGGCTGGATGGGGCTGGATATCGGCGCAGCAAGCATCACTGCCTTTACTGCGGTGATCATGGCGAGCAAAACCATTCTGTGGAATGGGCCGATGGGGGTTTTTGAAATGGAAAAATTCCAGACCGGTACAAAGTGTGTGGCAGAGGCTGTAGCTGCGGCAACGGCTGCAGGTGCGTTTACACTTGTGGGCGGTGGTGATAGTGTGGCTGCTGTTAACCAGTTTCAACTGGCAGATAAGGTAAGCTATGTAAGCACAGGTGGCGGCGCAATGCTGGAGTATTTTGAAGGTAAGGTATTGCCCGGTATTGCCGCGATAAGCGGTGGTTAGTAGCAGTACTGCGTACTCAGTACTGACTATCAGGAAGCAAGACGGGAGATGAGATAGGAGCGGTAAGATATGCGAGACCAGGGTTATCCCAGTGTCTCATATCTTATGTCTCATATCTTGCGTCTCTTCTCTCACATCTTATTTCACCACAAGCGATGTTAATATGCCGTCTTTAAAAAAGGTCTGACAGATGGACCCTGCGTCCTGCAGGAGTTGTTCAAGGCGTGGTTGTTTCCTGCCGAGCAGGGTATACGCTTTTTTCAGTGCGGCTTCCGGTGCAAGTTTTTCAGCGTGCTGCAGGGCATCTGTAAGCATCAGCACCTGTAAGCCACTGTCTTTCAATTCGCCCAATGCAGCAATGACCCAACTCAGTGCCAGGAACCCGTTCCTGTCGAGGTAGAGGATATGCTGCAGGTCGCCGGCAGGGGGCATGGTATTGAAAGGGGAGTTCAGCGTGGCTGTGGTTTGGTATTTCAGCAAAGCTTTTGACGGTTTCTTAGCCGTAGCCTTCAATTGTATGGCTCCCCGCAAAGCCTGCGGATAAATGCTGAGCCACCGGAGTTTGCGCCGGAGCTCGTGTACGCCTGTTTCTACATCGTCAAAAGTACAACCACCGTCACCGGTAAATGTCCGGATGCCTTCAATAGCGTCTGCATAAGCCTGGCCTATGCCCTCAACCTCCGATGCACTGTCCTGCCATTCAGCATCTACCAGTTTGCGCCTGATTTTAGCGATACGCCCGTTGTGGATATCCGGCCATTGCTTCGCCGCGAGGTGTTCCTGCAGCGCCACAATACTGCTGTGCCGGCCGGCTTTCAGGTAACGCATAACGGCGGGGGTGATCTTTGGACTTTTATCAAGCATTTTTATAAAGGCATCATAGTAATCAATTGCACCAAGCAGGTCTTCTACCTGTTTGAATCTTTCCTTGAGTTTGGTAAAGCGCTTTGTATTGTGCAGTTCTGCATATAATTTGGCCAACCCCTCCAGCATAAAAAACGGGGTACGCAGGTTGTTCCGGTACAACCAGTCTGCGGGGTTCCGCTGTTTTGCCGCAGCCTCAAAAAGGGTTTCAACTTTATCAAGAAAGTAAAGAAAACGCCCGCTGCCATGTGTTTCCGGTGTTGAGATTTTACCCGTTATGCGTTGCTGCTTCATAAAATATGGTTTATATTTACCTGATACTAAAACTGACTGTATGCAACAAACTTACAAAAAACTATTGCTTGTTGGACTGCTTATTTTATCCTTTGTCTTTCGTGTATCCGCCCAAACGGGTATCCGTGAACAAGCGATGCAGTGGGTACAGCAATCTGCTGATGTACTCAACCTCAGCACGGCCGATCGCAATAACCTGCTGGTTGCAGATGCTTATACCGATGCAGGTACGGGTATCAGTTATGTATACATCCAGCAGCGGTATAATGGGGTGAAGGTATATAATGCCATCAATGCGCTGGCTTTCCGCAACGGGGTATTGTTGTCGCAAACCAACCGTTTTGCCCCCAAGATAGAACTGTATGCCGCCAACAGCGCCGCTGCATTATCTCCCCAGCAGGCGGTTAGTCTTGCCGCGCTTGCGGTGCAGGCCGGTTTGCCGGTTAACCTTACCGTGGCAGCAGACAACCTGGCTACAGACAATACCATTACATACAATGGCGCGGGTATTGCGCGTGGAAAAATACTGGTGGAAAAATACTGGGTAAAGCGGGAGAACAGTGATGTACTGGATCTGGCCTGGAATGTGAATATTGATAAACTGGGATCGAGTGACTGGTGGAACATACGGATTGATGCCAACAGTGGTGTGGTACTGGAAAAAGACAACTGGACCGTCAGTTGTAACTGGGACAAACCACACAACCATGCGGTTGCTTGTGTGGATGCCGCCCGTGCTGCAATACCGGTACCGGCTGTACCTGCGCGTTTGGCACCCCCACCTCCGCCAACGGTTACCAGTGCAACGTATAATGTACTCCCTTATCCTGTTGAGAGTCCCGCGCATGGTGCGTTTGCAGTGGAGAATAACCCCTGGCTGAAAGCGGGCGCAGGCAGTACGGCCACCACGCATGGCTGGCATTTTGATGGTACCACCAATTATACCATCAGCCGGGGCAACAATGTATTTGCAGCCTTAGATACAACGAATGCCAATACACCACAGGGTAGTGATACTTCTTCTACAGCCATTCCCACGCTTACCTTTGGCTTTGTACCCGATCTTACACAGGGGCCCAAAATCAAGGCCAACCGAAGGGCAGCGCTGAGTAACCTTTTTTACTGGAACAATATTACGCATGACCTGACCTATAAATATGGCTTTACCGAGGCCGCGGGCAATTTCCAGGCCGACAATCTGGGCCGGGGTGGTGCGGGCAATGATTATGTAAAAGCCGATGCCCAGGATGGTGGCGGTACGAATAATGCCAATTTTGGAACACCTGCGGATGGCAGTTCCGGGCGGATGCAGATGTACCTGTTTACCACTACCACACCCAATCGTGATGGGGATTTTGACAATGGGGTGGTGGTACACGAATATGGGCATGGCATCAGTACCCGGCTTACGGGTGGCCCGTCCAACAGCAGTTGCCTCAATAACCTTGAGGAGGCGGGTGAGGGCTGGAGTGATTATTTTGCCCTCATGCTGACCACCAACTGGGCTACGGCAACCATGGCAGACAGTACAAAATCCAGGCCGATGGGTATCTATGTACTCGGCCAGCCGGTTACCGGCGCCGGTATCCGCAGGAACCCCTACAATTATAATAAGACGATTAACCCGATTACTTATGCGGATATGGCGGCTTCGGGTGAGGTACATGATATAGGAGAAATCTGGTGCAGCGCACTGTGGGATATGACCTGGGAGTTGTGTAAACAGCAGGGCAGTATCGGCCCGGATCTGTTTGATACCGCCAATGCCGGTGGTAATATCATTGCGATGCGCTTAGTGATGGAGGGGATGAAACTGCAACCCTGCAGCCCGGGTTTTATTGACGCGCGTAATGCGATACTGAAAGCGGATTCTATTCTTTATGGGTATGCGCACCGCTGTACCATTTATAAGGCTTTTGCAAGAAGAGGTATGGGGGTAAAAGCAGTGCAGGGCAGCAGTAACAATACTTCCGATCAGGTGGCCAATTTTGAAACCCTGCCACCCATCGGCATTACCAAAACGGTAGATCTCTCTACGGTTACCCAGAACAGCAATGTTGTTTTCACCCTCAAAACAGAATGTTTCTGTGGCGCCCCGCTGACCAATTATTCTGTTGTCGATTCATTGGCAGCGGGTCTGCAATACGTAACCAGCA